>NZ_JBWYHD010000002.1:0-667632 GCF_056711665.1 Bacillus sp. Medicinal_06 | reverse complement strand
CTAACCCCTAGTAAAAAAACGAGTATATATTAGGGGTCTTTGGTATGCATGATAATGGATACATGTTTATTATGATATTCAATCCATCAAAAACCTAAAAATACAGGTTGACTAATCGTAAGAAAAGCACTCGTGATGATCACGAGTGCCTTTTAACTATGCACGAGAAACGTATTTACCTTCACCTGTGTTGATGATAAGCATTTCACCTTCGTTAATGAAGATTGGTACTTGTACAACAAGACCTGTTTCTAATGTAGCTGGTTTCGTTACGTTAGAAGCTGTATCACCTTTAATACCTGGTTCTGTTTCAACAACTTTTAACTCTACAGTATTTGGAAGTTCAACTCCAAGTACTTCACCTTGGTATGTCATAATAGCTACTTCCATGTTTTCTTTTAAGAATTTTAGTTCATACTCGATTTGAGCTTCGCTAAGTTCGATTTGCTCATAAGTTCCATTATCCATAAATACGTGAGCCTCACCACTCGCGTATAAGTATTGCATACGACGGTTTTCGATATGTGCTTTCTCTACTTTTTCACCAGCACGGAATGTTTTTTCTTGAATCGCACCTGTGCGAAGGTTACGTAGTTTAGAACGAACGAACGCAGCACCTTTACCTGGCTTTACGTGTTGGAAATCGATAACTTGCCAAAGGCCGTTGTCCACCGCAATTGTTAAACCTGTACGAAAATCGTTTACTGAAATCATGCAAAAAATCCTCCTGTGTATTACAAAATAATAAGTTCTTTTGGAGACTTCGTGATTACTTCGTTACCATCACTTGTTACAATAATATCGTCCTCAATACGTACACCGCCAACACCTGGAATGTAAATACCTGGCTCTACTGTCACAGCCATACCAGGCTCAAGTACCGTTTCAGAGCGGAACGCTAAACCAGGTGCTTCATGAATCTCAAGACCCACTCCATGACCAGTAGAATGTCCGAAGTATTCACCGTATCCTTTTTCAGTTATGTAGTCACGTGTTAATGCATCAGCTTCACGACCAGTTAAACCAGCTTTAATGCCATTTACACCACGAAGCTGTGCTTCTAAAACGACATTGTAAATTTCTTTTAATTGATCAGATGGTTCGCCGACTGCAATCGTACGTGTAATATCAGAGCAATATCCTTTATAATAAGCACCGAAGTCTAGTGTTACGAAATCTCCCTTTTCTATCACTTTTTCAGATGCCACACCATGCGGCAATGCTGAACGAAGTCCTGAAGCAACGATAATATCAAACGAAGAAGATGTTGCTCCTTGTTTTCTCATGAAAAATTCAAGTTCATTTGACACTTCAATTTCAGATACGCCTGGGCGAATGAATGATAGAATATGTTCAAAGGCAGCATCTGCAATCTGTGCAGCTTCCTTTAATATCTTAATCTCTGAATCAGTCTTAATCAAGCGTAACTTTTCTACAAGCCCAGAAGTTGGAACAAATTCTGCTTCCACTACTTCTTTATGTGCTGTATAAGAGCTGTATGTAAGCGTATCTTGCTCAAAGCCAAGCTTTTGAATCCCCAGGTTTTTCACTTGTTTCGCAACTTCATCAAGAATTGGTCCTGTATGTTGTACAATTTCATAACTGACAGCTTGCTTACTAGCTTGCTCTACATAGCGGAAATCTGTAATGAATAGGGCACGGTCATTAGAAATAAGTACAACACCAGCTGTTCCTGTAAAGTTCGTCATATATCTACGGCTATATTCATTCGTTAATAAAATACCATCAATACCAGCTTCACCAAATGCACTTCTTAACTTCATGATCTTTTCCATCAGTTTATGCCTCCCTCAGTTTCTCCAATAATGCAAATAACGCTAACTTATAACCATAAAAACCAAATCCAACAATTTGTCCCGCTGCGACCGCTGCCGTTACAGATTCATGCCGAAACGATTCACGCTGATGAATGTTAGAAATATGTACTTCAATAACTGGAATCGAGATACTCGCAATTGCATCTCGAATCGCATAGCTATAATGCGTAAATGCCCCAGGATTTAGAATGATCCCTTCATATATGTCATCAGCCTCATGAATTATGTCAATAAGAGCACCTTCATGATTCGATTGAAAACATTCTAACTCCACTCCCAATTTCTCTGCTTCTTGCTTCATCTCTGTTTCAAGTGTCGCTAACGTTCCTTTCCCATATACATTCACCTCTCGAACACCAAGGCGATTTAGATTCGGACCGTTAACGAGGAGTAATTTCTTCATCTTGCAAAACTCCTTAATATAAAAATGTCTATACAACATTTTAACACAGGAGTCACTTGTTTGAATAGTTTGTCTACTCTACCCCTTCTCCGCGATTCACATTGTTCGCTTCAAACGAAACAGAGTATGTGATAAATACACCATATAAAATAAAAATACATATCGTTGTGACAATTGTTTCTTTCGGTAAATGAAGTGCGTTTTTAATAACAGGCGCAATAGAACCAAGTCCAAAAAATAAAATACTCCACCAAAAAAGACCATACAATATTCCAGGCAGTATCCCTTCAAATCTTTTGAAAAGAGCCTTATAGAGAAATGCCACTAAAATAGAAAGAAGCCCCATACAAACAATACCTAATACATTCCCCCAAACTCCTGCTTTCCACGCTCCAAGCGCAAATGGTAAAAGTAAATAGTTTGGTCCAGCTTCTGTAAATGAAAAAACATGCAGAAAATACCATATACTCCCCCAAAAAACACCACCAAATAAACCAATTTGTACAAATTTCTTTGTTATTGATTGTTCTTGCTTCACATCAACACCTCCGCTTATTAGTATGTCCGAAACTATTTTGAAGCATGTTTAAATTATGCGAAATTTGTCTATAAAAAGAATAAGAAATGTCTAGCTTCCGTAACAATTTTCCTTGTCAGCAGCTTGTGTTTGTCGATAAAATAAAGGAAACTCGGTGATTGTCAAATCTCACAATGACAGAACCAAGTGTGACAATTGCCTCTTTTCTACATAAGAGAGAAACAAATACAGGTTGGTGTTAACATGGCAGAGGAGACAAAACAAATATACGGTGGGCAAGCGGTCATAGAAGGAGTTATGTTTGGCGGTAGAGAATATACTGTTACAGCGGTTCGTCGTAAGGATAAATCAATCGAATTTTATCGATTACCACGCGTACGCAATAAGGTATTATCTGCGCTGAAGAAGATTCCATTTTTACGTGGCATCGCAGCTATCATTGATGCAAGCGCTAATGGAGCAAAGCATTTAAACTTTGCTTCGGAACGATTTGACGTTCACCCTGCGGACGATGAACAGCTTGCAAACAAAAAAGAAGAACAATCAAAATTGACGATGATATTAGGAGTAGCCGCAGTCGGAGTCTTATCGTTCCTATTCGGCAAAGTTATTTTCACAGCAGTTCCCGCACTTTTAGCGGAATTGACAAGGCCCATTTTCCCATCTCACACTGGGCAAATTGTTGTCGAAAGCATCATCAAGCTCATCCTTTTACTGAGCTATATATATATTGTGTCATTAACTCCGCTCATTAAGCGTGTATTTCAATATCACGGTGCGGAACATAAAGTCATCAACGCTTACGAAAACAACCTTCCGCTGACAGTAGAGAATGTCCAAAAACAAACTCGTCTCCATTATCGCTGCGGTAGTAGTTTTATTATATTTACAGTCATTATTGGAATGTTTGTCTATTTTCTTGTTCCAACTGATCCCCTTTGGGCCAGAGTGGTGAATCGAATTTTATTAATTCCAGTTGTTCTAGGTATTTCTTTTGAAGTCTTGCAATTTACAAATCGATTACGAGATGTTCCGGTCTTGCGCGTATTAGGATATCCAGGATTATGGCTTCAATTATTAACAACGAAAGAACCAGAAGATGATCAAGTTGAAGTTGCCATTGCATCTTTTGAAGAATTATTACGTTTAGAAGGAAAATAACAATAATTTTTTAAAAATGGTACTCAACTCCTTCCCTTGTCGCTAATATACTAATTTTAATATATGTTATTTAGGAGGTGTTCCTTATGAACGGTCGTTCGTTTACGTTCGCTTTAGTCATGCTTATTATTGGGTTAGCAATATTCGGTCTCGTATCATCTGCAATTACAGATCCATACGGAATGATCAAAAACATTGTCATCATGTTACTTGTTGTTGGTGTCTTTTATTTGTTATATAAAATGTTTACAAGCTCCAGCAGTTCCGCCAATTCGCAAAACTCTTATAAGCGTGCTGCGAAACAATCGAACCGAAAATACGGAAAACAAAACGTAGCACCCCTAAGCAATTCTTTATTAAAACGAAATGCTTCTGATGACAAAGTTAAGAAAGGCAATTCATCAGTGTTAAAAAGAAAGCGAAAACAATCTCATTTAACCGTGATTGAAGGTAAAAAAAATAAAAAGAAAGACCGCGCTTCCTTTTAGGAAATGCGGTCTTTTTTCATTTATGCTCTCTCACATATTGAAGTACTTCTGTTAAACTCTTTTCCTTCATACTTCCTAAGCGAAGATGATGATTTTCAAACTGCAAAGCTTTTGTAACCTCATTAGGAACCACGACACATTTTAATCCTGCCGCAATCGCTGCTTTTAATCCATTTACTGAATCCTCAAACACAACAGCTTCTGAAGCATCAACTTTCAATTCTTCAATAGCTGCCTGATACAGCGCTGGATCTGGTTTTACTTTCTCAACATCTTCTTTTGTTTTAATCACTTCAAAATACTCCCGAATCCCTAAAGCTTCCAAAAACCCAACAACCCATTTTTTTGAAGAACTAGAAGCTAAACCAATTCTTACTCCAAGACTTTTTGCTTCTTCTAAGTATTCTTTCACACCTTCACGAGCTACTGGTATTTTCATTTTCTCTTGATGTAAAGCCGAAACTTTTTCTTCTAGCAATGTTTTATTAAATTTCTCTTTCAATTGTTGTTCAATATATGTATAAAGCACTTCATCTGTTGTTCCAATACATTTTGCAAACTCTTCTAGAGGTAATTCACCACCATATTCGCGAATCACTTCCTGAAAAGATTGAAACCAAATTGTCTCTGTATCTACAATTAATCCATCAAAGTCAAAAATAATTGCTTTCATTCTTATCCCACCTTTTACAAAACGATTTTTTCACATTTCTATACATTCAATTTAAAGAAAGTAATTTCCTTTTCTAAACAAAAAAGGAAACGCCTCTCGTTCCCTTTACTTTCCCCGCTCTTCATTTGCTTTTTGAACACTGCGAAGTGTTTCAATTCGAAGTTCATCTTGCTCAAAATACTGTACTAAATCACCAACGCGGTCAATAGCTTCCCAACTTAAATGATGTTCAATTCCTTCTACATCATTATAAATCTTACTTTCATCCACACCGATGATACGCAGAAATTGTTCTAGTAACTCATGACGATATACAAGACGCTCCCCGATTTTTTTCCCTTTTGATGTTAATACAAGCCCTCTATATTTTTCATAAATGAGATACTCATCTTTATCTAACTTTTGTACCATTTTCGTTACAGAGGATGGATGTACACTAAGCGCTTCAGCAATATCAGATACGCGGGCATATCCCTTTTCATCAATCAACAAATAAATTTGTTCAATATAATCTTCCATACTAGGGGTAGGCATCGGTTTCCTCCATCCAATTTCATTTTGTGTTTTCCGCACTAAGCAATCAATAAAATGATACACCAGAAAGGATATCGTGACAAGGGTGGAAACAAGCCTAAAAATACGAAATAAAAAAGAATCTGCAAAGTACTACAGATTCTTCTATGTGAAATATTGAATTTCAGCATCCGGAAAATACTCGTGAATATATCCTCGTATTATTTTCTCTAACCTTACTGCATCATCTTTCTGATATACATACTTTCCGATGCCATATCGTCCCCATTTATATTTTCGTTTCTCCTCGTCCATTTCGAGTTTTGTATTGGGATAACGTTGTTGTATTACCTTTTTCGCTGGCTTAGTAAAGCGATGTTGAATTAATTCGAATGATAAATTCGGCAAAGTTAAATCTTTTAACGCATCAAAAAGTCGTTCAAATAATTCACGATACCCGTCTTCCCAACCTTCATGCATATAAATTGGAGCAACAATAAAACCAAGTGGATAATTTGCCCCCGCTACTTTACGAGCCGCTTCAATTCGATCCTCAAATGGTGAGGTACCCGGTTCAAAATTTTTTATGACATATCGAGAATTGATGCTGAAACGAAAACGCGTTTTCCCATTATGCTTTGCATCTAACAAATGATCAACATGAGAATATTTTGTCACGAAACGCAAACGACCATATTCACTCTCCCCAATAAATTCAATCGTTTTCTTTAAAGCATGTGTTAAATAATCGATTCCTACAATATCCGACGTACACGCTGCTTCAAAACGCGTTATATCTGGCGCTCTTTCATCCATATATTGCTGCGCTCTCTCAAAAATTTCATCTAAATTCACATATACACGAACATATGGCTTGCTACCTAATGTTGTTTGCAGATAACAATAATGACAATGTCCCATACAGCCTGTGGCAAGTGGTATTGCATATTCAGCCGATGGTTTAGATGTATCAAACTTCAACGTCCGTCTTACACCAACAACAAGTGTCGTTTTCGCATTGCGATATTTTTGCAAATCATTCTCTCCAGGTAAATCACGAATTTGATTATGTGATGTTGTTTCTCGAATTTCCAGACCCATCTTTGTAAACTTCTCATACAACTCTTTTCCAAGTGGATACTCAAGTGCCCCTGGTTCAAAATAAACAAGCTTTGGCATAAATGGCTTCATACAACTTCCCTCCCTATTCCTAGTATGAGCAGACAATCGATAACAACGCTGTTTAAAGTTTTCCACTTCAGTAACTTGCATGGCAAGTTACTGAAGTGTTATAATTTTGATAACATCTACCTTGCACAACAAGTTACCTGAATTAAAGGTGGTGAAATCATGCATAGTCAAATGTTAAAAGGTGTGCTCGAAGGATGCATCTTATATATCATTTCTCAAGAAGAAGTGTACGGATATGAGCTAAGCACGAAATTGAACCAACATGGTTTTACATTCGTAAGCGAAGGTAGCATCTATCCCCTTTTGCTACGAATGCAAAAAGAAAAACTCATTGCTGGCACATTAAAAGCTTCTCAGCTTGGGCCAAAGCGAAAATATTATCATGTAACCGATAAAGGATTCGATCAGCTAGAAGAGTTTAAGAAGAGCTGGGGAATGGTTTCAACGACGGTAAATAATTTATTGCAGGGAGAGTGAAATCGATGAAAGCGAAAAATTTAATTGAGTTGAATAATAAAAAACGTAAATTATTGACTAAAGAAAATGAAGTTGCTTATGGAGATATGCTCGTATACATCCGCTTAGCAAATATCCCAGAACAGCAAGTAGAAGAACTACTATTAGAGATTTTAGATCACTTGCTTGATGCGCAAGAAGAACAGAAAAATGCTTATGATATTTTTGGAAATGACTTACAAGCTTACTGTGATGAAATTATCGCTGCTCTTCCAAAACAAAATAGGTGGCAGCGTATAGCAACACCAACATTTATGAGTAGTTACTTACTCGCTATATTTTTCGCTATAAATTCTCTCGTTGCTTTTATTTTACCCTTTTTCTCAAACAACGAACGGTTTCAATCTGTACATGTAAACCTTATCTTTATATTTGTAATCATTATTACAATACACCTTCTTATTGATTTTGTATTTGATTTTATCAAAGGTGATTTATTCAATAACCAAATGAGTAGTTGGAATCGTATAAAGAGATTCATTTTTCAACAGAGTCCATGGTTTATACTCATTGGTATTTCTTTATTCTTTATAGATCATCCGTTTTTAAATTATCAGCTTTCTCCTTGGATTGGGGCATTCCTTGCCATCATTTTGTATCTTTTTTATAAGTTTTTTTATAGACGTATAAATTTTTAACAGCCTCCAAAAAGGCTGTTTTTCTTCTGTCTAATTTTACAAATTGAAAAATTTCATAAAGAAAAAAAGAAAAATGCAAAATAATTAACGTAAATTGTTGACGTGATGCTTTTATTCTCGGTATCATATTTCTTCGTGAGCAATTATTTTTCGTTATACGATTTTTTTATTATTACTGAATTTTTGAGAGGGGAAATTTGATGTCACTTAAGAAGAAAACGCAAGTACGCACCGGAAAAATGGTACGTGAACTAATGTTAGCAGACGAAGATGTAAATGCTTCGCTAATTATGGTATATAGTGAAAACGGTGTAAATGCAGAAATTAAAATCGAGGGCTTAACGCCGAAATGTAACGAAGAATTATTTTTGAGCGGAAACGTAGATTGGAACAAAAGTGTGATTTATAAAATTGTCGATTTCACAGGTAACGCTGAAGTTGGTAAAGTTACATTAACAGCAATGAACAAAAACAATGTTTCCCTAGAAATTGAACGCGTTATGTGGAGTAAAGAAAATAAAGAAGCAGCTGAACAAGAAGTAACCCCTGTAGAAACTGCGCCAAAGAAGGAAGTAGTCGTAGAAGCACCAAAAGTAGTTACAGCTGCGCCTAAACCTGTTACACGTGTTGAAGAACCTGTTGTAACACCTAAACCTACTCCAACACCTGCACCGAAGCCAGTGCGTTCAGAAACAGTTGTAGCGGCGCCTACTCCAGCACCTGTAAAAAAAGACGTACCTACTCCAGTTGCAAAGAAAGAAACAACTGCAGCTATGCCTACAAAACCGAAACAAACAGCTGTGGTGGAAACAAATTCAAAATTACAAGAGAATTATGTGAAGCTTGTGAAAAAGACAATTGAAGTGTGTCAAGATTACGAACTTGGCATCGACATAGATGATTCTATTGAAAATTTAAAAGAAGAATTACAAAATCAAGGAATTAGCGTTACTTTTGATAAAGAGATTATGGATGTTGTAAATCGTCTTCGTTCTTTACAAGACAAAGGAATCAAAGTAGAAAAAGTACTGAATTTACTATAAAAAATAAGGAGAGGGCAAATGCCCTCTCCTTATTTTTTATAATTCCAATCATTGCTCTCATATTTTTGTTTTGCTAATGTTTGTACTTCCTGAAGCTGTTCTTCCGTTAGTTCATACGGAACTAGCTCCACATCTAAACCTTTTTCAAATCCAACTTGGAACGCTTCAATCAACTGTTCAATTGTAAACGTACGATCTGTTAATTCATTGATTGCGACGGCTTTTGAAGAAAACATACTCTTCATACGCTCTTTCACTCGCTCATTTTGGAATAGGAATAAATCATATAGCTCATCTAAGTCAATTTCTAATGGAATGGATCCATGTTGCAGAATAACACCTTTTTGACGCGTTTGAGCGCTCCCAGCAATTTTTCTACCTTCTACAACAATTTCATACCAAGATGGTGCATCAAAGCATACACCTGAACGTGGATTTTTTAAATTTTCACGATCGGCTTCTGTTTTTGGAACCGCATAGTACGCTTCTAATCCTAGTGCCTTAAAGCCTTCAAGTAGCCCCTGCGAAATAACGCGATACGCTTCTGTAACTGTTTTTGGCATATTAGGATGATCTTCAGAGACAATGACACTGTAGGTTAATTCCTTATCGTGTAATACGCCCCTACCACCTGTTTGACGGCGAACAAATCCATATTCCTTCTCTTTTACTACATCCATATTGATATCTTTTTCTACACGCTGAAAGTACCCCACTGTTAATGTTGGCACTTCCCATTCATAAAAACGAATTGTTGGTGGCATTTTCCTTTCACTTTGCCAATTTAACAAACATTCATCTAACGCCATATTAAATGCCGGTGAACATTGACCAGAGTTAATATAACACCATTTTTCTTTTCCCATCCTGCACCTCATATAACCAATTATTTTTCACAATCTCTAGTCTAACAAATTCGACAAAATTTGTGAAAGAATACGAAATTTCTTCTTCTCACCGAACGAACCTGTTGCATAAATACATATGGGCATTATAATATTGAAAGTAGGATAAGAAAAAAGGGAGCGATAGAATCGTGTCAACAAACTTAATTATTATACTAGCCGTAGTTCTAGCATTCATCGGCTACTCTGTATGGATGTTTTTCTATCAGAAGAGACTAATTAAAACACTTTCAGAAGAAGAATTTCGCGCTGGCTACCGTAAAGCACAGCTTATCGATATTCGTGAAGCAGATGAATTTAACGCTGGTCATATTTTAGGTGCTCGTAACATTCCGTTATCACAAATTCGTATGCGTTACAAAGAGCTACGTAAAGACCAACCTGTCTATTTGTACTGCCAAAGTGGATTCCGTACAGGACGTGCCGCTCAATATCTAAAAAAACAAGGTTACAAAGATTTCTACCAATTACAAGGTGGATTTAAATCTTGGACAGGCAAAATTAAAAAGAAATAATATTTTAAAGAACTAGCATGACTCATCAGCTAGTTCTTTTCTTCCATGTGGTTCGCAATATACAATAAGTTTTGTTTCACTTCTTCCTCATTTCCTAATTCTACATTGCGGTATAGCAATTGATACTCTAATCCTTTCTCTTTCCAAATGAGTGTCGCAAATTCTTCCCCCTGTTCCCCCTCATCCCTATTTTTAAAATAGGCAGCTGAACCATTATCCAATCTCATTTTTTCATGAAATCGATTTTGTTCCACAATATAAGGAAAACTGTAAGAAAAATTAGCCACTGTTAATTCTATATAATCTTTCCTTCCTTTTTCTTGTTGTTTGTACTTTGCCGTCAAGACCGTATTCTTCTTACCAATTATCCTTACTTCTCCCTTTACATTACTCATGGCATCATACGGCAAATACGTTGGAACTTTAAATCCTGGTGAAAAATATTTTTTTGCATCCTTTAACGAAACAGGGCTAGATACACGGTCTACAGCTCCATCCGCGTTTCCAACGAATTGTTTTTCTTCTTTCACTGTCTGTTGGAATGAACATGAGCTAAGCAACATACTAGAAAACACGAAACAAATGATTCTTTTTTTCAATTTGTTTCCGCCTTTCATACCGCTCCTTTTGCGAACAAAGCGTTAATATGTTATTCATATTCGCCTCACTTGTTTACTCTCCCTTTGAAAACTTTCCTCGTTTATCTCACACATTTTGACATACGATATCTTTTTAGACAAAAAAAGACTTTTCGTTACCCTTACGCCCAAAAAGGTCACGCGAATAACGGAAAGTCTTATTTATAAGATAGATTGTGAAAAGCTTTTCAGGTCAAGCCTTTTTCAGTATTTTTCCATTCTTATCTATTTGCCTTTATAATGAATAAAGAGGTGATACATATGGCGAATATAAAACAAATTGCGAAAACCGCTGGAGTATCTATCACGACGGTTTCACGCGTGCTAAATGACCATCCCTACGTAAGTGATGAAAAGCGAAGACGCGTTTTAGATGCAGTTGAAGAGCTAAATTATGCAAAAAATATAAATGCAGTTCATTTAATAAAAGGAAAAACATTTACGGTTGGGGTGATGCTTCCTTTCATCAATTTACCCTACTTTAGTACCATTATTGAAGGGATTGGAAATGAAGCATTAGCTGCTGGTTATCATATTAATCTGTGCCAAACGAATTACGATAGCAAAGAAGAACTCCGTGTTTTAGAAATGATGAAAATGAAACAATTTGATGGCATGATTATTTGCTCACGAGCAAGCTCGTGGGAGCAAATTGAGCCTTTCGCAACGTTTGCTCCCATCATCTCATGTGAAAAAATGAAACATCCCCTTATTTCATCTGTCTACGTTGATCACTATGAGGGCTTTCGCATCGGTACAGAATATTTATTACAAAAGGGACATGATTACATCGGTGTTTGCCTAGCTCGTGAACACAGTGCCAATACAAAACAACGAAAACAAGCATTTTTTAATACGCTCCATGCATCTGGAAAAACGGTTCATCAAGACTGGATGTTTTATCAATGTTATACGATGAAAGACGGTTCCAAAGTCATGCAAAACATATTAAAAATGAAAAAACGTCCCACTGCTCTCTTTGCTGCAAACGATCAAGTTGCAGCTGGTTTATTAACAGAAGCAAAAAAACAAGGTCTACGCGTTCCAGGTGATATAGCAATTCTAGGGTTCGATAACCATGAAATTTCCGAAGCTTTAGAGATTACAACAATTGAACATCCTGGAAAAATCATGGGGTCTCATGCTTTTTCCATGTTTTATAAACAAATACAAAACGAGCAAATCCAAAATAATTCAAAAGAACTCTCTTTCCGATTAATTGAGCGTCAAACTGTATAAAGAGTATCTAATCAGGTACTCTTTTGAGATGTTCTTCCTATTGACTTTATTTTTTCTTTCTTTTATACTCAAACTAACGAACGGTAGGTAGGGGATGAAAATGACAGCAAACCGCATTAAAGCTGTAGCACTTTCTCATTTCGCACGCTACGGCTATGAAGGGACTTCATTAGCAAATATTGCTCAAGAAGTCGGGATTAAAAAGCCATCGATTTACGCACACTTTAAGGGAAAAGAAGAATTATATTTCATCTGCTTAGAAGCAGCCCTGCAAAAAGATTTACAATGCTTTACTGATGATATAGAAGCACTTTTGGAATCATCTACTGAGGTATTGCTCGTAAATCTGTTAAACGGTTATGCAAAACGATTTGGCGAGAGTGAAGAATCAATGTTCTGGTTACGCACTTCTTATTTTCCACCCGATGCATTTCGCGAGCAAATTATTGAAAAAGCAAATGCTCACATTGAGAATATTAGGGAACTTTTATTTCCTGTATTCAAACGAGCAAATGAACAAGGTGAGCTGCATAACATTGAAATGAAAGACGCTCTAGAGGCTTACTTATGCTTACTTGATGGTCTTATGGTTGAACTATTATACGCAGGTTTAAATCGCTTTGAGACCCGCTTAAACGCCTCTTGGAAAGTGTTTTGGCGCGGCCTTTCAAAATGACGGATTGCTTTCTTTGCAATGCGTCGTTTTTCAACCCTTTACCTAACGACTGGTAGGAAGGAGAAATAATATATGGCATGGGTTTATGTAATTTTAGCTGGTATTATTGAAATTTTTTGGGTGATTGGACTAAAGCACGCGGAGGCACCACTTGAATGGGTTGGTGTCGCTCTATTAATTACAATTAGTTTTGTCCTATTATTTAAAGCCTATAAAGATTTACCTGTAGGAACTGTATATGCTGTGTTTACAGGTATCGGAGCTGGTGGAATCGTTCTTACAGAGATTTTTATTTTTGGAGAACCTTTTTCAATTGTAAAAGTTTTATTAATCGGTTTAATCTTCTTCGGAGTAATTGGTTTAAAACGAGTAACAGGTGAACAAGAAGAGAAGGAGGCCGCATAAAATGGCATGGGTATTTTTAATTATTGCTGGTATTTGTGAAATCGTTGGTGTACTGTTTATGAAAGTAGCCACTGAAAAAAAAGGCTGGGCACCAAAGCTTATTTTAATCGCCAACTTTGGCGTAAGCTTCTTCTTCTTATCACTTGCAATGGACTCATTACCAATGGGGACAGCTTACGCCATTTGGACAGGAATTGGAACGGCTGGAAGTGCACTCTTAGGCATTTTGATCTTCCGCGAATCAGCTGATTGGCGTCGTCTTGCCTTCTTAAGCTGCATTTTATGCGGTGCAGTTGGCTTAAAATTAATGAGCTAACGTGAGGTGAATGTCATGTGGAAAGAAAAAGGAAAACAGTTTCTGACAGGAATTCTGATTGGAATCGTTATTCTACTGCAAATGAGCTTTCATATGATAGAATGGCTATTCCATAAAGTTATTTCTGTTCTTACGTTCCTTCCCAACATGGCACTTGAAGTCGTATCCATCGTTTGGTCGATTATTGCCTCCATTACCATTATTATCGTTTGGAGTATCGCTAAACTTTGGAATAAAATAACCAAAAAAGACAGTTCTTCTGAAAAGAAGTAACTGTCTTTTTTATGTTTAATGATTCTCATTTTTTGATTCTCTAAAGAAATTAGGTGTAATAAGACATATGATTCCAAGGATAAGAACTCCGCCACCTACGCTCTTACTCACATTCTCAAATACAACTATATCTGAAATAACATTAAGCATAATAAGTCCCCAGACAAATAAGACCACTCCAAAACCATGTAGTATTCTTCCTTTTAACGTTTGCTTCCTCACCATGCAACCCTCCTGTAAAATTTTCAAACTCCAACTATATCCTCTTACCTTTTGGACATACTACAAAAAAGGAGCTGATTATATGCAAAATTCCATACATAAACATATCCTATTGTTGTTCTTCCTATTTCTTTTCTTTGTTATATGTTTCAGCCTAATCTTACATGCACCAAAAGATATGCCGAGCACCGTTTCGGTTTATAAATTACTCTTGTGTTATTTTCCTTATTGAAAAAGGTGTCTTGTGATGAGACACTTTTTTTGGCAAGAAAAAAGACCAACAATTTCCTGTTGGTCTTTCGTATATGTATCACTTCTCAAAGCGATCTAACATTTCATCTCTCATCCCAAAACTAACAACCGCAATTCCTACATACATAAAAATAAGAAATGCTGGATGCACTGCGTTGTACCAGCTGCTATCAACAATTAAATATACCGTTAATGCTACTACAAGTACAAACGCTAAAATAAACATATAAAAGTGTCTTGTACTACCCATGATAAACTCCTCTCTTCTCACTTCACCATTCAACAGTATATTTTATCGAATAATTCGATATGACTCAAGGTTAACTTTCTTTTATATAATCGAGTTCTACCTTTACAATGTCATCACAAGCTATTGAAATAATGGTTCCTTGTTTATCAATCGCTGTCACTTCTGCGTTATCCATTACACGATGCGCTACACGCTCTAACATTTTTCCATGATCTCGATAACAAAATTCCTTTATATCTTTAATTGTTTTACCATTTTCTAAATGATACACCATCCTGTAACACTTATAGCCCATTCTCTCACCCCAAATTGTTCGTTTTTTCACATATACATAAAAATGAGTTATATCTCTCTCATTACATCCTCTTAATTTCAATAAAATTCTAACAAAAATACACAATTTTATCAAACCGACTTTTTCAACAAAAAATCCTAAAAATCAACTTTTTTCCCTACTATTACATAAAACATAAAAATTATTTACATTATTTTCATAATCTCTGCACAAATTCTCCACAAAAAAAGAACCCGCGTATAGCGAGTTCTTTTCATTTTACATGTACTCAAACTTGTACAGGAGCTGGCTTTTGATAACGTAAAACTGGTTTACGAGCAGCCATCGTTTCATCAAGACGCTTAATTACCGTCGTATGTGGTGCTTCTTGTACAACCTCTGGATTTTCTTCTGCTTCTTTTGCGATTTGAATCATCTTATCGATGAATCCATCTAATGTTTCCTTTGATTCTGTTTCTGTTGGCTCAATCATAATACATTCTTCCACGTTTAATGGGAAGTAAATTGTTGGTGGATGGTAGCCAAAATCAAGCAAACGTTTTGCAATATCTAGCGTACGTACGCCAAGTTTCTTTTGGCGACGACCTGATAATACAAATTCATGCTTACAATGTCTATCAAATGGAAGATCATAGAATGGTGCTAACCTTCTCATCATATAGTTCGCATTTAATACAGCATATTCTGTCACTGCGCGTAGTCCATCTGGACCCATAGAACGAATATACGTATAAGCACGAACGTTAATACCAAAGTTTCCATAGAATGGTTTTACGCGTCCAATTGCTTGTGGACGATCGTAGTTAAAGTGGTAACCATTTTCTGTTTTCTCTAAAATTGGTTTTGGTAAAAACGGAATTAAATCTGCTTTTACACCTACTGGACCAGAACCTGGGCCACCGCCACCATGCGGACCTGTAAATGTTTTATGAAGGTTTAAATGCACAACGTCAAATCCCATATCACCAGGACGTGCTTGACTTAATACTGCATTTAAGTTCGCACCATCATAATACAATTTACCACCCGCATTATGAACGATTTCTGCCATTTCTAAAATATTTTCTTCAAATAGACCAAGTGTATTTGGATTTGTTAACATAAGCGCTGCTGTTTCTTCATTCACAACACGTTTTAAGTCTTCTAAATCAACAAGACCATTCTCATTTGATTTTACTGTAATTGTTTCAAATCCCGCTACCGTTGCAGACGCTGGGTTTGTTCCGTGCGCAGAATCAGGCACAATTACTTTCGTACGGTTAAAGTCACCGTTTGCTTCATGGTATGCACGGATTAACATTAATCCTGTCCATTCCCCATGTGCACCAGCTGCTGGTTGCAGCGTAACAGTATCCATACCTGTAATTTCAATTAAATGCTCTTGCAAGTCGTACATTAATTCCATTGCACCTTGCACTGTTTTTTCATCTTGAAGCGGATGAATATTTGCAAAGCCTGGGAAACGTGCCACATTCTCATTGATTTTTGGGTTGTACTTCATCGTACAAGACCCTAATGGATAGAATCCAGAATCAACGCCGTGGTTACGGTTTGAAAGTGCTGTATAATGACGCATAATGTCAAGCTCAGATACTTCTGGAAGCTCTGCATCTTCTATGCGAATATAATCGCTCTCAAACACATCTTCTAATTTTACTTCTTCTACATCTAATTGGGGTAAGCTATATCCTACGCGTCCTTCTTTACTCATTTCAAAAATAAGTGCTTGGTCTTGGTTCTTCATTGGATAGCCCCCATTTCGTTTACAAGTGTGTCAATTTCTTCTTTTGTGCGAAGCTCTGTTACAGCTAAAAGCATATGATTTGCTAGCTCTTTATAATCACGGCCTAGGTCATAACCACCGATAATATTCTTTTGAACTAATGCATCATTTACTTCTTGTACTGGACGTTTGCAATCTACAACAAATTCATTGAAGAATGGACCAGCAAATGTTACTGCGAATCCTTTTGCTTCAAATTGACGTTTTGCATATTGCGCTTTAGAAATGTTTTGACGTGCCATTTCTTTCACACCTTGTTTTCCAAGTGCTGTCATCGCAACAGATGCTGCTAATGCGTTTAATGCTTGGTTTGAACAAATGTTAGATGTCGCTTTATCACGACGAATGTGTTGTTCACGAGCTTGCAATGTTAATACAAAACCACGTTTACCATCTGAATCTACAGTTTGTCCGACAAGACGCCCTGGAATTTTGCGCATAAATGCTTTCGTTGTTGCGAAATAACCGCAGTGTGGTCCACCAAACTGTGTTGGGATACCAAATGGTTGTGCATCACCAATGACAATATCAGCACCAAATTTTCCTGGTGGTGTTAATGCACCTAATGATAATGGATTTGAAGAAACGATAAATAATGATTTTTGCTCATGAACGATTTTTTCAATATCCGCTAACTTTTCCACTTGCCCGAAGAAGTTTGGATATTGGACAATTACGCAAGCGACTGTATCATCTACTTCACTTTGTAATACACTTAAATCTGTTACGCCATCTTTATGATCAATTTCAACAACTTCAAGATGTTGACCTTTTGCATATGTTTCAAGTACTGCTCTTGATTCTGGATGAACCGTTTTAGAAACAAGAATTTTCTTTTTACGAGTATGACCAGCTGCTAGCATTGCCGCTTCTGCTAAAGCTGTACCTCCGTCATACATAGAGGAGTTTGCTACATCCATCCCTGTTAATTCACAAATCATTGTTTGGAATTCAAAAATCGCTTGTAATTCCCCTTGTGAAATTTCCGGTTGGTATGGTGTGTAAGCTGTATAAAATTCTGAACGAGAAATAACATGATCAACAATTACTGGAGCATAATGATCGTATACGCCTGCTCCTAAGAAGGAAGCATAATCTTTTAAATTCGCATTTTTACGAGCCATACCAGACAGTTCTTTTAAAAGTTCTGGTTCTGACTTCGCTTGTTTAATTTTTAAATCCCCTTTAAAACGAACACTCTCTGGAATATCAGAAAATAATTCATCAATCGTTTGAACGCCGATCGTTTGTAACATTTCTTTTTTGTCTTCTTCTGTCATTGGAAGATAACGATGCAACATGAAATCTACCCCTCTCCCCGTTACTTTGAACGTTTGTAAAATGGTGTTGGAACGACTACTGCTTTGACGCGTTTATTACGAATTTCTATTTCTACTTCTGTATCAACTGCTGCATATTTTACATCAATTAATGCTAAGCCAATGCTTTTCTTTAACGTTGGAGATTGTGTACCACTCGTAACTTCCCCGATTTTTTCCTCGCCTACATATACTGGATAATGTGTACGAGGAATACCGCGCTCAATTACTTCGATGCCGACTAATTTACGAGGTGCACCGTTTTCTTTGTATTCTTTTAATGTTTCTTTCCCAAAGAAATCTGCCTCTTTGTTTGTTTTTACTGCAAAACCAATTCCAGCTTCAATTGGTGTAATATCTTTCGATAATTCTTGACCATAAAGTGGAAGTGTTGCTTCAAAACGAAGTGTATCACGTGCTCCTAAACCACATGGTTTTAAGCCGTCTTCTGCTCCAACCTCAAGAAGTTTCTCCCAAAGTTTTGCAGCATCTTCACTCTTACAGTAAATTTCAAATCCATCTTCGCCTGTGTAACCAGTGCGTGATACAAGTGCTTCTACACCATCTACAAGAACAGGGTTTTTAAATTTAAAAAACTTAATTTCTTTTAAATCTTCTGACACAACTTTTTGTAAAATGCCTTCTGCTTTTGGTCCTTGAATTGCAAGCTGTGCAATTTCACTAGAAACATTGACTACTTTCGTATCGCCAATTACATGACTTGCTAACCATTCGTAATCTTTCTCGATATTCGATGCATTGATTACTAGTAAATAGTCTTCTTCGCCACGTTTGTAGATTAATAAATCATCTACAGTACCACCATTTTCGTAACACATTGCTGTATATTGTGCACCTCCTACCTTTAAGGTAGAAACGTCATTTGTAACAACACGTTGTAAAAATGCTAAACTATCTGTTCCCGTTACTTCTACTTCTCCCATGTGAGACACGTCAAAAAGGCCTGCTGCTGTACGAACAGCTTCGTGCTCTTCTTTAATGCTTGAAAATTGAACTGGTAATTCCCAACCACCAAAGTCGATTGTTTTCCCACCATACTTCGCGTAAACATCAAATAGCGGTGTACGTTGTAATGTAATCATGTTCTTTCCCCCTTATGCTGTCTATGACAAATCAATAAAAGTTGGCTTCCCCTATCTAAACATTTTTCATTCAGAAAAGATGGGATATACGGAATCTCAATGCATTTTTTTATGAAAGCGTAAATAAAAAAGTACTTTCTTGGATAAAATACGAAAGATTCCATTCATTTCACACCATTATCCTAACATTTTTCGATCTATTTCATCAATATTCTAGCATAAAAAATAATTTGGAATTTTTTATTCTTATACTTGCAAAAACGACTTCACCTAAAAATGCTAGAAATTATCGTTTTGGGTGAAGGGTATAATAATAACCGTTTTAGTTTACAGAAGGTGGGAGAGTTTTCATGAATGTCGATATTTCCGTAGATCGGACATGGCAAGAAAATTTTTTAAAACGAATTGATGAGGACGGACCTTGGACAAATTGGGAACTATATGATTTAGCCTACAAAACAGAAAAATCATTACTTGTCCCTACATTCGATGGTTTGCAAGCACCTAAACATTTATCCCATTTCACACCACTTCCTCATCAACTAGAGGTAGCACAAACTGTTATTGAGCAAATGAATGGAAAAGCGATACTAGCAGATGAAGTTGGGCTTGGAAAAACAATTGAAGCAGGTCTTATTTTAAAAGAGTATATGGTGCGCGGTCTTGTTAAAAAAGTACTTATACTCGTTCCAGCCTCCCTTGTTTCCCAGTGGGCATATGAACTTAACACAAAGTTTTTTATCCCTGCAGTTGCCCAGAGAAAAAGCTACTCATGGGAACAAGCTGACGTCATCGTTTCATCAATTGATACAGCAAAACGTTCACCGCATCGTGATATCGTTTTAAACCTAGAATATGATCTCATCATTATTGATGAGGCACATAAACTCAAAAATAATAAAACAAAAAACTATGAATTTGCGCAGCGTCTAAAAAAGAAGTTTTGTTTATTACTAACTGCAACACCTGTCCAAAACAAAATCGATGAAATCTTTAATCTTGTTTCCTTATTAAAACCCGGTCATTTAGGGAATCAATCTAACTTCGAAGAATACTATGCTTCTAAAAATCGCTCTACAGAGTCCGATGAAGATTTGAAAGCCCTTATTAACAAAGTCATGGTACGAAATCGACGAAACGGTACAGGGATTGAGTGGCCTAAAAGGCACGTTCGAACCATATTTGTTGATTTTAATGAAGAAGAACGGGCTCTGTATAACGCGATTGAACATTGGAAAGGACAAGACGCCTTTACCTCTGCCTTTTCATCATTAACTTTGAAAAGAGAAGTATGTAGTAGCCGAGAAGCAGTTTATTATTCACTTAAAAAACATGTGGAAAAAAGACAAAAAGAAAATGAGAATTATATGCCAGATCCATATATCGATGTTTTAATGGATAAAATCAATCATATTCCTTTTAATTCAAAAGCAAATCAAACACTAGAGCTTATAAAGGAAATTGATGATAAAGTTGTTATCTTTACAGAATATAGAGCAACGCAAATGTACTTACAATGGTTTTTAAAACAGCATGGTATTTCATCGGTTCCCTTTCGAGGTGGATTCAAACGTGGGAAAAAAGATTGGATGAAAGAACTCTTCCAAAATCATGCGCAAGTGTTAATCGCAACAGAAGCAGGCGGTGAAGGAATTAACTTACAATTTTGTAGTCATATGATTAACTATGATTTGCCTTGGAATCCAATGCGGCTTGAACAACGGATTGGACGTATTCATAGACTTGGACAAAAAAATGATGTCCACATTTATAACCTAGCGACAAAACATACAGTTGAAGAACATATTTTGAAACTTCTATACGAAAAAATCAATTTATTTGAGCGAGTCATCGGTGAACTTGATGAGATTTTAACAAGGATCAATATGAAAAATATCGATGCGCATATTCAAGAGATTTTCGCAGGGTCAAAGAGCGAAGGAGAAATTCGAATTAAAATGGAAAATTTAACATCCATCATCGACTTTGCGAAGAGAAACGAAGCTGAGGTGCAAGGTTATGCAGCAACATGAAATTCATAATTATTTATGGAGTTTTTTTGAAGCAAACGACTGTGAAATTTCCCGGCGTTCCCCACATCTACTAGATGTACAATTAACAATTGAGATGGATAAACTATTGATGAATCGCCCTTTTTACTGGCATTACCTTGAGAAAACAGGCGGCGTTCCAAATCCGATGAAACTTACTCTCATTACAAATCCAGAGAACGAAGAGGAGGAAGGTGAGCTGATTCACTATGGCTCTCCTCGCCTGCATCAAATCTTTCAAACAACAAAAGAACTGGGATCCTACATACGTTTATTCGAAGAAGTGAATTCAAGTGGTACAACTCATACACCACTTCACCCATGGCTTGGCGTTAATGTAAAAGTATGTTATCAATGTGATCGAAAAAAAGACATACTTCATTCCATTGGGATTCATCTTATTTCTGGAACAATGATTACAAACTTTCATGAAACAGTAGCAAAAATTCGGCTCACGCCAAAAATACCAGATTTCAGCTTTACACTTACTCCAATTATTAAGCCGCAAAGTGGGCTCCAGCGAATAGAAGATGCATTAAAAAATCTCATCGCAGCAGATGATCATACATGGGCTGAAGAAGCACGTGTGCGCTGGAACCATGATTTAGCGCTTCTAAATCGCTTTTACGAAGAAAGCGAAGAGCTTCCGGAAAGCTACGAAATAGAAAAGCAAGCATTACAAGAGCAATACGAACCTCGTGTTACGATGCAAATTATAAATGGTGGACTTTTTTATGTAACCGCTAATCATTTCTTTCATAAGAAAAGCCCCTTCTCATGAGAAGGAGCTTTTCTTATATTTTCCCATTATACTTCCGACCATCATTATGTTCTTGTTGTTGCTTTTCTGTCATTCGTTTTTGATATTCCCTGTCTTTTGCACTCACATGGTTTGCATCTGTTGGAAGATTCTTTTTCGAACGTCCTACGCCATTGCTCATCTCTTTCACCCCTTATGCTTTTCAAATTCATTCTTATTGTCAGCTAGGGGAGCAATCCTTATGCAAAAATAAGAGAAGCTTTTTCGCTCCTCTTATTCCTTCACATATTTCTGAAACATATCGTGCAAGCCTTGATTTACGAGATGAGAGATCTGTTCGTCAGATTTATGCGGATAACGATCACGCAACCTGATAGATGCTTTCACCATTAAATTTTCTAATACAGAACGGCCACCTTCACCATAAATAATTTCAGCATATTCTACAAGCCTTCCATCTTCTATAGTTGCTGGATTATGATTGAAGAAAAATTTACTCATTGTCTCCACCTCTCTTTTTTGATAACGTTTACATTTATATAGATTATTTATGTTATTTATTTCACAATATTGTATGCATGTATAGATGATTAGTTTCATTATAAAACAACATGACGATAGGAATAACTTAAGTTTTCGTCAATTTTGTGAACAAACTTTTAGAAATGAAAGCGTTTTAATTATTATATAATAAAAAAGATTACCACGCTAGGGGCAATCTTCTTTATTTCTACTAAAAACTCACGTTTCACTTCGTACACGCTAAAGACTTTTGTCGTATCTATATTCACCATCTTGAAGCTGATTGAGATTGATTTCTAAATTAGAATAATTATATTTCTTTCTATATATTAGTTATCAAATTAATCTTGTTCAATATTCAAAATTATATTGTAGAATATATCTATAACTAAGGAGGCATAACATGAACCAAAATAAGAAAGTTGTATTCGATCTTATCTTTTATCTCGTCTTTCCTTTTGTCATTTGGAAATTCGCAAAAACTCATATTGATCCTTATTACGCGATGCTTATTTCCTCGGTGCCGGGAATTCTTTATACACTGTACTGCTTTAAGAAAGAAAAGCAGTTCAACGTCACAGGGTTCTTTATTTTGATTACCCTCATTGCTAACACGGCAGTAGATTTATTGTCTGGATCTGCTGAGCGCATGCTGTGGAATGACGCATATTATCATATCGTACTCGGGTGCATTGTCATTTGTACAATCTTTATTAAGAAACCACTCATGTTATATTTCGCAGCTGATATTGCAGCACTGCAAGGACATGACCGAGATAAAAGCCGCGTCCTTTACCGCGATAAACGTATATATCCAGCCTTACAATACTTAACATTATTTTTCGGTCTCCAATTCATTTTAAAAAGCTTTTTAAAAATTTATTTCATCTCTGTCTTTGGAGTAGATGGATACGGTGAAATGAGAGCCATCATGACCGCAGTCGGTTGGGGAATTTCCATATGTATTGGCATAGGGTTTGTCTGGGTGAATAATAAAATACACGCAGTAACTGAACAGAGTGAATCTACCAATAGGGTATAAATAATCAAAAAAATAATAAAAATCCCCCTGTACATGTACAGGGGGATTTTTATAGGTTTGTCTGTCGAATCAATGACAAGTATATACTCGTCGCAAAAATTTTACTATACCGCCTCGCACAATTACTAGCGGTAAATCATTCCAATTTTTATTAACTTGATTTTTTTCTTTTCTTCTTTACATTTTGATAAAACAAAGCAGCACTAAGCGGCATCATTCCAAACCATCTGTTTAAAAATGGCGCTTTCTCAGCACGGCGTTGTTCTTTCTTCTGCTTTCGATCCTCTTTTGGAGCATCCATATATGATACAAATTGTTGCGTCACAAAACGCACATAATCATTAGTAGACATATTATCATCACCTCTACTTGATTAGTATGCCCACTTTTTTACGCATTAATCTTTCGCAGTAGCTCCTTCACAATCTCTTCCACATTTTTATTTGTCGTATCTATATAGACATAAGCTTCTTCATAATATGCCCGGCGGTTCTCAAACTTCTCTACAAACGCCTCTATGTTCTCTTTTTGAAATAATGGACGCGTTATATCTTCGCGAAGGCGTTCTGCGATCACATACGGATCACAATATAAATACACAACCGTTCCATTTTCTTTCATCCACTGGCGATTCTCAGTTCGCTCAACAATACCTCCACCAGTTGTAATAATTAAGTTACTCGTCGGTAAAGAGCGTAGCATTTCACTTTCGTATTGACGAAATGTATTTTCCCCTTCTTCTGCAAAAATATCACGAATTAACTTCCCTTGCTTCTCCTCAATTTTTTGATCTGTATCTACAACTGGAATATGCAATCGTTCACTTAGCACTCTCCCAATTGTTGTTTTTCCTGCTCCCATGTAACCTGTTATGTAGATGGATTTCATTTTGTTACCTCTTTTCTATCAAGTTGTTCATTGTTTAATTATTTGTATTATAACGAAAGATTGACTGATGCGGTTTATGTTACATGCTACTTGCACAACTAAAAAACGTTTTGTCCTTCATTTTGTATCAAGAACAAAACGTAATGGTAATAAGCTCTCTACCTCATCGCTCCTCTACCCAATTTATAACCCGTTTATTTATTTTATCGTATTGAAAGTTCACTTTATAAGAATGCTTTTGTTTCGTCATACACTGCAATGTAACAAAAACAAGTTCATTCTCAAATACATAGTTCCCACTCGCCTCACCATTTTTATATCGAAATAAAAATGCATCATTTTGTTCTTTTTCCAGCAAGTCTGTCTTTATCGAGACAACCGCTTGATCGGTAATCTCTTCTAACAAAAACTTTTGCTGCGCCTCTTTATAAAATCTTTGATCAGATTGTAACATATTTATTTCATATATAAAGAATGAAAACAATAAGAAAAGAAGGATTAATGTGCCCGGCATCGCAAAACCATCTTGTTTTCTCATGTTTTCAACTCAATAGGTGTGTAACGTGTTGCTATACCGTGATACATTTTACCACTTATATCTTGCACATGTATGGTTAATACATTAGATGTTAAGTCATAAGAAACCGAACTGACCTTTTGTAATATAATCTCCATCCCTAGCCTATTTACTTTTCTCACGATGTTATTTCCTAACACTTCATATGTTACATTAACTCTGCTATTCAGTTGGAAAAGGAGTAAATCTTCTTGATTTTCTAACTGGACATCTTTTCCCATCTGACTCTCCCTAAACTCTAATTGCACTTGTTCCATGAACACATCCCATTCCCAACTATTTATTTGCTTCGAATACGGTTTCTCAATAAATAAACCATGGAGGCGCGGCACAAGAAGAAAGAAAATAGATAAAAACAATACACATAACAGCATTTCTAATAACGTAAATCCTGCTTCTCCCTTTTTACTTTTGAGCATAGCGACATTGTTCCATTCTTTTTTGTTTAACGTCTTTCCAAATTGCACAAACCTCTTCTCCCTGCCAATGCGTCTGGTATACAACACCATCTATTGTCTTCTCTTTTTGCTGCTTCGGCCGATTTTGATACATATATAGCGCTGCTTCCCTCTTCAACAATACATGTGCTTTATATCGAGATTGAATATTTTTTCTTTCTTGCATAATAAGAAGTGTTTGCGGAAGCAACAGTGATACAGCCATCATTAATAAACTTAACGATACGAGCATCTCGAGCATAACCGATCCTTTTTGACACTTCACGATACGTAAATCTCCCTCTTCCAAGTTGAAATACAATTTCATAAGTGTGTGCGCGATAAGAAAGTAAGATTGTACCACCTTGGTTTATATTTCCATTTTTATTATAGGTCATTGGATTCGGAAAAGTATTTAAATCAATCTTTATATCACGTTCATATTCCCGGATAAACAGGGAACGTTTATCCCCAGATTTCCAAATACTGTACATATGTTTTTCAGGGACCCATCGTAACATATGAAGATTCCGACGGTTTATAGCTAACTGCTGCATATACAATATATCTTGTGAAAATTGTTTTAAAAACTGTTCGACTTTTTGCCTTTCATATAATGGTGTAACGTTAAAATAAGTAACAACGCTCAATATCGAGATGATAGATAGAACGAGGAGCATCTCTAAAAATGTAAATCCCTTTTGTTTCACGATTTACCAACTACGGATACTGCACCATCATCACTTGAAATACTAATTTGTTCTCCTTTTGGACACGTTGTGGAAGTAATGTACTTATCTTTCACTAATTCGTCGATAGTCGGTATCTTATTATGTTGTAATTGATAAGCCTGCACTTGCGATTCGACCGATTTTACGTAAGCATCACAACCTTTTCCTTGTACGGAAGAGCGCTGTTTAATGACATTCGGAATAATTAATAGAAGCAATACCGAAATAACAACCATCACTAATAGCATCTCTAAAAGAGTAAATCCTTTTTCATTTTTCATATAACTTACCTCCTAAATAGAATTCATCATCTGAAACATCGGCATAATCATCGCTAAATACATAAGAACAACAATTATGCCAATGCATGTAAACAGCAGTGGTTGAATAATGACTAAAATACGTTGAATCTTTCCTTCCATTTTTTCAATCGTTAATTCGCTATAATCTCCTAATTCTGTCGCTAAGTTTCCATTTGCTTGTCCATGCGCAATAACGTAAGACAGTTCACGCTCGTAATAACTGCTCTTCATAATAATAGAATCCAACTGTTCTCCCGCAGTTAATAACTCTTCAATCCGAATAGCTTCACATTGAAAAAACGGGTGATGTTTTTGTTCAATCATTAACGTTAAAGCTTCGAGTACCGATAATCCACCTTGTAATAGACCGCTTAATTGAACAGAGAAATAATGAGAATTTGTTAAAATAAGAAATGTTTTGATAAGGGGAATACGCACGATAATATTTACCCTTTGAATGGGAGGAAGCTTTCGTAGATAAAACACATATACGCATACTCCAAATGCAATGATGAGAAAAAATCCACCAATTATATATGGGAGCATTTGGATAAAGGACATAATTTGATCAGCAAAGGAAGCTGAAGTTGCATGTAAAGAACTGTACAATGTCTCAAATTGAGGAAGCAAAATAAGGTTGAATACAGCAAGAATTCCTAGTAAAAAAATAGATAAAAAAATCGGATAACGGAGAACTTTCATCATATCCTTTTGATGCTTATCTTTCCTATAGAGAAGTACACTTCCTTGCTTTAAAGCAAAAGAAACATCACCATGTTGCTGCGCATAAAATAAATAACTTAATATGTCCGGATGAAACATCATTTGCTGAAAAGCATCGTGTAGACTCTGTCCATTTTTCAATTCTTCAATAATATGCTGCAGTTGTAGCCGTTTTGCAGAGGATAATTGAAACTGTAAAAATTCTAGCGCTTGTAAGAGAGGATAGCCTTTTTCTAACAATTCCCCAAGCCTTTTTAATAACAAGACTTGTTCATGTAATCGCCACCCTTTTCGTTCAAACATAAACATCCTCTTCTAAAAATCCTAAAGCATACCCTTTTCTTATACATGATTGCAATGTTTCATAATGATAGGTTACATGCTCTCCATTCGCTTCACGAATCGCTTGTTTCAATTCAAGGCCATATAGCAACTCATAAATGCTTGCTTGCCGCACTTTCCTCATCGCTTTACATAACGGCGAACATTTTCCTTTACAAAATGGACACTTCAATTCAACAAGGCGCTGCGCTGCCACTGCAAGTAATGATTGCTCAATTTCTTGCCTTGTAATTCCATAGTCCATCAAACGCAGCACAGCCCCTTTTGCGTCATTTGTATGCAACGTGGTCATGACTAAATGTCCTGTTAAACTTGCACGCACAGCTACTTTCGCTGTTTCTTCATCACGAATTTCACCAACTAAAATAATATCAGGATCATGACGCAAAATTGCTTTTAAACCAGTTGTATACGTGATACCTGCTTTTTCATTAATTTGAATTTGTAATAAACCGTCCTTTCGCTTTTCGATTGGATCCTCAAGTGTAACAATACGGCGCGTTTGTCCCTTTTTCGCTACCTCTAGCAAAGCATACATTGTCGTTGTTTTTCCAGATCCTGTTGGTCCAGTAAATACGAGTAATCCATGAGAATGATGTAAAAAAGAGAGAAGTGTTTTCGCCGAGTTTGGAAATAAAGAAAGATGGGAAAGTGGCTGAACCGACGCTTGCAAGTGCAAACGAATGACCAGGCTTTCGAGATACACAGTTGGCAGTGTAGAAAGACGCAAGTGAACTTCTTGCCCATCAATTTGTAAATACAATGATCCATTTTGTGGCTTACGCCTTTCCCCTATATCCATAGACGCTAAAAATTTAAAATGCGAAACAAGTCTTTCTCCAAATTCTTTTCTAATATAATGCTTCGTCACCAAATCTTTTCCAATACGTAATTGTATAACTGCATCCTTTTGTCGCGGCACAATATGCAAATCGGATGCCTGTAATGCACATGCTTCCTTCATAATTGTATTAGCAAAGTGCTCAACACCATTCATCGTTATCCCTCCTTACTATGTATATATCATGAAGAGATACATAAGAAAAATCATGATTTTTGCGTTTTTTCATTCTCAAAAAGGAAAAATATGTTTGTGAAAATATGAACAATTTCTGAATTATTGACTAAAATTACCTATATGCAACTTTATCTGTATTATAATGTTAATATCTTGGATAAAGTGATAAAGGTGGAGATCCTCATGGAACAAGCTTTAAAAATTACAGGTGTACTATCTGATCCAACTCGCTATTATATTTATAAATATATTTCTCAAAAACATAGTTACGTAACTGTACAAGAAATCGCAGATGAATTTAATATCCATCCAAACGTAGCTCGTCTACATTTATCAAAATTAGAAGACGTTAATATGTTGAAATCTGAAACAAAAAAAACGGGAAAAGGCGGAAGACCAAGCAGATTATATGTATTATCTGAAGACTTAATTCAATTACAATTCCCATTTCGCGACTATCAATTATTAGCGAAAATTGCTTTCAATTCATTACTAAGCCTCGGTGCAGCTGGTGAAAAGGCACTATATGAAACAGGCAAACAATTTGGTAAAGAATTAATGGAACAACATATGCAGCGTTTAAATATTAATGAAAATTCCTTAACATTAGAACACAAAGTTAAAATTGCAAAAGAAGCGTTATCAACTGCTGGCTTATCTCCTTCATTTGAATTAAGTACAGATGGCACACAAATTTTCTATGATGTTTACAATTGTCCATTTAAAGAAGTTGCTGTTCATCACCCTGAAGAAATTTGCAATATGCACAGCGATATGATGAAGGGGATTTTTGAATTCCTATTCCCGAACATGGAATTAACACGACATGATAACTTATTAGACGGATGTAAATCTTGCAATTACAAAGTTCATCTATAATTTCTTCATATGAAAATGTGTCAAAAAGAAGTCAATTACATTTGGCTTCTTTTCTTTTTTCGCAAATATTTACAATAGTAAGAAAAATAAACTATAATGAAGAGAGGTTTACTTTTTTTAGAAAAGGAGGGAGATTGCATGGAGCGCATGTTTCGCGTTCTCGGCTTTTGGACTGGAATTTTCTCAGTTATGTTTTACTTAGGGGATATGCACGCAACTGCACTATTATTTTTAGGCCAAACAGGATTCTTCGTACTTTTAAGTTATTTAAAATTAACAGAGCGTATGTATATATACGTATTTGGGGCATATTTAACTGTTTTCTTCATTGGATTTACATACTATACAACATTCTTACTTGTCCCAGGGGCTGGGCATTAAAAAGGTGGCAAATTGCCACCTTTTTTTATTTTTTTCTAATTACCTAGTTGACTTATAGGTTTTATTGAAATATATTTTATATAACAGATTGGGATTAGGGGGAATCATCATGAATACACTGCTAGTCAGTATTAACATTGCGGTCATGCTCATATTAGTTGGCATATTATATTATATGCAGCGCAAGCATGTATCTTTTAATAAACGCGTATTTACTGCTTTAGGAGTCGGAATTACATTTGGTCTTATCTTACAATTTATCTATGAACCTACTTCTAAAGTTATTATCGATTCAAATAACTGGTTTAGCATAATCGGTAGCGGCTATGTAAAACTGCTACAAATGATTGTTATGCCACTGATTTTAGTTTCCATTATCTCAGCATTTACAAAGTTAAAATTAACAAAAAATCTTGGTAAAATTAGCGGACTTATTATCGGAATTTTAATTCTTACAACTGGAATCGCTGCCGCTGTTGGTATTGCCGCAAGCGCAGGGTTTGACGTTCAAGCAACTGGTTTACAACAAGGTGATGCAGAAACAGCTCGCTTAAAATTAGTGGAAGAAAAATTCACTTCCATTGAACAAACACCCATTCCACAAAAATTATTGGAGTTATTACCTACAAATCCATTTCTTGATTTAACTGGTGCACGTCCAACTTCAACAATTTCTGTTGTAATCTTTGCGGCATTCATTGGAATAGCCTTTATCGGTGTGAAAAGAAAATATCCAGAACAAGCAGAGTTATTTAAGAAAATGCTTGATGCTGTTTATGCAATTGTAATGCGTATGGTAACGTTAATTTTACGCCTGACTCCATACGGCGTATTAGCTCTTATGACAAAAACAGTTGCTGGTAGTGATGTGAACGCCATTTTAAAACTCGGTAACTTTGTTCTAGCATCTTACGTAGCGCTTATCGTGATGTTTATCATTCACTTATTATTAATTGCTCTATCTGGTTTAAATCCAATTCAATATTTGAAAAAGGTATTCCCAGTCTTAACATTTGCCTTCACTTCTCGCTCTAGTGCAGGTGCAATGCCATTAAATATCGAAGCACAAAAAGAAAAACTTGGTGTTTCAGAAGGAATTGCAAACTTTGCTGCTTCCTTCGGGGTATCTATCGGTCAAAATGGTTGCGCAGGTATTTATCCTGCTATGCTGGCAATGATGGTCGCTCCAACTGTAGGTATCGATCCATTACAACCACAATTTATTTTAACTTTAATCGCCGTTGTTGCGATTAGCTCATTTGGTGTTGCCGGCGTTGGTGGCGGAGCAACATTCGCGGCATTGATCGTCCTCTCAACAATGAACTTACCGATTGGTATTGTTGCTCTTGTTATCTCTGTTGAACCATTAATCGATATGGGTCGTACAGCTCTTAACGTAAGCGGATCAATGACAGCAGGCCTTATTTCTAGTAAATGGCTTGGTGAATTAGATCATGATACGTATAATCAAGATGATATAAAAAGTAAGGAAATTGCTTCATAAAAAGAAACTTTCATAAAAAAGGAATGCTAATTAATATAGCATTCCTTTTTTATTCCCTACAATCACTATTTTGCATATCTAATCTGTTTCTTTTGCTCCAAAAGATCCAATTCCGGGATTTGCTTCTCCGCCAAAATCAATACTTCTTCGATTAATGATTCCAAATCCTTTATACTGTTTTCTGGATTTCCTATCAAGATATAGGTCATTCGCTTATAAAGTTTTTCAGGTTTTACTGTCATTCGGTCAATATTATAAGGCATCCATTTAAATGCAGGATGATGTACATACATTTTATTAAGACCGAACAAAACGCCAAATATATTCTTCTGCACGTCACAAATTACATCGTATAGCATAAGCCAATCTTTGCGTGTTAAAAGTGCTTCGCGGTTATTCCATTGATTACTTAGTAAAAGATTCTCTGTAACCATCTGTTTGGAAAGTTCTAACGGATATTCTGCGATTCTATCTTTTAGTTTTCTAATTGTTTCTTGCCCATGCAAGCTCACACCATCCTGAACGGAAGCTACAATACATTGTTTCTCATAATCAATTTCATACTTGTCCACTACATCAGAAATAAAATGTTCAACTGTTACAGTTAAAAAGTTACTTATTTCTAATTTAATCCCGTCTTTCGTTACATAAGATTCCGACCACTCTTCCTCTTCATACGGATGATACGCCAAAATGGTACCACCGACATTTTTAATAGGCCCTTCGCGTTCTTCATCTTCTGGCGGTGCTGACCATAAAATATGCAACTCTATATCTGAATTTTCATCTTGCCAGTTTCTTGATACGGATCCTGCCAAAAGAATTGCTTCTACTTTTGGATTTTGTTTATAGATTTCTGCCATATCTATCGCTTTTTGCACTAAATTCATGTGATTTCCTCCATGTTTGATTGTCCCTTTATATATTTTTCTTTGGCATTACTACAATGTTTCTATTTATAGATTAATAGAAATTCATTACCACATCAACTAATCGTCTTTTATTTCTGAATATTATTAATAAAAATCTCTTCGTTTCCAGGTGTATAAACAGAAAAAAGGATATATACTCCTATATTGAGCATAGTATCCTCCTCTTCATTATCTATTGATATATCCTATTAAACAACTAACAAAAATAAAAATAGAAATTTCGCTTCACAGCCCGTCCCTTTTACAAATAGCCATTTTGCTCGCACCATTCATGAAATTGCCCTACATCTACTCCTACTAAAACGATATCTTTTAATTCTACATCGATTATTTGATCATCAATAACAATAATAAAACTCGTTCCTTCCGTTTTTTCTTTTTGCTTTACAATTCCAATTCGATTTCGGTACGGTCCATCTTTTACATATGCTTTTTGTCCTGTAATATCAAAATTCAAGATTCTCACCTCTTTTACTACGCTCAACTTGAAAATACACTTCCTTTCATTGCACTATTTCTGTATATATATGATGAAAAAGTAAAAGAGTCCTTCCTTTATTACAATTATTTTTTCTTTATTTCATTTTGATAAATTATACGTAAAAATTGTGCAAACAAACACTTGGAAGCGTTTTCTTAACCTTTTTTCATGTTATAATAGAAAAGCAGAACTGCGTAAAGAGGGAGAAAAATGGATATAACAATTATTACAAAAGTAATCGAAGCATTAAAATCATACGGATTTCAAGATGTAACATACTGTGAAGAAACCAAACAATTTTCATTTCATAACCAAACCGATATCATGAGCGGCTATGCAGAAATAACATACAGCAGCCAATTCGAAAAGTTTAACGTGCAAATTCATCCGATTGAAACCCACCATCAAGCAGAGTTACAAGAAGTTGAAAAACACATTCAATCTTGTATCCGAAAAGTCGAGTATTTAAATGCACTTCTTACAGGACAGAAGAAACTAACTGACAAAGTTATTATTATGTAAAAAAAGAACGTGATTATCTCACGTTCTTTTTCATTTTCATTTTCATTATTGTATATTCATCTTCTCTTTCAATTGTAAGCTCGTCACAGCTTCTAATGTATCCATTGCTTCTCCAATTGTCATATCAAAAACTGTCTTATCCTCTATATACGGGAACTGTCTAAAACGTTTTTCAAGCATTTTCACTGCGTCCGCTGAAAATACTGCACTATCTATACCAAATTCTGTTTCAAGAAGAACAATCCAATCTAAAATATGAAATCCTAATCCATTTACAAATGAAATGAGTTTTTCTTCAGGTTGTGAAGATAGAAATACGTAACGTTCCATTTCACTAAAGAGTTCTTCACCTAAAATTTCTGCGAGTTCCTCATCATGTTCACGATTTACGATTTCATCATATCCATAATCATCTACAAGTTCTTCTACTTCTTCCCCGTCCTCACAAAGTAGCTGGCTACGCAGTGCACCTTTTTTGAATTCACTCTTTTGAACAACTTCCAAGAAGCTTGTTTCCCATCCTTGCTCTAAATTCATGTTGATAACTCCTTTATGCTCTCTTTATTTTTAAATATATATTTTGTTTGAAGTTCTCTTTCGCTTTTTGATTACATAGCCTTACATGTTCAGATAAACGAGACGCTTTATATATTTTACCATTCATATAGACATGTGGGTCAATTAAGCGTTCCTTCCCACCTGAGTAACAAATATCATACTCTTGATTATTCTCTTCTAATATTACACTTGGATGTAAAGTAGCCAATACACTCGTTATCTCTTCATCACGACAACATTTCAATTTTTGAAGCAATGCCTCATCATCGCACAAGAAATCTTCAGTATGTATCACATGCTTTTCTAACGCAAGTTGCAAAACTTTTGTTAATACATGATAACTATATGAACCTAATGGATGTAGAAAGAAATCAATTGTTTCTTTGTAATAGACTGTTGTAAACCACTCTGCCGCCTCAATCGTACGAAGGCAGATTTGTTTTTCATGGACAATTAATTGCTTTAAAAATGTAAGGACTTCTTGTTTTGAAATCATTCCATACGTATATAAATCGCGAAGTGTATAATCTATACGATCTGCGCATAGAGCTGGTAGTGGTTGTTCCAATAGCATCCATTGTTCCCAGTTTTGAAGCATTTTAGAATCATATCCATACTTTTTCAAAATGCGTGGGATATCCGATTTTTCAATGACTGTATCAAAAATATGTTCATGATAGTCTTCATCTTTTTTATGTAATACACGATCTACAACGTGTGAAAAAGCAGTATGTGATACATCGTGAAGCAATGCTGCAATTTGTTCCGCTTCTCCTCCGCCCAGCATTTTCACAAGAAGCATAACTCCAATTGAATGCTCATAACGGGTTACATTCCACTCTGGTTTTACAAGAAAGCTCGCTCCAACTTGATGAATTTTTTTCAACCTTTGCATAGCTTCTGATTGTAATAGTTCTTCTAATACACCGTCTATTTCAAAATTACCGTATATAGTATCATAAACCTGCATGATTTATGCGTCTCCTTTATTCATGACGTATGAAATAAACTCCTCCAGTTCTCCTTGAAAAATACTCACTTCTGGTAAATGGTAAAACGTTGTTTGCAGCGGATTGTTTTTATGGTACAAATAGATCTTCTTTTCTAAAGCAATCGCCATACCAAGCTCCGTGTGACTTCCATTTCCACCATCTAATAAAGTGAAACTTTAATTAGTGGGGGTTTTCTTCATCCCCCACTGATTATCAGTCCTCACCAATCGGGCCTTTACGGGCAGTTTATCTCCCACCTAACTTCTTTGCTCCCGCCGAATTTTGAGGTGGGAGTATTACTGCCCTAAAGTAGTGAGATAAAAGTAGAAAAACATCAGCGTTTTGTATCGCTCACTTTTCTGCTTGACCAATCTTCTGTAATTGTGCTCTATTTGTCGCTCTTTCATTTTGAGTCCAATTATATGTATGATGCCACCCCGCCTCTTTCAATTGACTCGCTACAAATTGAACAAGATGTTTATTTTGAAAACCTGATGCAATATAGAAATTCATATGAATTAGCTGCTTATTTATACAAACAGAAGGGAAACTCCTTTTTAGCGCTCACGATAATAATAGAAGAGGAATCTTGTAAAAAAGGCCCCACCTTCAAAACTTATTTTACGTTTAAGTGGTGGGGGGCCTGATGGTCCTCTTTTATTTTTTGTTTTTTATCACTTTCACCGGCTAACATTTCTAACTCAGCCGTTATTTCCGATTTTTGCAAGTTTCGTTCTTGTGAAAATTTCCTTGAAATGTAAACAATAATACTACCAACATACAAAACAAAACATATAATCAGAGCAGTATTTTCAAAGAGACTCAGCTCCAAGACAGTCACTCCTAATCCATTCATATTTTCACGCTCAAAGAACTGGAATTTCCCTATTAAATCTCTGTTATTGTAACATAAATACAGTAATTCTTCGAACCTTTCATTCTACTAAAAAAAGCATGATTTTTTTAGAAATCATGCCTCTGTAATATATTTCATAATGATCTGTACTGCTTCTTTTCCACGATACTTCTTTAATTCTTTTTTATACTTTGCACAATTATAATTTAAATCTTGTATATGTTCCATAAGGGATGTCGCTGTTACATTTTCTTCATATAACACCGATGCATACCCTTGTCTTTCAAACGATTGTGCATTTAAAATTTGATCTCCGCGGCTTGAAGCTTTCGGTAATGGAATTAAAATCATCGGTTTTTGCAATGTTAAAAATTCAAAAATCGCATTTGATCCAGCACGTGAAATGACAAAATCCGTTGCCCCTAATACATCTGGTAATTCTCCGTGTATATATTCAAATTGTCTATACCCTGTCATGCCTTGTAACGTCTCATCTAAATTTCCTTTTCCGCATAAGTGAACAACTTGATAATTTTCAAGAAGCTCTGGCAATGCTTCTCGTACTGTTTCATTGATTTTCTTTGCACCTAGGCTTCCGCCCATAACCGTGATTACCGGTTTTCTAGCATGAAACCCAAGAAATTGTAATCCTGTTTCACGATTTCCACCAACAACCTCTTCCCTCACAGGTGAGCCCGTATAAACCACCTTTTCTTTCGGCAAATGCTGCGCAGCTTCTTCAAACGTAACAAATATTTTCGAAGCAAAGCGAAGTGCAATTTTATTCGCTAGTCCTGGTGTCATATCAGACTCATGTAATAAAACTGGAACACGATTTAACCATCCACCAATTACTACTGGTACAGATACAAAACCACCCTTTGAGAAAATAACATCCGGTTTTAATTTTCGTATTCGCACATAAGCATCCATGACACCCTTCAGAACAAGAAAAGGATCTTTTATATTTTTCAAATCAAAATAACGGCGCAACTTTCCGCTCGCTATACCATAGTACGGAATTCCCTCGTTCTCAATAATCGTTTTTTCAATCCCTTGATAAGAACCAATATAAGAAATATCCCAATCCTTTTCTTTCAGATGTGGAATAATTGCTAAATTAGGTGTCACATGTCCAGCCGAACCACCGCCTGTAAAGACTATTCTTTTCATTTGTCTCCCCCTTCTACACTATAGTACACTAAAATATCGTGCTTCGGGGTGAGCAAATACCATTGCCGTTACAGATGCTTCTGGCTCCATCATAAATCCTTCTGTTAGTGAGATTCCAATTTCTTCTGGTTGAATTAAGCGAAATAGTTTTTCTTGATCAGCAAGCTCTGGACAAGCTGGATAACCAAAAGAAACACGAATCCCTTGATATTTCGTACGGAATCGTTCTTCCATCGTCATCTCCGGTGAATCTGGAATTCCAAAACGATCACGAATTAACATATGTGTCTTTTCAGCAAGACCTTCTGCCAATTCTAATGCCAATGATTGGATAGCATGACTACGTAAATAATCCCCTTTCTCCTTCCATTCTTCCGCAATATCACGAACACCTTGCCCAACTGTAACAGATAAAAAGGCGACATAATCCATTTTATCTCCGACCGGTCTTAAATAATCTCCTAATGTACGGTACGGTGCTTTCCCTTGTCTTGGGAATGAGAAACGCTCTAGTACACGTGTGTGATCTTCTGGGTCATAAATAATAATTGTTTGTCCATCACTTTGAGCAGGAAAAAATTGATAAACAGCTTTTGGACGCAGCCAAGATTGACCTTCCCCCAGTAGTTCATCAATTAAATTATTTAATTCATGCGCCCGTTTATCTCCTTCCCTAAGCAATTTTTTCACATTTCCTTTTAAACCAAGATGATGCCCAATTAACATTTGTCTATTTAAAAATGGCGCAAGATGTGAAACTGGGATATCACGAAGTACGACCCGCTTTGTTGAATCTGGTATCATAACCTCCGCTGGTGCCAATGGTTCGATTACAACTGGCAGTTCCGCTTTTTTCTCCTCTTGTTTCACAACAACATGAAGATGATGATTCTTTTTTTCCTGCTTCAATTTTTCCCGTTCTTCTTCTTTTTGTAATCGATTGATAAGGTCCAGTCCGGTCATCGCATCGCTTGCATATAACACAAGTCCATTATAAGAAGGTGAAATACGGTTATCGGTAAACTTTCTTGTCAATGCTGCACCACCTACAACAATTGGAATATTAATATTTGCCGCTTGTAAATCTTCAGCAGTTGCTACCATTTGTTGTGCCGATTTTACTAATAATCCGGAGAGCCCAATAATATCTGGTTTCTTTTCTTTTACCTCTTGAACAATGCGATCAGAGCGGACATTGATTCCTAAATTGACAATATCATAGCCATTATTAGATAAAATAATTTCTACCAAGTTTTTGCCAATATCATGTACATCACCCTTTACAGTTGCTAGTAATACTTTTCCTTTTTTCGCACTATCACTAGATTCCATATAAGGCTCTAAATATGCTACAGCTGCTTTCATACTTTCTGCACTTTGCAGGACTTCAGCAACAATAAGCTCATTGTTATTAAATAAACGACCTACTTCGTCCATCCCTGTCATAAGCGGACCGTTAATAATATCAAGTGGCTTTCTTCCTTCTGTAAGCGCGAGACTTAAATCTTCTTGTAATCCTTGCTTTGTTCCTTCTATAATGTAATTTGCTAACCTTTCATCAAGTGTTAATATTTCTTGTATGACCGCTTCTTTTTTCTTCGCAACCCGATAAAAGTTTGTAAATTCTTCTAGTGTTTCTTTCGTTGTTTCGAATAATAGTGCATCTGCGAGTCCCTTTTCCTCTTCTGGAATGGATGCATAGCGTTCTAGTTTTTCAGTATTCACAATCGCATAATCAAGTCCAGCCTTTGTTGCATGATATAAAAAAACTGAGTTTAGCACTTCTCGACCAGCTGGTGGTAAGCCAAACGATATATTACTTACACCTAAAATCGTTAAACATTCTGGCAGTGCTTCTTTAATAAGACGAATTCCTTCAATCGTTGCTGCTGCAGATCCAATATATTCTTCATCACCAGTTCCTACTGGGAAAACGAGCGCATCGAAAATAATATCCGATGGACGTATACCGTATTTCTTCGTTAATAACTCGTAACTTCTTTTTGCGATTTCTAACTTTCTTTCTGCATTAACTGCCATGCCCTCTTCATCAATTGTCCCAACTACAATTGCCGCACCATATTTCCGGAGAAGCGGCGTCACTTTCTCAAATCGCTCTTCTCCGTTTTCTAAATTAATAGAGTTAATGACACCCTTCCCTTGTATGTACGTGAGAGCTTTCGCCATTACATTCTCATCCGTTGAATCTATCATAATGGGAACTTTTAATACTTTCGTTACTTCTGCCAAAAATCCCCCCATATCTTCCACTTCGTCACGATCTGGATCCGCCATACAAATATCAATAATGTGAGCATTTTTCTTCACTTGCGCCCTTGCAATCTCAGCAGCCTCTTCAAAATTCCCTTCAGCAATTAATCGTTTAAACTTTCTTGACCCAATAACATTTGTTCTCTCACCAACGAATAACGGCCTCATAGAATCATCATATTGCAATGCTTCTAAACCACTAATCCCATGACCTTCTCGCTCATGATTTTCACGTGGCTTGAGAGACTCAAGTGAAGCTTTTATCGCTCGTATATGATCAGGTGTCGTCCCGCAGCAACCACCGATAATATTAATCCAGCCTTCTTCAGCAAACTGCTTCACCTTTTCTGCAAGTGAAGTTGGTGACTCATGATAATGTCCATCCTCGTCTGGAAGACCGGCATTTGGATAACAAGAAGTATAACACTCTGAGAGATCCGACAAAGAACGAATATGTTCTCGCATAAATTCTGGCCCTGTCGCACAGTTTAATCCGACAGATAATGGTTTCATATGCTCAACTGATAAATAAAACGCCTCGATTGTTTGCCCCGCTAACGTTGTCCCCATCGGCTCAATCGTTCCTGAAATCATAAGCGGAACCGTACGATTCGCTTCCATAAATGCTTGCTGAATTCCTAAATACGCCGCTTTCACGTTACGCATATCTTGGCTCGTCTCTACAAGCAATACATCAACGCCACCCCGTAATAATCCACGCGCTTGTCTAGTATAAGCTTCAATTAATTCTTCAAATGTTACACCACCTGTTACACTAATCGCTTTTGTCGTTGGCCCCATCGCACCTGCTACATATACTTCTTTACAGCTCTCACTTACAGCTTGTTTTGCTAAAAACGCCGCCCGTTCATTTAACTCTTCATCTAAATGAGCTAGCTCATAATCATGTAATACGATATTCGTAGCACCAAACGTATTTGTTTCAATAATATCCGCACCAGCTTCAATATAAGCTTTATGGATACCTAAAATAACATCTGGTCTTGTTTTTACTAAGTATTCATTACAACCTTCATATTCTTCTCCACCAAAATCTTCTGCGGTTAAATCCTCCTGCTGAATCATCGTCCCCATCGCACCATCTAATATTAAAATATCATGTTTTAATCTCTCTTCTATCGGTCTCATCAGTTGATTCCCTCTTTCGCTTCTTGCTTTTCTTTCACATACTTAACGAGATTCTCTGTAATTTCATATTTTAAAAATGGTGTAATGAGATAAATACCGTTAAAGTATTTCATCGCAGCATCAATTAACTCTTGTGAAATGCGAATCCCTTCTTCAATTGCCAATTCTTGCGTATCATGTCCATCCATTCGTTGTCTTACTTCTTCAGGTAGTGTAATGCCTGGCACCTCAAAATGGAGAAAGTCAGCATTTCGCTTACTTACTAAAGGCATAATCCCAATAAAAATCGGCTGTTCTAAGTGATTTGTCGCCTCGTATACTTCTTCAATTAAATCTACATCGTAAATAGGCTGTGTTAAGAAATACTCTGCACCAGCTGCAACTTTTCTCTCCATCCTCTTCACCGCTGCTTTTAAATGCCTCACATGCGGGTTAAAAGCTCCTCCAACAGAGAATCTTGTCGCAGAACCAATCGATTTCCCTAAAATAGAACGTCCAACATTCATTTCCTTAATCATTTTAATTAATTCAATAGAAGATAAATCATATACAGACGTCGCTCCTGGAAAATCACCAACACGAGCTGGATCACCTGTTAAAGCTAACACTTCTTCCATTCCTAAAGCTGATAAACCAAGTAAATGGGATTGTAAGCCAATCACATTATGGTCACGGCACGTTAAATGCGTCAGCACTGGAATATCGTGCTTCGTTAATAATGCCCCCATTGCCATATTTGAAATGCGCGGAGATGCTAACGAGTTATCTGCTAATGTAATCGCATCTGCTCCCGCTCTTTTCAATGCCCTTGCCCCTTCAAAAAAACGTTGCGTATCCAATGTTTTTGGGGGATCTAGTTCAACAACAACTGTTGTTTGCTTCTTCGCTTTTTCCGCAAGAGTAACATGGGTGCTAGCACGTTTTGTTTGCATAGGAACCACTTGTTGTCTTGGAGCGATTTGTTTTTCTGTAACAGGCGTTACATTCGCAATCGCACGCTTCATCGCTTCAATATGTGCTGGCGTTGTACCACAACATCCCCCTAACAAACGAATACCTTGTTCAATAAATTTCGGTGTCATCTCTTCAAAATAAGCAGGACTTCCTTCATATACGTAACGTCCTTCTACATAGTTTGGAAGGCCTGCATTTGGATAAGCTGACAAATAACCATTTTTCGGAATCGATATCATTTTAAAAGCTTCCGTCATATGAAGCGGTCCTAACTGACAGTTTAAACCGACTACATTTGCACCGTAATCTAAAAGCTGTTTTAATATTTCATTTACATCATTCCCATTTTGAGTTGTGCCTGCTTCATGAAGAGCTAACTGTGCAATAATTGGAATATCTGTTTGTTTTCGCAGTACTTTCACCGCATGTAGCAATTCGAATTCATCATAAAATGTTTCTAATAATAATCCATCAATCTTTTCTTCTAATAATGCCTCGGCCTGCTCAAGTAACATAAATTCCCGTTCCATATCAGTCGTTGTAACGGCTCCAATATGCTTCATACCACCAATCGTCCCTAAAATAGCATTCTTGTCTGTCACGGCTGCTTTTGCAAGCTTTACTGCTGCTTTATTAATTTTGGTAACCTGATTTTCTAAACCATACATGCGCAATTTTGCTTCATTTGCACCATATGTATTTGTTTGAATAATATCTGCACCGGCAGCTACATATTGTTTATGAATAGATATAATTAAATCTGGATCTGATAGATTTAATTCTTCAAAACTACTTTGCAAACCATGAGAATGTAATAATGTACCAACTGCTCCATCACCGATAATAATTCCTTTTGATAATAAATCTAGAATTTTCACTTGTCTCCCTCTTTTCTATCAATATAAAAACCCCCTCTTCACCTTGAAGAGGGGGACATCATCAATCCTCCTCTTATCATGCAAAACAAATTGTTCTGCAGGTATTAGCACCGTTTCAAACATTTCGTTTGAAGGTTGCCGGGTTTCATAGGGCCTTTCCCTCCACCGCTCTCAATAAGAGTTTATCTTAATTATTAATTTATTTTTTAAAAGGAAATACGTGTACCTTTTAACAATCTTTATTAATTTTCTAATAAACTTATCATGGGACAAACTAAAAGTCAATGAAATTAGCAGGAAGATAAAAAATATTTAAAATAAAGTTGCAATTCAATTATCTTTTGTTGTAAAGTTAAAATCATAATAAAATTTCATACAAATTATTCTTATCTAGAGAGGTAGAGGGACTGGCCCTATGACACCTCAGCAACCATTAACATGTTCGTTAATAAGGTGCTAATTCCAGCAAATTGTGAAAAGATTTGACAGATAAGGAGAAGACTATATTCGCATGAAAGCCTTCTTCTTAGAAGGCTTTTTTTATTTTTTATTTTTTATCAAGGAGGAATTTAACATGTCAACAATCGAAACAAAACTAGCTCAAATCGGGAATCGAAGCGAAACGACTACAGGAACGGTTAATCCCCCTGTTTACTTTTCAACAGCTTATCGTCATGAAGGAATCGGAAAATCAACAGGTTTCGACTATTCACGAACTGGAAACCCAACACGCGGCCTTTTAGAACGCGCAATTGCTGATTTAGAAGAAGCGGAACAAGGATATGCCTGTAGTTCGGGAATGGCAGCGATTCTTCTTGTTCTGTCTTTATTCCGGTCTGGAGATGAACTTATCGTATCAGAAGACTTATATGGGGGAACCTATCGTTTATTTTCAGAACATGAAGAAAAATGGAATATTCGATGTAGATACGTAAATACACAATCTATAAAACAAATAGAACAAGCCATTACTTCTCAAACGAAAGCTATTTTTATAGAAACTCCAACCAATCCATTAATGCAAGTTACTGATATCGCAGCTGTCGCAACTGTTGCCAAACGGCACGGAGTCCTTCTTATTGTAGATAATACATTCTACACTCCCTATATACAACAACCATTAACAGAAGGAGCAGACATTGTTCTTCATAGCGCCACAAAATATTTAGGTGGTCATAATGATGTATTAAGCGGACTTGTCGTTGCAAAAGGCCAAGCGCTTTGTGAAGAACTTGCCCACTATCACAACGCTTCTGGTGCTGTATTAAGTCCATTTGATTCATGGTTATTAATTCGCGGGATGAAAACATTAGCTCTTCGTATGAAACAGCATGAAGAAAATGCAAAGAACATCGTTTCTTATTTAAACGCGGAAGATGGTGTAACCGATGTTTTTTATCCGGGAAGAGGTGGCATGATTTCATTTCGTCTTCGCGATGAAAAATGGATAAATCCTTTCTTACAATCTTTATCTTTAATTACCTTTGCAGAAAGCCTTGGCGGAGTTGAAAGTTTAATGACATATCCAGCAACACAAACACATGCAGATATTCCAGAAGAAGTTCGTACAGCACGCGGCGTATGTAATCGTCTCCTCCGCTTCTCTGTTGGTATTGAAAATGGTGATGATTTAATTCAAGACTTAAAGCAGGCTATTAAACATGTAAAAGAAGGTGTGAGAATATGAGTTATTCTTTAGATACACTCTTACTTCATAACCACTATAAACATGATTCACAAACAGGCGCGGTTAACGTCCCCATCTATAATACATCAACATTTCATCAATTTGATGTAGATACATTTGGTAAATACGACTATAGTCGCTCTGGAAATCCAACACGTGAAGCACTTGAGGACATAATTGCTTTATTAGAAGGAGGAACAAAAGGGTTTGCCTTTGCATCTGGAATTGCAGCGATTTCTACTGCCTTCCTCCTTCTCTCACAAGGCGATCATGTTCTCATTTCAGAAGATGTATATGGAGGAACGTATCGTATTGTAACAGAAGTCCTCTCTCGTTACGGGGTTTCACATACATTTGTTGACATGACAAATTTAGAAGAAGTAAAACAAAATATTAGACAAAATACAAAAGTCTTTTACGTTGAAACGCCATCCAATCCATTATTAAAAGTAACCAACATTCGTGCCATTTGCGAATTAGCAAAATCTGCCGGAGCACTTACATTTGTTGATAACACATTTTTAACACCATTATTCCAAAAGCCACTTGAACTCGGAGCTGATGTTGTGCTTCATAGCGCAACAAAATTCATTGCTGGTCACAGTGATGTTACAGCCGGATTAGCGGTTGTAACAGATGAGGAACTCGCTCAAAAACTTGGTTTCTTGCAAAATGCATTTGGTGCTATATTAGGACCGCAAGATTGTTCTCTCGTTCTTCGCGGTCTGAAAACATTGCACGTACGCCTCGAACACTCAGCAAGAAATACGAATAAAATTGCTCATTATTTACAAAAACACTCAAAGATTCAAAATGTGTATTACCCTGGATTACAATCACACTCTGGCTATGACATACAACAAGAACAAGCCCAATCTGCCGGTGCTGTTTTATCTTTCACGCTTCAATCCGAAGATGCTTTGCGACAATTTTTATCTCAAGTTAAACTTCCTGTCTTTGCAGTAAGTTTAGGAGCTGTAGAATCCATCCTTTCTTACCCTGCAAAAATGTCACATGCAGCACTATCACAAGAAGCACGTAATGAAAGAGGTATTTCTAATTCATTGCTCCGTTTATCAGTTGGCCTTGAAAATGTAGATGATTTAATTGCTGATTTTGAAAATGCACTTTCTTATGTCGAAGAACCTGTGAATGCATAATGATCATCTTAAATGAAATAAAATATAAACAGAACCTAATTTTTAGGTTCTGTTTATATTTCTATTTGCATCGTGTCATATGCAAACATAATATTGAGTCCATTTTTCTGAAGGTCCATTGCAATTTCACTTTAACTGTTATGATTTGTGAAATACGTTTCACCCCCTTGTTTTTTGATTTTCAACATGTTATCCCTTCTTTCCATCCAAAATCTCTATTCTATATAAGAGTACAAAACCCTTTTTCTTATTATTTTAAAAATTTTGTATATTTATTTGAAAGAACAAAAAAATCATGATAAAATCGTGTTATAAATGTATCTGTATCTTCAAACATATAGTAATTTTTATCAAAAAATCCCTTGTTACAAAACGTACAAATTTTGCGAAGTTATTTACATCATGTTCTCTTTTCTTACAATTTCTTTACTTTAGAACATTTTTTCTGCAACAACTATTTTCTTTTCTTTAGATTTTTGGTATTTATAGTATGGGTATAACAGCTCGCATGGAGGTGGAAAAAACATGTTAGAAACCTTTCAAAAGGAATTAGAACTGTACGAAAATAATGCAGAATTATTGAAAGTCCTTGCTCATCCTGTTCGTTTATGTATTGTAAAGGGATTAATCGAACGCGGTCCAAGCAATGTTTCGACAATGTACACAGGCTTAAATATGCCACAATCCACAATTTCACAGCATTTAGCAAAATTAAAAAGCGCTAAAATTGTTTCTAGTGAAAGAAAAGGATTAGAAATTTACTACAAAGTAGAAAATGAAACAATCATTCAACTTGTTCGTGTATTACTAGGTTAGGGGTAACTAAGCAGAAAAGGGCGTATTCTATATTTTCTATCTCATATCTTTAATATAAATATATATCATGAGAGAAAATATACAATACTACATATCCTAAAGTCGTATCAAACAAACAAGACGCAGAACTATTCTGTGTCTTGTTTGTTTCTACATATGTAAATACTTCTTTACATCAAAATGTGATATTCCTTTTTTTTGCATAACAACATCAAAAGCATCGCTCATCCCTCCATGTAAAATCATAGAACGAATCGCTCTGTTTTGTTTCTGTTTCTCAGAAAAAGGATCGGAATCTTGATGACTAGCAAGTTGTTCTAATATACCTGCTGCAAGTAAGAACTCCCTCTGTTTTGTATGCCACACCGTATGTAAAGCATTCTCTTCTCCTATTTCCTTCAATTCATCCCAATGAATATGTGTTGTTATATCCATTTCACCTGGATACTCGAGCGGGTTTCGAATAAGCCTATGGTTATAATACCCTCTTAGACTCCCTTCATGGTGCGCAGGGTGCATCCACTCCGCCATTGTATATCCATAATCTACCGTGATGAATAAGCCTTTCTTAAGCCATCTAGCAATTTCTTGCACATAGTTTTCCATTGCTATTGGTACTTCAAATCGCTGCCTTTCAAAAAGCTGAATATGACGTCTCCGGAGGTAACTACTTATTCTTCCTTCTATCGGTCTTAATACTTCAGCAAGCCTTCCTTCATCTGTATACGTAATCCGTACTTCATACAAATGACCATCTCGCCTCTCAACCACTTTAACAGGAAATGCATCAAACAATTCATTTGAAAAAACAACTCCTGTAAAAGACTCACCTAACTTCTCATAAGATTTATACAGCGAAACATTTTGAAATGAACCCAGTTGACGTTTTTGTAACTTTCTATGGAAAGGACTCACTTCAATAATAGAATACTGTAAATCTGCAAAAGTCTCCGGAGAGAACTGCTTCCATTCTTGTAAAACGGCATAGGCAAATCTTCCTGTTCCCCCACCAATTTCACAGATATTTGGAGGGATTTCTCCATTTTGGGCAAGACGAATAAAAAAACGTGCGAATGTCTTTGCAAATACAGAAGAAATATTACTACTTGTAAAAAAGTCACCATTCCTTCCAATCTTCTCACGTTCTTTCATATAGTATCCATACTCCTCATTATATAGCGCAAGGTTCATGTATGTACTATATGAAATCGAATAATCCTTTTCTTTCTCCATCCATTTTCTTAAAACGAACTCCATCCCCATAAGGCTCCTTATTGTAAAAATGGATTATTTTCTTTTTCGAAACCAATATTTGTTTCCGGTCCATGTCCGCATAATACTGCTGTTTCATCTGGCAGTATAAATAATTTTCCTTCAATACTTCCAATTAATTCTGCAAAACTTCCTCCCGGTAAATCTGTTCGACCAATACTCATTTGGAATAATACATCTCCTGAAAATACAGCATTTGCCGCTTTACAGTAATATGAGATACTGCCTGGAGAATGTCCTGGTGTCTCAAACATTTCAAATGTAAAGGACCCAATTGTTAACATTCCTTCTCCTTCAATTATTTGATCAGCTGGTTTCGCTGTAATACTTCGATTCATCATAAAGATTTGCGAACCATTGATATTCCCATCACCTAGCCAATCCGCTTCCTCTTTATGTACATACACCGGAATATGAAAAGCATCTCTCACAGTATCAACTGCACCAATATGATCGAAATGAGCATGTGTTAATAAAACCGCTAATGGTTTTAATTGTTCTTCTTGCAAATACGTTACAAGCTTCTCTCCTTCACTACCTGGATCAAAAATAATACATTCTTTTTGATCATTGCTTAAAATATATGCATTTGTTTGTAATGGCCCTAACGGCATTTGTATCCATTTCATGTTTAAATCTCCTCCAGTTGTTGAACTTACTTTTATGATACAACATTTCTTTCCCTTAGGAAAAGAAACGATGCTATCTCGACAATCATTTCTAAAACATGTACAATAAAAAAGAAGAAATATTGCAAAAACTCAAACGAAAGAATGAGAGAGCAGAGGGGGATCATATATGGGTCTTGTTATCATTTTTGCGTTAGTCACTCTGTTAGCTGTATTCGCAACCCTTAGAACATTACGTGAAAAAAATCTACTTGCGGGCGGCTTTGCTATTGCAACCGTACTTGTTTTCGGATGGTTTACAATTATGACTGTCCTTAATAGCGGGTACCCACCTGCTGCTTAATTCACTTACAGTTCTATTCTTCATCAAGATTTTGCATAAAGTGAAACTTTAATCAGTGGGGGTTTTCTTCATCCCCCACTGATTATTAGTTGAACCAATCGAGCCGTTACGGGCAGTTTATCTCCCACCTAACTTCTTTGCTCCCGCCGAATTTTAAGGTGAGAGTATTACTGCCCGTTAGTGCGGGATAAAAAGAGGAAGGGATCTCCCTTCCTCTTCTCATTATCACGCAAGTATCAGTAGTCCCGCCTTAATGTCGATTCGTCCTCACTGATTACCCTCTTACTTCATAACTTCATATTTATGCTTCTTCACAAGCCAAGCTCCGCCGATTACACCAGCATCATTACCAAGCGTTGCAATCGCGAGCTTTGTGCTCTTAACAGCGCGTGAAAATGCATACTGTTCAAAATAGCGCTGAATTGGTTGTAATAATGCATCACCAGCTTTAGACACACCACCGCCAATTACAATCTTTTCTGGATTTAACGTACTAGAAAGGTTTGCTACAGCTAGCCCTAAATAAGAAGCTACCTTTTCTACAATTTGTGCCGCTAAAGCGTCACCTTGACCAAGCGCTTCAAACACATCTTTAGATGTAATGCGTCCCTCTTCTTCTAACATGGAACGCAGCACACTTGGTTCATCTGTATTTTGTAATTTTTGCATAGCAACACGTACAATACCTGTTGCTGAAGCTACCGTTTCTAAACATCCAGATTTTCCGCAGTTACAAGGAAATGCATTTTCTGTTACAACTGTAATATGACCAATTTCACCAGCAGCACCACTTACACCGTGTACAATCTCACCGTTCGCAATCACACCGCCGCCAACACCAGTTCCAAGCGTCATACAAACTAAATCTTTCGCTCCTTCACCAGCACCTTTCCACATTTCACCAAGTGCTGCTAAGTTTGCATCATTATCAACCACAACAGGTAATCCTGTTTCTACTTCTAATAAATCTTTTAATGGATAGTTTTTCCATCCTAAATTAACCGCTTCATAAATCATACCAGAAGCAACATGCACAGGCCCAGGAGCTCCCATACCGATACCAATTAACTTACTCTTTAATTCTCCTAGTTCCTCTAACTTTTTATCAATTGCTTTCGCTACATCTAATGTAATATGTTTTCCTTGTTCACTTGTATTCGTCGGAATTTCCCACTTATGTAAAATTTCACCGTACACATTAATAAATGCTAATTTAATCGTTGTCCCGCCAAGGTCAACACCAACTAACCACTTTTCTTCCATTTTTGCTAACCTACCTTTATCTAATTCTTGCTTATCTCTTTTTGAATCTCTTGCTTCAATAAAAATAAAGCTGTTTGATAGTCTTTTGACTCAATCAACTGTGATTGATTTAATTCACGCAATTCATCTTGCATCAATTGTAAATCAGCAATTCGATCACCTGTGTAAATGATTGTTCCAAATTTTTTTAGCAATTGCTGAATATCATAAATCGATATCATTTTATCACCCTCTATGTCCACTTATTATGGAAATATAATAAGAAAACGTTCACATATTTTATTATAATCAACAAGAAAAAGCCTCGTCAATTTTTATTTGTCTATACAAGTCCATTTTGACCAATTGTTTCTTTTTCTGTAATAATTTTTTGTACATTTTGATCAAATGGCTCTGTTGGGATATAATTAACAATTTGAAAACCAAACGCTAATGATAGCGTTTTCCCTTTATACTGCAGCAAATAACGATCATAATAGCCACCACCGTACCCAATACGTTCTCCTCGTCTTGTATACGCAACTCCAGGCACAAACAGAAGATCAATTTCATTTGCCTCTATTTCTACTGTTAACGCTGGTATCGGTTCACGTAAGCTCATATATACTGTTTCTAATTGATCGAAATTTGTAATTTGCCGAAAAGTCATTGTTCTTGTCTCTCTATTACACTTTGGTACAACAACTTTTTTACCTTCTCGCCATGCTTGTTCAATAATAACGTATGTATTAACTTCATGTTCCATCGAAAGAGTAATCCCTATTGTTTGCGCGTCTCTCCACTCTTTTTGTTCATATAAAGAAAATACAATTTGTTCTGATAAAGTTTTGTGCTGCTCTTTCGATAAAGCATTCATTTGTTCTACTATTTTCTTCCGTAAACGTACCTTCTCCTCTTTCACAAGCTTTTCCCCCTATAAGATGATTATAATCATAAAATGAATTACGTTCTGATGAACAGTTTATCATTCTTTTCATGTAGCATCACTTTTCAATAAGGAATGTCACCATAGTAAAAAAAGAAACAGTAGGAAATATTCCTACTGCTTACTTTGTTTCACGGTGTAACGTAGACTTCTTGTCACGCTTGCAATACTTTTTAAGCTCAAGGCGCTCCGTGTTGTTACGTTTATTTTTCTTTGAGATATAGTTACGATCTCCGCATTCTGTACATGCTAGAGTAATATTCACACGCATTCTTATTTCCCTCCAGTCACTAATAACTTAAATCAGACTATACTATAATACCACTTTTAAAATAAAAATTCTACACCTTTTGATATTGTCTAATTTTTTCTATAAGAGTTTGCATATTTTCCTTTGCTATTACTGGGTTTCTCGCATGTGAGTACACAAGAAATTTTGGATGTTTTGCATCAGAAACAATATAAGACCACTCTTTTTCTGTATATTTAAACTGAATTCCCTCTAATACTTCGAACTCCCTTTTTTCCATATCTTGCAATAACATTCCCATTACTTTCCCTTTCTCTTTCCATGAACAAACAACTTCATCACACAATAAGTAAAGGGGTGGTGATTGCTCTAACATCATTGACAAAGTGTTTCCTTGCCTAGCAATTAGTTCAAATAATTTTCCAATACGATATAAAGTATCTTGTTGCCATCTCATCTGAAACTCACTTTGTTTACTATACATATAAAATAGAAGGTAGCACTCTCCTAATTTTAACGATAATGGATAAACATTTTCTGTTGTCTCAAATAATAAATTGGGCACATCGATTTCTTCATATTTTGCACTTTGGTAAATCCCACCATGACTATCATATAATTCAAATTTATTTCCGTGTTCATAAAACATAAGGCCCATATGAGCCCGACTAGATTTCATTAACGATTTAATATGCTCTTTTTGCTCATTAGCATAAATCCACGTAATCGTACAACCAAGTTTTTTCAAGAAGGATATAAGTAGAGGCTGAATCATTTCATCTCTTTTATTAATAAGAAGGTGAAATGTTTGCTTTCTTATCGTTTCGATATCTAAATGCGCTAAGACAGATTCAACATATTTCTCTAAACAAACATGTATCGTTTCATTTCGTCCTATATCTTTATTATACACATAACGAAATGCTTCTGACGCATACAAGTGTTCCAGTTCTTTTTGTTGTTTATATGATAACTGTATACCACCTTTCCCATATAGTTGCATAACAATTCCTTCTTCTTGTTCAAAGCGAATAAAAACGCCCCCTGCACATCCTAGTTCATGAATTGCATATTGAAAAGCCGAATCATTCATTTCTTGACATTCCATCGTGTACAAACCAACACCATGGATCGCATGTAGAAATAACTTTTTAAAAATATCAACTTCTACATCCGCATATCCGCCAACCAATATATGCTCCCCTTTTGAAAAAAGAGAACCATATGCCATTGCAACTTTTACAGCAACTTGAGGTGTCATTTCTATATTCCCTCTACCTACTACTCTGCTTTTTTGTAACCAACCTGATGTTTTTTCATTTTCAGTAATTCCTGACGAACCAATGATAGAATGACTATCAATCACTTTACCCGGCCATAGTTTTCCGTTTTGTTGTATCACTGTGTTTTTCCCAATTTGGCAATGGTCTGCTACCACACTTTTCTCAAATAAAGTAACATCATCTTTGATCGTTGTATTTTCTCCAACGGTCGCTTCTAATAACTCACAACGTTTTCCTACATACGTATGAGCAAGAACAATACTTTTTTGAAAATGCGTATAATCTGATATAGTACTGCGCTTACCAATAATTGCATACGGCTCAATTATCGCCCCTGTTCCAATCGTTACCCCTGCCCCGATGAAAGACGGCCCATGTATTTTAGTTCCCTTTTCAATCGTTACTCCTTCTCCCATCCAAACCATCGGTAGTACTTCCGTATAAGAAATCGGGACCTGTACTTTCTTTGTTAGTAAATCAAACTGCGCCTGTCGATATTGTTCTAACGTACCAATATCTAACCAGTAACCGTCCGCTTCGTAGCCAAAGAGCACTTTTTTATTTTCTAACTGAGGAAATACATGCTGACTAAAGTCAAAAAACTGAGTTGTTGGAATATAAGAAAAAATTTGAGGGTCCATAATATAAATTCCTGTATTTACAGTATTGGAAATCACTTCACTCCAACTCGGTTTTTCCATATAACGTATAATTTCCTGCTTTCTATTCATAATGACTGAACCAAATGACAGTGGGTTTTCCACTTCTTTCACGAACATCGTGACCAACCTATTCTTACACTTATGAAATTCAATTCCTTTCGACAAATTAAAATCCGTCAATGCATCCCCACTAATTACAACAAATGGCTCATCTAAAAACGCTTCTGCTTGTTTAATGCTCCCTGCCGTACCAAGTGGTGGTGAATCTTCGAAATAATGCAACTTTACTCCCCATTTACTTCCATCACCAAAATATCGCTTGATAGCCACGCTCATATATTGAACTGTAATTGCAATCTCATGAATGCCATGACGCTTTAGTAACTCAATATTGTATTCCATCACTGGTTTTTCAAGTAATGGTAGCATTGGCTTTGGAAAATTACATGTTAATGGCCTAAGACGCCTTCCTTTTCCTCCAGCTAAAATAACCCCCTTCATATACATTCATCCTCCACTTTTATAATGTTGAACGACCTTGTATATCATATGTATGTCACTTATGTAGAAATTAACCTTTTCACTTACTTCACTACGCCCTAAGGTAAGCGCTTACTTTAGGGTTTAATAAAAGAAAAACATACTACTAAAATTCAACTAGTAACAGTTGTCCGCCCCTTCACCAATTTTTTTATATTGTTTTATTTTTCCATATTATGATACATCTTATCATCATAGATAAAACAAAACAACGAGCTTTTTTTGTCATGTTTTGACAAAAAAAGCAAGTGATATTTTATCACTTGCTCGCATTTTCTTCTTATTCATTTAACAAATAATGTTTCCCTTTCACTAAATAAAAAACATTCTCGGCAATATTCGTAATGTGATCTGCTACACGTTCAATGTAACGTGCAATAAAAGATAATTGTGTAATTTGCGTAATCGCTTCAGGATGTTCAGGTATAGATGAAATAAACTCACGAATCGCTCTCCCGTATATTTCATCAACAGAATCATCCATCTCTGCAATTTGTTTTGCAGAGGTTAAATTTTCTTCTTGATATGCTTCTAACGATAACTTTAACATATTTGCGGCAATCGTAAACATTTGCTCTAAACTCTGTAAGTTGACAGATACATCTTTTTCTCCAAGCCGAATTGTTGATTTCGCAATATTTACAGCATGATCTGCAATACGCTCTAAATCTGTTGCCGTTTTAATCGAAACAAAAATTCGTCGTAAATCACTCGCAACAGGTTGCTGCTTTGTAATTAACATAAGTGCAAGGTCATTAATTTCTTCTTCTAAATTATCCATACGGTAATCACCATCAATGACCTCTAACGCTGTCTCTACATCTCTCTTTCGAAGTCCTTCCATAGAACGAAAAAGAGCTTCTCTTGCCAATTCTCCAAGTTCAATCACCTTTTGTTGTAATGTTTGTAAGTCATAATGAAATTGCTCCCTTACCACGTTGTTTCCCCCTTTAGCTGTTGCGTATATATAAAGTAATAAAAGCCCCTTGTAAGAGGGGCTTTACTCCCAAAAATATTAACCAAATCGTCCTGTAATATAATCTTCTGTTCGCTTATCTGTAGGGGTCGTAAATAATTTATTTGTATCTGTATATTCAACAACCTCACCGCTTAGGAAGAAAGCTGTCTTATCGGAGATACGTGCAGCTTGTTGCATATTATGCGTTACAATGACAATACTAAAATCTTTCTTTAACTCTTGAATTAATTCTTCAACTTTTAATGTAGAAATCGGATCCAATGCTGATGTTGGTTCATCCATTAAGATTACATCCGGCTCAATCGCTAAACAACGAGCAATACATAAACGCTGTTGTTGGCCACCCGACAAACCATATGCATTATCGTGCAATCTATCTTTTAATTCATCCCAAATCGCCGCACCACGTAAACTTTTTTCAACAATTGCATCAAGTGTTTTCTTATCACGAATACCATGGATTTTTGGACCATAAGCCACATTTTCATAGATAGATTTCGGAAATGGATTCGGCTTTTGGAATACCATTCCAACATGTGTGCGTAATTCTTCAACAGGATATGACTTATCAAAAATATTTCGATCACGATATTCAATTACTCCCGTCGTACGAACGATCGGTACTAGCTCTACCATACGGTTTAACGTTTTTAAATATGTTGATTTCCCGCAACCACTCGGTCCAATAATTGCCGTTACTTCATTCTCATGAATACTTAAATTCACATCTTTTAATGCATGATCTTCTCCATACCATAAGTTTAAATTTTTTGTATCAAATACAACTTTCTTCGTTGCTGACTCAATTTTCGTTTCATTTTTCACCTGTACATTTACTACTGTTGCTACCATCTTGAATTCCCCTTTCATCCACTACTTACGATTTCGTAACCATAAGACAACCACATTCATAATGAGCAACAATCCTAATAAAACAATCATACCGGCTGCTGCTACATGCTGAAACTCCTCTTGCGGTCTACTCATCCAATTAAAAATTTGAATCGGTAAAACTGTAAATCTATCAAACATGTTAAATGGGATATAATTAGCAAAAGCGAGCGCTCCAATGACTAATAGTGGTGCCGCCTCTCCAATTGCCCTCGATAACGCCAAAACACATCCCGTTAAAATTCCTGGCAAGGCAGTTGGCAATACAATCTGATACATCGTTTGCCATTTGGTAGCACCAACGCCATACGAAGCTTCTAGCAGAGAACTCGGTACCATACGAATTGCTTCTTGACTCGACACAACAACAGTTGGTAATACAAGAAGACTCATTGTAAATGCTGCTGTTACGATACTCTCCCCTAACTGAAGACCATATACAAAGATGGTTAAACCAAGCAATCCAAACACAACAGATGGCACACCCGCTAATGTTTGAATATTTAATTCTATGACCCTTGTGAATACAGAGTGCTTTGCATAATGTTCTAAATAAAGAGCTGTCCCTACCCCAAATACAAAGGAAACTGGCACTACTATACTCATAAATAAAATTGTTCCTGACAATGCAGCGGCAATACCAGCTTGCTTTGGATTACGCGAAGCAAAGTTCATAAAAAAATCTATTGAAAGATAACTTACACCTTTTTCAAATATTTGATAAAGCAATACAATTAGTATGCAAATAGAAAATAGCATTGTCATATAAGAAATCGACTTATATATTTGATCCTTCCAAAAACGAGATGCCATATTTTTTTTTATTTTCTTATGATTCAGCATTCTCATCTTATATCGCCTTTCTAAAACGGCGCATAATCTGCTGTGAAATCATATTCATCATGAATGTGAACATAAGTAATGTCGCACCTACAGCATACATGCTATAGTACGTAATCGTTCCATGGGGAGCATCACCTAAACTTACTTGCACAATATAAGCCGTTAACGTTTGAATAGAGTGCGTCGGATCTATCGATACATTGGGCGTTGAACCTCCAGCAATAACCACAATCATTGTTTCACCAATTGCACGTGAAGCCGCTAATAGAATCGCAGCCATAATACCGGTAAACGCAGCTGGAAATACAACCTTTCGCACAGTTTCAAAACGTGTGGCACCTAGCCCAAGTGAGGCTTCTTTTATTCCTTTAGACACAGCTCCCATTGCATCTTCAGAAAGAGAAGCAATTGTTGGGACCATCATAATCCCTATAACAACCCCTGGACTAATCGCATTAAAAAACTGTAAATCTGGAATGATACGCTGTAGGGCTGGTGTGACAATTGTTAAAGCAAAAAAACCATATACAATTGTAGGAATTCCTGCTAGTAGTTCTAAAATGGGCTTTAACACTTTTCTAACAAAGTGTGAAGCATATTCATTTAAAAATATGGCACATCCTATTCCAATTGGAATAGCTATTATCATAGCAATTGTTGTTACAAGTACGGTCCCACATATGAGAGGAAGTATCCCAAACTTCGGCTCTGCAAAAAATGGTAACCATTCTTTTTCGGTGAAAAAAGAATATATTGATATTTCATGAAAAAACATAATCGTTTCATTCGCTAACGTAACAATAATTCCGATTGTTGTTATAATAGATACGCTAGCAATTGCCATTAATAGTAACGGAACCATTCGATTGATTCGCTGCGTTTTTTTTCTTTTGATTGTATTTCTTTCAATCAAATGTTGCACAGAAAATGTAATTTGACTTTTGTCATTTCGAGCCAAAGATGAAAACCCCTTTCCACCCTGACATTATCTTTTTATTTCTGTTAACATTCGCAGCTGTTCATTATATTTTTGTGAGGGCAACTTAACATATCCGACTTCTTCAGCAAGTCTGCCCGCATGTTGCATCATAAATGTCACATACTCTGCCACACTGCTTTTATTTCGAATAGAAGCATGATTTACATAAGCAAATAGCGATCTTGACAATGGCTTATAGGCACCTGATTGAATGGTTTCTTTCGTTGGTCGTACACCATTTACTTTTATGGCCTTTACCTGATCCTGATTTGCCATATAATACGCATACCCCACAAATGCAATTGCATTTTTATCATTCATTACTCCTTGCATAATGACTTGATCGTCTTCAGATAAAGAAACTGTTTTTGCAAGACGATTGTTTTGCAAGATAGAACTTTGAAAATAATCATACGTACCAGAATCCACACCCGGCGCATAAAATTGCACTTTTTCATGTGGCCACTCTGGATGAATATGTGACCATCGTTTCGTTTTTCCATTTTCGCTCCATAATAGACGTAATTCTTCTGTTGTCATATTATCTACCCATGTATTTTGACGATTCACAATAATTGTAAGGCCATCATAAGCAATTTCAAATGGTGTAAACTGGACGGAGTTTTTTCTCATAAAGTCTTCTTCTACTTGTTTCACCTTTCGTGAAGCATTATTAATATCTACTTCACCTTTTCCAAAACGATGAAATCCTCCCCCTGTCCCAGATATACTAATAGAAATTTTTACACGCGGATCTTTTTTTGTGTACTCTTCCGCTATCGCTTCCATAATGGGAAATACAGTTGAGGATCCATCAACTCTCACTTCCCTCACATCATTAGCAGCAGATGTAGTAGACACATACGAAAACGTAAGGCATGTCGATATTACGAAAATCGTGATACATTTCCTTGTCCACTTCACGTGTAGTTCCTCCTAGAAGTATCCCGAAGTAACAGGATTACAGATATAAGAATACTGCCGAACTATTAATTCGGTTTTAATAATTTGTAAAAGTTTTGTAAAGTTCAACTTAATGTGAAGGAATACGATGCTCTTTTCTCATTTTCACTTCTCTTCTCAAAAGTAAATATATGACCGGTCATACTATGAGAGAGTTCATTTTTTCAGCACCTCATTTTTCATATATGATATGCTTGTCCACAATTACTATACTCTATGCATAAAATACAAAAAAAGCACACTATCTTTTGAGATAGTGTGCCAAATTTACATATTTTTTATTCTTCTTTTTTACTTTTTTCGTCCTTAGGTGCTTCCCCTGTAATTTCTTGTTTCTTCAATTCAAAGTAAGCATCCGTAATAGCACGGCCGATATCTCCGTTAACTCCAGACTTATCGTTGTGTACCCATGGAACAACAACGGAGAATGCAACTTCAGGGTTATCAAGCGGTGCATAACCTACTAATGTTAAGTTATAAGTTGGTACAGGCTCGCCTTTTGCATTTCTTCCGATGTCTTTATTACCGCCATAAAATGTTTGCGCTGTTCCTGTTTTCCCGGCAGCTTTATATGGTGCATTACTAAAGTATTTTGCACCAGTACCACCTGAATCATTAAATACTTGTCTAAATCCTTCTTGAACACGTTTGATTTGATCTTCAGGCATATCAACACGATTTAACACTTTCGGTTCCATCGATTGAATCACTTTTCCAACTTCATCTGGTTTAGATGTTGGTTGACGAATTTCTTTAACGATTTGTGGTTGCATACGATAGCCACCATTTGCAATTGTTGAAACATATTGCGCAAGTTGAAGCGGTGTATACGTATCATACTGTCCAATCGATAAGTCTAATAAGAAACCTGGTTGGGATCCTGATCCCCTCTGGCCAGATATTTCGTTTGGTAAATCAATTCCTGTTTTCACTCCAAGCCCAAATTGTCCAAAATAATAACGCATATCATCGAATGCTTTTTTCTTAATATCTAATGTACCACCTCGAACATATGGTACCCCAGCAATATTCATAGCTGTTTTAAACATGTATACGTTAGAAGACATTTTTAAGGCAGTTAGGTCATTAATATAACCCATCGTTTTCCAAGAAGCTTTTACTGGTGTACCTTTCAATTTAATCGGTTCATCCAATAACGTTGCCCCAGGCTGAATTGCTCCTGTTTGATACCCCGTTAGTACTGTAGCACCTTTCACGGTTGAACCCATCGGATACGCACTTGTCATCGTTCCTAGTGCGTAGTCTTTTATCTCTTTCGTACCATTTTCTTCTACGATTTGTTTTCCAGCCATAGATAAAACTTCACCATTTTTTGGATTCATCATCACAACAAATGCTCTATCTAAAAGTGGCTCTGATCCTGCATATTGTTTTAAACTCTTTGTAAGAATTTCTTCTACACGCTTTTGCAGTTCCATATCAATTGTTAAATTTAGGTCATTGCCTCGTTGCCCTTTAGATACATTTATCGTTTCTAAAATATTACCATCTTTGTCTGTAATATTTCTCACTTCTGCTTTTGTACCGTGAAGTGTATCCTCATATTGTTGTTCAATATAACTTTTACCAACGCGGTCGTTACGATTATAATCTCGTACAAGGAAATAATCTAATCGTTCTCTTGGTAACCCTTCATCTGAGCTTGTCACACCACCAAGTACACTGCGGAACATATCATCATAAGTGTATTTACGATCCCAATCAACTGTCGTATCTATACCTGGTAACAACGCTAAGTTTTCACTAATGATTGCATATTCTTCTGGTGTTACATCTTTTTTTATGATTTGCGGCGTCATTGCATACCCGCCGTCCATTTTACTCTTAATTGCAAGTATTTCTAAATCTTCCGCTGTTAATTGATTGATTTCCGCCTCTGTCACACGATTACGCTGACGCTCTGCAATTTCTTTATCATCAATTTTCTTTGCTTTAAATTCTGCTTGGTCTTTCTTTGTAATCTTTTCTTTCGCTTCATCTTCATGTAACGAAAGCCAATAATCTTTTTTATCCCGTTCTGTTAATTTATCTGGCGATACTTCAATTAGCTTTGCTAATTTTTTCGCCGTCTCTAAACGTTCTTCTGAAGTTGACCCCTTCATTCTTGTAAACGTAATGGTACGAACTGGATTATTATCCACAACAGCTCGACCATATCTGTCAAAGATTTTCCCGCGTGGAACCGGATTACTTACTGTTGAGTTTTCTTTTTTTTCAACCTCATTTTTATAATCTTCACCATGTACAATTTGTACCATTCCAAGCTTCACAATGATCGCTGAAAACATTAAAAACACACAAAAAAACAACACGTTAAGCCGGAACGGAACGTGGGTCTTCTTTTTTTTCTTCTTTTTACTCATACGAACCCCCTCTACCAACAGCTATGTAATAGGAAAGGGACACCTAGTTACAGGTGTCCTCACTGCTGTTTCACATGTCCTTTTATTCTAGCATAAAACCCAGAAGAAGTTAACCTTCTCGTTCGGTATGATTTTGTGTTGTTTCAGGTGCTGGAATCCTTGTTTTATTTGGATTTTCTTCCCCATATTTGACATTTCTAACAGCAAAATAAATAAGTAAATGTCCAGCTCCAAGAATACATAATAAAACAGGTAAGCTTTTTTCTGGTGGAAAAAATGATACTGCGCATAAGAAACTTAAAACAGAACATATTCTCCCACTATTCAGCCATAGCTCTCGTACAACAATATACTCAACTCGCCACTCTCTGGCTTGCTTTGCTCTTCCAATTACATCATATGTCATAGAACCATATGGAACAAGTAGAATTGGGTAAGCAATAGCGATACATGCTGCATAAATGAGTAGTTTTACATATGTAACGTGAAAAATAACTAAAAATACGACGATATACAAAATAATTCCACCAAGTAAAATCGCTTTTTTTCTCCATTCCTTTCTTAATATACGCGCAACCAAATAGTAGCATATAAAAGAAACAGCTGAATTGACTAAACTATATTTCCCTAGCCCAAATTCACTTCCTGATGCTAAATAGACGTATACGGAAATAACAAAAACGAACGTTCCTTCTCTCAATCCTTGAAAAAAGTGTGCACGTGTAACCCTTCCCCAGTTTTTATTGATTTTACGTTCTTTCAAAACTTGAACAATTTCATAGCGTCCCTCACATTCTCTTTTCGATAAAAAGAAACTTATGACAACAGCAATTGCAAATAAAGTTAATGAAAGAAAAAAGATAACCGTATACCCAGTCCACTTCTCCATACGTGAAATCGTATACCCAGCTGCTATTGGCCCAATCATTCCAGAGAAGGATGTTAACAAACCGAGAAAACCATTAAAAAAATCACGTGTTTCAGGCTCTGTAATTTCAAACGTCAACAAATTAAATGCCAGCCAATAAAAACCATAACCAATCCCTAGAAGACCACCAAGTAATAAAATATAATGTGAAGCACGTGTTCCTGCGAGTAAGACAACAACAAAAAAAGCCGCTAATGTTCCTACACCAATTCGCAGTAAAATGGCACGATCTATCCGCTTTGCCAATTTCCCTGCAAAAAGAAATGTTAATGGTTGCAATACAACGCTTGCTAAATTATACAATCCAAGGTTCACATAATTTTGTGTTTGTTTCCATAAATAAATGTTAACAAACGTGTTGGATAAAGAAATCGCGAGCGTGTATAATCCCCCCATAACAAGTAACAATACTAAATCACGATTCACCTCGACATCGCCAATTACATGTTTCCACTTCATACATAACTCTCCTTTACTTCATGTTCTAGTCTTCCAAAGACCGACGCAATTATGTAAAAGAAAGCATACAAAAAAGCTAGGAGAATATTCCCCTAGCTTCTTCAATATCAACTTACGTAAAACGGAATAAGCGATATTATTTAGCTTCTTGGTAACGTTTTTCAGCTGCGTTCCAGTCTACAACGTTCCAGAATGCACCGATGTAGTCAGGACGACGGTTTTGGTAATGTAAGTAGTAAGCATGCTCCCAAACGTCTAAACCGATAACTGGAGTTTTACCTTCTGTTAAAGGAGAATCTTGGTTTGGAGTGCTTGTTACTTCTAGCTCACCATTGTTTACTACTAACCAAGCCCAACCAGAACCGAAGCGAGTTGCACCAGCTTTTGCGAATTCTGTTTTGAATGCATCAAAGCTACCGAATTTCGCTTCAATTGCAGCTGCAAGTTCACCTACTGGTTGTCCACCACCGTTTGGAGATAGAATTGTCCAGAAGAAAGTATGGTTCACATGTCCGCCACCGTTGTTTCGTACTGCAGTACGAATTGCTTCTGGTACTTCATTTAAGTTTGCAACTAATTCTTCAACACTTTTGTCAGCTAATTCTGCATGACCTTCTAACGCAGCATTTAAGTTTGTTACGTAAGTGTTGTGGTGTTTTGTATGATGGATGTTCATTGTTTCTTTATCAAAGTGAGGTTCTAAAGCATCATACGCATAAGGTAAATTTGGTAATTCATGTTTTGCCATTGTTACATTCCTCCCAGTTTATGTATTGCCAAAATAATTTAGCATACAACTTCATTTTACCCTAATTGCCATAGGGTGAAAACAAATTAAATTACATTGTCTTGCTATCATTAACGTAGCAAAATTCCCATTTCTTTTCAAACAAAATGCTCATATATTTCGTAAAAAAAAGCCTCCTTCTACAAGGAAGCTTCTCGTCTACATGATAAACATGTGAAATGGATATGGACCCTGTAGGACTCGAACCTACGACCGGACGGTTATGAGCCGTCTGCTCTAACCAGCTGAGCTAAGGGTCCAAAATTATGTATATAGCGGTGATTGAAATTCAGATTCACCACCAAATCCCTAAAGAACATTCATAAAAGCTGAAAACTGCGAGATATATTCTTTAAGAAATGTAAGATAAATTTACCATATACAAAAGAAAAGTGTCAATTATATTTTTACCTTTCTGCTACGCAGAACAAAAAGTAACCTACACTCATTTTCTCTCTTTGTTTTCATTGCGCACAGGACAGGAAAAAGATTTGATCGCTTCAGACGGATGCACTCACCACCTAGAAAGAAAGGCTTTTATAAGTAATAAATCCTCTATACAATCCAATTACCGGAACATTAATCTTATTTCATACGATATAGCTTGTGATTCTCTAGATATGTACGTTACAATGACTTTATGCATCAATCTATCATACATATAGCAAAGGAAGTGAATATATGTCCATATTTACACAACTAGTAAAAAGTTTATATTCGCCAAAGGACATGGCACTTTTTCGTTTTCAAAAAATGGGAAAAACAATTCTGTACGTTATGTTATTGTGTTTAATCGCAACGATTCCTAAAACTTTTATATTCGGAAACTTCGTACAAGATGTCGTTTCTTCTGTACATCAATCCATTGAAAAAGATCTCCCCGATTTTAAAATTAAGAATGGTGAGCTTCATGCTGACATTAAAGAACCTATTATAAAAGAAGATGGAGATTTTGTTTTCGTATTTGATCCTAATGCAACAGATACGAATGCATATGCAAATAAACAAGGTGTATTCGTTTTAAAAGATAAAGTTGTATCTATTAATAACAATCAAACTCAAAGTCAATCTTACAGCGATTTCGGCAATGGTACATTTGAGAAAAAAGATATCCAAGGTATTGTATCAGCCATCGATAATGTTTACCCTTTCCTTATGTTCGGTGTTGGAATACTCATTTACTTGTTCCAATTATTTATTTCGTTCTTAGGTACAACTATTTTAGCCTTTATCGGTTCAGCAATGGTTGGCCAGCGAAAAGTATCTTACAAACAAGTTTGGACATTAACAGCTTACAGCTATACAATTCCAACAATTTTCTTCATGATTATGGATTTATTGAACATAAATGTGCCAGGAACATTCTATCTGTACACTGCCATCATTTTAATTGTTCTATACTTAACAATTAAAGAAATACCAAAACCGAAAGAAAAACAAGAACTATAAAAAAATGCCATTTTGGCATTTTTTTTTTGGACAAGCATATATTTCCTAACAAAGGAGTGAGGAATATGAAGAGACTTGGTGCACTCTTACTTGTGCTTGTTCTCGGTTACGTGTTTTATTACGATATAAAAATTGGTACTTTACCAATGTTAAGTTCATACAAAAAAACAACAGCTGCTCAAACTGTAAAAAAAGAAAGTGTTGATACAAAAGCAAAAAAAGAATCAGATACACAGTATAAAGCAATTGAAGTAAAAACAGGAGATACCGTTTTATCGATTACAGAAGCGATTAATAAGAAAAAAATTCCTTCTATTGAAAAGGTCATCGGTGATTTTAAACAGTTAAATAAAAATACGTCTGCAACAAAAATACAGGTCGGAAAATCTTACAAATTTCCGTTATATCAATGAGCAATCACTTAATCCTTGTCAATTACATAAAGGCGCTGATACAATAGTAAAAGTGAAACCGAGCATATAGGTTTCTATTGCTTCATATCACATATACTATATTTGATACGAAGTACAAAATAAGAAACTTCTTTTATAAGGAGAGCGATCTATTCGTGAATGAAATGACTCATCGTACAAAAACACGTCCTGTTAAAGTCGGTAATTTAACAATTGGCGGTAATAATGAATTAATTATACAAAGTATGACAACAACAAAAACGCATGATGTGGAAGCAACAGTTGCTGAAATCAAGCGTTTAGAAGAAGCGGGTTGTCAAATCGTCCGCGTTGCTGTTCCAGACGAACGTGCAGCAAACGCAATTGCTGATATAAAAAAACAAATTAACATCCCACTTGTTGCTGATATTCACTTTGATTATCGCCTTGCATTAAAAGCAATTGAAGGTGGCATTGATAAAGTACGTATCAACCCAGGTAACATTGGACGTCGCCATAAAGTAGAAGCTGTTGTAAATGCTGCGAAAGAACGTGGTATTCCAATTCGTATTGGTGTAAATGCTGGTTCATTAGAACGTCATATTTTAGAAAAATATGGATACCCTACTGCAGATGGTATGGTTGAAAGTGCTCTTCATCATATTAAAATTTTAGAGGACTTAGATTTCCATGATATTATCGTATCGATGAAAGCCTCTGATGTTAATTTAGCAATTGAAGCATATGAAAAAGCAGCTCGTGCTTTTAATTATCCACTGCACTTAGGTATCACAGAATCCGGAACACTATTTGCCGGAACAGTAAAAAGTGCTGCCGGTCTTGGTGCTATTTTAAGTAAAGGTATCGGAAATACACTTCGTATTTCATTAAGTGCTGATCCAGTTGAGGAAGTAAAAGTTGCTCGTGAATTGTTAAAATCATTCGGTCTTGCATCGAACGCTGCAACACTTATTTCTTGTCCAACATGCGGTCGTATTGAAATTGACCTTATCAGCATTGCAAATGAAGTAGAAGAATATATCTCTACGCTGAAAGTACCAATTAAAGTTGCCGTACTTGGCTGTGCTGTAAACGGTCCTGGTGAAGCTCGTGAAGCCGATATCGGTATCGCTGGTGCACGCGGAGAAGGTTTATTATTCCGTAAAGGAAAAGTCGTTCGTAAAGTACCAGAAGAAACAATGGTAGAAGAACTAAAAAAAGAAATTGATGTAATCGCTGCTGAAATGGCTGCAAATCAAGAAAAAGAAAAACAAGAGCAAAAATAATAAAAAAGCTCGTCAGTTTCATAACTGACGAGCTTTTACTTTGCACATTTCGGGCAACGCCCATATATTTCAAACTTATGTCCTGTTACTTCATATCCCTTAAAATCTTTATTCATAAAATCCATTGGACAAGAAGTAATTTCTTTTGTACCACCACAATCCAAACAAATAAAGTGATGATGATGTTCCATAATAGAGCATGTAAAACGAAAATGCTTTTCTCCATTTAATTCAGTTTGCTCCAAAACACCAATTTCAGCAAATACGGTTAAATTACGATAGATTGTATCAAAACTTAATCCTGGATAATCATCCTTCATATGCTCTAAAACATCTTTTGCAGTTAAATATCGATTATGAGCTGCAAATAAACGTAACATTTCTTCCCTTTTTCCGGTATGTTTATAGCCTTTTTCTTTCATAAGGCGTAAAGCTTCTGTCAGATTCATAACTATCCCTACTTTATGCAGTTTTTTTCTTCTTCCATAAGATTGCACCGATTAAAATAAGAACCGCTAGCATAACAATTGTACCACCTGGAGCTAAATCAAGCTGATAAGAAGCGAACAGCCCACCTATCACGGAAATTTCACCAAATAAAATGGAAAAGAAAATTGTTTGTTTAAATCCTTTTGCAATGCGGATACTTGCTGCAACTGGTAATGTCATTAAAGATGACACGAGAAGAACCCCAACAACACGCATAGATACCGCAATGACGAGCGCTACTAAAATAATGAAAATAAAGTGAATCCATTTTGTGCGAAGCCCTGTTGATACAGCATATTCTTCGTCAAACGATAATAAAAATAACTCTTTATATAATAAAATGATCGTTGCAATAACGACGATTGCTACAATACCAATAAGAATTAAATCCGTACTCGTTACAGCGCTCACGCTACCAAATAAATAACTAAATAAATCCGTATTAAATCCATTAGCAAGCGAAATGAAGATAACTCCTATTCCCATCCCTGCTGAAAGAATAATCGGAATCGCTAATTCTTGGTAATGTTTATATACAGTACGTAATTTTTCAATCAATAGCGCCCCGCCCATTGAAAAAATCATCCCCATATATAACGGATTTAAAAATCCACCTGTAAAAATTGTTTTTTCCAGCAACAAGCTTGCAGCAATCCCTGATAATGTCACATGACTTAAAGCATCTGCAATCAGTGACAAACGGCGAATGACAACAAACACACCGATTAACGGAGCAACAAGCCCTATTAAAATACCAGCGTATAAAGAGTTACGCAAAAAGTCATATTGTAAAAAATCCTGTATCATTATATCCTCCCGTGATGCTCATGATCATGCTCTAAACGATGAACATGATGTCCATATAAAATCGACATTTCTGCATCTTCTAACTCTCGGAATTTCTCAACATTCCCATGAAAATGTAAGTGCTGATTTAAACATGCAACATGCGTTACCTTCTCTGTTACAGCCCCCATATCGTGTGTAACCAGAATCAGTGTGATACCTAGTTTTTTGTTTAAATCTTCTAGTATCTCATAAAAGCTCTCTACACTCTTCACATCAATTCCCACTGTAGGCTCGTCCAAAATTAATAATTCTGGATTGCTTACAAGCGCACGCGCGATAAATACACGTTGCTGTTGTCCACCGGAAAGCTCTCCGATATTACGATTTTGAAATTCACTCATTCCTACATCTGCGATTGCCTTTATGACCTTGTCTTTATCTTCTTTCTTCAAGAAACGAAATAGCCCTTTTTTTGAAACAAGTCCCATGGAAACAACTTCAAAGACAGTCGCTGGAAAACCAGAATTAAAGCTGTTCGCCTTTTGTGAAACATAACCAATTTTATTCCACTCTTTAAATTTCTTACTATCAATATCAAATAACCGAATATTCCCTTTCTTCGGCTTCAAAACACCTAATATACACTTTAATAAGGTCGATTTACCAGACCCATTAGGCCCAACCAAACCTAAAAAAGCCCCCTTGGGAACTTGCAAATTGATATCTTCTAACACATTTCGATCTTCATATCGAAATGTTAATCCTTCTATTTCCAACATATTCTTCATAGCATCTCACCTATTTTAATTCAGAATGATTCCGATTTAATTCTATTTGAATTATAATATAGCTTATTATAGTTGTAAACTAATCTGTCCAAAATATATTCTTTATTTAAAGCAACCTTATTATTATAACAAAAAAACAGAGAAAATCTCTCTGCTTTTTAAGGATATTCAAAAATCACGACTAAGATAGCTGTCACAACTCTTCGTGCATCAGAATTGATTACCTCTCTTTATCTTCTTTTTAAATATATACTTTTAATGAATAGCTGATTTGAATTTGCCACCATTTGTTTCTTGCGTACTCATAATTGTAACAAAGGCGTTTTCATCAATTTCATGAACAATTGATTTTAATTTCGTTACTTCAAGACGTGTAACAACCGCATAAATTACCTCTTTTTCTTTATCTGTATAACCACCTTTAGCAACAAGTTTCGTTGTCCCACGACCAAGGCGGTGTAAAATTGCATTTGATACTTCTTCATACTGATCTGATACAATTAGAACTGCTTTTGTTTCATCCAACCCTTGAATAACCGTATCAATCGTTTTAAAAGCAATATAGTATGTCATAACAGAATACATCGCTTGCTCGACACCAAATACAAATGCTGCCCAAGCAAAAATAAATAGATTTACAAACATCACGAATTCACCAACAGAAAACGGTAATTTCTTTGTTAATAAAATCCCCATAATTTCTGTACCATCCAATGAACCACCATGACGAATAACAAGCCCTACACCAAGACCTAAAATAAGACCACCAAAAACTGTTGCTAAAATAGGCTCTGTCGTAAACGGTTGAAAGGTATGTAACGTTGACTCAATAAACGCTAAAGCCACAATTCCAAAAGCAGAAGATAACATGAATGTTTTCCCGATTTGCTTATAACCGGAATACATAAACGGGATATTGAGGATAACAACCAAAGTAGAAAAACTCAACCACCAAATGTTAGGAGTAAGATAATCTAATATGAGGGAGACACCAATAATTCCACCATCAATAATTTTGTTTGGCATTAAAAATAGTTCAATTGCTACCGCCGCACATGCCGCCCCAAAGACAATCATCACCAAACGATACAATAGATGAATAACACTTTCTTTTCGATGTTGTTTCTTCTCCATAAGCCCTCCTTATATTCTCTATATAATTTCGTTCTTTTATTATAACATACTCCTCTTTTCACCATGGAAAAAAACAACTGGCATACGAATATATACAAGCACCGCACACATATATTTCGATATAAGAACGCCTGAAGGAGGATTATATCATGAACCTCATCAAACATATTGTAAATAAAAAATTAAATCATATGACCACAAAAGAATTATTGAAATATAGTAAAGAATATGAAGTTCCTATCACAACTGAACAAGCTGAGCAAATTGTCCCTTTACTAAAAGGAAAAAATGTCAATATTTACGATACAGGAGAAAGACTAGAACTTTTAAAAAAAATTGCAAAAGTAACTTCCCCCTCTACTGCGCAACAAATAAATACATTATTTCAGAAACTACTAAAATAAGGAGGGGAATTCCCCTCCTTATTGTTCTTTAATCTTCTCAAGAAGACCTTCATCAAATGAACCACTCTTTAACATTTCAATTTCAAACTTATATGGTGGTTTTTTATCTTTCTTATCCTCACCCACATAAGGTGTCTCAAGAATTTTTGGTACATGCTTCAGTTGCGGATGGTGCACAATGTGATGCAACGCTTTGTACCCAATATGGCCAAAACCAATATTTTCATGACGGTCTTTTCCAGCTCCACGTACATTTTTACTATCGTTAATATGCAACACTTGCAAACGATCAATTCCAACGATTTTATCAAATTCATTTAATACGCCGTCAAAATCATTTACAATATCATAACCTGCATCATGTGTATGACATGTGTCAAAGCATACAGATAATTTCTCATTATATGTTACACCGTCGATAATTTTTGCAATTTCTTCAAAACTACGCCCGCACTCTGTTCCTTTTCCAGCCATTGTTTCTAATGCAATATTTACTGTTTGTTCTGGTGTTAACACTTCATTTAATCCTTTAATAATTTGAGCAATGCCAGCATCAGCCCCTGCCCCAACGTGAGCACCTGGATGAAGTACAATTTGTTTCGCTACTCCTAATGCTGTCGTTCTTTCAATTTCCATACGAAGGAAATCCACACCCAATTGGAATGTTTCAGGTTTTGTCGTATTACCAACATTAATAATATAAGGCGCATGGACAATAATTTCTTCAATGCCATTAAGCTCCATATGTTTTCGTCCTGCTTCTATATTCAATTCTTCAATTGGTTTTCTTCTCGTATTTTGTGGTGCACCTGTATAAATCATAAACGTTGTCGCACCATATGAAACAGCCTCTTCACTCGCTGCTAATAACATCTTCTTACCACTCATAGAAACATGAGATCCAATCTTTAACATATAATAATCACCTCTTCAATATACAATAGCTATAATGATAGCATAATTTGTAGAAATATGTAGTGAATTCTTTGTTCACAAAAGAACCCACTATAAAATGAAACTTCAATCAGCGGGGGGGGTGTCTCCATCCCCCACTGATTGTTAGCCCTCACCAATCGGGCTTTTATGAGCTGTTTATCTCCCACCTAAACTTCTTCGCATTCTCTTAAATTTTGACGTGGAAGTATTACAGCCTGTTAAAGCGGGATAAATGGCAAAAAAAAGATAAGGGACCCCTTATCTTTTCTTATTGCTATATTTTCTCTTCACTTTTTCACGTTCAGTTGCAAGCTTTTTCTTATAGCCTGGCTTAACTTTTTTCGGTTTTTTAACAACTTTTGTTGCCATAATATCCAATTCATTATTTGGTTTCTTACGGTTTTTTCGGCGATGGCGCTCACCTAAATCCGTCCATTCATCTCCACGTAAATCTACATGTTTAAATGTAATATTACGTTGTTGTTCTAAACTATTTAATGCTTCTTCATTTGCTGGATCATAGATTGTCACCGCAATACCTGAATAACCAGCGCGAGCTGTTCTTCCAACACGATGGACAAAGAAATCTAAATCAGAAGGAAGTTCATAGTTAATTACATGACTGATTCCTTCAATATCAATCCCACGTGCAGCTAAGTCTGTCGCTACAATATATTGGAATTCTAAATCACGAATTTGCTTCATCATTTTTTTACGATCCCGCGGTGATAAATCACCATGGATTCGTCCAACTTTTAATCCACGCTCTGTTAATCCATTCGCAACTTCATCTGCCATTTTTTTCGTATTTGTAAAGATAATTGCTAAATATGGCTTAAATTGAAGTAGCATATTTTTCACTAATTCAATCTTATTGCGATGTCTAGAAGGGACTAAATAATGCTCAATATTCCCTGCCGCAACTTGTTTCGGATTAATATGAATGTGCTCTGGATTCTCCATGTACTTCTTCATAAACGGCTTTAACTTTTGAGGAATCGTTGCAGAGAAAACAAGCATTTGTAAGTTTTTAGGCATGCGTGCTGCAATTTTATCTACGTCTTGAATGAATCCCATATCAAGCATTAAATCTGCCTCATCGACAATAATAGTAGATGCTGTATGGACAAATAGCGCTTGTTCTTCTACTAAATCTTTAATACGCCCTGGTGTTCCAACAACAACATGAGGTTGCTTTTTCAGCTTTTCAATGGAGCGTTGTTTATCCGTTCCGCCAATTAAACAACGAGCTGTAATCATTTGATCTTCCGCACAAAACTTTGTTAACTTCACAATCTCTTGATAAATTTGTTGTGCTAACTCACGAGTAGGCGCTGTAATGACAAGTTGTACTTCTTCGCGTTTTGCATCAATTCTGTTTAAAGTTGGAAGTAAGTATGCATGTGTTTTCCCAGAACCCGTTTGGGACTGTCCAATTACACTCACACCTTTTTTCACAACAGGAAAAATTTTCTGTTGAATTTCTGTCGGCTCCGAAAAGCGTAGTTCACGAACTGCATCTATTAAAAATGGTTGGAAATTATACTGTGTAAATGTTTGTAGTGTCATAAGTTACACCTTCTTTCTAAAATTTCTACTGCGCGCACAAATCAGTCAAGTCTACATTATATCGAAATCTAATGGTAAAATCCATCTTTAGTTTTGGTTTTTACTCCAAAAACTAACCTTCTTTCTTTCTATTGCATATCATATGTGTGTATACCTAATCGAAGAAAGGAGGCTTTTTCCTATGTACCCAAGGCCCCCTATGAGGCAAATGCATGCAGGGCAGCAACCATACACCCCGTATCCAATACCTAATTTACCGCCTATGATGCAAAGAAAGAAAGGATTTCTCGCTAAACTATTCAAAAAGCATGATCCTACCGATCCTTTTATGCAAATGATTCCTCCCTATCAACAAATGGAAGGACAGCCGATGATGCATCAACATCAGCAGCCCTATATGCAGCAACCACAACAAATAATGTCACCCCAAATGATGCCACCTCAAATGATGTCACCTCAAATGAATGACGCGAATGAAATGCGTGGCTCAGCACCGGTGACACCTAGTGCTAGCGGTGGTATTGGCAGCTTCTTTTCCAACTTAATTTCCAATCCTACTGGCATGTTAAATAACATTGAAAAGGTCGCTCAAGTTGCCCAATCTGTCGGACCTGTCGTCCAGCAGTACGGACCCATTGTTCGCAGCATACCCAGCATCGTAAAAATTCTCACTTCCGGAAAAGATGCTGCTGAAGAATCAACAGAAGAGGTAGAAATAATCACTACACCTCCACCACCTTCAAAAAAGAAAAAAAAGAAGAAAATAATTTTAGAACCAATTATTGAACAAGACCTTCCGAAAGAGGATATCCCGCGTATGGCAACAAAACCGAAACTATATGTCTAACAATCCTTTGTTTTCTTTCCGCTCCTCCTTTATAATGGAAAAGACTATGTACAAAAAAGGATCCCTTGTTTAGAAGGAGAGGATTACTCACATGAAAATTGTTAAAATTTCCCCTCGTGGTTATTGCTACGGTGTTGTTGATGCGATGGTCATTGCACGCAATGCTGCACTAGATAAAACGTTACCGAGACCCATTTATATTTTAGGTATGATTGTTCACAACAAACATGTAACAGATGCTTTCGAGGAAGACGGCATTATTACATTAGATGGTCCAAGTCGATTAGAGATTTTAGACAAAATTGATTCTGGTACTGTTATTTTCACCGCACATGGCGTTTCTCCAGAAGTTAAAAAACGTGCGAAAGAAAAAGGATTAATGACAATCGATGCAACATGTCCAGACGTTACGAAAACACATGACCTCATTGAAGCAAAAAAAGCGGAAGGATACCATGTGATTTACATTGGTAAAAAGGGACATCCAGAACCAGAAGGTGCCGTTGGTATTGCACCTGATATCGTCCATCTTATTGAAAAGGCAAATGATTTGGAAACACTAGAAATCCCAACAGAGAAAATTTTAGTTACAAATCAAACAACAATGAGCCAATGGGACGTTCAGCACCTGATGGAAGACATTCAGAAAAAATTCCCAACAGCTGAATTTCACAAAGAAATTTGCTTAGCAACACAAGTTCGTCAAGAAGCCGTTGCTAAACAGGCTGATGTGGCTGATTTAACGATTGTTGTTGGTGATCCTAAAAGTAATAACTCAAACCGTTTAGCTCAAGTATCACAAGAAATTGCTGGTACAAAGGCATACCGCGTTGCAGATGTAAGCGAAATTCAATTAGAGTGGCTGCAAGGTATCGAAAACGTCGCTGTTACTGCAGGAGCATCTACACCAACACCGATTACAAAAGAAGTAATCGCCTTTTTAGAACAGTACGATCCGATGAACCCAGCAACCTGGGAACGTAAACGAAACGTACCACTCCAAAAAATCCTGCCGCGTGTAAAGGCAAAAAAACAACAATAAAAAAATCCGTTGCTAATTCGCTAGCAACGGATTTTTTATTACAATGTTTATACAAAAGTAAATGGATCTGTATGTAACTCTGAAGCATGAATTTGCACAGTAAATTTTTTCTCATCCACTTTTTGTTGTAATTGCTTTTGCACACCATGTTTCATTACTTTTTCCACATTATGTCCTGGGTCTACAATATTTAATCCGAGCATCATTGCATCGTGTGCAACATGATAATACATATCGCCTGTTACATATACATCTGCTCCTTTAAATTTCGCTTGCGTAATATATTTATTCCCATCACCGCCAAGCACCGCTACTTTCCGCACTTTGTCGTCTAAATCCCCAACAACTCGTGCCCCTTTTACATCTAATGCCGATTTCACATATTCAGCAAACTGGCCTAATGTCATTTCTTCTTGTAAATATCCAATCTTACCAAGCCCTAATGTTTCTCCCTTATTATCAAGTGGATACACATCATAAGCAACTTCCTCATATGGATGAGCTGTCAACATTGCTTTTATGACTTTTCGTTCTAGGGAGGCTGGTATAATCGTTTCAATCTTCACCTCTTCTACACGCTCTAACTGCCCAGTTTTGCCTATATGAGGATTTGTCCCCTTCCCAGGCATAAACGTACCTATCCCTTCGCTATTAAACGTACAATGGCTATAGTTACCGATATAACCTGCTCCAACATCTCCAAGTGCTTTTCGAACTTCTTCAGCATGCGTTACAGGCACAAATACAACAATCTTTTTCATCTCTTCCGAGTATGTCGGAACAAGTACTTCTGTATTTTGTAATCCTAACGCGTCGGCAAGCAAATCATTTACTCCACCTTTTGCTACATCGACATTTGTATGCGCTGCATAAACAGCGATATCATTTTTAATACAGGTTTCAATAATTCGCCCATAGGCCTTATCTGTATGAATCGCTTTTAATGGATTAAAAATAAGAGGATGATGAGCAATAATTACATTCGCTCCTATTTGAATCGCCTCTTCTACAACTGCTTCTGTAACATCTAATGCGATTAATACATGCTGAACCGGCTTATTTAATGCCCCAATCTGCAAGCCAATCTTGTCACCTTCCATTGCTAGGTGCTTGGGATACATACTTTCAAATAAAGAAATGATCTCATGCCCATTTGGAATTTTACTCATGATAAAACCTCTCCTATCATTTTCATTTTCTCTGCTACTTCATTCCGTTTCGCTTTTGTATCTTCGGAATTTGCTGCACGTTCTAGTTGCTTTAAGATATTTTGAAAGTTTTTTGATTCACCTTCCCATTTCTCAATAAAAGCATCATTTTTTTCCTTCATCAAAAACGGTCCAATAAATAGCTCAGCTTGTTTGTTTTCAGAGTAAGGCGCTAAAGGGTTTCCTTTTTCTCCAACTAAAATTTCATAAATCTTGCCGTCTTCTTTTATAATTTTTTCATGAATAAGCTCCCATCCATTTTCAATGAACCATTCACGAATATGATGTGCAGCAATATTCGGTTGTAAAATCAAACGCGTTACACCTTCTAGTTTTTCTTTTCCAGCCTCTAAAATATCACGAATTAACGCGCCACCCATACCAGCAATCGTAATTACATCAACCTCTCCCGGTGTAATGACAGCTAATCCATTCCCTTTTCGAACATCTATCTTTTCTTGCAAGCCACTTTCTGCTACTGTAGCCTGCGCGGAACGAAATGGCCCATCTACCACTTCTCCCGCTACCGCCTTTGTAGCAATATGATTTATAATTGTATAGCACGGTAAGTACGCATGGTCAGAACCAATGTCTGCAACTTTAGATCCTATCGGAATTTCCCGCACTACTTCTTCTAATCTTTTTGAAAGCTTCACTTCATTCATTTATTTCCATTGCTCCTTCTCTTGTCAGTCTGTCTCCATGATAATGAATTTACAGTAGTTGTTGCAAGTAAAGAAACAAAACAATTCATTTATTTCATCTGATTTTAGGATAAAAAAACAAGCTCCCCGCCAATAAGCAAAGAACTTGTTTTTTGTCGTATTCCATTACATGCGAATCATACAATTCTCACAAATTAAAGGTTCACCTTATTTCTTCTTAGATAACCAATCAGCTACTTTAGAAGCTTGATCAGCTGGAATTAAATTTGGCGGCATATTCCCTTTCCCTTTTACAATAACTTCTTTAATTTCATCTTTGGAAAGTTTTCCACCAACTTTTTGTAAGCTAGGCCCTACCGCACCTTGCAACTGATCACCATGACAGCTCGCACAACTCTGTTTCACAATGTCTTCTGGTTTCGATGCCGTTTGCGCTGGTTTCCCCCCATTTTTTGCATCGGCTAGCTCTTTAGATTTATATAACCCCTCAAACGAAAATACAAACATAATAACAATCCCTATTACAGCAATGAGTGCAAACGGAATCAATGGATTACGTTTCATACTTCTTTCCCCCCTCTACGCCCCTAATAGTTAGATGATTCAGTTATTTCCATTGTACTTGAAAACGCTCTATCAGAAAAGACAAAACTATCAGTTGTTAAAAATATTCCATAAATTCAGTTTATTGATTATCTCTCTTTTATCACATATTATTTTGATAAATATCAACGCTTCTCATCATATTTTTTGTTTTTCTACATATATTTTTGTATAGAATAAACGAAATTAATCGAAAAATCGAAAAATGAGCATTTGCAAATCAAAAGACAATTCTGTAAAATAAATTACAAGAATTGTAATCGCTACTCACAGCTAAATTTTAACAAAAATTAACAAAATAAAAAAGTTTACTTCACAAATGTGAAGTAAACTTAAAAAGAACCCTATTCTAAGAAATCTTTTAAACGTTTGCTACGGCTTGGATGTCTTAATTTACGAAGCGCTTTTGCTTCAATTTGACGAATACGCTCTCTCGTTACGCCGAATACTTTCCCAACTTCTTCAAGCGTACGAGTTCGTCCATCATCTAAACCAAAACGAAGACGTAGAACATTTTCTTCACGATCTGTTAGTGTATCTAACACATCTTCTAATTGTTCTTTTAGCAACTCATACGCTGCATGATCCGCAGGTGATGTTGCTTCTTGGTCTTCAATAAAATCGCCTAAATGCGAGTCATCCTCTTCACCAATTGGTGTTTCAAGAGAAACTGGCTCTTGTGCAATTTTTAAGATTTCGCGTACTTTTTCTGGAGCAAGATCCATTTCTTCTCCAATCTCTTCTGGAGATGGTTCACGGCCTAAATCTTGTAACAATTGACGCTGTACACGGATTAATTTATTAATTGTTTCAACCATATGAACTGGAATACGAATTGTTCTCGCTTGGTCTGCAATGGCACGTGTAATCGCTTGGCGAATCCACCAAGTTGCATACGTACTGAATTTAAAACCTTTACGATAATCAAACTTTTCAACAGCTTTAATTAGACCCATGTTTCCTTCTTGAATTAAGTCTAAGAAGAGCATACCACGGCCTACATATCGTTTTGCAATACTTACAACAAGACGTAAATTTGCTTCCGCAAGACGGCGCTTCGCTTCTTCATCACCTTCTTCAATGCGCGTTGCTAAGCGAATTTCTTCTTCAGCAGATAGTAGATCGACACGACCGATTTCTTTTAAATACATGCGAACAGGGTCATTGATTTTTACACCTGGTGGCACACTTAAATCATTTAAATCGAATTCCTCTTCGGTTTTTGTGATTTGGTGATTATTCGGACCTTCATCGTTGTCACCAACTAAATCAATTCCTTGTTCACCTAAATATTCATAATATTCATCCATTTGATCGGATTCAATTTCAAATCCATTCATGCGTTCTGCAATCTCTTCATATGTAAGAACGCCACGTTTTTTTCCGAGCTCAGTGAGTTGTTCTTTCACTTGCTCAAGAGTCATATCAGTTTCAATTTGTTTAGAACGAGCTGGTTTATCAGCCATTTGTTCCCCTCCTTACGCGAGATACAAACATTCATTATAATAAAATTTTATACAAAAAGCTATCTTCTTGCTTTCTGATTTTGTAAATATGCTGCATAAAATTTTGCAGCTTCTACTGGATCTGTTTTTTCCATTTGCTTTAATGCAAAAATGGTTTCCATTTTTTTAAGCTTTTGCTTATGGCGGCTTAGCGCCTCTAAGTGACCTTGCAATACCTCATCTGTGTATTCTGGATTAATGAATTCATCCGTTGAAATATTGGTGATAATATTTTTCAATTTCTCATCAGAGAGCCAACTCAAGAAATTTCCGACTGAAGGTTCATTTCCCTTTTCATAATATGCGTATAGTTCATATAAAATCCCTTTATGTTCTTCCGTATGAAAATCTTCTATATGAGGTTCGATACGAAAAGCAACTTCTGCACTTTGTAGCATATGGTAAATGAGCTCTCTTTCTGCTCTTTCAAAACCTGAAAATTTCGGTTTTGCCTGAACGATTTGAGGCGGCTTAGAAATTTGCTTCGTTTGTTTTTGCTGTATCTTTTGTTCTTTGCGATATTGGTGTAATTGGCCTAAAAGTGTTTCCATTGAGTAAGCAAATTCTTGCGATAATGATTTTAAATATGACTCTGCTTGCATTGCATCTTGCAATAATGCTAGCTCCTTTAAAACACTTTTCACATATTCTTCTTTACCAGACTCATCTTGCAAATTTTTCCCTAAACGCAAGTAATTTATTTTGAATCCAACAAAACTTATACTAGCCTTTACAAGATTTTCAAACGCCGCTGTTCCATATTGTTGCACGTATTCATCAGGATCAAGCTTATCTGGCAATGAAGTAACCTTGACGTGACAACCAACCTGCAATAACAATTGCCCTGCTTTCATTGTCGCTTCTCGTCCTGCTTTATCACCATCATAGCAAAGAACAACAGTTTCAACATTACGCCGCAGAAGTTTCGCCTGTTCTTCTGTTAGAGCTGTTCCCATCGTCGCAACTGATTCCTCAATCCCACTTTTTACAGCAGCTAATACGTCAGCATATCCTTCAAATAGAACAACTTGCCCTCGTTTTCTGATAAACGCCCTTGCTTGATGAAAGTTATACAGCAACTTACTTTTGTGAAAAATAGGTGTTTCTGGGCTGTTTAAGTATTTCGGAGTATCATCTCCTAATGCCCTTCCACTAAACGCAGATACTTTCCCTTGTAGTGTGTGAATTGGAAACATAACCCTTCCTCGAAAACGGTCATGATGACTTCCATCTCTTTCACTCCGCACAAGTAAGCCAGCTTGCTCCATGGTTGATAGCGAAAAACCTCTTTTTTGTAATATTTTTGCTGCTGCATCCCAAGCTGGGGATGCATAACCAATTTCAAACTTTGCAATCATCTCTTTTGTAATACCGCGATTTAGCAAATAAGACAGAGCTTCATTGCCCTCTTCTGTATTCACTAAAAGATGGTGATAGTATTTTTTCAAAAGTTCGTGAGCCTGTAACATAATGACACTGTCATCAGATATGTTCTCTTGTTGTTCTTGTCCCAATGTATAATCTACAACCGAAATATTATTTCTTTCTCCAAGCTTTTGCACAGCTTCTATGAAAGAGAGTCCTTCCATCTTCATGAGAAACGAAAAAACATTTCCTCCCTCTCCACATCCGAAGCAATGAAAAATTTGCTTGTCTGAGGAAACAGAAAATGAAGGCGAGTTCTCACCATGGAACGGACAAAGCCCAAAATAATTGCGCCCTTGCTTTCTGAGTTGAACATACTCACCAATCACTTCTACAATATCAGATGATGTCCGAATCTGTTCAACAACTTCTTCGGGAATTCTGTTCCCCATAACTCCATCTCCGTGTCGTATTTTGTATTCGATACAAATTAAAGGATTCCTTTATAATTCGACAATATTTTTTCTAAATTTGTTAAAAAGCATTGTCGATCATGCAGTGAAAATGATTTTGGACCTTTTGTATAGGTCCCTTGTCTGCGTAACTTCGCAGATACATATCTACTATATAAAATTGTATCCATTTGCTCATCAGTCACAAATGTACCTCGTGGAGATAATACATATACTCCTTTTTTTACAAGAAGACCAGCAAGTCCCATATCCTGTGTGATCACGAGATCTGAAGCTTTGGCGTGTTTATAAATATAAAAATCCACCTCATCTTGTTCAGAATCTACATATATCCAATTTCCTTGCTGTTTTCTCGAACGATGGGCGTAGGATGCGACAAACAAAATTTCGACATGAAATTTTGTTCCAACTCGCACAATTTCATCCTTCACAGGACATGCATCTGCATCAACTAGAATCTTCCTGATGTTTTGCATATTTCTGTATTCTACATCCCTTCTGTGAATCCTTCCATAATGTGCGTTTTCTTGTTCAGATTTTTGTCGATTTTACGTAAATGTATACCTTTTTCGTAAATCCTATCCCTAGTTTATTCTGAAAAATTAAAGTCTAAACGTAAAATGTACCTTTTTATCACAATTTTTTATTATAATATATTTTCTCTAACTTCGCTACATATCCTTTAAAATTTCACCCAGCTATTTATAGGTGTAGTACTCCACTTCAAAATCCAAGTAGAATAAAAAAATTAGACGAGAAATAAACTGTCTGTAAAAGCCCGATTGGCAAGAACTAATAAGTAGTGAGGATGAAAAAACACTGATTAAAGTTTCACTTTATCTCGAGCGAAAAAAGCACATTCACCTTTGGTAAATGTGCTAAAACATTTTTTGGTTTTGCACTGCATTCACAATAATATTTGCTGTTTCCTCAATCGCCTTATTTGATACATCAATAACTTGACAGTTTATTTTGTTTACCACTTTCTCAAAATGATCAATTTCTTCTTTAATACGATTGATGTTCGCATATGTTGCTCCATCACTTAACCCAAGTGATTTTAATCGTTCTTTTCGAATGTGATTTAACTTATCCGGTGTAATTTTCAAGCCGAAACATTTTTCTTTTGCAACTTGATATAATTCTTCAGGCGGATCCACTTCTGGTACAAGTGGCACATTCGCAACTTTCAATCGCTTGTTATGAGCTAAATATTGGGAAAGCGGTGTTTTTGAAGTACGTGATACTCCTATCAAAACGATATCCGCTTTTAAAATCCCACGTGCATCTCTACCGTCATCATATTTCACAGCAAACTCGATTGCTTCAATCTTTTTAAAATATTCTTCGTCTAATCTACGTACAACGCCAGGTTCATACCTTGGAACTTGTCCTGTAATCTCCTCAATTTGATCAATAAGAGGACCAATGATATCATAGGCCTCTACTCCCTCTTTTGCCGCTTCCGTTAGCATATATTGACGCATTTCTGGTTTCACTAATGTAAAACAAATAAGTGCTTGATTACTCTTTGCAATTGAAATTACTTCTTTTAATGTCCCCGCATCTTCCACATAGGGTACACGTCTAATATCAGGAGCGAATGGAAACTGTCCCATTGCAGCTCGAACAACTAAATCAGCCGTCTCTCCAACAGAGTCAGATACGACATATACGATTTTATTATCCATTACATTACCTCACTTTAAACAAATTACACTTATTCATTGTTTACTAAATTTACAAATGCACGCGTAATATTTGTTTTTGTAATTCGACCAACAACTTCTAGTCCTTGTTTGGTATCTTTCACAACTGGTACAGCATCAATCTGTCTTTCTATTAATTCCATCGCAACATCATATAGAGAATCCTCCCTACGGCACATTGCGATATTTGGCATCCTTGTCATGATAATATTAACCGGAAGCGATGTTAAATCCTGCTTTCCTAAGCTTGCGCGTAATAAATCTTTACGAGAAACCACCCCGACTAAAAGCGTCGCTTGCTCTACAACAAACAAAGTACCAACATCTTCTAAAAACATAGTACAAATCGCATCGTATACGGAAATATTTTTATCAACTACGACCGGTCTAGATTGATAATCTTGTACTTTAACTTTCTTAACAGCTTCTGATAATAACTGTCCCCCAGTTTTTCCTGTATAAAAATAACCGACACGTGGACGTGCTTCTAAATAACCTGCCATCGTTAAAATCGCTAAGTCAGGTCGTAACGTTGCACGCGTTAAATTTAATTGTGCCGCAATTGATTCCCCTGTAATAGGACCGTGATCTTTTACAATCTGAATGATATGTTCTTGCCGTTTATTCAGTTCTATGATAATCACCACCTTCAATGCACAACGAAAAAAGTTATACTATCTCTTAAATATTATATACTAAATATGCTTTTCGAAAAAGAAAGTATGTAAAAAGGACCTGTATATGGTCCTCGTTATATTTGAAATTTATCAAGTTGCTCAAGAAAACGCCTTGATTTCAAATAGATTCCACAATATTCATCATAATATGCATTTAATACTGTACGCATTTGCCGCTTCGTTCCATCCTTGACAGATACATTACCAAGGCGAGCTAAATCAAAATGATAAAAGAGACGTAACAATTTATGAACCGCCTCTCCTACCGGAATACGGTATGGATCTTGCTCTGCATGGCGCGAGCACAGAAAACCGCCTTCTCGGACAGAGAAGGCGACAAAATCTGCTTCATGGTGACAAATTGCACATGTATCAAAGTATGGATGCATCCCGAGTACTGGGAGCATCTTCGTTTGATAAATTAATGACAATACTTCAGGATCAACACCCTCGCACATATAGTGCAGTGTTTGATATAACATTTCAAATAAGTACGGATTATGTTTCTTATCTTCAGTTGCTTTATCAGTCAATTCAACGATAAATGATGCATAAGCAGTTAAAAATATATCTTCACGAATTTCTTTCATAGATGAAATGATTTCACCTTGTTGCAAAGTTCCAAGTCCAGACCCCATTTGGATCAGAAAGTGACCATGTGTCATAAGTTGCGAAATAGATGCTAACCTACTTTTCGGTTTTTTCGCCCCTCTTGCCATTGCACTTACTTTTCCAAGTTCACGGGAGAATATCGTAACAATTTTATTCGTTTCTCCGTAATCAGTTGTCCGGATAACAATTCCCTCAACTTTTTGAAACATGTTCGTCACCATCCAAGGTTTGAACAAAACGGGTCAAGAAATTGGAGAATCTAGATGCGCTAGCTCCTCTTCATGTTGATCCATCTCATCGTTTACGTCTTTTTCCATTTCTTTCAAAAGCAAATACGTCTCAATGCTTCCTGTCTTGGAGAAAAACTTCCAGGTAAAATCTAGCATAAGAATCCACCTTTCTCAGTAAGCGTAGCATATAAACCAATTTCTTTTGTTGTTATTAAAATGACCCATTTTGTCCATTTTCATGTGAGAAAAATTTTTCCTAATTTCTATTAATACTCATCTTCACGGAAACCAAGATCGCGAAGCTGTGACATTTTATTACGCCAATCTTTTTGTACTTTTACCCATACTTCTAAGAATACTTTTGAACCGAGAAGTGCTTCAATATCAAAACGAGCTCGCTTCCCAACTTCTTTTAGCATCTTCCCTTGTTTTCCGATGATAATTCCTTTTTGTGACGGGCGTTCTACAATAATTGTTGCATTTACATAGACGGCTCCGCCTTCACGTTTTTGAATCGCATCGATCACAACCGCCACCGAATGTGGTACTTCCTCACGTGTTAAGTGAAGCACCTTCTCACGAATCAGTTCTGCAATAATAAATCTCTCAGGATGATCTGTTACTTGATTGTCCGGATAGTATTGTGGCCCTTCTGGTAAATACTTTTTAATCGCTCCAATTAACGATTCAACATTATTACCTTCTAATGCAGAAATCGGAACAATCTCTGCAAACTCATGCAGCTTACGATATTGATCAATTAATTCCAGCAATTTTTCTGGATGAACTTGGTCAATTTTATTAATCACTAAAAATACCGGTTGCTTTGTTTCTTGTAGTTTTTCAATAATAAATTCTTCACCACGACCAAAACCTTCAGCTGCATTAACCATAAACAAAACAATGTCAACTTCTTTTAATGTCGTTTGTGCCATTTTCACCATAAAATCGCCTAGTTTATGCTTTGGCTTATGTATTCCTGGCGTATCAATAAAGATAACTTGTGAATCATTCTCCGTATATACACCTTGAATTTTATTACGTGTTGTTTGTGGTTTGTCGCTCATAATGGCAATTTTTTGACCGATAATACGATTTAAAAATGTAGACTTTCCAACATTCGGTCTGCCAATTATAGAGACAAAACCTGATTTATAACCTTTTCTATTCATGTAAATCCTCCGCTAAAAATGCTCCTGGTAACAATTCTCTGACCGTCGTCTCCTGAATGTCACCATGTAAATTTGATAAGTATACTTTCGTATCCTGTTTACATAATTCTATCATAACTTGACGGCACGCTCCACAAGGAGGTACTGGCCGGTTTGTATCCGCCACAACCGCTATCGCTACAAATGCTTTATCTCCTTCAGAAATCGCTTTAAATAAAGCCGTTCTTTCTGCACAATTACATAATCCATATGATGCATTTTCAACATTACATCCACGGTATACTTTTCCATCTTCCGTTAATAATGCTGCACCTACTTGAAACTTAGAATATGGTACATACGCCTGTTTACGCGCTTCGATTGCTTCTTGAATTAATTCTTTGCTGTTCATACCCTCGCATCCTTTCCGCTTTCAATTGTGAAAAGATAAAATGAAACTTTCATTAACGGCGTTCTTACCATTACCAAAGCATAACAAAAGCTTTGGAATGCAACTATACCATATAAGGTAAAAAGATAATAGCACCAATTATAACAGCTATAATAGTAAATAATAGCACTGCACCGGCAGCAACATCCTTTGCAATTTTAGCAAATGTTTTAAAATCCGCTGTGGCTAAATCAACCGTTTTTTCAACTGCCGTATTAACCATTTCCAAACTCATTACAATTCCAATTGTAATGAGTAATATGAGCCATTCCGTTATCGTTACATGGAAATAAAAGCCGCAGCATATAACAATAACTGCGGCCCAAAAATGAATTTTCATATTGCGTTCGTGACGAAGACAAAAGTATATACCAGCTATAGCATATCCAAAACTATTTATAAGTTTTCCTTTTTTCATCTACCTAATCCAAATGCCTCTAAAATTTCTTTTTGTTTTCCAAACATTTCTTTTTCATCTTCATCTGTCATATGATCATAACCAAGTAAATGTAAGAATCCATGTAACGCTAAAAACCCTAGCTCACGATCAAAAGAATGTCCATATTCTTCAGCCTGTTCTTTCGCCCTTGGAATAGAAATAATAAGATCCCCTAGCATACGCGGCATTTCCACGCCAACGATCTCCATCTCACCTTCTCCCATATCCTCCATTGCAAAAGAAATAACGTCTGTCGGTTGATCCTTATCGCGATAATCACGATTAATTTCTTGAATACGTTCATTATCAACAAACGTAACAGAAAGCTCTGTTCCGTCTTCTACGTTCTCCATTCGTGCAGCTTGCTCTAAAAGATTGCGAATCATACTCACATATTCTTCTTTCACTTCTTCTGTTTCATCAAAAAAATCTATTAATAAACTCATTCTGTCACCTTTTCTTCCGGTGGTTCCGGATATTTAATACGAGAATGGAAAATACCATTTAACGTTTCACATAAAGTTTTCCCAACAATTTGTAATTCTTTAAATGTCAAATTACATTCACTAAACTGTCCATCCTGCAGGCGATCTTTTATAATACTTTGTACTAAATTATTAATTTGTTCTGGTGTTGGATGGTTCATAGAACGCACTGCCGCTTCGACGCTATCCGCAATCCCAACAATTGCAGACTCTTTTGAAGTCGCTTTTGATCCTGGATAACGGAACATTTCTTCTGTATATTTCTCTTTATCTTCTTTAATTGCTTTATAGTAAAAATATTTGAGTAATGTCGTTCCATGATGCTGTCCTGCAATATCAATAATTTCTTGCGGAATATGATGTTCTTCTAACATCCTTACTCCATTTGTCACATGAGCAATAATAATATCTCTACTCGTTTCAGGATCTAATTTATCATGCGGGTTTTCAATCCCCATTTGATTTTCTATAAAGAAATGAGGTTGCAACGTTTTTCCAATATCATGGTAATACGCACCAACACGCGCTAAAACTCCATTCGCTCCAACAGCCTCACAAGCCGCTTCAGAAAGGTTAGCAACCATAACACTATGGTGATATGTTCCCGGTGCTTCTAACAAAATTTTTCGAAGGAGCGGATGATTTGGGCTTGAAAGCTCCATAAGTTTCATACTTGATACAATTCCAAGACCGCTTTCTAAATATGGTAAAATTCCCATGGCTAAAATGGAAGAAATAATCCCAGAAGCTGCCGCCATTAGTAGCTGCGAGCCAATTTCAAGTGGTGAAAAATTACCATTTCGTAAGAGTAACAACGCAGCTAATACAACTACATTTAAAACAGAAACAAGGATACCCGCCTGTAAAATCATCGTACGTCGATTTTTTTCTCTCAAAAAGATGCTAACAGATAAAGAACTTAGTAAAACATAAATACCTACATTATAGTTCAGTGTGCTCGTTACACCTTCGTTAAACAGAATACTACTGCATACAGAAAAAATCACACTTGTAATAAAAACGAAACGATCGCCAATCATTAACTTTACAAGTATTGTTCCCATCGCAACCGGAACAATATATGCAATACCAGCGTATTCTAGTTTTTGGAATAAACTAATGATTTTCATCAAAACAACTGTAATCGCTACAATCGTTGTATAAGCTAAAATATATGGTTTCTCTTCTCTTTTCAATTTTAAAAACAATTCAAATTGTTTATGCATGAAGAATAAGAGCACACCAATAAAAATTGCTAATCCTACAAATGGTTGGAATGTATTTCCATGTTCAAGAAGTCCAACTAATTTCAACTGATCATATACTTCTCTTGTAATTGTGTCGCCTTCTTTAACAAGAATTTGCCCTTGCAAAATATGCACTGACGCTACCCCATCCATCGCCTTTTGTTTTTGTTCTTTTGTAGCAACTGAATCATAGAAATAGTTCGCTTCAATTGCATATTTCCCAAGCGTGTTAAGCGCTTCTTTTAAATCACTATTCACATTAACATTACGTATTTCATTAACAAAGCGCTCTTTCGCTTCATTTTCCTCATTCATTTTAATATGCGTACTCATAATATTATTGATTGCTGTCACAACAGCATCCCTTGCCAACGTCAATTGATCCTGTTCAGCGTTCACCAACTGTAACAGTACAGAATCAGATAAACTTTTTGTTAAATCCGTAGGCAATTTCTTTTTTAGCTTTTCTAATCGTTCCGCAGCAGAAATCTTTTTCTGTTCATCAGGACCGGCAGCCTTCGTCTCAGCTTCCACTTCTTCTATCGCACCAAAGACAGAGTTTACAATATCTACTTTATTTTGCTTGTATTCACTTCGATATGTATATTGGTCTTCAACCTTTTGAGCAGCTTCTCTCTTCTTTTTATCCGTCGTTACTTTATCTTCGATTTTGATAGGAGAGTGGATTGTTTGTTTAGAAATAGATAGCATTTTAACATCTAGTTGCTCTGGTTTCACATTGTTCATAAGTGCAAAAAACAGTACCGCTCCTAATAAAATATAAGAAATCCAGCTTAATTTTTTCGAATGTTGTATGTTACGAAACCACCTAGAAATTTCTTGAGATCTTGACATGATTTCAATACCTTCTCCTCTCCAGACATAAAGTGAAACTTGAATCAATCGAGAGTTTTCTTCAGCTCTACTAATGATTCACAATCACAAATACATAAATCTACTTGTCCATCCTCTAATGATAGTAAAAAATAAGCTATTCGCCAACCCTTTCATCTATCATACAAAAAGAAATGATCCTTACAAATAGGATCATTCCATTTTATCATATGCCTCGATAATCCGCTGCACAAGTGGATGTCTTACAACGTCAGATTGATCTAATTTAACAAATGAAATCCCCGATACACCTGATAGAACATGTGCAGCAATTGAAAGTCCTGACTTTACCCCCTTCGGTAAGTCAACCTGCGATGGATCACCAGTAACCACCATTTTTGAACTAAAACCTAGGCGAGTTAAAAACATTTTAATTTGAGCACCTGTTGTATTTTGAGCTTCATCTAAAATAACGAAAGAATCATCCAGCGTTCGCCCTCTCATATATGCAAGAGGCGCAATTTCAATCGTCCCTCTCTCCATCATACGTTGCGTATACTCTTGCCCAAGAATATCATGAAGCGCATCATATAAAGGACGTAAATAAGGATCTACTTTCTCTTTTAAGTCCCCTGGTAAAAAACCTAAGCTTTCACCTGCTTCTACAGCTGGTCTTGTTAAAATAATCTTTTTTACATACCCTTGCTTTAAAGCTCGCACAGCCATTACCACAGCTAAATAGGTCTTCCCTGTACCAGCAGGACCTATTCCAAATACAATATCATTCTTCTTCAACGCATGAATATACTGCCTTTGTCCCATCGTCTTTACACGGATGGATTTACCCTTTGCTGTTTTAAAAATTTCCTCTTCATATAGCTCTTCAAAATGAGCTATTTTTCCTTGACGGCCAAGCTGAATTGCATATGCAACATCCCGCTCAGAGATTGATACACCTTTACGAATAACAGCAAGTAATTGCTGTAAGATTTTTTCAACAAGCGCCACTGCTTCATCTGTTCCAGATACACGGACAGATTCACCTCGCGTTACAATAGATACGGCAAGTTCTCGTTCAATTACTTTTAAATGCGCATCATTCACTCCAAATAGAGCAATTGCTTCATTATGATTTTCCACTTGTTGATTCATTTCTACTAATTGTTCTGCCATTACTCAGTCTCCTTGAATGTCGGATTCGGATATCGGTTGTGGCTCTGCAATATTTTCAATCACTGTATAATGTAATGTTACTCTTAACTGATTCGCCTCAACCTCTTTATGCAAAATCTTATCACTTACAATCATAGCATGTTCATCCAATTTTTTCTTCAGTTCTTTTTCAGCCATTTCTCTCGCTACTCGCATTGCTTGTTTGTCTGTATATTCACGGTTCGCTTCTTCCTCTTCGCGAACAATTTCCTTTTCATAAGAAATAGGTAATGTAAAACCGAGTAGCTTCACATCGTGTTTAACATTTTCAGTACGAGAGCGCTTATACTTATCATGCTGAAATCCCCATATTTTTATTTTAACACTTCCAAGACGAAGATAATGCTCATTATATGAATTTCCTGTATATACTTGAAACGTTGTTTTTAAAGGAACTGTCACCTCTGATTCATACCACGTTTCTCCATATACAATTCCTTTAGCAGAAACAATTGTTGGATTATCCTCCTTTCCAAACATCCCCGACACAAGAAGTTGTCCCTTTTGCACATAATCATTTTTCATTACAACTGGTTTTCCGGTTTCCACAAATGTCTTAGTGATAATTGCCTCTTTCTTTGCAACTAAATTTTGTGGTTTTCGCTCTTTTTCCTTCTCCGGCTCATTTTTTTCAACGATTTTAAAATGATATGTTGTCCCCTTTATTTCTAGACCCGCCCACGTAATGGCATTAATATTATCTGTTAAATGACGCTGAACATCCTCTACACTAGGCATTTGAAATTGCAGTCTTCCTTTTTTAATACCCATTTTGTCCAATTCTTTCATAAGAATATATTCCGTTTCCGGTTTTGCCCCTGTAACTTCAATTTTCCAAACCATATTTGATAAAGCGATTATACCGAAAAAAAAGATAAGAAATCCGATTAAAAAACCACTATTCTTGAGCAAACGCTTATTCCAAAACGGAAAGCCGAAACGCCCAATAAAGTATAGTTTACATTCATTTTTCCGATAGATAGGTCTCAGTCGCTTTACATCACGAAGTAACATACAAAATACTAATGTATCCTCTGTAATCTTCTTTACATCCCATACAAGCAAATTTCTGCGTACACACTCATTAATAAATCGTTCCACTCCTCTACCTTCAATTCGAACTTTTACATACCCAATCCACCGGGTAAACCATTGATTTTTCATCGTTCGCCCCACTACCTTTCTCAAAAAGCACAGGTGTTACGTCACTACTCTACTCAGTGCTTTCCTCACCGTTTATCATTCAAATAGCTCGTACGAAACGAAATAAGAAGAAAAACTTCACGAATGGAAGTTTCATTATGAGTTATCTTTCTTCTCATCTTCTAAAAACGTTACTTGTTCAATAACCCCTTCCAACAAAAGCTCCTCTGGAAGAATTGTTTTAATAACAAATGATTGTCCCTTTATTAATAATTGACCATGCTTCAATAACAACCGCACTTCTTTATCTGTAAATACTAATAACCCTCGATGATTTTCTATATAAATATGTACTTGCCCGACAAGGGTAATACGAGGTAGATCCATTAGTACATCCACTGGTAGGTCTATTTGCTTCGTGAGCCAATTTTTCATTTGCACCAATTTCTTCATCTCCAAGACCCCCTCTCATCCCATATGTATGAAAAAAGAGCTTGTAATATCACGTCCAAACAGAAAAAAGCATAAAAAAGCGTCTCATTTCTCATGAGACGCTTTTTTATGCTAATAGCTGTGCAACCAGCTTATTCACTTGCGATCCGTCTGCTTTACCTTTTACTTTCGGCATAACAGCACTCATCACTTTACCCATATCTGCTTTAGAAGCAGCACCAACATCAGCAATAACTTGCTTAATTACGCCCGCAAGTTCTTCCTCTGTTAATTGCTCCGGCAAATACGTGTCTAAAATCTGAATTTCACTTTGCAGTTTATCAACAAGGTCATCACGACCCGCTTTTTTAAATTCAAGGAGGGAGTCCTTACGCTGTTTTACTTCACGAGTTAAAACTGTTAATTCCTCTTCTTCAGTAAGAGTTTGTTGCAGTTTAATTCCTTCATTTTGCAAAGCAGCCTTAACCATACGAATGACGGTTAATTTTTCTTTTTGTTTATTCTTCATCGCTTGTTTCATATCATCGTTTAAACGACCGAGAAGACTCATAACTTACACCCTCTCTTAGAATTTACGCTTTCTTGCCGCTTCAGATTTCTTCTTACGTTTTACACTTGGTTTTTCATAAAACTCGCGCTTTCTTGCTTCAGCAAGTGTACCAGTTTTAGAAACCGATCTTTTAAAACGGCGAAGTGCATCCTCCAAAGACTCGTTTTTACGAACGACTGTTTTTGACATTCTCTTTCCCTCCCTCCGAAACATCACACTTACATACTAACTTCAGCATGCAAAAAGAAACACTTCTTCAGCATGTCTTTTACGATTATAATACATTTTGTCACTTCAGGTCAACTATTTGACAGAATAAAAGAAGAGTAGGTGCTCTTCCTTTTTCCAAAATCTATTTAAATTACGTGTTACAACTATTATTTTTTACTTTTTAAACGAATAAATTTATAAAAGAATACCGAACATTTTGCCCCTCAGTCGAGACAAAAACGAGTCGCTTCCGCTTTTATTTTATCCAGCTCCAGCGACTAGAACAATCGGTCGTTCCACTCTTTCTTACGGGGCAAAAAGCGCCTCGTAGGAAAGAGTTCCAACGTCCTCATGTTCTAAACGAATCGCTTCCGCTTTTATATTAATAATCAGTTGTTGCTGTTTTTCCACTTACCAGTGCTACGCCTGCACTTGTACCAATACGCGTTGCTCCCGCTTCTATCATCGCATCCATATCTTGTCCGTTACGAACACCACCTGAAGCTTTCACGCCGATTTCCGGTCCGACTGTTTTTCTCATTAACGCTACATCTTCTACTGTTGCTCCGCCCGTTGAGAATCCAGTTGATGTTTTTACGAAATCTACGCCTGCTTTTACAGACAATTCACAAGCTCGAACTTTTTCTTCTTCTGTTAATAGACATGTTTCAATAATAATTTTCACAAGCGCTTTTCCTTTGGCAGCTTCTACAACTGCACGAACGTCGCGCTCTACTAATTCATCATTTTTATCTTTTAGTGCACCAATGTTAATTACCATATCAACTTCTGTTGCACCTTTTGCAATTGCATCTGTTGTTTCAAATGCTTTTGTTTCTGGTGTATTTGCCCCAAGTGGGAATCCGATTACTGTACAAACTTTTACATCTGTACCCTTTAATAATTCAGCTGCCGTTTCAACCCAAGTAGGGTTTACACATACAGATGCAAAGTCGTGTTTTTTTGCTTCTTCACATAATGTAACAATTGCTTCTTTTTTTGTATCCGGTTTTAATAATGTGTGATCAATTAATTTTGCATAGTTCATTTTTCATATGCCCCTTTCTTCACTACACGGTTGTCTGACAACCATAACGGTTAGCATTATAGCATGAAATATTACAACTTCATATCTTAACTTATCCTCCAAATAAAAAAGCATGCAAACCTTTTCGTTTGCATGCTTTCATATTACGCACTTGCTGATTCTTTTTTTACATCCTCTTCAAGAACACGAACAAATTGCGCTTCGTTATATGGGTAGCCAGCTTTTGTAATTTTCACTTTGACTAGTTTACCAATTAATTCTTCAGATCCTTCAAACACAACTTTTAAGTAGTTATCTGTATAACCTACATATAGCCCTTCACGATCTCCGTCTTTGAAAGGCTCTTCTGGAATAATTTCAAGAACTTCCCCTTCAAATTGGGAAGCATACTCTTTCGCTAACTGGTTCGATAATTCAATTAAACGATGAACACGATCATTTTTCACATCTTCAGGAATTTGGTCATCCATACGAGCTGCAGGTGTACCTGTTCGTTTTGAATAAGGGAAAACATGTAGTTCAGAGAAACGATTTTCTTTAATGAAATTATACGTTTCCATAAACTCCTCTTCCGTCTCACCAGGGAAACCAACAATTACATCTGATGTAATCGCAAGACCTGGCAGTGCCTCTTTCAAACGATCTAAGCGCTCTTGGAAAAATTCCATCGTATATTTACGGCGCATACGTTTTAATACAGTGTTAGATCCTGATTGCAGCGGAATGTGCAAGTGGCGCACAACTACTTCAGATTTATCTAATACTTCAATTACTTCATCTGAAATTTGGCTTGCTTCAATAGAAGAAATACGAAGACGTTTCAAACCATTTACATCAGCTTCCATGTCGCGAAGTAATCCAGCTAAGTTATAATCCTTCATATCTTCACCGTATCCACCTGTATGAATACCAGTTAAGACGATTTCTTTATAACCTGCATCCACTAATTGCTGCGCTTGTTTAATAACTTCTTTCCCGTCACGAGAACGCATCAAACCACGTGCCCAAGGAATAATACAGAACGTACAGAAGTTATTGCAGCCTTCTTGTATTTTTAAAGATGCACGTGTACGGTCGGTGAAATAAGGTACATCTAATTCTTCATATACACGTGTTTTCATAATATTGCGGACAGCATTAATCGGCTGACGCTCTTTACGATATTCTTCGATATATCCTAGCATTTTTTCACGATCTTGTGTACCCACAACGATATCCACGCCTGGAATTGCCATAATTTCTGCTGGAGATGTTTGTGCGTAACATCCCGTTACACAGATAACAGCATCTGGATTTTGACGTACAGCACGCCTGATAACTTGACGGCTTTTTTTATCTCCAGTATTTGTGACTGTACATGTATTGATTACATACACATCAGCTTTCTTTTCATATTCAGTTCTATCATAACCACCTTGCTTAAACAATTGCCAAATCGCTTCTGTTTCGTAGTGGTTTACTTTACAACCTAACGTATGGAACGCAACAGTTGCCATTGATCATCACCCCATCAATTCAAAATGATAAGAAGCGGCACTTAACGCGTAAAGCGGGGCCGTTTCTGTTCGTAAAATCCTCGGTCCTAAACTACATGGTACAAATTTATGTTCACGAAGCGCAGAAATTTCTTCCTCAGATAAGCCACCTTCTGGGCCAAATACAATCAACAGTTTTTGACCACGTTCAAGTGCCGTTAAAGCTTTCGCAAAATTAGCTTTTTCACCTTGCTTTGCTTCCTCTTCGTATGCCACAAGACAAACATCATAATCACTGCTCATCGCAAGCAATTGCTTAAATGATGCGGGAACATGTACATCTGGAATTTCACTTCTATGCGATTGTTCCGCTGCTTCTTTCACAATTTTTTTCAAACGCTCAACTTTTTTATCTGCTTTTTTCGCATCCCATTTTACGATAGATCGAGATGCTTGAAATGGTAAAAATGCGGCTGCTCCAAGCTCAGTTCCTTTTTGAAAAATTAACTCTAGCTTGTCTCCTTTTGGCAGTCCACTTGCAATCGTTACGAACACTGGCAGCTCGCTCGATGCCTCTATCCATTCTACAATAGCACTATCCACAAATTCACTGGTAATTTCAGCAATTGTACACATCGCTGTTTTACCGTTTACACAGCAATAAATGTGATCACCAGCTGACATACGCATCACTCTTGCGATATGATGCACATCATCACCTATAATACGAATACTTGCATCATTTACATACTTCTCTTCTACAAAATAACGTTGCATCTCATCACCTTAGCAAAGTTTCGTTCCTTTCGTAAGTCCGCACTTACGAAAAGAACGAAACGTTATCATTTTAATATAACAAACGGCAAGTCCCTCACCTTTATAGCGAGAGACTTCTCCATTCATTATAATCATAAATTATATATTACGCATTTCGTGCAATGATTGCTACCCAATCTTCCATTCTTAACACTTCTTCAATTGTAAATCCAGCTTTTTCTAGAGCTTCAGAAATCGTTTTTTCTTTTGCTGCAATAATACCAGATGTAATAAATAGCCCGCCCTGTTTTACAACTCTCGCTGCATCTTCAGGGAATAGTAGAATAATTTCCGCAAGTAAATTCGCTACAATTAAATCTACTGGACCTTCAATACCCTCTAATAAACTATTTTGCCCTACAGATACGACATCGTCCGTTTTATTTAAACGAACATTCATCTCTGCACTTTCAACTGCAACTGGATCTAGGTCATATGCCTGAACAGATGCCGCACCTAATTTTGCGGCAGCAATACTTAATACACCAGACCCTGTTCCAACATCAATGACTGTATTTCCTGGCTCAACTGTTTTTTCTAACGCACGAATACACATCGTTGTTGTTGGATGCGTCCCTGTACCAAATGCCATACCTGGATCTAATTCAATAATTTTTTCATCTGGAGAAGAAGGTGTATATTCTTCCCATGTCGGCACAATTGTGAATGTATCAGAAATTTGAACTGGATGATAATATTTTTTCCAAGCAGTAGCCCAGTCTTCCTCATCGACTTCATTAATCGTAATATTTCCTGTACCAATTTCGATGTCGAAAGATGGGAGTACATCAATAGATGATTTTACACTTGCAACTGTTTCATGTAAAGAATCCGTTTGTGGAAAATATGCTTTTATTAACACACCATCCTCAGGGTATTCAGATGGATTGAGCGCATAAATTTCACCATACTGTTGCTCACGCTCTTTTGTTAACTCTGCCGGATCTTCAATCGCTACGCCACTAGCACCTGCTTCGTGTAAAATATGAGAGACAGCTTCTACCGCTTCCTCTGTTGTATGAATACTAATTTCTGACCATTTCACAATTTACCAACTCCATTTTTTATTTCCATTATTCCCCTTTGAAAGCTCGTTTAAGCTTTCCGAATAAGCTATCATCTTGATCTTCTTGCCCTGCAAATTCACGCAGTAATTCTTTTTGATGTGATGTTAATTTCGTCGGTACAACAACACGAACCACTACGTATTGATCACCTTGACCATATCCGCGTACATTTGGAGCTCCTTTTCCTTTTAAACGGAATTCCGTCCCAGTTTGTGTCCCTGCTGGAATTTTTAATTTCACTTTCCCATGAACAGTTGGAACTTCCACTTCAGCACCAAGTGCTACTTGCGCGAATGTTAATGGCATTTCACAAATAATATGATCTCCATCACGCTCGAAGAATTCATGATTTCTTACATGAACAACGACATATAAATCTCCAGACGGGCCACCGTTCACACCCGCTTCACCTTTACCAGACACACGGATTTGTTGGCCATTATCAATACCTGCTGGAATTTTAACGTTAATTTTTTTACGTTTACGTACTTTTCCAGAGCCATGACATGTTGTACATTTCTCTTTAATCATTTGGCCTGTTCCTGAACAATGTTTACATGCTTGACGATTTACAATGCGACCAAACGGCGTATTTTGTTCTATGCTCACTTGACCTGTTCCTGAACAATGCTTACATGTTTCTTTTGAAGTTCCTGGTTTTGCTCCGCTGCCATGACATGTATCACAAGGGTCTTCCACTGGAATTTCAACATTTAATTCTTTACCAAAAATTGCTTCTTCAAAATCTAAAGTAACTTGATATTGCAAGTCAGCACCTTGGCGTGGTGCATTTGGATCACGACGTCGACCGCCACCTCCACCAAAGAATGAACTGAAGATGTCTTCAAATCCGAAGCCTCCACCAAAGTCTCCTCCGCCAAAACCTCCGAAACCTTGATTTGGATCAGCATGACCAAATTGATCGTACTGCGCACGTTTTTGATCATCACTCAACACTTCATATGCTTCTTGTACTTCTTTAAACTTTTCAATTGCATTTTCTTCTTTACTTACGTCTGGATGATATTTTTTCGCCAAACGACGGTATGCTTTTTTAATTTCATCTTTTGAAGCGCCCTTGCTAAGGCCAAGCACCTCATAATAATCTCTTTTATTCATAAATTTGTAACCCCCGAATCTTTCACATAAACGTAATTTTAACACCGAAAGAAAGTGCTTTGCAACAAAGTTTCCTCACTTACAGTATGCAAAAAGCAAAACGTAAGACCCTCAGATGAAAAACTTAGTTCCTAAGAAACCATTTTCTTATGTGTGAAAAAAGCCAAAGCCAAGGCACGCTTGACTTTGACTTTTTGTCATCTTACTTATTTTACTTTATTACTTGTCTTCTTTTACCTCTTCAAACTCAGCATCAACTACATTGTCATTTTTTGCACCAGCGTTACCTTGTGCACCTTCTGCTTGCTGAGCGCCAGCAGCTGCTTGAGCTTGCTCATATAATTTTACAGTTAGTTGTTGTACGATTTCTTGAAGCGCATCTTTTTTCGCACGGATTTCATCAAGATCATTTTTCTCGATTGCCGCTTGTAATGCTTCTTTCGCTTCTGTTGCTTTCGCTACTTCAGCTGCATCTACTTTGCCTTCTAAATCTTTTACAACTTTATCTGTTTGGAATACAAGTTGATCAGCTTCATTACGAAGTTCAACTTCTTCTTTACGTTTTTGGTCAGCATCCGCATTTGCTTCTGCTTCTTTTACCATACGATCTACTTCTTCATCAGAAAGACCTGAAGATGATTGAATTGTAATTGCTTGTTCTTTGCTTGTTCCTAAGTCTTTCGCACGTACGTTAACAATACCGTTCGCATCAATATCGAATGTTACTTCGATTTGTGGAATACCACGTGGTGCTGGTGGAATATCCGTTAATTGGAAACGACCTAATGTTTTGTTGTCAGCTGACATTGGACGCTCACCCTGTAGTACATGAATGTCTACTGCAGGTTGATTATCAGCAGCTGTTGAGAATACTTGTGATTTACTTGTTGGAATCGTAGTGTTACGCTCGATTAATTTTGTGAATACGCCACCCATAGTTTCAATACCTAAAGAAAGTGGTGTTACATCTAATAATAGTACGCCTTCTACATCACCAGTAAGTACGCCGCCCTGAACTGCAGCACCTAATGCTACAACTTCATCAGGGTTTACACCTTTATATGGTTCTTTACCAGTTTCGCGTTTAATCGCTTCTTGTACAGCTGGAATACGAGTAGAACCACCAACAAGAATAACTTTATCTAACTCATTTGGAGATAGACCAGCGTCTTTTAATGCACGACGAGTTGGTTCTAATGTTCTTTCTACTAAGTTAGCTGAAAGCTCTTCGAATTTCGCTCTTGTTAAAGTTAATTCTAAATGTAATGGACCAGCAGCTCCAGCACTAATGAATGGTAATGAAATTTGTGTTTGCGTTACACCTGAAAGATCTTTTTTCGCTTTTTCAGCTGCATCTTTCAAACGTTGAAGTGCCATTTTGTCTTGGCTTAAGTCAATGTTGTTTTCTTTTTTGAATTCAGCTACTAAATGATCAATGATAACTTGGTCAAAGTCGTCACCACCAAGACGGTTGTCGCCAGCAGTTGAAATAACTTCAAATGTTCCGTCTGCTAACTCAAGGATAGATACATCAAATGTACCGCCACCTAAGTCATATACTAGAATTTTTTGCTCTTCGTCTTGCTTTTCTAAACCGTAAGCAAGCGCAGCTGCTGTTGGTTCGTTAATAATACGCTCAACTTCTAAACCAGCGATACGGCCAGCATCTTTTGTTGCTTGGCGTTCTGCATCGTTGAAGTATGCTGGCACTGTAATAACAGCTTTCGTTACTGTTTCACCTAAGTATGCTTCAGCAGAAGCTTTTAAGTTTTGTAAAATGATTGCAGAAATTTCTTGAGGTGTGTAGTTTTTACCTTCAACTTCTACTTTGTAGTCTGTACCCATATGACGTTTAACAGACATGATTGTATTTGGGTTTGTAATTGCTTGACGCTTCGCTACTTCCCCAACTTGACGTTCTTCATTTTTGAAAGCTACAACAGAAGGTGTTGTACGGTTTCCTTCTGGATTTGGAATAACCTTTGGTTCTCCACCTTCCATAACAGCTACACAAGAGTTTGTTGTACCTAAGTCAATACCGATAATTTTACTCATGGCGAAACCTCCTACATTTATGTAAATTATTGATTTACTTTTACCATTGATGGGCGAATCACACGATCTTTTAGTTTATAACCTTTTTGGAATTCTTCCACAATCGCGTTTGATTCAAATTCGCTGTCTTCTACTTGCATAACAGCTTGATGTTCATGCGGGTCAAACTGTTTACCAACAGCCTCAATCGCTTCAACACCTTCTTTAGTCAGCGCTTCTAGCAATTGACGATATACCATTTCCATCCCTTGTAATAAGGATTTCATTTGCTCATCACTTGCTTCCACTTGCATCGCTCTTTCAAAGTTATCAAGAGCTGGCAAAATATCTGACACAAGACTTTGTGATCTATATTTTTCAGCCGCTTGCTTATCCAATTGAACGCGGCGCTTATAGTTTTCAAAATCAGCTTGTAGACGTAGCTTTTGCCCTTCCGTTTCCGTCAGCTTCGCTTGCAATTCGTCTACTTTTTCTTGTAAAAGAGCCGCTTCACTTTTTTCTTCTACTGCAGTTTCTTCATTATTTTCTGCTGTAATAGTTTCTTCAGTTTGCGTTTCTTTCGTTTCTTCAACTACTTTTTCGTTACGCTCTTCCACAACTTTCACCTCCTTAAAAGGAACCAGGGCTCATGCTAAGCATGAGCATCCACGCATAGTTTTTATGTTACACACCAGCAATGATTCTGTTCATCACTCGAGTGAATTTATTATTTTGGTTTATACAATCCATGCAAACCATCTGTAAATTGTCTTGTAAACAATTGTAACAGACTGATCACACGAGAATATTGCATTCTCGTCGGACCTAAGATTGCAATTGTTCCAAGCTGCTCTTCTCCAATAGAATAGGTTGCAGAAATTAAACTACAATCTTCCATAGCTGTCGAAGAATTTTCACGACCGATTTTCACTTGAATGCCGACTTTTTTATTACGTAAAATATCGTAAAATGCGGCTTCATTATCGATCATTGTCAGCAAGGAGCGTACCTTTTGGATATCATGAAACTCCGGTTGCGAAAGCATATTCGCCTTCCCGCCAAAGTATATCTTTTCCGATAAAGGCACTTGAAATGTACCATCTAGTATTTTTATTGCACTATCATAATTATGGACGTAGCCGCGTAGAACTGTCACAATCTCTTTAAGAATTTTATTGTGTAATTCTGCCATCGGTACACCCGATAACTTTTCATTTAAAACATTAACCATCTTTTCTAAATCTGATAAATCAACAGATTCCGGAACGGTAATCGTTTTACTTTGTACATGCCCTGTATCCGTTACGATAATCGCGACTGCTGTTTGATGATCAAGCGGAACAATTTGTACATTTTTTAGCTTATTTGTACTCACTTTCGGCCCAAGAACTATCGCCGTATAATTTGTGAGTTCTGATAAAATTTGAGCTGATTGCTGGGCAACCTTTTCTGCCTCAAAAATTCTTTCAGCAAATAAATCCTTAATCTGTACAATCTCCTCATTGGGTAAATTCTGTGGTGCTAAAAGATGATCTACGTAAAATCGATATCCTTTTTCTGAAGGAACACGACCGGAGGAACTGTGCGTTTTTTCAATAAATCCTAGTTCCTCTAAATCAGCCATTTCATTTCGAATGGTCGCTGAACTAAACGTAATTTCGTCTTTCTTAGCTAACGTTCTTGACCCAACAGGCTGTGCTGATCCAATAAAGTCATCAATAATCGTTTGTAAAATTAAGAGCTGACGTTCCGTAAGCATCTCATCATCACCTCTGTTAGCACTCTTTATCTTCGAGTGCTAAATCTATTAATAACTTACCAAAATTGACATTCAATTGTCAACGGAAACGTCACGAAATAGTAAAACTTTTTCATGTACACGAAACATCTAGTTAATCAACTAAAAACGATTGAAACACTTCATTCCCTAATAACTTCCCTTGCCTTGTTAAACAAACATGACCATCTTTTTCCTCCAGTAATCCATGCTCTTTATTATGCAGCAACTGCCCTGCAAAGACTTCATCCATCTCCGTGCCAAATTTCTTTTGGAATTCTAACTTAGAAACTCCTTTTGTTTTTCGAAGCCCTAAAAATAACTCCTCTTCCATTCTTTCTTTTTTTGTTACCTCATGGACATCTAAATAAGGGAATCCTGTCTCATCGATTTTAGAAAAATACTGCTTAAGCGGGCCAACATTTTGAATTCGCTCACCATTTACATAACTATGAGCCCCAGCTCCAAAACCATAATATGTTTCATTATTCCAGTATGTGAGATTATGTCTACTTTCATAGCCTTCTTTTGAAAAATTACTAATTTCATACTGGTGGTAACCATGCTTTTTCATCTCATCCATTACCATTTCATACATCTTCGCCTCATGGTCTTCACCAGGAAGCCTTAATTTCCCTTTGTTCATTAGATTGTAAAAGACAGTTTTCGGTTCAACAATTAAAGAATACGCAGAAAAGTGCTGTACACCGAGTGTGAATGCGATATTTAACGTTTCTTTCACATCTTCTATCGTTTGTCCTGGTAATGCGTAAATTAAATCGACATTAATATTCGTAAAACCAACTTCCTGTGCCTCACGAATTGCTACAAACGCATCTTCTCTCGTATGCTTACGTCCAATTTTCTCTAGCAATTCATCGCGAAACGTTTGCACACCAAAGCTAATTCGGTTCACACCGCCCTCTAATAGCAAGTTCAACTTTTCTTTCGGCAAATCTCCAGGGTTCGCTTCAAACGTTAATTCACAGTTTGGAGCGAACGGACGCAAACGACGATTAATAATATCAAGCAGTTTTTTTGTCTGCTCCATATTTAACGCCGTTGGTGTCCCGCCCCCGACAAAAATCGTTTTCATATTTTCAAATGGTACCTTTTGAACCGTATTTATTATCTCTTTCTCTAGATACTCCAAATATCGATCAACTGGCTGACGCTCAATAAAAACTTTATTAAAATCACAATAGTGACAAATATGCTGACAAAACGGAATATGAATATATGCAGCTTGCATCAAACTTCACTCCTACCTTTCTAAAAAGAAAACCTCCGCATTTCGGAGGCTCCTTTACTTCTCTAACCCTTTACGAATTTGCTTCATTCGCATTTTCCCCCAATCATACATCATTTCGACGATCGGTAAAAGCGTCATGCCTAAATCAGTCATAAAATATTCTACGCGTGGAGGCACTTCTGGATATACTGTCCTACCAATAATTCCATCTTCCATTAATTCTTTTAGTTGATTTGACAAAACTTTATGAGAAATGTTTGGAAATAGTCGTTGCAACTCACTAAAGCGATGCGGCCCTTCTACACCTAAATGCCATAAAATAACAACTTTCCATTTTCCACTAATAATAGAAAGAGTTAATTCCTTTTCACAATTAAAATTACCTTTTTGTATCTTTTCTTGAATATCTTTTCGAATATTTTCAGACATCATTCGTCTCCTAACTCTATATCAATCTCCACTTTTTTGTACGAAAAAGTATCCTAACTATTGTAAAGGAGAGACGTAAAGATGTCTAAAAAAGTATGCTGATACAAAAAAGAAGCCGCATAAACGGCTCCTTTTTCATTAATTATCGTCCATTTTCAATACAGCCATGAACGCTTCTTGTGGTACCTCTACAGAACCAACAGATTTCATACGCTTCTTACCTTCTTTTTGTTTTTCAAGAAGTTTACGTTTACGAGAAATGTCACCACCGTAACATTTTGCAAGTACGTTTTTACGCATCGCTTTAATTGTAGAACGCGCTACAACTTTGTTCCCAATTGTCGCTTGAATCGGTACTTCAAACTGTTGTCTTGGAATTAATTCTTTTAATTTTTCTACAATTACTTTACCACGGTCATACGCTGAATCACGGTGTACGATAAATGATAAAGCATCAACTTGTTCAGAATTTAAAAGAATATCCATCTTCACAAGTTTAGACGGCTTATAACCGATTAACTCATAATCAAAGGATGCATAGCCTTTCGTATTTGATTTCAATTGATCAAAGAAGTCATATACGATTTCAGAAAGCGGGATTTCATATGTTAACGTAACACGTGTCTCATCTAAATATTGCATATCGATAAACGCACCGCGTTTCCCTTGGCAAATTTCCATTACAGCCCCAACATAATCATTTGGAACCATAATTGCCGCTTTTACAAACGGCTCTTCTACACGATCAATAGACTGCGGATCCGGCATGTTAGATGGGTTATCTACAACAACTTCTTCCCCGTTTGTTAAATATACTTTATAAATTACACTTGGTGCTGTTGTAATTAAATCAATTTTAAATTCACGTTCAATACGTTCTTGAATGATTTCCATATGAAGTAATCCTAAGAATCCACAACGGAAGCCAAATCCTAACGCTTGAGATGTTTCTGGTTCAAACTCAAGAGCAGAATCATTCAATTCAAGTTTTTCTAATGCATCACGTAAATCGTTATAACGCGCGGAATCAATTGGGTATAAACCACAGAACACCATTGGATTTAATTTACGATAACCTGGTAATGGTTCTGTTGCTGGACGTTTCGCATGTGTGATTGTATCACCGACACGTGTGTCTCCCACATTTTTAATAGATGCTGCTAAGAATCCTACATCGCCTACTGTCAATTCTTTACGCTGTGTTGTTTTCGGTGTGAATACACCTACTTCTGTTACTTCGAACTCTTTACCAGTTGCCATCATACGTACTTTATCGCCAACTTTTACCGTACCGTTTACAACACGGATATATGCGATTACACCACGGTACGGGTCATATAAAGAGTCAAAAATCATACATTGAAGTGGCTCTTCCGGGTCACCTTCTGGAGCTGGTACTTTTTCAACGATTTGTTCTAAAATGTCTTCGATACCAATGCCAGCTTTTGCAGAAGCAAGTACAGCTTCTGATGCATCTAAACCGATTACATCTTCTACTTCTTGACGAACACGCTCCGGATCAGCACTTGGCAAGTCAATTTTATTAATAACCGGTAAAATCTCTAAATTATTATCAAGTGCTAAATATACGTTCGCTAACGTCTGCGCTTCAATACCTTGCGCTGCATCGACAACAAGAATTGCACCTTCACAAGCCGCTAAACTACGAGACACTTCGTACGTAAAATCGACGTGTCCTGGTGTGTCAATTAAGTGAAGAATATATTCTTCACCATCTTTTGCTTTATACGTTAATTGAACTGCATTTAATTTAATTGTAATACCACGCTCTCGCTCTAAATCCATAGAGTCAAGTAATTGAGCTTTCATTTCGCGCTGTGTTAACGCATTTGTTTTCTCCAAAATACGGTCTGCCAACGTTGACTTTCCGTGATCAATATGAGCAATGATGGAGAAGTTACGAATTTTGGACTGTCTTTTTGCTCTTTCTTCTTTATTCATCTATGTTCTCAACTCCTAATAGTCTCGCCAATATACACTAGCACTGATTATATCAATAGAGCAGCAAAGATTCAATGAAAACTCGTGCTGCTTATAGGACAAATCTTCCTCTCTTTATCTTATGCGAGCAGAGCAAACGAGACAAACCTTTTTATAACAAAAAAATGGCTGCCTTACAAAATGATAAGACAACCTCTTTTTATTATCCCAATTGATGAAAAATATCTTTTATTTTCCCAATTACTATATCTGTACTAAACTTAGCGAGACCTCGAGTAAATTCCGCGATCCCCATTCCCAGTCCTTCTACAGCATTAAAACTTCTGAGACTTTCTAACTGCTTTTGTTTTTCACATGCCGAAAATGTGCCTCCTAAAATTTCCGGATCAACATTCCCACTCCCAGTTCCTGTCATCTGGGCAATTTGTTCATACGTTGGCTGCCGATAACCTTTCATGCTTTTTAAGCCATGATTAGCGATTCCAATTCCGATTAGCAGCAAAAAAAGAAACAGAACAACACAGCTCATACACTGAAGCATAAATCGACTCAAATCAGGCCGTCCCTTCTCATCAATGTGTATAGGCACCTGTATTATCTTGATCAATTTGATGATGAAGCGCTGCATTTAAACCACTTGCTATCACATTTGCCATGTCTTCAATAAATGCATCTACTTCTTTCGGTGTCACCATTAAATTATGTCCAAGAGGAGCTAACACTTCATATATTAATTTTCGCTTTTCTTCATCTTCCAATGTACCTACTGCCCCTAAAAACATATTACGGCTTTTTTCATCTGGCATATCTTCCTCTGTTAATTTCTTCTTTTCTCCAAATGTAAAGCCAGCTGGTAATAAAGAGCGAGACGGTTTATCACCTTCTCTCATTTCACGACCAAAATGTTTTAAAATAAAATCAATCGTATCACTCGTAATGGAAACAGCATCTACAACCGTCGGAACACCAATCGCAATCACAGGAATTCCGAGCGTCTCTTTACTTAGTTCTTTTCGTTTATTTCCTACACCTGATCCAGGATGAATTCCCGTATCTGAAATCTGTATCGTACTATTTACTCGTTCAATAGACCTAGCAGCAAGTGCATCAATTGCAATCACAAAGTCCGGTTTTGTCTTTTCAATGATGCCATAAATGACATCGCTCGTTTCAATCCCTGTAATTCCCATGACACCTGGACGGATCGCACTAACAGGACGATACCCATCTTCTACACTTTCAGGCTGTAATTTAAAAAGGTGGCGTGTCACAAGCACATTTTCTACAACGATTGGACCAAGCGCATCTGGTGTTACATTCCAATTCCCTAACCCAACGATTAAACAGCTCGCCTCTTTAGATATCCCAATTTCTTCTAATAAATACGAAAATTCTTTTGCAAAAATACGCTCTACCTTTTGCTGTAATTCCGTATCTTGCTGACGAATCCCTTGCACTTCAAGCGTTAAATAATTCCCTGGTTTTTTACCCATTGCTTCAGAAGCGCTCTCATCGATGATCACTTTCGTAATCGTAATCCCTTCTTCTTCACGTTCTTTTACAATAACACCTTGGACTCCCGTTTGTTCTTGCTGACGTTCTTGCAACATTTGATGAGCTTCTACTGCAAGGTCTGTTCTCACACTATATTTACTTAAATCTAATGGTTCTTTCATCCTATCTCCTCCGTAATTCATAGTAAATATAGTTAGATTCCCCAAAATTATTTAAGGCCATTCTTTCCTTTACATGAAATTTCATTGATCTCGCTATTGCAATTCTCTTCTCTGTTTGATAGAATATCACTTGTTCTATGTAAGTATCGAGTCACTCGATCGCACCAGGGAGGTGAAAAGTATGGCAAACATCAAATCTGCTATCAAACGCGCTAAACTTAGCGAAGAGCGTCGTGCACATAACGCTTCTATCAAGTCTGACATGCGTTCAGCTGTTAAAACTGTAGAAGCTTTAGTTACTAATAACGATCTTGAAAATGCTAAAGAAGCTTTCAAAACTGCTTCTAAAAAACTTGACAAAGCAGCTCGTAAAGGTCTTATCCACCAAAACGCTGCAGCTCGTCAAAAATCTCGCTTAGCGAAACAAGTAAACGCGTAAGGCGTTTAAAAAACGATCCATTTGGATCGTTTTTTATATACAAAAAAATTCACGCAACAAATGGCATGAACTTTTTTGTATTTTATTCAGCTAGAGCTTCCGCTTTTATTTATCCAATATGATTTAAACGCATTAAGAAAAACTCTAAGACAAGTTTCTTATCCATTTTCCCCGTTTTCATACTATAGTCAGCTTCAGCTAACTCTAAAATAACTTTTTTCAATTCTTCAAACGAGAAAAATTTCGTTTGATTCATCGCCAATTTTACCCGGTATGGATGAACACCAATATGCGAAGCAATTTGATTCTGCACATACCCACGTTGCTGCAGTTCTTTTACTTGGTTGAGCAAACGAAATTGACTCACTAATAACGCCAACAATTTAATTGGTTCCTCTTGCTGCGTAAATAGCCCATCTAAAATTTTCATAGCTCCAGCAATATCCTTTTTTACTACCTTTTCTGTTAACGCAAACACATTTTGTTCAACTGATTTTGGCACAAGTTCTGCCACAAGCTCTGTTGTAACTTCTCCACCCACACCAACATAAAGGGTCAACTTATCCATTTCCTTGGCTAACATCGTCACATTGCTTCCTACAAGCTCTAACAGCAAGCTAACCGCTGTTTCTTCAATATGTACATGTACTTCATCCGCACGAGCCACAATCCATTTACGAACGTCCTGTACTTGCATCGCATTAGCTTCTACTACATCTGCTGTTTTCTTTAATAATTTTGTGATTTTTTTTCGCTCATCTAATTTTTCATAAGAAGCTACAAATACAACAATTGAAAATGGAGAAGGCTCTGCAATATACTCCTCTAAAATCTTTATATTTTGTTCTAATTTTTCTTTTTGTGATGTCAAGAACAGTGGCGATTTAATTAATAAGATTTTACGTTCTCCAAAGAATGGAAGCGTTCGTGCATCTTCTATTACATCTTCCAAATACGCTTCTTCTAAGTCATACGTTACAACATTAAACTCACGATCTTCCTCAGCTAACGCTTCCGTTGTTATAAGCTTTATTGTTTCATTTATAAAATAAGCTTCCGTTCCATATATTAAATAAAATGGTGCAAACTGTTTCTTTTTAATCTTCTTATGTATCTCACTCATACTTTTTCCTACTCCCTAACTTGGCAATATATCTCTATACTAATGTGCTATCTTTTGTTTTACAAGTACAAAGGAACAGGCTTAAATAACCCGTCCCTTTATCTATATAAAACGCCACGCAATAAGTCCCGGGATTCTTATTGGTGTGCGGTAACCACCTTACCGATATTATTCACTACTACTGGATAAGTATAATTGTTAACTGTTAACATGCTTGGAAATCAAATTTCTACCTTCTACTTGCATAAGATTTAACACCTGTTTCTACAAATATATCCTCTATTTATCTTCATATGGAAATTGTAGATTTTTTTCTGACAATATCTTATACTAAAATGGAATGTTGGGGAGGGATTCTAAATGAATGAATTTGAGCAAAACGTTCAAAGTAAACGCAATGACGCTATTGATTCAGGGGTAGGTTTTATCGTCTCATTTGGTTTTTTCGCAACACTTTTCATTATTGCAACAATTATTAAATTTATTGGTTCTTAAAGGCTGCTGCTTGCGGCCTTCCTTTTTCACTTCACCTTTTCTGTGCTTCATCATATGTCAGTTTACTTCGAAACGTTCCCCTTTCGCCTTCAAAAACATAGAAAACTCCTCCTTGTTTATCCGTTCGCCATATTTCAATATCAAGCTCTAACAAACGCTCTAGCACTTGTTGGTGCGGATGCCCATATCGATTACGCTCTCCAGCTGAAATAATGGCCTTTTGGGGCTGAATAAGGTGTAAGAAGGCAGCTGAAGACGATGTCTTACTACCATGATGCCCAACCTTTAAAATATCTGCTCGTAACTCTGGATATTGCTTTATGATTCGCTGTTCGCCTTTTTCTTCTAAATCTCCAGTAAACAGCCAGGTAAATCCACCTAACTTTGCCCATAATACAATAGATGAATCGTTATCCCTATTCTCCTCTCCCTTTGGTGATAGCACTGTAAATAATGCTTCATCTACTTGCCATCTATCCCCTTCTTCCACGATGTTTACCCTTATATTTTTTTGTTTTGCAATTTGTCTCAATTCTTTTTCGAGCACAGTATCTTCTCGTTTCTTTCCAAATACAATTTCCTCTACAACAATGGTAGATAACAATTCTTTAGCCGCTCCCATATGATCTGCATCACCATGCGTCACAATTAACTTATCAATTTTCCGAATACCTTCTTTTTGTAAAAACGAAATGAGAATATCGTGCCCGACAGAAAACTCATGTTTTTTCTTCTGCCATACTTCCTTTTTTACAGAGATTGTCCCCCCTGTATCAATGAGATAAATTCCCTTGTCATACGGAAGACGAATCAAGATTGCATCCCCTTGTCCAACATCAATAAAAGTCACACTTCCGCTGGCACGGAAATAAGGTGAAATATAATGACTAATACATATAAAGAGGAAAAATCCAGCAGCTATGGACAAAATACATTTTTTGATCGTTTTTTCCCACACAACAAATATACCTATAATACTAAAACTATATAAAACAACAAGGAATACAGGTGTTTGTCCAAAAGTAAGGCGAAGAAATGGGAGGTTTTCACAATACTGAAGAATCTCATTAGAAAACATTAAACATACTGATAATCCATGCGCCAATCCTATCGATACTAAAGGAACAAATAACATAAAAAGAAAAATAGCGATGCTACATGGTAGCACAATAAAAGATAGAAACGGGACATATATAAGATTGAGGAAGATGCTATATGGAGAAAAATAACCGAAGTGATATAACAAAATAGGAATACTAGCAAGTTGTGAAATAACAGAAAGATAGATTGTATTTTGAATGAGACCATTGTCACGATGCAAAAGACGATTTGCCGATAACAAAAGCGCAAAACTACCAACAAAAGAAAATTGAAATCCTATATCGAAGACCATATAAGGATCATATACCAGCATCAATATAGCCGTCATACTAAGCACATCTACACTTGAAATACGAATAGAATGCATGAGTGCTAGCAATACCATAACACCTGTTACAGAAGCCCTTATGACAGATGGAGACGCTCCTGCTAAAAACATATAAAGTGGAATACAAACAACAAGACATATTGTCGTCATTTCCCTTGTTATTCCGATTCGAAGTAAAATAAAATAGCCAATTGCCATTAATAATACAATATGGGATCCAGAAATCGCTAATAGGTGGATAAGGCCCAATTGTTGGTATCGTTCTTCTACTTCAAATGCCATTAGTTGCCGATCACCAAACAACAATGCATTCATAAATGCCCCAGATTGTCCGGGAAACATTTCTACGACTTTCGACACCGCATTTTGGCGCAATAAAAAGACCCACTGTATAAACGTTAAAGAATTTTGCGTACAATTTGAAATCTCTTTCGCTTCAAATAAAAAATGAATCTTTTGCTTATGTAAATAGTCACGATAGTCAAAACCATGAAAATTCCGTGCTTCTGATGGCACTTTCATTTCTCCTTGAAATCCACAGGTCATACCAGCATGTAATTTCCGCAACTGTTCTTTTTGCTCAGCTGATTGAATTTTGTACATTAATTGCAATGTATCTTGATTAGAGACTTTTATTTGAAAAGAGAGTCGATCACCATTTATAAGAGGTGTAGTTTGAATCACACCTTCTGTCATTTCAAAGTTTAATTCTTTTGAAGGCTGATTTTTCCATTCAACATATGATGTATAGATGTAGCTACTAGCACATGTTACGATACAAAAAACGAGGACTTGATGTGAAGTACGATATATACAAAATAAAATATAACAACCAAATACACTAACAGACACCAACTGAAACGAGGAACAGGCGATTGCAATCCCCATAACAAACGAGATCGCAATATAGCCCCATTGACCACGCAACTTATACTCACCCCTTGTAGCAGATGCACTTATAGCATCTCTTTTGCTTTAGCGAATACTTGTTGTAATTCATTCATTGTTACATCATCTTTTTCTAAAGATGAAAACAGTTCTTTTAATTGTAAATTACGCTCTTGTTGCTCTAACGATGTAATACCATATTCAAGCGGAACATGTTTCACTGTTACATTTGCTTGCTCAAATAATTCTACAGCGTACGGGTGATTTTTATAATCTTGTGCGTAATAAACAGCTGTAATACCACTTTGAATAATGGCTTTACAACATTGCAGGCAAGGAAAGTGCGTAACATAAATCTCTGCATCCTCTGTTTTCGCACCAAATTTTGCACATTGCAACAATGCATTCATTTCAGCATGAATTGTGCGAACACAATGATTATCAATGACGTAACATCCATCGTCTATACAATGAACACCACCTTTGATTGAACCGTTGTATCCACCTGCGATAATTCGCTTATCACGGACAATCGTCGCTCCTACTGCAAGTCTCGTACACGTGCTACGCAGTGATAATAAATGACTTTGCGTCATAAAGTATTGATCCCAAGAAATTCGTTCCATATCTTCACCTACTTTTTCATCTACTTGTAGTGTAGCGAAAGAAGAAAAAGTTCGTCAATCCTTACGGAATAATTATTTTATCTTTTATTTTTTCAAGCGACTTCTCTCCAATACCATCTACTTCCAATAAATCTTCCATTTTTTGAAATGGTCCATGTTCTTCTCGATATTTCATAATATTTTCTGCTTTTCGAGGTCCAATTCCTGTTATTTTTTCGAGTTGTTCTTTTGGTGCAACATTAATTTGAATTTTCCCCTCCTGCCCTGAAGGTAGATTAGCTCCCTGCACTTGCTCTCCTTTTTTCGGGACATACAGAAGCATTTGGTCTTGCATGAGCTGCGCTAAGTTCACTTTTTCTATAGCAGCTTCGGGCAAAAAGCCACCCGCTTTTTCAATCCCATCTTTTACGCGTGCGCCCATCCCCATCTCATATACACCCTCACGATGCACAGCTCCTTTTACATCAATCACTATTGTTTTTTTCTGTTCTTTTGATTCTGTTACTTTTAATTTACTTTTGTTCTCTTCACTCTTCACATTTGGATTCACTTTCACAGTCGGTTGCTCACCTTGCTGCTTTGTCTGCCACATAAAGAAGATAAATACAACTCCAATAGCCCCTAATAAAGCGAGCCACTTCTTTTGAAAATTCTGCATGATTTTAATACCTCCAATTCATAAATTCACAACATAGTTCATATTGTTTAGGAGAAAGATGTTACGAAGGAGGGATGAAACATTGAACATAGGAATTATAGGGACAGGAAACATGGGGAAGATACTAATCAATGCATTTTTAGAAACCCGTGCTGTCAAACCTTCGTGCCTTACTATTATTAATCGTACGCCCGCCAAAGCATATCATATAAAAGAGAAGTATCCTTCTGTTCATATAGCAAAGACAGTGCAAGAGGTAATTGGACGCTCTCAGCTTATTTTCATTTGCGTTAAGCCTTTAGACATCTATCCAATTTTAAAGAAGCATGCTGCTCACTTTACTGATGAAAAATGTTTAATTTCTATTACAAGTCCCATATCAGCAAATCAATTAGAAAAGGTTGTATCTTGCAACGTCGCACGTATTATTCCAAGTATCACAAACCGAGCATTCTCTGGTGCCTCACTATTCACATTCGGAAAAAACTGTTCGAGAGAATGGGAACAAAAGTTACTTCGTTTGTTTAAAAATATTTCTACACCCATTGTGATCGGGGAAGATATTACAAGAGTCTCATCTGATATCGCAAGCTGTGGCCCTGCATTCTTTAGCTACTTGCTGCAACGTTTCATTGACGCTGCTGTAGCTAAAACAAATATTACTCATGAGGAAGCAACTACTTTAGCAAGTGAAATGATTATCGGAATGGGGAAATTACTAGAAAAAGAAATTTTCACATTACCAACTCTACAAGAGAAAGTATGTGTTAAAGGCGGTGTTACAGGAGAAGGCATTCGGATTTTAGAGGATCACGTTGGAGATATGTTCCATAAATTATTCGAGCAGACACATGAAAAATACGATGAAGATTTAGAAGGCGTAGAGCAGCAATTTGATAAGCACACATAAACAATACGCCACAATGATACAAAATCCTCTTAAAACTTCTTATCTTTTTCTCATCCGATTTTTTATCAAACTTTATTTTTTGTATTTTATAGATACTACTTTTCTACTTTTCTATCAATAAAACATTGTATTCTAAACAAAACAAAAGCAACCTAATCGGTTGCTTTTGTTTTTTAGCCATTCTTTTTCGCCATAAAAAAGATACGCTCCGTTTGTTCAGTGACTTCCATTCGTTCAAAATCGCCCGTTACACGCAGCACTGTAAAACCAGTTTCTTCAAGCCATTTTGTTATGAATTCAACTGAATAGGCACGTTGCACGTGACATTCATCAAAACGATGGTATACACCTTCCTCTGGATCCTGTACAAAGAATGACAAATCATGTTCTACACTATTTGACTCTTCGCCAGGGAAGCAGTTCCAAATAAGAGCTATCTCTTCTCCATTGACTGTGTACGTTTCATTTTGAAATACATGATGAATTTTGTATAAAGAATGTACATCAAATAAGAATAGACCATCTTGACGCAAATGGTGGAATACTCGTCTGAATGTCTCTTGTATTCCTTCTTCTTCCAATACATAATTCAATGAATCACAAAAGATTGTCACACAATCAAATTCACCTGGAACATCCAGGTCTCTCATGTCTTGTTGGTAAAAAGGAATAAAATACCCTTCTCCTCCAAGTTTTTGCTGGGCGACTGTTAGCATTTCCTCCGAAAGATCGACACCAATTATGTCATAACCTTTTCGTACAAGTGGAAGTGTTACATTCCCAGTCCCGCATGCTACATCAAGAATTTTCGCCTCTTTCAAGCCTGCCTGTTGCAGGCTTTCCTCAGTGAATTCTACCCATTTATCATATGGGACATCATTCATGAGTTCATCATACAACAATGCGAATTGCTCATATCTCATTGGCTTAACTCTTCTGTAATATCTTCACGTGGCACATCGCCCCATAGACGCTCTAAATTATAATGATCACGCTCATCTTTATGGAATACATGCGCAACCACATCACCAAGGTCCACTAGAACCCAACGCGCTTCATCGAAACCTTCCATACGTTGTACGTCGATTTGGAACTCATGTGCCTTCGCTTTAATTTCACGCGCAATTGCTTGTACTTGTTTATCAGAGTTCCCGTGACAAATAATGAAATAATCTGCAATTGGTGAAATCCCCTGCATATTTAGTACAACCATATCTTCTGCTCTTTTATCATCAGCTGCTTTTGCTGCTAACACTAATAAATCTCTATCTTTCATTCAGTAACTTCCTCCTTCAGGACTGCATTGTATGTTTGAAATGTTAACGGATAGATCGTTTGATCCTTTTCCATTAAAAATTGAATCGTACGTTTTAATGCAAACAATAAAGCTTTATTTATATCTTCCTTTGCTAATTTCCGCGCTTCTTCCACACCTGGGAATTTACGGCCAGGTTCAATATAATCGGCTACATAAATAACTTTATCAAGCATTGTCATCTTTTCATGACCACTTGTATGATATGTAATAGCTTGCAGAATTTCAGTGTCAGTAATACCGACTTCTTTTTCTACTAAGTATGCCCCAACTGGCGCATGCCATAACTCTTTGTTGTAGTGAAGTAAATCTTTCGGCAGCTCTTCCTGCTTAATAATGTCTTCCATTTCTTGAATCGGTCTACATTTTGCATAATCATGAAATATAGCAGCCGTTTCTGCTTTTTTTTCATCCACGCCATATAGCTTAGCAAGTTCAATTGCCGTTTCCATTACACCAATTGTATGTATATAACGTTTTTCATGCATTTGTTGTTTTACAATCTCAAGTGCTTTCTCACGATTCATACAACCCATTCCTCTCGATATATACCTGTACTTGTTCTGGAAGCAAATATTTGCACGTTTTCTTCTCCTTATGTCTCTTTCGTAGTAAGGAGGATGAAACAGCAAATTCCGGAATCTCTACCGTGACGATTTCATAAGGCGTATTTAGTGTGTACCCCGGCCTTGCAACTCCAACAAAAGTTACAAGCTGAAGTAATTTCTCAATGTTATACCATTTTGGTAAATACTCCACCATATCTCCACCAATAATAAAATAAAACTGCACGTCCGGATGCTTCTTTGTCAATTGTAACATAGTGTCATATGTATAGGATGGACCTTCTCTTTTTAGCTCTTCTAAACAAACCGAGAAATACTCCTCTTGCCCAATTGCTAATTCTAACATGTCTAATCGATTTTCCACACTTGTAATATTGCGATCCTGTTTATGAGGTGGAATTTGATTCGGCAAAAACCATATTTCATCAAGCGCAAGTGCATCATACACCTCATTTGCGATCAACAAATGTCCATAATGAGGCGGATCAAATGTGCCGCCAATGATTCCGATCTTTTTCAAATGAAACGCCCCCTCTAATTTACAAGCAGTAATCTTTCCGAAATAATATGAGAGAGATTACTGCCAGTAAAAGTTCAATTGGTCTAAACCCTATTAGCAAAAACAAATCCCGAACATAGCGAGCATAAACTATGGAAACGACCTACGTCACTCTAAGCACAGTAAATTACTATTGTGGAAGTTTGATTTGTTTATTTTCTCTTGATTCTTTATATAAAACAATTGTGCTTCCAATTACTTGGACGATTTCTGCTCTCGCACCTTTAGCCAGTTCTTCTGCAACTTCGCGGCGGTCGAATTCACAGTTTTGTAATACGCTCACTTTAAATAACTCACGAGCTTCTAATGCATCTGCAATTTGTTTTACCATATTTTCATTCACGCCGCCTTTTCCAACTTGAAAAATCGGTGTTAAGTGATGTGCTTTTGCACGTAAAAATCTTTTTTGTTTTCCTGTTAACATATAGTTAGCCTCCAAGCTTTCTCATTACTAGTTGTTTCATTCTTTCGATATTTGGCATACATCCTGTCCACATTTCAAATGCAAGTGCTCCTTGATAAACAAACATATCGATTCCATTTTGCACGATGGCCCCTTTCGCTTTCGCATCTTGCAAAAGCTTTGTCTCAAATGGATTATAAATAATATCCGAAACAATCGTTCCTTGTTTCAAAGTTCGAATTTGCAACGGTGTATGTTGGACATGCGGATGCATTCCTATCGTTGTCGTATGAATGATAATATCATAATTTCCTTGTTCTTCAGTTGCTTGCTCTAACGAAAGAGCATGCGATGTAATCTTCTCTTGACATCCTGCGATAAGCTGAGTTGCCTTTTCCACAGTTCGATTTGCAATATCAATTTCTTTTACTCCGGCGTCTGCAAGCGAAAAGTAGATAGCGCGGCACGCTCCGCCTGCACCGAGTAATAAAATACGTTTCTGATAAAGTGGTTCTTTACTAATTGATTGTAAGGAACGAACATACCCAATTCCATCCGTATTATAACCAATTAGTTTTCCATCTCTATGAACGACCGTATTCACAGCACCAATTTGCTTCGCTAACGGATCAATTTCATCTAAGTATTTCATAATTGAAACTTTGTGCGGAGTTGTAACATTAAACCCTGAAACTCCTAATGCTTTTAAACCCGTCACCGCTTCCCCTAATGTGTCCTCTTCTACAAGAAACGCATGATAATGAGCATCTATATTTAAGTTCTTAAATGCATCGTTATGCATGAGCGGTGACAATGAATGTCCTATTGGATTCCCGATTACACCATATAATTGTTTCATAAATCCCTCTCCATATTAAATTAAAGATTTACGTAATGAAACACTAACTCCTTTTGGTACATGAGCAATAATCTTCGCTCCTGGCTCGTTCACCGTAACCCAGCCCAGTCCAGAGAATACAACATCTGTTTTTGCTTCACGAATGTTAAATTCATATTTCACAAACTCAGGCATATTTTCTCGTTCTTCTGGAGTTGGTGGATTTAATAATTCCCCAACATGTTTTTCATATAATTCATCAGCTTTTTCAAGCTTTGTACGATGAATTGTTAGGCGATTTGAGAAATGACAAGTGAACGCACGACGCCCACCACTCACATAATCAAAACGTGCTAATCCACCGAAGAATAATGTTTGTTCTTCGTTTAATTGGAATACCATCGGCTTGATCTCTTTCGTAGGTGTAATAAGCTTTAAGCTTTGCTTCCCAACGTAATGTGCCATTTGATGGTGATTAATAATTCCTGGTGTATCATATAAAGAAGATGTTTCATCTAATGGAATATCAATTAAATCAAGTGTTGTTCCTGGGAAATGAGATGTTGTAATCACATTCTCAGTTTCTTCACTAAATTCTTTAATCATACGATTAATAAATGTAGATTTACCAACGTTCGTACATCCTACAACATATACATCCTTACCACCGCGATACTGTTCAATTGCCTCCGCAAGTTCACGAATACCTTGTCCCTTTGCTGCACTAATTAAAAAGACATCTTCTGGTTTTAAACCAAGTTGCTTCGCACTATAGCGCATCCAATGTTTCACTTTATCGTGTTTTACCGACTTCGGAATTAAATCCGCTTTATTTCCAACAAGCAATACTTTATTGTTCCCTACAAAACGATGTAAACCTGGTAACCAGCTACCATTGAAATCAAAAATATCTACAATTTTGACAACAAGCGCATCTGATTGCCCAATTCCATTTAGAATACGAAGGAAATCATCGTCTGTTAAAGACACATCTTGAATTTCATTATAATGTTTCAAGCGAAAACATCGCTGACAAATTACTTGTTCTTTCTCTAAAGATGAAGTTGGTGCATATCCGACTTCATTTTTATTTTCTGTTTGAATCTCTACACCGCAACCAATACATTTAATTGTTTCAGTCAAACTTTATTCCTCCCAGTTAATTAAACCTTTTTTCTTCATATTTCTCATAATTCTTCGCTCAATCTTTCGATTAAAGCGTGTTACTAATCCATCTGTTTGAGCCACTGGTACGACTAAAATGGTATATAGGCCAACGCGATTTCCGCCCAGTACATCTGTTAACAATTGGTCTCCAATAACAACTACTTCATCAGCTGCTAAATTCATTTCTTGTATCGCACGCTTAAAAGCACGAACAAATGGCTTACGTGCGCTATGGATAAACGGAATGCCCAGTGGATCTGCAAAATCCTTTACACGTTGCTCATTATTATTCGAAACAACCGTTACTTGAATGCCTTGCTCTTTCATTTTTAAAAACCATTGCTCTAGCTTAGGTGTTGCATTCGGACGATCCCATTCAATTAAAGTATTATCTAAGTCAGTAATAATCCCTTTAATCCCGCGTTTTTTTAAATCTTCTGGTTGAACATGATATACGTTTTTCACGTATTCATTTGGTAAAAACAATTTCAATCTCTTTCACCTCTTTGAGGAGTTTTCATAAAATTTTTCGACAACATTTTTCGATAGCCCACTTGTGGATAACATTGTGCACATTTTCCACATTAATACTTCAGTTAATTCTCAATTTATTAACAATTAACACACATTTTATCCACGGCTATATGTGGATAACCAGCCGTTTGTGACTATCATATTTTTTTGATACAGTAGATGCAACAAAGAACCTATCCTTTTTATCGGAGGTGACTCACCTTGAAAACGAAACATATGGAACAGTTATCTACTGAGTTACTCACTGAGTCTTATTATAAAGCAAAAGAACTAAAATTAAATCCTGACTTCATTTTACTTATAAAGCAAGAAATTATCCGGCGATCGTTAGAGGACAAGCTTGTCAAATCGTCTTGAGTATATAGATTGCTGCTTCACCTGTAAAAAGAGCCATCCTCAAGATGGCTCCTTAAATAAAATGAAGCTTTCCTCCATAGGAACTTTTCACCTAGCACATAAGCTCATCTAACTTCTTAGTCCTCTCACAATTTTGCGATAAAATTTTTACTGTCCGCTACCATTAGATAAGCGAGTTGCAATTTTTTCACCAAGGCGAAGTTCTTGACCACTCATTAACGTTGGAACAACTTCAACCATTCCTTTTTCAAACAGTAAAACGACTGTTGAACCAAAAGTAAAGTATGCCATTTCTTCACCTTTTTGAACAGCATTTCTTTCATGAAGTAACTCAATACTATTTACAAACATAGCTCCTACTTTTACAAGTGCCATATGTTGTCCTTCACTATCAACCTCTGTGATAGAACGATAATTCTTTGACAGCGGCTCTTTTCCATATTTCATCCCTGCTGCATTTACTGGGTATGATTTTCTTCCAAGTACAAATCGTTCTGTTACAGTACCTGAGAGAGGGCTATGAATACGATGATAATGGCTTGGACTTAAATAAATAACCATATATGTACCGCCAGCATAACGCTTTGCTCGCTCTTCATTACCTAGCATATCCACAATCGAATAGCGCTTGCCTTTAATATGAAATATTTTCGTTTCTTCAATAGGGCCATAATCAGCGAATACCCCGTCAACTGGACTAACAATACTTGATGCCGCTGCATCTATTTCTCGTTTTCCTTCTTTCAATTTACGTGTAAATAATTCATGCAGCGTCTTGTACTCCTTTAAATCCTTTTCCATCTCATCCTGATTCAGTTGAAACACTTTAGCATAAGATGAAATAATAATAGAACTTAAGCGAGACTGTGCAAATTCACGTAATATATAAGAAGTAAAACGCCCGTTTGTAAGTTCGATCATGAGTCGATATAATGTACGTCGCAAACCGCGAAACCTCCTAATAATTCTTAATCTAACAATTAAGTTTAGCTTTCCCTTCTTTTCTTTCTGTATCATACAGTAAAATTCTTGAAAATGATTTTTATGTTCAATTATTACAAAGCAAATCCACTATGTAAGAAAGAATAGGTACTATTTCATCCTTAAATTCGCTAGCACCTTCTAATATTACAGATAGAACTCCGCATTTTCAACAGTGAACGGTATATTTCTTCTTATAGTTTCTTGTTTTATTCGCTTTTCGTCAAACAAAAAAAACGGCTGCACTCGAACTGCAGCCGTATCACGCACCTTTATGCTTTTCCCTTCTTTTCCTTCTCCGCCCTAACAAATTCATGAAACATTTTCATCAGTGCCCGCTTCTCAATCCGTGACACGTAACTTCTTGAAATCCCTAACGCTTTCGCAATTTCTCGTTGCGTTTTTTCCTTATCAAGACCAAGTCCGAATCTTTTTACAATCACTTCTTTCTCTCGTTCATCTAAAATATCGATATACTCCTTGATCTTTTCTAATTCCATGCTGAGCTGGATCATATCGATTACATCTTCAGATTCAGATTTTAAAATATCGATAAGTGATATTTCATTCCCTTCTTTGTCCTGTCCGATCGGATCATGAAGTGAAACATCTTTTTTTGTTTTCTTCAGTACACGCAAATGCATTAAAATTTCATTTTCAATACAACGAGCCGCATATGTCGCTAGCTTCGTCCCTTTCCCCGCTGAATAACTCTCAATTGCTTTAATGAGCCCAATCGTTCCAATGGAAATTAAATCTTCCGCATCTTCACCTGTGTTTTCAAATTTCTTAACAATATGAGCCACAAGCCGTAAATTATGTTCAATTAAAAGATTTCTCGCGTGAGCATCACCTTGCTCCATTAACTCTAAGTATTTTTTTTCATCATCTGATGACAATGGCTGTGGAAACGCATTATTTTTAACATAAGAAACAAATATAAACACTTCACGAATCATGTATCCAATTGCGGCGAATAGACTCAACTCCTTCACCTCCGCCAAAATAGTGGTCTTTACTATATGTATGTGGGCGGATGGTTGTTTGTGTCTGTACCCATTTAAGAATAGAAACGCATAAAAAAATTCTTGTGGCATAACCACAAGAATTCCTTAACACTTGTCCTATTTACTCCAAATTACTTCTCCTGTATGCGCATCGATATAGCGAATTTCTCGTCTCATAAAATGATCAATATGATACGTTTCACTGTTCTCAGTTGTCGTTTGTTTATAAATTAAGTCATATTTCGGTATATCTGTATCGTTATTTTCATGCCACTGTAATTCAACACGAAGGGCATTTCTATATGTTGCTAATACTTCTTCTTTACTTATCTTTGCAATTGTTTCATAAGTGCGTAACTCTTCTACTACACTCTGAGATATCCCGCTATACATTATAACATGCCCTGTCGCTGTATCTATGTTAATCATAACCAATGAACAATCAACTGGAATACCATTTACATACACATCAAAGCAGAACCTACCTGGGCTTTCCTCTTCCTCATAGTTATCCCAAAGACGAAGATACGCTGCCACATTGGGAATGACTTGTTCTAAAAATTGGAGTGCTTTCTCTAAACATTGTTCTCGTGACAATATTGCTTTTTCATCTCTCCCAAAGGCCAGATTAAAATAATGAAGCAATGTACCTGACTCCTTATCAATTCCAATTACCACTGGATTCTCATACCGTAACATAGGGGAATGTTTTTTATAAAAATCATCCATTAAGTAAGTTTGATTCTCTTCCTGTTCACCTTCTAATTCTTCTCGTGGAACAAATTTCATTCGTATTTCATTTTCACATTCATCTTCAGATATTTTTACAAACTGGTTCTCATCCAAAGTAAGTAAACGAAAAATATCTGTTTCTTGCTTACCATTACTTTCAGATACACTTACCGCTACTGTAGGTGGTGATTGATAATGTTCTGGCCCATGTAAATCTTTCCCTGTACATGCATCAATAAACGCTACACTCGGATCTGGCTCATAGACAAGACGGTATCCACTTGCTTCTTTCCCACTATCATATTCGTATAAACTAGGCAGCAATTCCACAAATATAAGTCTCATCTTCTGCCTACCTTTTAACACTTCCAAAACAATTTTTTCATCTACAATTGACTCCGGCCATACTGGTTTTTCTTTCAATCCATGATAATGCTGAAATGCTATAACATTGCCTGTTGGATGAACGCGGACAACACACTCTGTATTCGGCAATGGATATCCATTTACTTCTTGTAAATAATGGACCGCTGGCACCCCGCACCAATCTCGCACATACACGTATGTATAATTCGCGTATTCCTTTGGGATATGTTTCCTTACAAACAAATGAGCAATTTCTTTCGCCTTTTCTTCACTTATTCCTTCATCCTGAACTTGGAAATAATCCTCATCATCGATATCTAATTCAATTAGTTCGCCTGTATGTCTATTTAAGGAAATCCGTATATTCTTCTCTGCATCATCTTGATGTTCCCAAAATAATACATGGAATGGATCATCTACTGTCTTTTGATCATCTATAACAAGATGATACTCATCTGGAATTCCAATAATATGTGCGACTTGTTTCTTTCTCTCTTCATTTTTTGAATTCATCCTATCCCCCCTTTTCCAGTTTTCTCCATCATAACATCTTTCTCAAAAAGATTGCTTGATCCCAAGCAAAAACAGCTAGATTTCTCTAGCTGCTTTACTTCGTTTCACGATGCAACGTCACTCGCTTTAATCGTGGACAATATTTTTTTAGTTCAATACGTTCCGGATTATTTCGTTTATTCTTCTTCGTAATATAATTACGATCACCGCATTCTGTACAAGCTAATGTAATGTTTACACGCATATGTAAGCCTCCTTTTCTTCAAAGATCACAAATAAAACGTAATGATTACGATTTATATATTAAACGCTATTATTTCTTTTGTCAATTGTGCAATTAAAAATATATTCCCCACTCCATTCAAAAGAAGTTTATCCTATATTAATGGCCGTAGTAGCACATTTTTTTACAATCATTCTAAAAAGACAAAAAACTGAAACAATTAGTTCATACGAAATTCACATCAATCTATTACTATTAGAATTGTACATAATCAATTTACTAACAATCTAATTTATTGATATATGAAAACCCTTTAGAAAGGAGTTAGCAAAATGAAAGCCAAATACCGTTTTATGATCTCATCATTTGCAGCATGTGCTTATATGATTTGGTATTTAGTATAATAATCAACCTTATTTGCAAATATGAAAAGGTGTGTATATAGATGGAATATAACCAATCAACCGTTAACTATTGGAAAGCATTTGTATTACCTTATACATTCGCTTTAGAAGAATTACGGACCAAATTCGAAATTATGAACCGGGAAGCTCAATTTCTAGAGGACTATAACCCGTTTGAACATATAAAAACAAGATTAAAACAACCTGAAAGCATTATTAAAAAACTAGAACGTAAAAATTTAGCACCAACCATTGCAAATGCGCAAACACATTTGCAAGATATTATCGGTATCCGAATCACATGTTGCTTTGTAGAAGATATTTATCACTTAAAACAAGTCATTGAAAAACGTGATGATATGGAAATTGTAGAAATAAAGGACTACATCGCTAATCCAAAGCAAAACGGCTATAAAAGTTTGCATATGATTATTAAATATCCACTAGCATTGAATTCTGGTACAAAAGAAGTATTTGCAGAAATTCAATTACGAACACTCGCAATGGACTTTTGGGCAAGTTTAGAGCATAAACTCTATTATAAATATGAAGGGAATATTCCTGATTACTTGAAAGATGAACTTCATGATGCTGCCATGAAAGCTGAAGATCTTGATAATAAAATGGCAACTATTCGCCAAGATATCGATGAAATTGAAGCATGTTCAAGTCAAATTTTACTACCATTATAAAAAGGTTCCCCTCGTACGGGAACCTTTTTATTTCTTTTCTATCGTTCGGACTTCTTCAATTTTCCAATGCTCATCTTCTTTTCCAAGTGCATATTGCACCTTTTTCTGAAGAGCGCTTCCACTATCTATCTCTTTTTCTTCTGTTTCCACAATAACAAAATTACTTTTTGAACCTTTGATTTGAACCTGATTCAACTCAATTTTCTTACTTTCTTTTTGAAACGCAGCTTCCTTTTGTGTACGTAAATCCTCAGCACCAACAATTTTGTCCGAAAACAGAGCCATATGTTGATTAAAATCCTTTTCATTTGTTGTTTGAACAAACGCCTCAATCACATTTTGAACTTCTTTTTCATCTTCCGGTGTTATTTGTATCTTTGGTTCCTGTTTCACCGTGGTCTCTTTTTTCTGTGTTTCTTGATGAGATTGGCATCCTATTAACAATAATCCAACTATAAGGACAAATCCTATTTTCTTAGTGAAATTTTGCATTCCATCTTCCTCCCAAAAAGAAAAAGCAAGGTGAAATACCTCACTTTACTCTATAACTATTGTCTGCCTTTATTAGGGTCACCGCCACCAACAATATCGAAAACACGTTTTGCTAAATTGGTATTTTCTTGAACGCCAGAGAATAGATATTTACCTGGTCCGAATGCATATACGTTCACATCTTCACCAGTATGTCCACCTGTTGTCCAACCTGTAAATGAACGTTTATTGAAGATTTCTTCAATTGCATTATCAATTTTCGTTACATCTTTTGATGGTGCAATATCATTTACAGATTTGATTTCTTCTGGTGTTAATTGTAAATCAATATATTTTTTCAACGTTTCTTCTACATTTGCACCTTTTGCAATTTCATTTGCCATAAAGTCTGGTGTACGTTTCGCAGCTTTAATTGCATTTGCATTAAAGTTATATTCACCGTTTGCACCAAGAGAGAATCCACCAGTAGAATGGTCAGCTGTTGCAATAACTAATGTATGTTTATCTTTTTTTGCAAATTCAATCGCTGCTTTAAATGCTTTTTCAAAGTCTTCCATTTCACTCATAGCACCAACAACATCATTATCATGCCCAGCCCAGTCAATTTGACTACCTTCTACCATTAAGAAGAAACCTTTATCGTTTTTGTTTAAACGATTGATTGCCGCATTTGTCATTTCTTCTAACGAAGGTGTTTTTTCATTACGATCAATCATTTTATCTAAACCACCTGGTGCAAATAAACCAAGAATTTGATCATTTTTATCATTTAATAATTGCTCACGATCTGTTACATAACTAAACCCTGATTTCTTAAATTCTTCTGTAAGGTTACGATCTTTTCTTACAAAGTTATTTACACCGCCGCCGAGAAGAACATCTACTTTATGTTTCCCATTAATTTTCTCATCAAAGTAATCATTTGCAATTGCATCCATATTTTTACGGCTAACATCATGTGCACCGAAAGCAGCTGGTGTTGCATGTGTAATTTCAGAAGTTGCAACTAAACCTGTTGATTTCCCTCGTTCTTTCGCTTGTTCGAGCACGGTTTTGACTTCCGTCTTGTCATTATCAACCGCAATTGCCGAATTATATGTTTTAACCCCTGCTGACATCGCTGTTGCCGCAGAAGCTGAATCTGTAATATTTTGATGTTCATCTTCCGCATACGTTTTTTGCGTTCCAACAAGATGCTTATCAAATTCTGTTGACTCCATTTCAAACGTTTTCGGATTGTCTTTCATATAACGATGAGCAGTTATATATGAAGGTCCCATACCATCCCCAATTAACACAATTACGTTCTTAATTTTCGCGTTATTTTCCTTCCCGTCCGCTTTAATCACATCCGAACGTGTAATATTCCACGTTGCAACCGAAGTAAGTGCTAACGATGTAACTACTGCAAATGGCCATGCCTTCTTCATAAACTTTTTCACTTGTCATGTCCCCCTAATAGGTTATTAAGTTCCCAACACCCAATTTAAAGGAAGACTATTAAGGAAAAGTTAGCTCTATGTAAATATTTTGTTAAGTTATGTAAATTTCCGTTATGATTTGTATATCTTTGTCTTATATTATCGAGCTTTATCACCTTTACAAAACAGAAAAAAACTCGTGTAGATTTTTCAAAACTTTAAATTATTACTTTATATTCTCTCTATTTATAACTGAATATTTATTTTTTCATGATAAAATATTTCTACTAAATTAAAAGTGTGGTGATTCAATATGCAAATACACAAACTAAATGAATCTAATATTTCACAGCTCATTTCTCTTTGCGAAGCTATTGGATGGTTACAACCTAAATCGTTTATGCAAAAACAATTTGAAATGTACCTATCGATCGGAAGCTTATTTGGCTATACACATAACGAAAAACTAATTGCTACTGGCGGAGTGTTCCCTTCCGAATCTGGATTTTCTTCTATCGGTATGCTAATGGTTCACCCCAATTTCCAAAAACAAGGAATCGGTCGTACCCTACTCAATATTGGTGTGCAACAAGCACCACCTTCTCTTCCTGTTATGCTCATTGCAACCGATGCTGGCGTACCTTTGTACCAAACATATGGATTCACGACAATTACAACAATCCATCGCTTTGAAAAATTTGTTATCAATCCATCTATGAATTCCCCTTATTTGAAGAAAATTAGACAATATGATCTTCAATCGCTCATTAATCTTGATCAAACCGTAACAGGAGCACGTCGCCCAAGGCTCTATTCCATATTAATAGATAGGGCAACACTCGGGTTTAAAATGGAAAGAAAACACAAGATAGAATCTTTTGCATTATGTATACAAAAAGGAGCTACACTTTGCATTACCCCTCTTATCGCTAAGCATGAGGAAGACGCAATTCAATTATTACAGTCTATTTGCACAAGCTGGAATGGAACAATCCGTATTGATGTTCCACACTCACAATTTACATTTCGAGCATACATGGAATCGCAGGGATTTCAAGAAACACTTATTTCACCGCTTATGATAAAAAACGGAAGCCATCTACCTGGAAATCGCGACCATTTATTTGCTATGATGGATGCAGCGTTATGTTAGAAAGGGGACACCTATTTGAAACGACTAAAATATGGTATGGTTGGTTGCCTTGCTCTCACATTATTAGTAAGTTGCAACGCTACCGAAAAACCAGTAGAAAAAGTGAAACAAGTAAAAAATACAATTGCAACAAAACTAAGTACAGATGAAAAAATGGTTGAAATAGACGGACAAACTATTTATTTCAAACAAATTGGGGATAAAAAACCACCTTTACTCATGCTTCATGGGTTTGGCGGATCTTCCAATGGTTTTAGCGATATTTATTCAGACTTAGCAAAAGATCATACAATCATCTCTGTTGATATTTTAGGCTTTGGTCATTCATCCAAACCGATGGATTTTTATTATTCTTTTCCAAATCACGCCAACCTTTACTATAAGTTAATGAAAAAATTAGGCTATGATACATTTGCAGTACTTGGTCACTCCATGGGAGGAGAAATTTCTCTTAATTTAACATATCTATATCCAGCTGCAGTTACTCATCTCATTTTAACTGATGCTACAGGCGCTATATCATTAACGAATAAAAACGCTTCCCCTAAACCCCAGTTATCAAATGATTTACATACTGTTTCTTCTATTACAGATTATGATGAAAGCAAAGTGAAATTTAAGCGCGATGATACGGAGCATTATAACCAAATGAAAATGTGGCCTAGACGTCTTCGTATTAATGCTAGTGAAATTAAACTTCCAACTTTAATTATTTGGGGGAGAAATGACAGTAGTGTGTCATGGAAAGAAGGCGAGTCTTATCATCAATTTTTAAAAAACAGCACCTTCCATATTATAGAAAAAGGGTATCACGCACCCTTCCGCCAAGAACCGAAAGAATTTATGAGCTATGTAAAAGAATTCTTTGACAAGCACCCAATCGAAACAACAAAGTAACAAAAACGGGTATCTCACCTTTGAGATACCCGTTTCATATATTAAGCAGCTTGCTTCTGCCCTTTTTGAGTTTTTGAGCCTAATAGTTTAGGTACAACCCAGCCATCAAGTCCAATTTTTCCAGCATTCATGCCAGCAACTAAAACGAACATAGATAAAATAACCATTTGTGGATTTACACCTAGAGACCCACTAAACATATAGGAAAAGTTCATTACAAGGCCAAAAAAGACAGCTGTTTTTGTTAAACAACCTACAATTAAACCAATTCCAACTAGAATTTCTCCCCATGTTACAAGTGTGTTGAATAGATCCACATTCGGAATTGCAAAGTCTTGTAAAAATGATGCCCACCAAGACTGCACCGCTGGTTGTGCTCCTTTTGATTTTTCAATAGCCCCTTGTAAGTATCCCGTTGCGTCAAACCCTTTTCCCTGTAGTTTACCGATTCCAGCCATTAGCCATGTGTATCCAAGATAAACACGGATAACCGCTAACACAAAAGAAACTGCTTTGTTCTCTCTTAAAAATTGAATAGCCATATCTTCCTCCTAAAGATGTAATTAAGTTGGTTACAGGTATTATCATAACATTAGTTACTTATTTTTAAAATGTTAATTATGAATAATTTGTGAAATTTTCATTTCATGTCAAAAACTAATATTTATATAGTTACTTTGTTTCCCTGTAAAAACTTGAAAATATCATAACATAATTGATAATGATTTTCATTAAGAAAGTGTGAAAGAATTGTGTGGTAAATGTGAAACGTATTTATCCTATATTCGGATAAACACGTTTTATTATTTATATAATTCAAATGTAAGTGTCTCGTTATCTAATGATTTTGCAACTTGAAATGCATCATCTATTGTTTTTTGATGATTGATAACCTCATAAAATATGCGTATTGTCAACATAAGTGCCGCATTTCCATCCACATAATCGGTTGAACCTATATAAGTTTTTACACCACTATTTAAAAATGCTTCTACAAGTTTTGGATCACCTAAAGTACAGCCGTTATTGATAATATATTTATTATGCAATTTTGCATATTGTTTAATTTCAGTTACACCAAAGTTTCCTCTCGGTTCATCTTTCTCATAGACATCTTCTCCTAATTCTTCTATTACAAATTCCCCTTCTTCACCATGAAAGCAAAAAATAATATAATCTATATCTTCATACAAACTTTTCCCTGAAAGAACATCCATCAAATCCCGAGGTCGACCAATCCAATATGTAATAACTCTTGCTCCAAAATACCCAAGCGTCGCTCGCAGCGATTGTGCTTCTAAATCTGAATTATCGCCAACTACTAACGCAATATTCAAACAAAAAACCTCCATTCATAAGTTTATTTCATACACACCTGTTTCTTCTAAAAAATCCTCTCTTGTTAATCTCTGCTTTTGTAAATATTGTCTATATGCTGTAATTGTTCCATCATGGGAAACGATGCAGATCCTTTCAGCCTTTAATGTATAACACCAATTGATAAATTCATCTGCTCTATTCTGAAATTCCTTATCTGAAATCGTATTTATCCCCTGATTACATAACATATCGTTTGTACTTTCTCTTAAAGAAAAACTAGGAAATAACTCTTGAATTACCTTTGTATCTAACAACCTGTCACATGGTAATGTTCTTGCTCCTTCACGATAAGGAAAAATACGAGGAGAAATATATGGATGAGTTATTTTACGGCAAATTACTTGCGAGCTCCATATTGCTGCAGTTTGTAATGTGCGAAATGTGGGGCTTGCTATTAATACATCATTTTCTGTTAGTGGTAAACTACTTCGAAGTAACAACGCTTGTTTTTCACCTTCTGTTGTCAAAGGAGGATTTTCTATTTGCAAACTTTTTGGTAAATCTTTTGTATGTGTACCCTCACCATGTCTTATAAATATAAGTTTCATAGTTTCAATCCTCCCATAAAAAATGAAAATATATGATTTTTTTTGCTATTGCTTTTGCATAGTCTCTAATCTTCTACATCTCCTCCCTAATTCCTTCCAGATATCCTGTAAAAAAGTTTTGACATATCAATTTGAAATTATTATGGTGATTTATGTAAAATACTTTTTACAGTTTTATCTTTAAAGAGGGAACTTACAAATTATGAATTGGGTAATTTATTTTATCGGTATGATAATATGGGGATACATAAATGGTTTCTTTACAAGCGATAAAAATTCCGCACCTTGGATGAAAAATGATGAGCGTGAAAAAGAAATTAAATATAAAGCGATTGTAGCGAGTTGGTCAGGCGTGTTTCTGTTTTGCATCATTAGTCTCTTCAATAAATTATTAGGTTTAGAGGGAGGACAAAAATCACCTTACTTGCCAGATCCTTTCGTAAAAATTTTACAAGAGAATGTAGAATTACAAATTTTACCTATTCTCTTCCTAATGTATGGAATTTATTATTTATATTACCGAAGAAAAATGAGTGCTTGAACAAACGAAAAGTAGAGTGATACAAAATGAAGTCTTTCTTACTCGATTTATCTGAAATTCAACCCAGTCAATTATTTTTAAATGAAGTGAAAATCATACCATTACAGCAATCCTTTTCAGCCTTGCAAACAGTGACAAATTCACCATTACCCGTTAAGCAATTAGACGATAAAAATATCTTTACTGACGGTCATACTCGTGCATATATGTATTGGTTAGCTAATATAAAACAAATTCCTGTTTATTGGGACGAAGATCCTTTGCATTACGAACTGTACAAATTATGTGTAGAATGGTGTACTGCAAAGCACATTTTTCACATTGGGCATTTACATACACGTATTTTATCAGTTTCCCGATACGAATTAGCATGGATTCAAAAATGTATGCAAGCCGAAAAAACTATACAAAATCATACAACCTTTTAACTTTCAGCTTATGATTCCTTCCTAAATGGATATAGTAAAAGAGATACAACGAAACCTACAGGAGGATTCATCAATGAGTAACTCAAATGATTTTTTAGACACAATACACGAAAAACAAGCGAAAGACGAGCAAAACAGAAAACGTCAAGGGAATGGAAACCCTGGAAAAAAGAAACCAAATAAAACGCACAAATAATCGGTACACATTCTAAATAAAGCCACCTAAAAAGTATATTTTAGGTGGCTTTGTTTAATCCTCTTTTACGGAAATAACATCCTCCCAATTCCACTTTTCATAATATGGCTGGGGAACATCTATATTTTCAATCCACTTCTTCACTTTTGATCCATCCCCATTCGCCAACCACATATCTGCCTTTTTACGATTAGAGCGCACCCATGTCAGTTGATTTTCACTTTTTATATAAACTGGATTGTAATCTCCATATTTTTTTGGAGGAGTTGTAATTTGACGTTGCCGATTTGTTTGAATATTTACTTGGTATAAAGAAGGTAATGATCTTTTTTCTTCTTCGTTTTCCCACTCCATTTCTCTTGCTCTTGAAAGTGTAATAACTTCATTACTATGCCATGTAAAATCCCAATCGACATATCCTTTCGGAGTAAATTTTTCTTGTTGAAGAGCAGGTAATTCCTTTACTTTTAAATGTTTATTTTCTAACGCAAATCTTCCACTTCCTTCAATATAGGCTAATATATTTTTCGATGGCGCCCATTGTATCCACCCACTGTTTAATAACATTTGATTTACCTTTTTAAAATGACTTCCATTCGCTTTCAAAAGACAAAGCGTATTACTATCTGCTGACCACGAAGCAGTTGGTACAGCTAAAAAAGCAATCCACTTTTGATTTGGAGACCATTTGAAATCACTTGCAACATAAGCTAAGAAATCCTCCTGCATACTCGGTAATGAATACAGATGCTTCATTTTATTTGGATTCATTCCAGCATCCTTTTGTACTTCGTATAGTTGCGCTCCTGTCCAGCCCGTCGGAAGCAACTGAGCCTCAGATGAAACAAGAAATCTCTTTCCATCCGGATACCATGCATAGTCCCCCACACCTGATGATACATTTTCAAACGTTGCATCCTTCTTTTCTACATCGAATGTATTTAATGTACCTGTAAATTCAAATGCAATTATATTTTTTACCGGCGACCATTGATAATTCGTTGCTTCTGTCTGAGACGGAACAACTTTTTTTCCATCCGTGACGCGGTACAATTCAAGCCGATTTTGTTCTTCTCCTTTTCCGTATGCAATCCATTTTCCATCGTATGACCATTTAGGTTTTGTTATGTACTCTCCTTTTGTTATTTGTTTTTCTTTTCCATCGATTTTTATCCAAAGATTATGGTTACGAATGAAAGCAACTTGAACCGCTCTACTCTCTGCACTACTAACTGATATCATAAGAAAAAATAGAATTACAGCTATAGAGCAACTAGCCATCATTTTTTTCACGATGTAATCTCACCTCTTTTCCTTTTTCATAGCATCCCTCACATTTAGTCTGCTATATACAAAATCCCTAAAAACTCAACAAAACAACCTATATTTTCACATTTTTCATAACAAAAAACTATAAAAACATTTATAATTTTCAGATGACTTTGTGGTATTATGTCAAATTTATGATGTAGCCAACATTCATGTTGTTTTGCACAAATCAATACGAGAGGATTATCGATACATTTTGAGAGGGTTGGCACATTTTATTAGGGAGAGTTTCAATGAAAAAAACTACATCTGCATTACTAAGTATGGCACTCGTTTTTTCCAGCTTTGGCGCATTGAGTACACATGCTGAAACGCTGCAAAAGGAAAAGTCGACGATATATTACTAGATTGGATGACAGAGTCAGGCTGGATTGCTCCTGGGCTTCCTGTTACAATGCAGTATGAAATCAATGGAAATGGAACATGGGAACTTGCATTTGTGAACGCTTGGGAAAAGAACTTTGGCATTTATTTTGACCGCGCTCAATTACAGCAAGGAAAAAATACAATTCACATTGTGGCAACGGATGCTGCTGGAAATAAATCAGAATTAAATGTTGATTTAGAAGTAAAGTAACTGAAAAGAAAGAAAATTCCCACTTACAAATAAGGTGGTACCGTTATTTTTTCGCCCTTATCGAGCTTTTCGATGAGGGCTTTTTCTATTTCTCACGAAAACAAATGTTAAATAATTCCGAATCTTATGATAAAATTTTATAAGCGCTTACAAATTTTGAAAGGGGGGTGATATACACAAAAGTAACCGTAACAGTTTTTGCAGATAAAAAAGGAGGATGTATCTAATGACAAAGAAAACAGAAATTCCATCACATTTAAAACCATTTGTATCTACGCAGCATTACGATCAGTACACACCAGTTAATCACGCTGTGTGGCGTTACATTATGAGACAAAACCATAACTTTTTAAAAGATGTTGCTCATCCAGCCTATGTGAACGGACTTCAATCATCCGGTATTAATATAGATGCAATTCCAAAGGTGGAAGAAATGAATGAGTGCTTAGCACCGAGCGGTTGGGGAGCTGTAACGATTGATGGACTAATTCCTGGTGTAGCATTCTTTGATTTCCAAGGTTATGGTTTATTACCAATCGCAACAGATATTCGTAAAGTGGAAAACATTGAATATACACCAGCGCCTGATATTGTTCATGAAGCAGCTGGACATGCACCGATTTTACTTGACCCTACATATGCAAAGTATGTAAAACGATTTGGACAAATTGGAGCAAAAGCATTTTCAACGAAAGAAGAGCATGATGCTTTTGAAGCTGTACGCACATTAACAATTGTAAAAGAAAGTCCAACCTCTACACCAGAAGAAGTTGTAGCGGCTGAAAAAGCAGTTGTCGAAAAGCAAAAACTTGTTTCTGGTTTATCAGAAGCAGAACAAATTTCTCGTCTTTTCTGGTGGACAGTCGAGTACGGTTTAATTGGAGATGTAGACAACCCTAAAATCTACGGAGCTGGCCTGCTTTCTTCTGTTGGTGAAAGTAAGTATTGCTTAACAGACGCCGTAGAAAAAGTTCCATTCTCAATTGAAGCTTGCACAAAAACAACATATGATGTTACAAAAATGCAGCCTCAGCTATTTGTATGCGATTCATTTGAAGAGTTAACAGAAGCACTTGAGAAATTTTCTGAAACAATGGCTTTCAAAACCGGTGGTGCAGAAGGATTAGAAAAAGCAATTCGTTCTGAAAACAACGCAACTGCTGAGCTAAGTAGTGGATTACAAATTACAGGTACATTTGCGGAGATGATTCAAAATGATGTTGGTGAAGTCATTTACATGAAAACAAATACACCGACAGCATTAGCGCTAAACAATAAACAATTGCAGGGGCATTCTACAGCTGTACATCAAGATGGCTTTGGTACGCCAGTTGGTTTATTGGAAGGCAATATCTCACTCGAAGATCGCACTGATGAGGAGTTACAATCACTAGGCATTATCATCGGTAATCGTGCGGAACTATCCTTTGCCAGCGGTGTTCATGTAAAAGGAACAGTAAAGGATATTGTGAAAAACAATGAGAGAATCGCTCTTATTTCATTTACAGATTGCACAGTGGTTTACAAAGATCGTCTATTATTTGATGCTTCATGGGGAGCGTTTGACATGGCAGTTGGGGCAAAAATCTCTTCTGTATTCCCAGGCGCAGCAGATGCAGCTGCATTCTTCCCGGTAGATGAGGAAGTAGAAGAAACATCAGCACCACTTACATTAACAGAGCTTGATCGTATGTATCAAACAGTTCGTGACATTCGAAATGAAGGCGTGTTACAAGATTCACACGTAGAGCAATTAGGAGCCATTCAAGAGGTACTAAATAAGTTCTATACAAAGGAATGGTTACTTCGTCTTGAAATTTTAGAATTACTTTTAGAGCATAACAAAGGACACCAAGCATCTACCGCATTACTAGAGCAGCTCTCTACCTTTACAGAAAACGAATCTGTACAGCGCTTGATTAACAATGGTCTTGCCCTACTCCCAATAAAGGATGTGAAAAAGAATGCAACGCCTAACAGATGAAGAAGTACAAGAAGAATTAACAAAGTTAGATAAATGGACAGTGAAAGATGAAAAATGGATTGAAAGAAAATATATGTTTTCCGACTACTTAAAGGGTGTCGAATTTGTCTCTGAAGCCGCCAAACTATCAGAAGAACATAATCATCATCCATTTATCCTTATTCAGTATAAAGCAGTCATTATTACTTTGTCATCATGGAACGCAAAAGGTTTAACTAAACTTGATTTTGAGCTCGCGAGACAGTTTAATGAGCTTTTTTTACAAAATGAAAAAGCAATTATAAGAAAGTAAAAAAGAGAAGCCTTGATTAGGCTTCTCTTTTTGTAATGAAGTGAATACAGTGACCAAACGGATCTTCTACTTGCAATATTCCATCTTTGTACGTCGCAACCGTGCCAATATATTTTAAGCTTTCACATACTTTCTCTTTTTCTTTTTCATCTGCTAGTACAATTGTGAAATATTTCAAGCCGACAGAATTTGGCATTTGGGGCGGCACACCTTCACCTTGCCATGTATTTAAACCAACATGATGATGATAACCACCTGCTGAAACAAATAATGCACCGTTTCGAGCTGGAATCGTCACTTCAAATCCAAGCCCATCTACATAAAAGCGTTTTGCTTCTTCTAAATCAGCAACATGTAAATGGATATGTCCCATTACTGTTCCGCTTGGAAATCCATTCCACTCATTTCCTTGTTGTAATAATCCTTCACCATCTAATGGGTTACTAACAAACGGAAGCTCTCCCTTTTCATCGCGCCATACTTCTCTTTGACGATCTTGATAAATTTCGATTCCATTTCCATCTGGGTCAGCTAAATAAATCGCTTCGCTAAAGTAATGATCTGCCCCACCGTGTAACGGATATACTTTCTTCACAAGGTGACGAAGAACATTTGCCAAATCTTGTCTACTTGGTAGTAAGATTGCAAAGTGATATAAACCAGTGCGACTTCTTTGTTTTGGAAGAGCATTTTCTTTCTCCTCTATTATAAGAAGTGGTTCATTACTTTCATTGCCAAGTGTAGCAATCTTCTCTTCTTCTTTTATCACTTTCAGTCGTAATACATCCGTATAAAATGCTATAGACTGTTGTAAGTTCGATACATATAAATGAACCGCACCGAGTGTTGTATTGGGATGAAGTTGAAAGCTCATATTGTTATGCCCCCATTTCGATTAGTCTTTTTTGAATACAGTTGCTTTTAAGAAATTATCTACAAAACCTTCAGCCTTGGCAACAAATAAATAAAGGCCCATTGCTAATAATGCAAGATCTAATTCGTACCCTGGATTCTTTCCATCTCCTAGTAAACCAGCAGACCATTTTACTTTTACAATTGCTCCCACTAAAATAAGTGCAAATAATAATCCAATATAACGTACACCTAAACCGATAATCAATAATAGACCACCAACTAATTCTACTGTCGCTACGCCGTATGCAAGAGCTCCGGGTAAACCAATACTTGTAAACCATCCTGCAATATTATCAATGCCTGATTGGAACTTTGCCAAACCATGCATAAAAAATGTTACCCCTAATACGATACGAATAATTAAATTACCAATATGTTGATTCATTTTATTCTCTCCTTTATAGTTTTGTTATATATAACTTTTATTCACATTACAAAACATACAATAAATTTTTTTATTCGTCAATTCATTTTTCTTGAGAAAAAATGAAAAATATTTGCTATGATACAAATAGTTGTCTACAAAAAGGAGCTTGATTCGTATGAATATCGGTTCTGCAATACGTGAAATTCGTCAACGCAGAGGCATAACGATCGCTCAAATTTGCGAAGGAACAGGGCTTTCTAAAGGTTTTATGAGTCAAGTCGAGAATAACAAAACCTCTCCATCTATCTCAACTTTAGAAACAATTTCTAATTTTTTAAATGTCCCTCTTCCTTACTTATTACTTGAGCAAAAAGATCGCATGAAAATTGTAAAAAAAGAAGAACGAAAATACAGTGTGTATGGAAAAGATGAACAGAAGATTGAACATGTCGCTGAACAAGGTGGTCTTCGCTTATCTTTAGTAGAAATTCCTATTGGTTTCCCAAAAGAAAACACACCAAACGCTCATGAAGGTGAAGAATGCCATCTTGTTTTACGCGGGAAATTAGAAGTGCAGCATGGAGAAGATATCGCAATTGTCGAAGAAGGAGATTCTTTTTCCTGGAGCGCATGCGTACCACATATTGTACGTAATATTGGTGATGAGGCTGCACTATTACTTATCTCCAGCCATGCTGAAAATCGAAAGCGTGTATATTAAAAGACAATACAAAAAGCCTGTTTTTCATTTTTGAAAACAAGCTTTTTGTATTATTCTCGTATAACCCCATAACTTGATCCTATTAATACCTTTTTTCCTTTTTGATTACGATACACCGATTCTATCGCTTAGCAATCTTTTCTACATTCTTTCTATTATCTAATGAAGCTATCGATGTCCCTCTTTTTTTGCTTCGTTATAACCATAATAAGCACATGTCCCACTTTGAGATAAATCCCGCACCTCAAAGCCGCAACTGCGATAAAAATCAAAATTATTAGCAGAAGTATGAGCAAACCAATCTCCATGAGGTAGTTTTTGCATACAAAGTGAAACGAGTTTCTTTCCTAAACCTTTCCCCCTATATTCACATTTCACAACTAAATCCATAATATTGGCAGCCATGATCTGATCGGAAATAACGCGAACCATCGCAATCATCTCTTCATCATCCCAAACTGTAAAAGCCCATGTAGAGTTTTCAAATGCTATCGTAAATTTTTCAATTTGCCATGATGGAATGCTATTGTTACTCCAGCCTGCATCTTCAAATAAACTTTTAATTGCATAAGCTGGTACACCTGTCGTTCCTTCTCGAATAATAAGTCCGTTATGATAAATATACAATCCCATCCCCCCTTTTATTGTTATATATTATTCTTTAAGATTTAAGCATTACCTTTTAAAAAGAGGGAGAAATTTTTATCCTGCTCTTTTGATTGCATATACAAGAACATCTATCCCATGAAATGATACCGTTTTTTCATAACTGAGTCCTGTTTTTCTAGCAACAAAAATAGAAGCAGGATGATCTGGATTAATAAGAGAAATGAGCTTATTTAACCCTAATGCCTGAAAGCCGTAGTCTCGAAACGCTGTTGCTGCTTCCTTTCCATATTCTTTTCCCCAATACTCTGGAAGTAGCCAATAGCCAATCTCAATTTCTTCTTTTTCCTCTACTTGTTGCCGTACAAGACCTGCATGACCAATTGGTGTACCTGTATCCTTTTCAATCATTAAAAATAAGCCTAAACCGTTTTTATAACTAGGAAGAACCCAGTTTTCCAGACTTTTTTTACACTGCACGTATGTTTTTGGCGTTCCGTTCCCAATATAGCGCATCACTTTCTCGTTTCCCCATAAAGAAGCGTAAAACTCTAAATCGTTCATTGTATATTTACGAAATTGTAAACGATCTGTATGGAACATATCCCCTAGCCCCCTTTGTCTACATATATTTTAGAATGTACAATATATGGTAACTTTTACATCTATTATAAACGAGCTAACATACAATATGGAAAAATTCGAAATGAAAGGTTTTTAGAGCACCATTTCTTTCATTTTATAAGGGATTTGTTTTGTGAATAAAAAAGACAGTAGACAAAAATCTGTCTACTGCATCCATATCATAACTAGTATAAAGAAAACTACAACTCTGAGGGGGGTGTAGGATTTTCAGTTATATACTAGGTATTTATCCCGTTCTAACGGGCGGTAAACCTTCCAATCTTCCAAGTAGAAGGTTTACCGCACATAAGAAGCATTTGTAATCATTTATGTAAGAGCTGTTAAGTATTCAAAAACACTTTGTGCTTCTTCTCCGCCCATTCTTGCATGCTGGATAAGGGGAATACCATGCGGCCCTGCTGCGCATAGCGCTTCTGGTTGTGCGACTAAAATAGCTTGAACAATTTCAAGTTCTCCAAGCATTGCTGCAGCAAAGATATCCATACGTGCTCCTTTTTCTAATAAATAAAACGCAATATCTCTGCGACCTACATGTGCAGCTGCTCCTAATGCACTTTCCCAATCTGCCCCGCCCCAATTATAAGAAGCATGAAGCAAACTAGGATATTCTACTAAAAGTTCCTGAATCCTATTCAAATCCCCATGAGCTGCCATAACAAATTCTCTTACTAATTCAGTGTCAATACGTTTTTCTGTTTGCATCGTTCTCCTCCCTTGTCACAAATTCGTTTTGGTGTAAAAAATGGTTTCTCACTTCCTTGAAAAATGTCGACCTCAATTCCAAAGACTTGCTGAAACATTTGGTGGCATAATACACATTCTGGCACCCCATCATATTGGATTTCTCCTTGTTTTAAAACAAGTAAACGATCACTATATTGAGCCGCTTGATTAATATCATGAAGAACCATTATAATCGTCATACCAAATTCTTCATTCAATCGTTTGACTAACTCCATTACTTCTAATTGATGGACAATATCCAAAAAAGTTGTTGGTTCATCTAATAATAAAACATTCGTGCGCTGCGCAAGTGTCATCGCAATCCAAGCACGCTGTCTTTCCCCACCTGATAAAGACTGCAAAAGCCGGTATTCATATCCTGCTAGTTTTGTAACAGATAGCGCCCAAGTAACAATCTCCTCATCCTCTTTATCTAAACGGCTATTCCATGACCTATGAGGTTGTCTGCCAAACTCCACTAATTCTTTGACTGTTAAATCTAACTGGTTGTCCTGCATTTGTGGCAACATCGCCAAATTCTTTGCAACATCTGCACTTTTCATACTATGAATATTTTTTCCATCCAAAATAATTTCGCCCGTACCAGGGGCCAGTAATCTTGCTATTAGACGCAATAATGTCGACTTCCCTGATCCATTGGGCCCAATTAAACTAACAATTTCACTCGCTTTAATATGTACATTCAGTTTTTGAAGTTGGAACCTCTCTGAATGTGCATAACACACCTCTTTAACGGAAAGCACGTTGTTTTCCTCCTCTCTGAATTAAGTATAAGAAGAATGGCCCCCCCAAGAAGGAGAGTAATATTCCAACAGGTAATTCAATTGGATCAAACCAACTTCTCGCAATTGCATCTGCAAAAACAAGTAACACCCCACCGCCTAAACAAGATAACGGTAATAAATACCGATAATCATTTCCGACTAACAAACGTAACATGTGAGGAACTACTAATCCCACAAACCCAATAAGTCCAGAAACACTTACCGCAATTCCAGCTAATAGTGTGCTTACTACGATTAAGAAAAAACGACTACGTTCTACATTGTGTCCAAGTAACTTTGCCATTTCATCTCCAAGCATAAGCACGCGAATGTGTTTAATACCAATGAAAGCTAAAATAATAGCGAAGATTGCATAATAAATAATCATATGAAAATGCGCCCAACTTACACCGCCAATTCCACCTGCGAGCCACGGTAATACAGATTGTACTTTATCGCTATGGAGTAACATTAACGCTGAAGTTGCGGCACCAATTAGCGCATTTATCGAAACACCGACTAACACAATTCGAGATGGAGGTGCTCCTTTTTGCCATGATAAAGCGTAAATCACCATCGCTGTAATGAACGCTCCTAAAAATGCTCCTAGCGGAAGAAATGCCATATGTTGTGGAAATAAAATCATAATAACGATTGCAACGAGCCCTGCTCCTGATGAAACCCCGATAACCCCAGGATCAGCAAGGGGGTTTCGCATAACCCCTTGCAATAAAGATCCCGAGGCGGCTAAGCATGTTCCTACAATAAATCCAACGAGTACACGTGGTATTCGAAGATCCCACACAATTCGGTGTACTGTCGAATTTTCATCTTGTATACCTCCTGCAATGTCCTGTAATGAAAAGGATAAACTCCCTGCAACAAGTCCATAAAAAAAGGCAAGGGCGGTTAATGAAGTTAAACTAACCGTCAAGACCCATCTTTTCTTTGCAAAAGGATGTACCTTTTCTTTTACTACTGCATCACTCTGCATGTTCATCATTTCCTTACATCTTGTATACTTTTATACATAAAGTCCATTGCTTCCGTTACTTTCGTTCCAGGATTTGAACCGAATAAATGAGGCGGTAAAATAACCACGCGGTTTTGTTTCACTGCCTCTAAATTTTTCCATGCTTCATTTTTCATCATTTCCCCTTCAAATGCTTTTTTTACACCTTCAGGGTCGCCGTGTGTAATTAAGAAGATCACATCTGGATTCGCTTCAATAATACGTTCTACGCTTAATTGTGCGTACTGCGGATATTCTTTCATTTTAGGAAACTCAGTAGCAATGTTCTTACCACCTATTTTTTCTAAAATATCACCTGATAAAGAATTTGGTAATGCTGCTAAATATGTACCTGGTGCTCCGTAAACTAACAATGCTTTTACATTGCTCTTTTTCTCATATTTTTTCATTTGATCATTTATTTTTTGATTTAATTCTTTTGCTTTATCTTCTTTCTGCATTAGCGTTCCATATATGTTAATACTCTTCTGAATATCTTTTACGGAGTTTGCAGAGGAAATCATTACTTTTGTACCTTGCCCCTCAACCGTTGGGATACTTTTTTGAAATCCGTTATTTGCTACAAGAAGATCTGGCTTTAAGCTAGCAATTTGCTCAAAGTTTGGTTGATGCGCATTCCCAATTACTTGTGCTTTCTTTAATTCATCTGAAAGTGGTAACTTCGTATCTGGGCGACCAATAATTTCACCACCTAATGCATGAATTATATCCATATCACCAACACTCAATGTGGCAAAACTTTTTGGTGCTTTATCAAATGTTACTTTTCTGTCTGAGAAGTCTGTAATTTCGATTTGTTTTTTGTCTTTGTCTGTTTTTGTTGCGGACGCTTTTTCGTTTTCCTTTGTACCGCAACCAATCAGTAAGAAAAAAATAGAACAAATCGCTGTAAACAGCGCTATATATTTTTTCATTTCTTCACCTCTAATTGATAATGATAATCATTAACTACCATTCTACTTTAATTGATAACAATTATCATTGTCAATATTAAACACATACATTTTCTGCAAAATTTTACTTATACAAAAAAACGCTACAAAAAGATACTCTCTTTTCATAGCGTTTCATCTATTAATTTGATTCATATTCGTTCTCCTCTAACTTGTCACGCAGCGCTTTAACACGCTTGAAAAAGAAAAATGACAGTCCTAGAAACAAAACAATAACACCCATCATTGCAAAGGATTGCACAGTTTCTCTTCCTCCATTCGGAATCAATAAACCAATCATTAAAAATGTGGCTAGTGCAAGAAGAACTTGACCGAAGCGAATATAATCTGCTATTTTCTGTTGTAATTCTTTCATACTTCTACCACTCCTCCCTCTCACTCTATCATATTCTAATAGTCTCTGAGACAAGTAAATGCAGCCAATGAGGGAGAAGTTTTCCAAAGGAAAAAGAGCCGCATTTCTAGTGGCTCTTTCTCATTCATTACACACCTTTGTATGCCTGCATATATACTTCTTTTAACTCTGAAATAAGGGGTAATTTAGGATTTGCTGTTGTGCACTGATCTTCGAAAGCTCTTTCTGCTAACGTGCCAACAACCTCTTCAAATGCTTCTTGTTCCACACCTTGTCCAGCAATGCTCATATTTATATTTAATTCTTTTCCAAGAGCAATAATTGCTTGTACTAATGATTCCACACCTTCTTCCATTGTACTTGCTGGAAGACCAAGCATTCTCGCGATATGTGCATAACGTTCGTCAGCAACAAAGTGCTCATATTTTGGGAACAATGCATGTTTTCTCGGTTTGATTGCATTATAACGAATGACGTGCGGCATTAAGATTGCATTGGCACGACCGTGTGGAATATGAAATTCCGGTCCAATTTTATGTGCCAAGCTATGATTAATACCAAGAAATGCATTGGCAAACGCCATTCCAGCAATTGCAGAAGCGTTATGCATTTTCTCACGTGCCTCTTCATCATTCCCGTCTGTGTATGCTCTTGGTAAATATTTAAATACAAGATCAATTGCTTTTAATGCTAAACCATCTGTATAATCATTTGCCATAATAGACACGTACGCTTCAATGGCATGTGTTAATACATCCATTCCAGTATCTGCAGTTATATGCGGAGGTACTGTCATCACAAATTGTGGATCAACAATCGCTACATCTGGTGTTAATTCATAATCAGCAAGCGGATATTTTATATTGTTCTTTTTATCTGTAATAACCGCAAATGGTGTCACTTCTGATCCTGTTCCTGATGTTGTTGGGATTGCAACAAATTGCGCCTTGTTTCCAAGTTTCGGATATTTACATGTACGTTTTCTTATATCTAAAAACTTCTGCTTAATGCCAAAGAATGTTGTTTCTGGATGCTCATAGAAGAGCCACATTCCTTTTGCTGCATCCATTGCCGATCCACCACCAAGAGCGATTATCACATCCGGCTTGAAGCTTCTCATCATTTCGGCACCTTTAAATACCGTTTCATCTGATGGATCTGGCTCTACTTCAAAGAATACTTCCACCTTTACATCATTTGTATGTTTACGTAAATAGTGCGTTACTGTATCGACATATCCATGCTCAACCATTCCAGGATCCGTTACAATAAATGCTCGTGAAATATTCGGCATATTTTCTAAATATCCTGTCGCATGCTTTTCAAAATAAATTTTAGGTGGTAATTTGAACCACTGCATATTCTTTTTTCTACTTGCAAGTCTTTTTATATTTAATAGATGTGTTGCCGTTACGTTTTGAGAAACAGAGTTCTTTCCATATGAACCGCATCCAAGTGTAAGTGATGGAATAAATGCATTATATATATCACCAATTCCGCCTTGTGATGACGGAGCATTTACAATGAGACGGCACGCTTTCATACGTAAACCAAATTGTTTTTGTACTTCTTTATTTGTCGAATGAATAACTGCTGAATGTCCTAAACCACCAAGATCTAACATACCTTCACAATATGTAAATCCTTCTTCCAGTGAATTCGCTTTTACACAAGCTAATACCGGGCTTAGTTTTTCACGAGATAGTGGGTAATCAGCACCTACGCCTTTAACTTCAGCAACCAGCATTTTTGTATCTTCTGGTACAGTAATTCCCACTAATGCCGCAATATAATATGCTGATTTCCCAACAATATCACTATTTACTGCACATGTATTTTCATTAATGACAAGTTTCTCTAATTTTTTCCGTTCATCTTCTGTTACAAAGTAACAATTATTTGCTATCATTTCTTCTTTCACATGATTGTAAATTTCTTTGTCTACAATGATTGCTTGTTCAGAAGCACAAATCATACCGTTATCAAATGTTTTTGATAAAATTAAATCATTTACAGCACGTTTTACATGTGCAGATTTTTCTATATAACAAGGTACGTTTCCAGGTCCTACGCCTAAGGCTGGTTTACCAGTAGAATACGCTGATTTCACCATCCCCGCGCCTCCAGTTGCTAGAACGAGTGCAACACCTTCATGATTCATTAATTGCTTTGTCGCCTCAACAGAAGGTTTATCAACCCATTGAATACAGCCATTTGGCGCCCCCGCCTTCACTGCTGCATCATATAACGTTTTAGCCGCTGCAATCGAACAATTTTGTGCGGAAGGATGAAATGCAAAGATAATTGGATTTCTTGTTTTCATTGCGATTAACGCTTTAAACATCGTTGTCGAAGTTGGATTCGTTACTGGTGTTACCCCAGCAACTACACCGACTGGTTCTGCAATTTCTATCATTTCTTCATGGGGATCCTCATGAATGATTCCTACTGTTTTATCTTTTTTCATACTGTGCCAAATATATTCAGTGGCAAAAATATTTTTGATACATTTATCTTCATATACACCGCGCCCTGTTTCCTCAACAGCCATTTTTGCAAGTGGCATATGTTGGTCTACACCCGCAAGTGCCATTTCATGTACAATGTCGTCAATTTGCTCTTGTGTAAAATTCTCTAATGCTCGTAAAGCTTCCTGACCATTCTTCACCAACGTGTCAATCATCTCTGTTATTTCTTGCATTTCATTTACAACTTTCTCTTTGACTACCATGTAAATTCCTCCTATTCTGCTACTTGGTCTTAAAGAGTCCCTCACGGCCTTAATGAGTCCTTATTAGCGTAAAAAAAATAGAGTTACTTTTCCTACATGAATTCTATTATTTGTGAAACATTTCACAAATATATGTGTGAAGCATCATTTCTTGCTTTTACTATACACGAAATATTTTTATTTGTGTGTGTCTAATTTGTGAAAAAGTTCACAAATTAACCTTAAAAAAGCACCGCCCTCTTTGAGCAGTGCTTTTCCATTATGCTAAAGCCTGTGCTAAATCTTCAATTAAGTCTTCCCCATCTTCAATGCCGACAGAAATGCGGATTAATGTATCGGTAATTCCTAACTCATTACGGCGATCTGCTGGGATAGATGCGTGAGTCATTTGTGCTGGAATAGAAATTAAGCTTTCTACTGCTCCTAAACTTTCAGCAAGTGTAAAGTACTGTACTTTCTCAAGTACTTTATTTAGCGTTTCTTCGCTGTCTACATCAAATGAAATAATTGCACCGTATCCACCAGCTTGCTCTTTCGCTAATGCATGATTTGGATGTGCTTCAAGGCCTGGATAGTATACTTTATTTACTTTTGGATGATTGTTTAAAAACTCAGCAATCGCGCGTGAATTTGTTTCATGCTCTTCCATACGAATTCCTAATGTTTTTAAACCACGAAGTAATAAAAAGCTGTCTTGCGGTCCAAGAATGCCACCTGTTGAATTTTGAACGAAATGAAGATCTTCTGCTAATTGTGAGCTATTAACAACAACTAGTCCGGCAACAACATCGCTATGTCCCCCTAAATATTTCGTTGCACTATGAAGCACAATATCTGCTCCTAAAGAAATTGGTGACTGCCAGTATGGCGTCATGAATGTATTATCAATAATTGTTAGTAAACCTTTCTCTTTTGCAAATGTAGAAATTTGCTTAATATCTGTAATTTTTAATAGTGGATTTGTTGGTGTTTCTACATAAATTGCTTTCGTGTTTGGACGAACTGCTTCTGCTACTTCATCTACATTTGTTGTATCTACAAATGTATGTTCAATACCAAATCGATTCAATACTTTTGTAATTACACGATATGTTCCGCCGTATACGTCATCTGTTAAAATGACATGATCTCCTTTTGAGAATAACATAATCGTTGCTGTAATAGCAGCCATCCCTGATCCAAATGCAAATCCCGCATGACCATTTTCTAGCACTGCAATCATTTCTTCTAATGCTGCACGTGTTGGATTTCCTGTACGTGAATATTCGTATCCTTGGTGTTTACCAACCGCTTCTTGTTTATACGTACTTGTTTGATAAATTGGTACGTTCACAGATCCAGTTGAAGGTTCTCCTATGCGAATACCATGAATTAACTTTGTTTTTGCTCTCATTTTTATTCCCACCCTTTGTATATATCTTTACTTAAGTAACGCTCACTGCTATCTGGAAAAATCGTTACAATGTTTGTACCTGATTTTGCCTTTTCAGCTTCTAATAAGCTTGCATGAAATGCCGCTCCCGAAGAACTACCTACAAGAAGCCCTTCTTTCTGCGCTAACTCTTTCACACGTTTAAATGCATTTCGATCAGAAATAGTATGAATTGCATCAAAATATGATGGCTTTAAAAATGATGGAATAAATTCAAGACCGATTCCCTCTGTTTCATGTGAACCTGCTTCACCACCATTTAAAATAGATCCTTCCGGTTCTACAATCACCGTTTTAATCTCACGGTTTTGTTCTTTTAAATAAGACGCAGTTCCCATAAATGTACCCCCAGTACCTGCACCTGCCACAAATATGTTAATCTCTCCATCTAGCGCTTCCCACAGCTCAGGTCCTAATGTTTTGAAATAGGCACGTGGATTTGCTTCATTTGCAAATTGACTTGGAGAATATGAGTTTGGAATTTCTTTTACTAATTCTTTTGCCTTCGCAATTGCACCTGTCATCCCTTGTTCAGTAGGTGTATGCACAACCGTTGCACCGAGCGCTTTCATTAACTCTTGTTTTTCAACGCTAAATTTTTCTGGTACACAAACTATAACATGTAAATCATGCTCTAGTGCAGCAAGTGCCAGTCCAATACCGGTATTTCCTGCAGTTGGTTCGATAAGCGTTCCACCTTGCGCAACAAGTCCTTTTGCTAGTGCATCTTCAATCAATTCTCTTCCTAAACGATCTTTCACGCTTCCACCTGGATTATAAAATTCAAGCTTTGCAAATAAACGAACGCCCTCTGGAAGTGAAAACCGAGTAATTTCTACAATCGGTGTATGACCGATTAATTCATGAATCCCGCGATACACCTTCACCGTGTTCTCCTCCTTATTTGCCAATAAAGAAAAGGCAACTGTATGTATTTTCTTTATATGAGACAGTTGCCTTTTTGTTACATTACTTTAACTCTTCTAGTACTTTTATAATAAAGTTCGTAGAATGAAGAGCTGCTTGATCTAAAAATTGATCAAATGAAACGTTTGATTCTTTACCAGCAATATCAGAAAGTGCACGAATAATTACAAATGGAACTTTGTATTGATGACAAACTTGCGCAACCGCTGCTGCTTCCATTTCTACTGCGTAAAGATTTTCAAATTTATCACGGATTGCTGCAACTCGGTTTGGATCACTCATAAATGAATCTCCTGTTGCAATCATTCCTTTCACAACTTGAATGTTCTCTTCTGATTTCATACATTTTTCTGCTAGTGCTATTAATGCTTCATCAGCTTTAAATCCTGGTGGCATCCCTGGCACTTGACCATATTCGTAATCAAACGCAGTTACATCCACGTCATGATGGCGAACTTCTGTTGAAATAACAACATCCCCAACATTTAAAGATTGGTGGAATCCACCAGCTGAACCTGTATTAATTACTTTTTCAGGCTGATATCTCTCTAATAAAATTGTCGTTGACATCGCTGCATTTACTTTACCAATACCAGACTTTAACAAGATTACTTCATGTCCTGCTAATGTCCCTTTCGTAAATTCACAACCTGCAACAGTTTCTGTTTCTGCCTGTTCTAATTTGTCACGTAAAATACGTACTTCTTCTTCCATTGCTCCAATTACAGCAATTCTCAATCTAATCCCTCTTTCTATTGCTTAGTTGCCTCCATTACCCAAACGAAATGATTTAATCTCGTGAATGTTACATGGAAGCCATTGTTTTCAAAAATAGATTGCATGATTGGAATACGTGTGTAGTATTCTGTTTGCAAATCATTGGCTAGCTGATGGAACCCTCTTTGTTTTGCGGTTTCAACAGTTTTATCATACGCTTCTTGATCTGCAAATATCGTATCAGCAAACACTATTTTACCACCTTTATGAAGCAATTGACTATATTTCGCAATTGCCACATCTTTTTCATCATCTGTTAGGTGATGAAATGCATAGGTGCTTACAATGGTATCAATAGCATCTGGGACATCAAACTCCAGAAAATCTCCCTCTGTAATTGAAAATTCTTTCGGTAATTTTTCTTTTGCAATAGCACGCATTTCACGTGACGGCTCTATGCCGTAAACAGTATGGCCAGCAACTAATAATTTATTTGTTAAATTGCCAGTACCAACACCAAATTCTAATACATTTCCAAATGATTTGTTTACTACATCCTCTAAAATCTCCTCATAACGAGCGAAAACTTCTTTATATTGTATATCTTCGCCTTGTACGAATGAATCGTACGTATGAGCCCACTCATCAAATAAACCGTTAAATTCTGTACCCATATAAAATTCCCCTTTTTCTTATCGGTTTTATCAGTATGATATGCTTTCTTTACAAAAATGTCAATTGAAACGGAAATGGTATTTCCTTCTTTTCTTTGTTACACTTAAATTGATTATATGGAGAGGAGCGTTTTTTGTGTCATTTACCTTTGAAATGCTGGAAGATAAAGTAGAATTTTTTGAAGCATCAAACTTAGTTTCCTTAGAAAAGAAAATTAACGAGCAAATTGACAATAACAAAGCACTTATGCTGGAAGTTCATCATATTTCTCATCAAATGGTTATGGATCCTGAAAGCAAGAGACCTTATTATAGTGCAGTTGTTCATTTCAAATTAAAAAAATTACGCTAACTAAAAAAGAGAAAGGTTCTTAAGAACCTTTCTCTTTTTTAGTTTAGAGTTTGAACAAGTACTGGTTTCCAGCCTTCATTTTCTACCCAATCAATATTTACATAATATCTTTTACCGCTTTGTTTATCTTGGACATTACCGTATGCTTTTTGCTTACCGTTATTTCCAATACGGTGAACAGTTAGTTGCTCCACCGGAACCTCAATTGCAGAGGAAATTGCTTGTTTCATTTCATTCCAATCTGCTGAGCCTATTTTAAATGTCATCGCAGGTGTCGCACCTTGCGTTGTACCTACTGGCTTCCAAGAAGGATTTGTGTACGCATCTGTTGCGTTTGACTGTGTTTTTTCAGCTGGTACTTTTTCATTTGCTTTTGCTTCTTCCTCAGCTTTTTGTTTCTCTTCTTCAGCCTTTTTCTTCTCTTCTTCCTCTTTCTTCTTCTGCTCGTCTATTTTCGCTTGTTCTTCTTTCTCATTCTTTTTCTCAGCTTTATTTTCTTTCTTCGTTTCCTGAGATACTTTTTTGTCTTGAGAAGACGCTTGTTCTGTTGTATCAGAAGTAAAGAATACTTGGTACGCTACAACAAGTACTGCTAACAACACGATAGCAATCGCAATATTTAAAACACCGTTTTGACGACGTTTTTGTTGTTTCTGTTGGAATCTAGATCCTCCTGCCATTCTTCAAACCTCCATGCAGTTTTTCCTACTTGTTATTGTAACATTAAATCTTAAAAGGTTGAACAACTACAGTAATATTTTCACGAAATGAAAACATTTGATAATAAATTGCAAGATTACCTTCTGTTTTCCAAGTGAACAATCTCTTCTACAAGTTCTTTAAAAATCGGTGTTACAGTATTTTCTTTATTATTCGTTTCTAAATCAACAACTACTAGCGCATATCTTGGGGTTTCGTACGGAAAATAACCCGCAAACCAACGATTTACGCGATCTTCTTTTCCTGTTTGTGCCGTCCCAGTTTTTCCAGCAACAGATACTGGTAATGACTGAAAAGTAGCACCTGTTCCTTTTTTCATCGTTACGACTTTCCTTAATAAAGATTGCACTTGTTTCACTGTACGATAAGAGAGTTGTCGCCCCTCCAGTTTATGATCTTCAAAATTTAAAAATTTTGTTCCATTTTTGTAACGTATTTCTTTTACAGCTTTTACTTCTCTCTTCTCTCCATTCCTTGCGATCGTCGCCATCATATTTGCCACAGCTAAAGGGGATATTCTGACATCTTTTTGCCCAATCGCCGTTTGAGCGATTGCTTTGTGACTTACCTTATTTTCTTCCCCATTCCAAACGATTGCTTTTTTCTCTTCTATCAATTGTTTAAACCTAGGCGTATGAAATACTTTCCCTTTCCATCCTACCGCCCTACTCGCTCCTAGCGCCTCTAAATACGTTTCCATTACATGTTTATCTTTTTGCATCAATTCGTCACCAAGCACTGCAAATGTCCTGTTACAACTCCTAGCAAAACTTTCTGTAAAGCTTAACTTCCCCATCATAACCTGCGGGGTATTTTCTCCATACGGATCTGTATCACAGTTAAACTTACGATGAGATTGAATCATATCATTATCGATTGCTGCAGCCGCAATAACTGTTTTAAAAACAGAACCAGGAAAATGCGGTGTTAGCATTTGGTTTTCTATTCTTTTCTTATATGTATTTTGATTGTTCATCTGCAAGGACGGTTTACTCACCATTGCTACAATTTCACTTGCATTTACATCAAGTAATACGATTCCCCCTTTTTTGATTCCATGTTTCTGCACGAGTTCTTCTGCTTTTTGTTGCAACGATTTTTCTATCGTTGTTTGAATCGTAACGGGATAAAAGGGATTTCCAGGAGATCTATATTTCGCACGTTTTCCAAAAATCGGTTCCCCCTGTCTATCTACTTGATACAGCACTTTCGTTTCACCATCAGTCATTAAAAACTCATCAAACGATTGCTGTAATCCAGAAATACCAATCGGTGTTTGGCTAGATATTTGTTTTAGTCCCTCATATCGTTTTTTAAATTCCTTCTCATTTTCCCCGACTACACCGATAAGATGCTCTGCTTCAGATGATTGTTTTATTCTTACTTCAGTTGCGACCATGCCTAACATATCCGTGCGGTTCACCTTTTCCATCTGTTCTTTCGTTAATTGAAACGGTTTATCACCTCTTCGAAATATAAATGGTTTTCGTTTGCCTTTCATTTGCAGATTTATGTCTTGCCTTGACACACCAATGATATGCGCAATTTTTTGTAACATGTCATTTTTTATTTGTAAAAATGGAAAAACAATTAAAACTGGATATCTTTCTTCTCCAAGATCTTCTCCATTCCGATCAATAAAATGCCCCCTACCATCATCTACTGTGACTGCTTGTGTACGTTGTGTGACACTTTTTTCAATCAAATTAATATGCCTATCTGTAAATGATTCCGTCGCTACAAGTTGTATTTGCGCTAACCTACCAAGTAATAAAAGCATCGTGCATGTAAAGCATAGTAAAATGATGATAATTCTCTTCTTAATTTTCATACAAAAACACCTCGTCTTTTTTCAGTTTAGACGAGGTGTTAGTCCTTTTATACAAAGCGAAATGTTATTCATTCCTATATGATGTAATTGTTTTTTATTGGCTGACAGGTTGCTTTGCATATTTTTCAAAAACTGATTTCTAAGTTTCCACATTTAAACCTGAATTTTGAGCAACTTCAGTAGTCCTTACTTACTCTGCAGTTTTCACTCAGAATCCTGGGGAGTAATGGGATAATAAAAGAGCGAAATAATAAAAAAGGTCCACTCTAGGAGTGAACCTTTTCTATTATTTTACAGAGATAATCTCTACTTGCATTTCTCCGCCTGGTGTTTGGATTGCTACTTTTTCACCAATTTGCTTACCTAGTAAGCTTTTTGCAATTGGAGAATCGTTAGAAATTCTTCCTTCAAATGGATCTGCTTCTGCGCTACCAACGATTGTGTAAGCTTCTTCGTCTCCATCTGGTAATTCTTTAAATGTTACTGTTTTACCTAATGTTACAACTGTAGATTCTTCACCATTATCTTCAATGATAACTGCGTTACGAATCATATTTTCAAGTTGTGTAATACGACCTTCTACGAATGCTTGCTCATCTTTCGCTGCATCGTACTCCGAGTTCTCAGAAAGATCACCGAAGCTACGCGCGATTTTAATACGTTCTACAACTTCTTTACGTCTTACTGTTTTTAATTGCTCAAGTTCGTTTTCTAATTTTTGTTTACCCTCTTGCGTCATAGGGTATGTTTTTTCTGTTGCCATGTTTTCCACTCCTTTTATATACCAATCCCCCGAAAAAAAGAGGAGTTCAATATGAAAACTCCTCCGCTTTATCTTTATAGCGGAGGTTTCTAGCACACACGCACTAGCGGAGTTGTCACATACAACCCCGTGTTTTTTCCAATTCTTCCTCATATAAAGAAGATATGTATGGAAAGTTCATATAAATATGCCCTCATCTATAGATAGATGAGGTTGGCATGTTTCATTGTATTCGATAGGAAGGGAAAAAATCCCTTCCTATCGGATATCTTTTACTATGCTATTACAAATTCACTTTTTCTTCAAGAATTGTTGCAATTTTTGTAACCATAATATCAATTGCAACATGATTTTGTCCACCTTCTGGGATAATAATATCCGCAAATTTCTTAGAAGGCTCAATAAATTGATTATGCATTGGGCGTACAACATTTACGTATTGCTCAATAACGGAATCCATTGTACGACCGCGCTCTTTTATATCACGTTGCATACGACGTAAAATACGAAGGTCAGCGTCCGTATCAACAAACACTTTAATATCCATTAAATCGCAAAGACGTGGGTCTTCTAAGATTAGAATCCCTTCTAAAATAATTACATCTTTTGGTTCTACTGGAATAATCTCATCTGAGCGTGTATGCAATGTATAATCATATACGGGTTTCTCAACCGGCTTATATGCAAGCAACTGATGTAAGTGCTCAATTAATAAGTCATTATCAAATGCTAACGGATGATCGTAATTTGTTTTTAAACGCTCTTCCATTGGCAAATGGCTTTGATCTTTATAATAATAATCTTGCTCCAAAATTAAAATGGAATGACCTTGAAATTGATCAAAAATTGCTTTTGTTACACTTGTTTTACCTGATCCTGAACCACCAGCAATTCCAATTACAACCGGCTTATTCGTCCCCATTCGACTACCACTCTTTCTTATTGATGTATGCTTTTTCGCATCATATTATTCACATACACTGGTTGATCCACTTTGAATTTCACGATTTGCAACGGATGTCTCGCCGCATCTAATTCGTTTCCATCCTCATCCCAAATTTTCTCCACCGTTTGTGTAAAGTTTTCTATTTCTGGCCCAAAGAACTCAACTTCATGTCCTGGTTTGAAGTAATTGCGCTGCTCTAACGTAACAATGCCTGTTTCTTCATTATAATCTAACACTAAACCAGCAAAATCATACGTTGTTTTCTTACTATGATTTCCATACATTTGTTCTTGGTATCCTGGAACGCCTTCAAAGAACGCAGGCGCTGTATCACGATTTGCACATTTATCAAGCTCATCTAACCATTCTTGTTTAAACTCAAAGTTATCAGGATCTGCACAATACGCATCAATTACTTTACGGTACACAGTTGCTACTGTTGCCACGTAATGGATAGATTTCATGCGTCCTTCAACCTTCAAGCTATCAATACCAATTTCAATCATTTTCGGAATCGAAAGGATCAAGTTTAAGTCTTTTGGACTCATTGCAAAGTGTGCATCACCTTCTTGGAATAAAGGAAGTTCTTCTGCTTCTTTATGTTGTGATACTGTTTGAACTAAGTCATAATCCCAACGACAAGACTGGCAACAACCACCACGGTTCGAGTCACGTGCTGTCATATGGTTACTTAATGTACATCTTCCAGAGTATGCAATACACATTGCCCCATGGACGAACGCTTCAATTTCAATATCAACGTTTTCCTTAATTTCCTTCATTTCTTCATAGCCGACTTCACGAGCTAATACAAGACGATGCAAGCCTTCTTCTTTCCAATACTGCGCTGCTTTCCAATTGGATAGAGACTGCTGTGTACTTAAATGTACTTCAACAGAAGGTGCTACACGTTTACACGTCTCAATAATAAGAGGGTCTGCAACAATAATACCTGTTACACCAGCTTTTTCAATCCCTCTTAAATAATCTTCTAATCCATCCATGTTTTCATTGTGTGCAAAGATATTTGTTGTTACATATATTTTCGCACCGTATTTCTTTGCAAATTCTACGCCTTCTGCCATTTCTTCTAGCGTAAAGTTCCCTGCATTTGAACGAAGACCGAATTCTTGTCCACCTAAATATACAGCATCTGCACCGTAATGAATAGCTACTTTTAATTTTTCTAAATTACCTGCAGGGATTAACAGTTCAGGTTTTTTCACAATAACGCGTTTTCCATCGATTACTCGTGAAATTTCTTGTACAGTCATATCCTACACCCTCCTCGTTTAGTAAACCGTTTCTTTAAAGAAGAATCCTGTATCTAACGGACGATTTACTGGTTGTATTCCTTCTATCTCTTTATATAAATCGTCTTTCATGTCATAATACGCATCGCGATCTTCTACACATAAATCAATAGCTTTACGATATTTCTTTGTTACTTCAATAATATACGCAGAGCTTTTTAATACGCCGTCAATTTTCAAGCTATCAATTTCAGCATCGATTAGTTCATCTAACTCATCAATGAAACAAATATCATTTGGGCTCATAATATGAGTACCATTTGCATCCTCATAAATTGGATATTTGTTATTACGCTCTGGATCATGCAAGAACATATTCTCTTCATACTTTTTCTTCTCAATTTCTAGATTACGATCTTGATACTCAAAGTAGTTTCCTACTAATGAACGTTTTGATTGGAACATACATGTCATACCGTGAATTTGTACTTCCACTTCGACTTCAGCATTTTCTTTTAATTCAACAATTTCATCTAAACTTAATTCACGTGCAAGTACCGCACGTTTTGCGCCTTTTCGACCCCAATAGTTACATGTGAACCAGTTTGTTGCTGTTGTTTCTGTATTCCAGTGCATTTGCATATTTGGTGCTACTTCACGTACAGTCATTAATACTGCTGGATCTCCAAAAACAACCGCATCTACATGTACTTCTTGTAGGAATGCAACGTAGTCTTTTAATTCTTCTACTTTGTCGTTATGAAACATAGCGTTCATCGCTACATATACTTTCATACCATTTTCATGCGCAATGCTCACAGCTTCTTTCACATCATCACGTGAGAATTCCCCTGCTAAACGTAAACCAAATTTTTGTTCACCGATCATTACGGCACTTGCCCCTGCTTTTGCAAGAGGTTCAATATCCGCCAATGTTCTTGGCGTTACTAACAATTCAGGTTTTTTCATACCTTCGTCACCCTCTCTTTTTACTCACGGCTACTCCATCACCAATTGGAAAAATGGTTGTATCATATCCTTCATGGTTCATAAGCCATTCATTATACGTCTTAATACGACGAATCAAACCACGTGTACGTCTATTTTCGATTTTCTCTTTTGTCGTTACAAGTCCATGGTACATAACATTATCCGAAATAATCACACCACCCGGATTTAATAACGGTTCATATAAGTCAAAAAAGCGACGATATTGTCCTTTTGCGGCATCAATAAAAATAACATCAAATGTTCCATGTTCTTTCACTTGCTCGCCTGTTTCTAGTGCATCACCATAAATAACGGAAATACGTTCTTTTACAGGAGAACGCTCTATATATTCAAGTGCTTTTTCATATCGATCGCTATTGCGTTCTACTGTCACAATTCGGGAATTTGGAATAGCTTGCATCATACGAATGCTAGAATAACCGATTGCTGTTCCAAGCTCTAATATGCTTGTCGGTCCAATTAAACGTAAAAATTGCAACATAAATTCCATTCCAAGACGATCCATAATCGGCACATGATTTTCGCTTGCATACTGTTCCATTTCAAGAATCAGTTCATCTTTTGGATCGATAAATGATAATAGGTATTCGTTAACTGCATCCTCCATAAATAGTCCTCCTTATTTACATGGAGAAGTGCCTCTATGACGTGTCAGTCTTTGTCTTTTCACACATAGAATGCAATAAAAATACAAGCCAGCTTCATCCTTAGCTTGTACGTCCCGTTTTGATATTAAAAACGATTCTTCTTCCAGTTTTTAACCCGATATATTTTACCATAAAAAAGAGGGATATGCGACCCTTTTCGCGCTCCCTCCTATTTTCATTTCTTTTGTGTAATATATTTTTGTTTCAATGCATTATGTTCTTCTAACGTTTTCGCATAATACACTTCACCGCTTGGTGCTGCTAAGAAATAATAATAATCTGTTCGCGCTGGTTCTAACGCTGCTTGCACAGAATGCTTACCAGAGTTAGCAATCGGACCAACAGGTAACCCTTTTACAACATATGTATTATAAGGTGAATTTACTTTTAAATCTTCATACAATACACGTTGTTTATGCTTTCCAAGTGCATATAATACTGTCGGATCTGTTTGGAGTGGCATCCCTTTAGCTAAACGATTGTAAAAGACACTAGAAATTTTTTGACGGTCTGTAAAACCAGTCGCCTCTTCTTCAATGAGTGAAGACAATGTTAAAAGCTGATGAACATCCCACTTCTTCTCTTTCATTTTCGCCTCATTTTGAACAATTAATGCATTCGTTTTTTCAAGCATCGGCGTTACAATTTCTTCTAAAGTCGTATCTTTTTTATAGAAAGAATACGTTGCTGGATATAAATAACCTTCTAATGGATATTTAATATTCCCATCAAAAATTTTGTTCGTTAATAATACCGGATACTTTTGCTGCATCTTTTGAATAAATGCCTTATCGTTTAATTGACGCACAACATCATCTTTATTCCATTTCAGTTCTTTCGCAATGATATCGGCAATCTCAACAACTTGTGCGCCTTCTTTAATCGTCAGTTTATAAGCAACTGGGCGATGTACATTACCTGATGACATTTGTTCCATTACTTCTTCTACATTCATTGACGAGTTCAATAAATAGGTACCAGCTTGCAAATTTTTAGATTTTGCTTTTGCATAAAAACTAAATACTGTACCGTTTTTAATTGCGCCTTTTTCTTCCAAAATCTCTCCAATTTTACTTGTAGATGAACCTTTTGGAATCTCTACTTCAATCTCTTTTTTATTCTCGCTATCAACTGGTTGTAACGCAGATGAAATATACACATAGACAGACCCGCAGACTACGAGTAGCGCAATAATCGCAATTAGAAAACTACGTCTACATTTCTTCTTTACTTGATTCTCTATCAAAATTCTTCCTCCTTATTCCATTGTAGACCATATGTACTCCCTCTATACAATGCCCTACAAACCCAAAGCAAAACTCATTCATTTGCAGATAGTTTTTGTTTTATACAATCCGTCTCATTATACTATAAACAATTATGTAGTTTCGACAAAAAATCTGTCATTTTGCACAAGAATACAAAAAAAGATGGTCTGTAGTATGTACAGTCCATCTTTTCACCTAAATTACTCTTCGTCCTCTTCTTCTTCAGCAAGCGTGTTAAACATTTCTTGTACCATTTCCCACTCTTCTTCAGATTCGATTGGAAGTAATGTTCCACCTGACTCTTCTTCGTTTTGCTCATATGCCATTGCATCGTAAATTGGATCTCCATCTTCATCAACTTCACCAATTGGTGAGAAGACTACATAAGATTTATTCCCAAATTTTTCAGCATCAAAAGTGAAAATAATTTCACATAAATGTTCGTTTCCTTTTTCGTCTACAATTGTAATTTGATTTTCTTCCATTTTGGTCACCTCTTATTTACTATCTAAATATCCTTGTAAAATCACGACTGCCGCCATCTTATCGATAACTTGCTTCCGCTTCTTTCGACTTACATCAGCCGAAATAAGAAGACGTTCCGCTGCCATTGTTGACAGACGCTCGTCCCACAATACAACTTCTAATTGCAGAAGTTCACGCAAACTTTCAGCATATCGCTGACACGCTTCACCACGTGGACCAATCGTACCATTCATGTTTTTGGGCAATCCTACTACTATCTTGTCCACATTGTACTGTTTTACTAACTCAGAAACCCGATCAAAACCGAAAATTTCTCGTTCTTCATTGATTTTAATCGTTTCTAAGCCTTGTGCTGTCCAGCCCATTTCGTCGCTAATCGCAACACCGACTGTTTTTGTACCAACATCTAAACCTAATATCCGCATAAACTACTCCTCACGATGTTGTTTCAAATAAGACTTCACAAGCTCTTCAATCAATTCATCACGTTCTAACTTGCGAATAATGCTTCGTGCATCTTTATGACGAGGTATGTATGCTGGGTCTCCACTTAATAAATAACCGACAATTTGGTTAATCGGATTATAGCCTTTTTCTTGAAGTGCATCATACACAGTTAAAAGTACATCATTTACATGGACACTCTGTTTTTCATCTTGAAAGTTAAACTTCATTGTTTTATCAAAACCGTCCATTTTAAGCACCTCACTTATAAGTAGTAAGTATAGGGAGAAGAATTTCTCCTCTCCCTACTATTGTACACTACTCTCTCTTTATTTTGAAACAGATTTAACGTACTCTTCTACAAATGCTAAAGCTTCATCCACTTGCGCTGGGTTTTTACCGCCTGCTTGAGCCATGTCAGGACGGCCACCACCGCCACCACCGCAGCGAGAAGCAACTTCTTTCACAAGTTTACCTGCATGGTAACCTTGTTCGATTAAATCTTTCGTTACACCTGCTAGAATATTCACTTTATCATCATTTACAGCTGCTAATACAACGACTGCAGACTCTAATTTATTTTTCAGGTCATCCATCATTGTACGTAAGTTATTCATGTCTGCCACATTTACTTTTGTTGCTAATACATTCACTCCATCAACTGTAAGCACTGAATCTGTTAAGCTTCCTGCTTCAATGTTACTTAATTTAGCAGCAAGGGATTCATTCTCTTTCTGAAGTTGTTTCACTTCAGCAAACAGACCATCTACTCTTGTTAAAATATCTTTCGGATTTGTTTTCATTTTCCCTGCAGCTTCTTTTAATAAACCTACTTGGTCGTTCATTAACTCATATGCAGATTTACCAGTTACTGCCTCAATACGACGCGTTCCTGCTCCGATACCAGACTCAGCAACAATTTTGAAAATACCGATAGATGCTGTGTTATCAACGTGACAACCACCACAAAGTTCTAAGCTGTAATCCCCAACTTGGACAACGCGTACAACATCTCCGTATTTTTCACCGAATAATGCCATTGCACCCATTTCTTTTGCTTCTTCAATTGCTTTTTGAGAAATCTCAACATCAATACTTTCCCAAATTTTCTCGTTTACAATACGCTCAATTTTTTCTAATTCGTCAGCTTGTACTTGACCGAAGTGAGAGAAGTCAAAGCGCAAGCGTTCTGATGTTACAAGAGAACCAGCTTGGTTAACATGTGTTCCAAGTACATCTTTTAGTGCCTGATGCAATAGGTGAGTTGCTGTATGGTTTTTCACAACACTGCTACGGTTCTTCGTATCAATAACAGCTTTTACAGCTGCTTCTTTTGTTAATGTACCTTCTTCTACAACTACTTTGTGTAAGTTTTGACCATTTGGTGCTTTTTGTACGTCTTTTACAAGGACTTTTACACCGTCAGCAAGAAGATAACCGCGGTCTGCGATTTGTCCACCGCTCTCAGCATAGAATGGTGTTACATCAAGCATTAATTGTCCTTCTTCTCCTGCTTGTAAGCTATCTGTATACTCGCCATTTTTCACAAGCGCAACAACATTACTTTCTACCGCAACTGTACCATAACCAACGAATTCACTCGCTACTTTAATTTCTCCAAGTACGCCACCTTGAACTTGCATAGAATCAACGTCTTGACGAGCAGCACGTGCACGCTCACGTTGTTTTTCCATTTCAGCTTCAAAGCCTTCATTATCAACTGTCATACCAGCTTCTTCTGCATATTCTTCTGTTAATTCAATCGGGAAGCCGTATGTGTCGTATAGACGGAACGCGTCTACTCCAGAAATAACAGTTGTTTTTTCTTCTTTCGCTTTTGCAATTACTTCTGCTAAAATTGCTTCGCCATCATGAAGAGTTTCATGGAAACGCTCTTCTTCATTTTTTACAACTTTTGCAATGAAATCTTTCTTTTCAAGAACTTCTGGATAGAAATCTTTCATTACTTCGCCAACAACCGGTACTAATTCAAACATGAATGGACGGTTAATGTTTAATTTCTTCGCATAACGTACAGCGCGGCGTAATAAGCGACGTAATACATAACCACGGCCTTCATTAGAAGGGAGAGCACCATCACCTACAGCGAATGTTACTGTACGAATGTGGTCAGCGATCACTTTAAACGCCATATCTTTTTCTACATCGCCATTGCGATACTTCTCACCAGAGATTGATTCTGTTGCACCAATCATTGGCATAAATAGGTCTGTATCAAAGTTTGTAGGTACATCTTGAACGATAGATGTCATACGCTCTAGACCCATCCCTGTATCGATGTTTTTCTTTGGAAGTGGCGTATATGAGCCATCTGGATTATGGTTAAATTGAGAGAATACAAGGTTCCACACTTCTAAATAACGCTCATTTTCTCCACCTGGATATAATTCTGGGTCACTAAAATCATTGCCGTAAGCTTCACCACGGTCATAGAAAATTTCTGTGTTCGGTCCACTTGGGCCTTCACCAATATCCCAGAAGTTTTCTTCTAAACGAATAATGCGCTCTTTCGGAACACCCATTTTCTCATTCCAAATTGCAAATGCTTCATCATCTTCTGGATGAATTGTAACAGATAGTAACTCTTTATCGAATCCAATCCATTTATCGCTTGTTAAGAATTCCCAAGCCCATGTAATTGCTTCTTCTTTAAAGTAGTCACCAATTGAGAAGTTTCCTAACATTTCAAAGAATGTATGGTGACGAGCTGTTTTCCCAACGTTTTCAATATCATTTGTACGAATTGATTTTTGTGCATTCGTAATACGTGGGTTTTGCGGGATTACACGGCCATCAAAGTATTTCTTTAATGTTGCTACACCACTGTTGATCCATAAAAGAGATGGATCCTCATGCGGAACTAATGATGCACTTGGTTCAATTGCATGCCCTTTTTCCTCGAAAAAGTCTAAAAACATTTGACGAATTTGTGCTCCTGTTAATTGTTTCATCTATATTTCCTCCTTTAAGAAATTCCATAAAAACAAAAAACTCCCGTCCCTATAAAAGGGACGAGAGTTAACTCGCGATACCACCCTAATTATGAACCGATCTTTACAATCTCGGTTCATCACCTCATGGCGCCGTAACGTGGCAAGACGGCAGGGATTAGCTGCTCTCAGGATTAGCGTTCTGTCACCCTTCATTTAAAACTTCTTTCAGCCGATGGAAGTTTCTCTCTAAAAATGGACTGTGACATACTCGTTCCGTCATCAATTTAAAATCATATACTATACATTTATTATATAAACTTATATAAGTTTATGCTATATGCCAAAATTGTAGCGAATCCGTTTCCATTTGTCAATGTTTCCAGAGCGGCTTTATATGAACAACGACTGTTCGAATCACAGCTAAAATAGGCACTGATATCAAAAGACCGACAATCCCACCTATTTCTCCCCCAACAAGCAATGCCAACATAATCACAACCGGATGCATACGAAGCGATTTCCCAACAATATACGGCGATAAAATATTACTTTCAACGAATTGTAAAATAGCAAGAGCTATACCCGCTTTAATAAAAAGATTTGTGGATATCGTTGCTGCAATCATCAATGTTGGAATCGCCCCTAAAATTGGTCCAAAGTAAGGAATAATATCGGTAATTCCAACAATGATACCAAGCAGTAAAGGATACTTCATACCGATAAACCAAAATGCAAGGGCGGACACACTCCCTAAAATTAAACAAACAAATAATTGCCCGCGAATATAGCTCCCTAATGACTTATCAATTTCTTTTGCCAATACTTGTCCTGTACCACGCCATTTACTCGGAATCAACTTCCAAAAAATATGATAAAATTCCCCATAATCTTTCAGTATGTAAAATACAATGAACGGAATTAAGAAAATGATAAGCAATGAATCAAGTACACCGCGGGCCGTACTCATCACTTTATTTAATAACGCCTGTAACTTCATTTCGATTCCAACAAAAATTTGTTTTACTTTCTCATGAATAAACGAGGGAAAATTATCTGTTTGTTCTGTTACACCATCCATCCATGAATCATACATTTTTAGAAATTGAGGGAATTGCTTATTAATTTCCTGTAACTGATTAATAACAATCGGTGTCCCTTTATAAATCCCATAGCCAAGACCACCGAAAAAAAGAATATAAATAAGCAAAATTGCAAGCGTCCGTGGCATTCCTTCTTTATGTAATTTTTCAATTAAGGGATGCAGTAAATACGCAATGAAACAAGCAATAAAAAATGGTGTAATCGCTACTTTAAAAACAAATATAATCGGCGCCCATAATGGCTTGATTTTTAAAAAAACGAGTAAACATAGAAACACTAATAACAATAATCCTAATCGATAGATCCAAATAATTTTAAGATTCTTCAAATGAAAAACCTCCTCCCCTCTTATTTTGAAAAGAAATAGAGAAGGTTATGTGCAAAACTTTAAAAAAATAACTGGACTAAAATAATTTCGTGCGGACCATACTGTTTTAAAAAAACTTACATATATTTAACATCATACGGACAAGCATTTCGGTAGGCTTACAAATAGGTAAGGAGGAATAAAATGGTTTGGTTCATGTTGATTCTTTCAGCACTATTCATGATACTAGAATGGGTTTGCATTGGCTTTGGCATTTGGAAAGGACTTTTCACACGTTCAACGCGAAAAGAACGCGCGAAACAGCTATGGTATTACGGAGTTCTCGGCGTTGGATGTTACGGACTTTCTTATCTTTTTTCTGAAATTGGACTATTTTATTTATATACGAGCACATGAAAAACTCCCTAATGAATAAGGGAGTTTTTTCACTTTGTAGAAATAATTATAGATAAGACTTAATCATTTTACGCGCTCTTTTCATATTGCGCTTTGAAAACATATCTTGTTTACGTGCATATTGATATGCCGCAGCTCCAATACCTAATGCGATTAATGAATTGCGTACGTTCAAAGTAAATCCCCCTTTTGATTATCCGATGGTTCGTTCATTCTCATCAAATAAATCATCAAGAGAACTAAGCGAGCCATCTTCTTCTACTTGATGCGTATGGATTTTCCCCTTTGAAACCGATAATTCAATATAACAGTTCCAGCAATAAAATTGGTTGACACCTATTTTTCCAATATCTTTCCCTTTGCAATTTGGACAACTGAACATATGGCTTTCATCTCCTTACAGTCTCCCAGATTCTATTCGCCATTATGTCCAAACTGCATTCATTTATACATACTAGAACTGCCTTACACTTTCAAAATAACGTTACACATGTTGAAAGGTTCACTATATAATCTCACCTTGCTACATAAAATCATACGGTGAAATGTTTTCCACATCCATCTCCTGGCCATCAATCGTAACCATTTGTACTTCTCCTTTTGATTCCTGCAAGCGACCAGCTAACGTCGTTTGCCGCATCGAATCATCGAGACGATTCACGCCAGATTGAAAAGCTGATTCTTCTCCGCAAATAATTAAAAACTTTTTACTTCTCGTAATACCTGTATAAATTAAATTTCGGCGCAGCATACGATAGTAACTCTTTACAATCGGCATAATTACAATTGGAAATTCACTTCCCTGTGATTTATGAATCGAGCAGCAATACGCATGTGTAATTTGATTTAAATCTGGCTTTATATACGTTACTTCAATCCCATCAAATGAAACAACAACCATATCTTGTTTCTCGACATTTTCTTTCGCATAAAATACAGAAACAATTTCTCCAATGTCACCATTAAACACTTGGCTTTCCGGCTGATTTACGAGTTGAAGAACTTTATCCCCCGTTCGGTACATAACATCACCGTAAGCAATTTCCCTACTCTTTTCTTTTTTCGGATTAAATACTTCTTGGAGCGCCTCATTTAACACATTAATCCCCGCTGGCCCGCGATACATAGGCGCTAATACTTGCACATCTCTTGCGCTAAATCCTTTCGTTTTTGCGTTTTCACATACCTGCTTTACAACTTCAACAATTTGAGCACCTGAGCAACCAATAAACGAACGATCTTTTTTGTTTTGCGCTAAGTCTGGTGGGAGCGTTCCTTTTTTTATCGCATGGGCAAGCTGAATAACAGATGATCCTTCTGCTTGACGATAAATTTCTGTTAACTTCACTGTCGGGATCGCACCCGCATCTAACAAATCTTTCAACACTTGTCCAGGTCCTACTGATGGCAATTGATCTTCATCACCTACAATAATGACTTGAATATTTGTTGGTAATGATTTAAACAGTTGATTTGCAAGCCAAATATCAACCATTGAAAATTCATCTATAATTAGTAACTTTCCTTGCACCGGATCCGTTTCGTTACGCTGGAAAGATCCTTCTGGTGTCCAACCAAGTAAGCGATGAATTGTACAAGCAGGAAGCCCTGTCGACTCACTCATTCTCTTTGCAGCACGGCCTGTCGGAGCTGTTAACAAAATCGGAAACGGATTATCATCACTGTAATCTTTCGGGTTTAATGATAAACCATGCAAGGAAGCATACATTTCAACAATCCCTTTAATTACAGTTGTCTTTCCTGTACCAGGTCCACCGGTTAATAACATCATCGGTTTATGAAGTGCAGTTTGAATTGCTTCTTGCTGAAGCGGCGCATATTGTACTTTTAGCTGCTCTTCAATTTTCCCCAACGTTAATAGTACTTCTGCTTCAGGAAATGAAGGCGTCTCTTCTTGATTCATGAGACGACGAATTGATTTGACAACACCCTTTTCAGAATAAAACAAAGAAGCTAAATAAATGCGCTCGTCTTCAATAATCACTTTCCCTTCTCCTTGCATCATTTCAATACATTGCACTACATCGTCTTCCGTCACAGAACCCTCTTGCTTATTTAAAAGTGAAATCGTTTCTCTAACAAGTTGGCCTTTTTCCATAAATACATGCCCATCTTGCAGTGAAACATTTTCTAGCGTATAGAAACATCCGGCACGTACACGGTCATTATGATTCCCTGATATACCAAGCGCTCTTCCTATATCATCAGCTCTTCCAAAACCGATTCCATCAACTTCTTCAATAAGCTGATACGGATTATTTCGAATGACTTCAAGTGTCATTTCTTTGTATTGCTGATAAATCTTAATCGAAAGCTTCGTTCCAAAACCATAACCATTTAAAAAGCTCATGACCTTTTCCAGACCTTGATGTTCAATGATTGTGTCATAAATTTCTTGGGCTTTCTGCTTGTTTACTACACCTTCTAATGCAGTTGGATCGTCCATAATTTTAGAAATTGCATGTTCTCCGAGATGGTCAACAATCTTTTCTGCTGTTCGCTTCCCAATTCCTTTAAATAAATCACTAGCTAAATATTGCACCATACCTGTTTTTGTTTGAGGTAATTCTTTTTTAAATGTTTCAACTAAGTATTGCTTTCCGTACTTTGGATGGTCTTTAAAGTGACCTGTCAATGTAAATACTTCATCTTCATGCATACGGGGGAAATGACCATTAATCATCACTTTTTTTTCGTCATATGTTTCATTGGTTTCAATGATTTTCATACTGACAACGGAATAGAGGTTTTCTTCGTTGTGGAAAATGGTATGAAGAACTTGTGCTTTTATAAATTTTTTCTCTTCCTCAAACAAATCCATTGCATGTTGATTTCCCATCTTTTCTCTCCTTTCCGGTTTCCCTCACCCTAACGAGCAGTAAAACCCCCACCTCATTTTTTATAATGAGATGAAGGATAACTGCACATTAAAGTACAACTTTTATTCAGCTTCTTGCTCTAATAAACGAATGCCGTTCCCTGCTAAAAAGTGATCTGGTTGAATTTCAGTTGCCTTCTTAAATAAAGCAAGTGCCTTCTCATTATCATCTTCAAATACGTAAGTAACACCTAAATTATAATACGCATCTGCATGCTCTTCATCCATTTGTAATACCTTTTCAAAATAAGGTTTTGCGTATTGAATATGTTCTAACCTTGCAAAGCATAATCCGCATTGGAATACTGCTTCTACGTCTGTCTCATCAAGTTCAGCTGCTCTTTGTAAAAATGGCAGCGCAAGACGATCATCTCCAAGCTGCACCTGTGTCATTCCAAGCATAAATGTCACATCTGCTGATTGTAAGCCAGCTTGCATCGCCTGCTCAAACATTTCTTTCGCTTCTTTAAATTGCTCTTGACTATAATATAAGCTTCCAAGACCATAATAGGCAGTAGCGGATTTTTCATCTAGTTCTAATGCACGTTTATAAAATAAAATCGCACGCTCACTATCGCCCAATACATCTAATAAATTCGCGAAATTGATATATCCGAGCGCATCTTTCGGATTTTCTTCAATTGCTTCTGTAAAGTTTTTAGCTGCTTCTTCCCAGTTTCCTTCTTGCATATATTGGATGCCTGCTTCAAGCTTATTTGACATATTCCTCACCTCTACAACAAATTATAACAAAGAATCTATTTTCCGAGCGAACAAAAATTCGCTCTTTAAGAAAGAAACCTCTGACCGCTAATCGGCAGAGGCTTCTCGTCTTTTATCCTAAATAATCTAATTTCTTACCACTACGATATACTTCATCAATTGTAGCACCGCCCAGGCATTCATCTCCATTATAGAAAACAACCGCTTGTCCTGGCGTAATCGCACGAATTGGTTCATCGCAAAGAATGCGAACAGTATTCTCATCAACAATTTGAACCGTTACACCATTATCTTCTTGGCGATAACGGAATTTCGCTGTGCACTTAAATTCTTTTTCTTTTACTCTGTTGCTTACCCATCCTACATTAGTAGCAATAACTTCATCACCGTATAGAAGCTCGTTATGGAATCCTTGATCAACGTATAAGATGTTCTCTTTTAAGTTTTTCCCAACAGCAAACCATGGATCACCATTACCACCAATACCAAGACCATGACGTTGTCCAATTGTATAGTACATTAAACCGTCATGTTTCCCTTTCACTTCACCAGATAATGTTTGCATCACACCCGGCTGAGCTGGTAAGTAGTTACTTAAGAAATCTTTAAAGTTACGTTCACCAATAAAGCAAATACCCGTGCTATCTTTTTTCGTCGCTGTTGCTAAACCAGCTTCTTTTGCCATTTCACGAATTTGCGGCTTCTTTAACTCACCAAGTGGAAACATCGTTTTTGATAGTTGCTCTTGGCTTAGTTGGTTTAAGAAATATGTTTGATCTTTATTATCATCAACGCCGCGAAGCATTTTATATTCGCCATCGATATAAGCAACACGTGCATAATGACCTGTTGCTACATAATCCGCACCAAGCGCAATCGCATGCTCTAGAAAGGCTTTAAATTTAATTTCTTTGTTACACATTACATCTGGGTTTGGCGTACGACCAGCTCGGTACTCATCTAAAAAGTACGTAAATACTTTATCCCAGTATTGTTTTTCAAAGTTTACTGCATAATATGGGATACCGATTTGGTTACATACTTCGATTACATCATTATAATCTTCCGTTGCTGTACAGACACCATTTTCGTCTGTATCATCCCAGTTTTTCATAAAAATCCCGATTACATCATAACCTTGCTCTTTTAATAAAAGAGCCGCTACAGATGAATCGACGCCACCGGACATCCCGATGACAACACGCGTTTCGTGAGGTAGTTTGTTCATCTTGTCACCTCCTATGCTAGTTTTGCGAGAATCGCTTCACGATTTTCACTGTTTCGTACGCCGCTTTTTCCACTTGTTCTTTCGTATTCCCAAGTCCAAAACTAAAACGTACGGATGAACGTATTTGATCGGAATCTTTTCCAAACATCGCCACTAATACATGTGATGGATCAATAGAGCCAGCTGTACATGCAGAACCACTCGATACTGCAATGCCTGCTAAATCTAAGTTTACAAGAAACGGCTCAATATCCATTCCTGTAAAACTTACATTAAACACATGCGGTAAGCGATATTCTAAGTTTCCGTTTACCTCGAAAGTAATGTCTTCTTTTTGAAAGACAGATATCATTATATCCTTAAATTCTTCATATTGGGCATTTTTTTGCTCACGTGTTTTTTCAGCAAGCAAAACAGCATGCTGAAGTCCAACAATGCTAGGTACATTTTCAGTACCTGCACGACGTTTTCGCTCTTGTTCACCGCCCGTTAATAACGGTTCGAATTTCACCCCTGTGCTAGCATATAGAAACCCTACACCTTTTGGACCATTAATTTTATGCCCAGAGATTGATAATAAATCAATGCCCAAAGTCTTCACATCAATCGCTGTTAAACCGTAGGCTTGTACAGCGTCTGTATGGAAATAAGCTTGGTGTTCTTTTAACAGTTCTCCAATTTCTGTAATCGGTTGAACTGTTCCAACTTCATTATTCCCAAACATAACGGATACAAGAATCGTTTCACCCGTTAACGCCTCTTTCACATCAGAAACTCGAACACGGCCCGTTTCATCAACAGGTAAATATGTCACTTCGAAGCCTTCTCGCTCTAACACTTCACATGTATGCAAGATAGCGTGATGTTCAATTTGCGTCGTAATAATGTGATTTCCTTTGTTGCGATTCGCACGTGCTACACCTAAAAGTGCTAAATTATCAGCCTCCGTACCACCGCTTGTAAAAATAATTTCATTTGGATTTGCATTGATGCTGCGTGCACAAGCGCGTCTTGCTTCATCTACCGCATGGCGCGTTTGTCGTCCATAAAAATGAATACTAGACGGATTACCAAATATCTCTGTCATATATGGAATCATCTTTTCGACTACTTCTGGGTGAGCCGGAGATGTCGCAGCATGATCTAAGTAAATGCGTTCCATCAGATCTCCTTCTTTCCAAATCGTTTCACAAGGAATTAAATGTAAAACATATAACCCCCATGATTTTCTTCCTCATAGCGTACTAAATCTTCTAAAGTTGTACTATCTAATACTTCTTGTACTGCATCACGAACACGCATCCATAATTGGCGCTGTGCTGGTTCTTCCTCTTCTATCATTTCAACAACGCTAATCGGACCTTCTAGCACGCGGATTACATCCCCTGCTGTAATGTTAGCCGGTTGATCAGATAAGACATAACCACCATATGCACCGCGTGTACTTTTTACAAGACGAGCGTTACGAAGCGGAGAGATTAGTTGCTCTAAGTAATGTTCAGATAGGTCATGCGCCTGCGCAATTGATTTTAAAGAAATCGGCCCCTCACCAAACTTTTTCGCAAGGTCAATCATAATTGTTAAGCCGTAACGGCCTTTCGTTGAAATTTTCATCTATTTCGCACCTCTTTTCAAAATTTCACTTCTATTAGTTAAATCTTTATTCTTAAGAAGAACACAATGTAAAAATCAAAATCCTATGAAATTATAGCATAATATAGTATTATAAGAAATTTCAACTTGTGTATCAAAATGATAACATAAATTCGGATTGAAAAACTCGGGAATTATTTCAATCGATAGAAAAATAAAAATATTCACTTAGATTACTTATATTATACAGCATCATATTTCAATTTTTTACCCAAAAGATGTTAACATAGAATGAGATTACATATTAAGGGAGACGGTTACAATGAAACAACCACTCGCACACCGAATGCGTCCAACAAATATTAAAGAAATTATTGGACAAGAGCATTTAGTTGGTGAAGGGAAAATTTTATGGCGAATGGTTCAAGCAAACCATTTCCAATCGATGATTTTATACGGCCCACCCGGAACTGGAAAAACATCCATTGCTAGTGCAATCGCTGGCAGTACAGGAACGCCATTTCGCCTATTAAACGCTGTTACTCATAATAAAAAAGATATGGAAGTTGTCGTGCAAGAAGCAAAGTTGCATCGCCATCTTATGTTAATTTTAGATGAAGTGCATCGCTTAGATAAAGCAAAACAAGACTTTCTCTTACCACATTTAGAAAGCGGGCTTCTTACATTGATTGGAGCTACAACGAGCAACCCTTTCCATGCCATTAACTCTGCCATTCGTAGTCGATGTCAAATCTTTGAATTACACGCTCTAACAGAATATGATATTTCAATTGGTTTAAAGCGAGCGCTGGAAGATAAAGAAAAAGGCTTAGGTGAATATGATGTAATTGTTACAGATGAAGCCCTTCAGCACTTCGCAAATGCCTCTGGCGGAGATATGCGCTCTGCTTATAACGCACTTGAACTTGCAGTCTTATCTAGCTTTACAACAGACGAGCAAAAGGTAGAGATTACATTAGAAATTGCAGAAGAATGTTTACAGAGAAAAAGTTTCATTCACGATAAAGGCGGAGATGCCCATTATGACGTCCTATCTGCTTTCCAAAAATCGGTACGAGGTAGCGACGTAAATGCTGCTCTTCATTATTTAGCACGACTTATTGAAGCTGGTGACTTACAAAGTATCGGAAGAAGACTTCTTATTATGGCATATGAAGATATTGGACTTGCTAGTCCGCAAGCTGGACCACGTACACTCGCCGCAATTGAATCAGCAGAACGCGTCGGGTTTCCAGAAGCTCGTATTCCGCTTGCAAATGCCGTAATTGAGCTTTGTCTCTCTCCAAAATCAAATTCAGCCTACAAAGCGCTTGATGCCGCACTTCACGACTTACGAAACGGACAAACAGGTGATGTGCCGAGTCATTTGAAAGATAGTCACTATAAAGGTGCTGAAGCACTAGGTAGAGGCATCGGATACTTATATCCACACGATTATCCGAATGGATGGGTTGAGCAACAATACTTACCGGATAAAATAAAGAATAAACGATATTATAAGCCGAAAACGACTGGGAAGTTTGAACAAGCACTTTCAGGCGTGTACGAAAGATTACAAAGTTCGCATAAAAGCAAACCAAAAGGGTAATCTAAGCGAAAACGACATGATAATGGAGGTTTCGCTTATGAAAACACGCCAAGATGCATGGACAGGAGAAGATGATCTCCTTTTAGCAGAAACCGTCTTACGACATATTCGCAGTGGCAGCACACAACTAAAAGCATTCGATGAAGTTGGAGATAAATTAAACCGTACTTCTGCCGCTTGTGGATTTCGCTGGAATGCTGAAGTTAGGCAAAATTATGAGGATGCTGTACAACTTGCTAAGAAGCAGAGAAAAGAGTTAAAGCGTTCTGAAGCAAATGTGGAAAAAGAACAACTATTAAAACCAAAACGAAAAGTCATAATTGATGCTGAATTTTCCGAAGAACTTGTTTCTAACAAGCATTCTCTTACAATGCAAGATGTAATCTCATTCTTGCAAAACTTAGGACACAATAATCCTGGGTTAGAAAAGATACAAATTGAAAATGAAGACTTGCACACAAAGCTTGCCTCCTTACAAAAAACAAACGATGAACTAGAGGTCAAACTAGCAGATTTAACGAAAAAACAACAAGCAATCGAAGAAGATTATGCAATGCTTGTTCGAATTATGGATCGTGCGCGAAAGCTTGTGCTAGTAGATGAACAAGAAGATCAAATTGCTCCTATTTTTAAAACCGATCAAAACGGGAATTTAGATATTATATACTCAGCTGAAAATTGAAATACTCCCCACCTCATATTACATGGTGGGGAGTATTTTTATGCATTCAAAACATAATAAGGAAAAATATAACTTTTATGTTATTATAAACCTAACGATATACGTTATTAAAAAAGGGGAGATTGTCTATTTCATTAACGATTTTCAAAATTACACTCGGGATTCTCGTTTTGATTTTAGGTTTTTTACCATTAAAGGCTTGAAAAGATCTGCTTCGTATCAATCGGACCAGTACGATCATTATTTATTACTTTTAATTGCCTTAGAATCTGTCGCACTGCCGATATGGGTATTTCTCACCTAAACTCTTTATACCACATAAAAATGCGTATATCCCTTATAGAATATACGCTTTCTGTTTTTACTCTTGTCCAACACGCTTTACTTCTACATTCTTTATACGTTCACGTACAACATGACTTGCCATAATGAGACCTGCCACAGATGGTACGAATGCATTTGAAGAAGGTGGTAATTTCGCTTTACGAATTTTTGCGTTTTCATCTGGAACGATTTCTTTACGAACCTCTTCACGAATTACGATTGGGTTTTCATCAGAGAATACCACTTTTACACCTTTTTTAATCCCTTCTTTACGAAGTTTCGTACGAATGACTTTCGCAATCGGATCTGTATGTGTTTTGGAAATATCCGCAATACGGAAACGAGTTGGGTCCATTTTGTTTGCTGCACCCATACTTGAGATGATTTTAATTTTACGTCGTAAGCATTGTTTAATTAAATGAATTTTAAACGTAATTGTATCTGATGCATCAACTACAAAGTCTAAACCGTGTTTAAAGAATTCTTCATATGTTTCATCTGTATAAAACATTTCTAATCCTATTACTTCACAGTCTGGGTTAATATCAGCGATACGCTCTTTCATTAATTCTACTTTTGAACGGCCCACAGTAGAAAGTAGTGCGTGAATTTGACGGTTCACATTTGTAATGTCAACAACATCTTTATCAACTAATACAAGGCGTCCTACACCAGAACGTGCTAACGCTTCTGCTGCAAATGAGCCTACGCCGCCAATTCCTAAAATGCCAACTGTACTATTTTTTAATATTTCAAGACCTTCTTTTCCGAAGGCTAATTCATTACGTGAAAATTGATGTAACATGCGTCCCTACACTCCTATTACAAAAATGGTCTACCATGTATTCTAGCGTTTTTCCGACTATTTGTATAGAAAAAGTTACAGAATCTCTAAAAATATATTTCCAATACGAAGAATACAGGAAATATATACATGCATCCATAAAAAAACTAGATGAGGTTAGTATACCCCATCTAGCTTCCGTTCTTACTTCTCTTCTTTTACGTTTAACTGTAAGTTAAGCTCTTCAAGTTGCGCTCCTGCAACCGGGCTTGGCGCATCTGTTAGTAAACAGCTTGCACTTGCTGTTTTCGGGAATGCAATTGTATCACGAAGGTTTGTACGACCTGCAAGTAACATTACAAGACGGTCTAACCCTAATGCAATTCCGCCGTGTGGTGGTGTACCATACTCGAATGCTTCTAATAAGAATCCAAATTGCTCTTGTGCTTCTTCTTGTGAAAATCCAAGTGCTTTGAACATTTTTTCTTGTACATCACGCTCGTAAATACGAAGTGATCCACCACCAAGTTCATAACCGTTTAATACAAGGTCATACGCTTGCGCACGCGCTTTTTCTGGTGCTGTTTCTAATAGCTCCACATCTTCACGGAATGGCATTGTGAATGGATGATGCGCTGCGAAATAGCGATCTGCATCTTCATCATACTCAAGAAGTGGCCAATCTGTTACCCATAGGAAGTTAAATTTACTTTCGTCAATTAACTCAAGTTCTTTACCTAAGCGTAAACGAAGTGCTCCTAAGCTATCTGCAACAACACTCTTCTTATCAGCAACGAATAATAATAAGTCACCAGCAGTCGCTTCTAATGTGTTCATTAGTACGCTTGCATCTTCTTCACCGAAGAATTTCGCAATCGGTCCTTTTAAGCCATCTTCTTCAACTTTTAACCAAGCTAAACCTTTCGCTCCGTATACTTTTACAAATTCAGTTAATGCATCGATGTCTTTACGAGAATATTTGCTCGCTGCACCTTTTGCATTAATTGCTTTTACTTGTCCACCGTTCTCTACAGCGCTTGTAAATACTTTGAAGCCACATCCTGCTGCAAATTCAGATAGATCAGTAAGTTCCATTGCAAAGCGCGTATCCGGCTTATCAGAACCATAGCGAGCCATCGCATCTGCATATGTCATACGAGGGAATGGTGCGTTAATTTCTACACCTTTTGCATCCTTCATAACTTTCGTCATCATGCGCTCCATCATATCTAAAATTTCTTCTTGTGTTAAGAATGAAGCCTCGATGTCGATTTGCGTGAATTCTGGTTGACGATCCGCACGTAAATCTTCATCACGGAAACAACGTGCTACTTGGTAGTAACGCTCAAATCCGCCGACCATAAGAAGCTGTTTAAATAGCTGCGGAGATTGAGGTAATGCATAAAATTCACCTTCATGAACACGGCTTGGAACTAAATAGTCACGAGCTCCTTCTGGTGTACTCTTTGTTAAGATTGGTGTTTCAACTTCTAAGAACTCTTCTGAATCTAAGAAGTTACGAATTGTTTTTGTTACGTCGTGACGCATTTTAAATGTGTTATACATAACCGGACGACGTAAATCTAAATAACGATATTTTAAACGAACATCTTCTGATGCATCTGTATCATCCGCAATAATAATTGGCGTTGTTTTTGCCGCATTTAATACATTAACTTTTGTTGCCTGTACTTCAATGCGTCCTGTTGCCATATTGTCATTAATTGTACCAGCGCCGCGCTCAACAACTGTTCCTTCTACGTGAAGCACGTATTCGCTACGAATTGTTTCTGCTACTTCTAGTGCTTCTTTAGATGTTTCTGGGTTAAATACAACTTGTACGATACCTGTGCGGTCACGTAAGTCGATGAAAATTAATCCACCTAAATCACGGCGCTTTTGTACCCAACCTTTTAATTGAACCGTTTGTCCAACTGCTTCTACTGTTACTTTTCCACATGCATGTGTTCTTTCAGCCACTATGAGTTCCCCCTATATTAATTTTTCTGCTACATATGAAGCAAATACATCTAATGCTACTTCTTCTTGCTCACCTGTCGCCATATTTTTTAAGTTAATGATACCCTTATCTAACTCATCTTCACCTAACACAGCTACATATTTTGCATTTAGACGATCCGCTGATTTAAATTGTGCTTTCATTTTGCGATCCAAATAATCTTTTTCAACTGATAACCCAGCCTTACGAAGATCAAATGCAATTTTTGCAGCATGATCTTTCGCTTTATCCCCAAGTGCTACAACATAACAATCAATGTTATGCTCAATTGGAAGCTCAATGTTCTCAGCTTTTAGCGCCATAATTAAACGCTCGATACTCATCGCAAAACCAATACCAGGCATTTCTGGACCACCGATTTCTTGTACAAGTCCGTTATAGCGACCACCACCGCTTAATGTTGTAATGGCACCGAAACCATCTGCTTCACTCATAATTTCAAAGACAGTATGCTGATAGTAATCTAAACCACGTACTAGATTTGGATCTTTTTCAAATGGAACACCCATCATCGTTAATAATTCTTGTACTTTTTCATAGTATACTGTTGATTCTTCGTTTAAGTATTCTGTAATAGATGGTGCTGCGCTCATTAATTCATGATCACGATCCTTCTTACAGTCTAAAATACGAAGTGGGTTTTTCTCTAAACGAGATTGACAGTCAGAACAGAACTCGCCAATACGAGGCTCAAAGTGAGCGATTAATGCCTCACGATGTGCTTTACGGCTCGCTGCATCACCTAAACTATTTAGGACAACTTTAATATTTTTTAAGCCCATGCCGCGGTAGAATTCTACAGCAAGTGCAATTACTTCTGCATCAATGGCAGGATCATTACTACCGATTGCTTCGATACCGAATTGTACGAATTGACGATAGCGACCTGCTTGTGGTCTTTCATAACGGAACATTTGACCGATGTAATATAATTTCGTTGGCTGCGTTGCATCACCATACATTTTGTTTTCAACGTAAGAACGTACAACAGGTGCTGTGCCTTCTGGACGAAGTGTTAAGCTGCGCTCTCCACGATCTTGGAATGAGTACATTTCTTTTTGCACGATATCTGTTGTATCACCAACACCGCGTAAAAATAATTCTGTGTGCTCAAAAATTGGTGTGCGAATTTCTTTATAGTTGTAACGACGGCAAATTTCGCGTGCTTGCCCTTCGATGTATTGCCATAACTCAACGCTACCTGGAAGAATATCTTGCGTTCCGCGTGGGATTTGAATAGACATATTCAGTTCCTCCTCAAATTGTTTTAATCTTATCAAAAATAAAAAAACTCCCGCCTCTACTGATTATCCAGTAGGGACGAGAGTATTATACCCGTGGTGCCACCCTAATTGAAGCACGTATGCTTCCACTTTTTTAATAACGCTTAAACTTGCGTTCAACCTCTACTGAGCCTATAAGCTGTTCAAGTTGAAACCTACAGAGTGTCATTCGATCAGTCATCGTGTAGAAATGTTTTCAGCCTAGGACATTTCTTCTCTTTTCACGTGTATCTCATCTACTCTTCTCTATCATCGGTTCTCTTCATATGTAAATATAAAATTACTATACGTTTCTTCCTAGCAGTTGTCAAGTCTCTTAGGAACGTTCAATCTGCCTCTTTAACCGCTTAACATCTTGCAAGGAAATACCGAATTCAGATGCAAGCTCCATAGAAGTATTGTTCTGTTCTTTGTCGATAAATTCATGGAAATTCACATTAAATAATTGATTCGCTCCGTTCGTCACAGAGTGCCCTTTTTCGTTCATGCGCATACGTGTATCCCTCACAATCAATATGGATGTTTTTACTTCTATTGTTCCATATTAATTGTCCAGTTATACTCACAAATAAAGTGAAACTTTAATCAGTGAGGGTTTTCTTTATCCCCCCGCTGAGTATTAGCTCTCACCAATCGGACTTTTACGGGCAGTTGATCTCCCTGCTCGTACGAAATTTTGAAGTGAGGGTCTTACTTCCCGTTAATGCGGGATAAATAAAGTTTATTTCCTCAACGGCTTTTTCTATTACGTACATCTTCTTGGATAAGACTATTCCACACTACTTCTGTATACATAACCAGCTCTTTGAATACTAAAGAACATTATAACTATTCCTGCTATTACAAACACTACCCAAGTACCATAATTTTCTACCGCAAATATAACTCCCAGCACATGTAAAAGAATTGCAGCACTAAATCCTAAAGTAAGTTTAGAATCTTTGAAAATCGACCAATTCATACACTTCCTGCCCCTTACATACATTTTCATATGTACTTAAAATCAAATATTTATCAATATATAAATTATACTATATCGCTAATTTCTCTAAAACAAAATTATAATCCACTAGCACAAATTCAACTAAAAAAGAGAGGATTTCTCCTCTCTTCACCATTACTTACTTTCCAAAATTAAGGTCACCGGACCATCATTAATCAATGATACATCCATCATCGCACCGAACTTTCCTGTTTCTACGTGAAGTCCTTGTTTACGAAGTTCTTCATTAAAGAAATCATACAAGTTCTCTGCGTAGTCTGGTTTCGCAGCATCCATAAAGTTGGGGCGTCTTCCTTTACGGCAATCTCCGTACAATGTAAATTGTGAAATAGAAAGAACTTGTCCCTCTACATCTAATACAGAATGGTTCATCTTCCCGTTCTCATCTTCAAAAATACGTAAATTCGCAACCTTCTCAGCAATATACGTTGCATCCTTCTCTGTATCTTCATGTGTGATGCCAACTAACAATGTTAAACCGAACGGGATCTGTCCTACAATCTCACCATCTACTGTAACAGACGCTTTTTTTGATCGTTGCAAGACAATTCTCATATTTTATACACTCCCTATTAATGCATCATGCGGCGTACTGCATAAATTTCTGGAACTCTCTTAATACGCTCTACTACCTTTTTCAAATGGTGTAAATTACGAATCGAAATAGACATATTGATCGTTGCCATTTTATTGCGGTCGCTTCTACCTGAAACTGCTGAAATATATGTTTTTGTTTCTGTTACAGCTTGCAGAACTTCATTTAATAAGCCGCGGCGATCATACCCAGAAATTTCAATATCAACATTATACTCAATCTCTTTTTCTGGACTACCTTCCCACTCTACTTCTAGCAAGCGCTCCTGAGCTTCTTCTGTATGAACATTAACACAATCACGACGGTGAATAGAAACGCCGCGACCTTTCGTAATATATCCGACAATATCGTCACCTGGTACTGGGTTACAACATTTCGATAAGCGGATTAATAAATTGTCAGCTCCGCTTACTTTTACACCTGAATCCCATTTTCTAATTTTCATCGGTTTACGAACTTCTTTAACTTCCACAATATCTTGTTCTTCGTCACGCTGTTTGCGGAACTTATCCGTTAGACGCGTTACAATTTGTGCCGCCGTAATGCCGTTATATCCAACTGCTGCAAACATATCCTCTTCATTCGCAAAGTTATATTTCTCAGCCACTCGTTTTAAATTGTCAGGTGCTAATACTTCTTTCATTTCATACTCTAAATTGCGTACTTCTTTCTCAACAAGCTCGCGACCTTTTTCAATATTCTCGTCTCGGCGTTGCTTTTTGAAAAATTGACGAATTTTATTTTTGGCATGAGATGTTTGAGCAAGTTTTACCCAGTCCTGACTTGGTCCATACGAATGTTTAGATGTTAAAATTTCAATGATATCACCTGTTTTCAGCTTATAATCAAGTGTCACCATTTTACCATTGACTTTTGCACCAATTGTTTTATTCCCGATTTCTGAATGGACACGGTAAGCAAAATCAATCGGAACCGAACCTAGCGGTAATTCCATGACATCGCCTTTTGGTGTAAAGACGAATACCATATCAGAGAACAGATCAATTTTTAATGACTCCATAAATTCTTCTGCATTAGAAGCTTCATTTTGCCATTCTAATATTTGACGGAACCATGTTAGTTTCTTCTCAAGGGTACCTGTTGCTTCCGCAGCTTTTCCCTCTTTATACGCCCAGTGCGCTGCAATCCCGTACTCCGCAATTTCATGCATTTCTTTCGTACGAATTTGCACTTCAAGTGGATCACCTTTTGGCCCAATCACGGTTGTATGAAGAGATTGGTATAGATTTGCTTTCGGCATAGCAATATAATCTTTAAAACGACCTGGCATCGGTTTCCAACATGTATGGATAATACCAAGCACCGCATAACAATCTTTAATACTATTCACAACAACGCGCACAGCTAATAAATCATAAATTTCATTAAATTGTTTATTTTGAAGTGCCATTTTACGATAAATACTATAAATATGTTTTGGGCGCCCTGAAATATCTGGTTGAATCGCTACTTCTTTCAGTTTGTCACGAATACCCGTCATGACTTCATCCAAATATTCTTCACGCTCTGCGCGTTTCCGCTTCATTAAGTTAACAATGCGATAGTATTGCTGCGGATTTAAATAGCGAAGCGCTGTATCCTCTAGCTCCCATTTAATAGTATTAATTCCGAGTCTATGAGCTAAAGGTGCAAAGATTTCTAACGTTTCATTTGCAATACGACGCTGCTTTTCTTGCGGCAAATGCTTCAGTGTACGCATGTTATGAAGACGGTCAGCTAATTTGATTAAAATAACACGAATATCTTGGGCCATTGCGATAAACATTTTGCGATGGTTCTCTGCTTGTTGTTGTTCATGAGATTTATATTTAATTTTTCCAAGCTTTGTAACCCCATCAACAAGCATTGCAATTTCTTTATTAAATTCCCGTTCAATATCCTCTAATGTAACTTCTGTATCTTCTACTACATCATGCAAAAAACCTGCTGACACTGTAGATGGATCCATGTGTAAATCAACTAAAATACCTGCAACTTGAATCGGATGAATAATATATGGTTCGCCCGATTTTCTATACTGTTCACTATGTGCGTCACGCGCATATTCATAGGCGCGTGCCACTAGTTCAATATCATCGTCTGCTAAATATTGCCGTGCTTTCTCGAGTACCTGTTCAGCTGTTAGTACTTGCTCATTTGCCATCGAATCACCTTTTATTGAAAATTGACTTTTCCCTTATCATTAGAATAAATTTTATTCTATCATTATAACCTAATGATTGTGAATTGTGAAAAGGAAAAGATTTTACAGATATTTCACCATACTTTTTTGTACAATTATACAAAAGTACCCGCTCCTCTCCAAGAGATTCACGGGTACTTTTTTCTATCGCCGTAGTTTTACCTATATAATAATTAGTATTTTTCTAACACTAATACATCATAACCGTCTAACATTTTGCGGCCATCTAAGTAAGTAAGTTCTACTAAGAATGCAATCCCTGCTACAACTCCACCAAGTTCTTCAACTAGCTTAATTGTCGCTTCGATTGTTCCACCTGTAGCTAATAAGTCATCCGTAATTAATACGCGTTGACCTGGTTTAATTGCATCTTTATGGATTGTTAAAACATCTTTTCCATACTCTTTACCGTAGTCTACTTTAATGACTTCACGAGGTAATTTTCCTAATTTACGAACTGGTGCAAACCCTACTTCTAGCGCGTAAGAAACTGGGCAACCGATAATAAAACCACGTGCTTCTGGGCCTACTACAAGGTCGATATTTCTTTCTTTCGCATAAGCAACGATTTCATCTGTTGCTGCTTTGTATGCTTTCCCATCGTTCATTAAAGGTGTGATGTCTTTAAACACGATACCTTCTTTCGGATAATCCGGTACAATTGCGATATGTTGCTTGAAATCCATATTTCTGAATCCTCCTCAGATATAAAAGGTCTGTAAATACAAGGCCTTTACCCTAACTGTTCTACTTCTTTATGATTACGAATCGTTTCAAACCATGTATATAGTTGTTGATATGTGCTATAAACCAACTCTTTTTCTAATTGAAGGTGGTTCATTTTCTCACGATATGTGTTCGATTCAATTAAATCACGCTTCTTCATTTCTTCTGCCATAAAAATGACACCGTCTTTTATTGTAACAAATTCTAACTCAAAAAACACCTGTGTCATGAAATTTACTGTATCTTTTGACCAACCTTTATGACGACATAGTTGTTCCCCATGTTGTCTTAAAGAAAATGGTGCTTTTTGATGTAAGAAGGAATAGTACCATTTAAAATGTTCTCTTGTTGGAACCGTACTAAATAAATGATTATTCTCCTGATAAAACAGCGTATAAATTCGCGCTGGGAAGCCTACCTGAAATAAACCACGTAATTCATCTGTTGACTTTGGTAAATCTAGCAAAACAATATAACGACCATCTAGCTCAGTCACTCCTGAAGCATGCATAAGTTGTTCTTTATATTCTTCTAAAGAAAACTTATTTAATACCTCTTCAGAAAAATACACCATTGTTACTTTTTCTTTCGGAAGCTCTGCTAAATTTGATTCCACATTACGCATGCTACGCCAATCAAATAATTGCCATGCCTCTACTGCAATATCTTGAATCATTAGCTGTGGTTTCTTGAAATTATTCCACTCATTAATTGATGCCTCTCCTACAACCGAGACAGTAGCAACCGGAGAAATCTCCTTCGCGTAGCTACCAAAACCAAAGCCAATTGTATCTAACGTTGCTTGTCCGTTACGAAGTGCCATCTTCAAATGAGAACCATCTGATCCAATCGCACGAATACTTTCTAACTCCGCATCCCTAATTGCGATACGCGGCTTCGGATTTCCAACACCAAATGGCGCGAGCTTCTGCATTTCCTCAATTGCCGAGAGCGTCACATCCTCCACTTTACAAAAAGCATCAACTGTTGTAATCGGTGTAAAGTCTTCAGGCGTTAAGATCACTTCTGCCTGCTCATTTAAACGGCGGCGCAGTTCCTCCACATCATTCATATGAAGCGTCATTCCCGCTGCCATTGGATGACCACCAAAGTGTGGTAACAATTCTCTACAATCTGATAAGTTCGCAAACAAATCAAATCCTGCAATACTACGAGCAGATCCTTTTGCTGTTTGCTTCTCCGGATCAATACATAACACGATTGTTGGACGATAAAAACGCTCTACTAATTTAGAAGCAACAATCCCTATTACGCCTGGATTCCATCCTTCTTTCGCAAGCACTAATACTTTATTGTTCTCTGGCGGATAGTTGTTTTCTACCTCTGCAATCGCTTCTTCTGTAATTTGCTTTACTATATCTTTACGTAGCTTATTCATTTCATCGATTTCTTCAGCAAGCTCTTTCGCTTCTTCTGGATCCTCCGATAAAAGAAGGTGAACTGCCGGAGCCGCATCTTCTAAGCGACCAATTGCATTAATACGCGGTGCAATTGAGAAGCCAATGCTTTCTTCTGTAATCTCACTTTGTGAAACATTTGCTACTTTAAACAATGCTTTTAAACCAATATTTCTCGTCATTCGCATTTGCTTCAGTCCGCGCTGTACGAGCAATCTATTTTCACCATGAAGCGACACTAAATCGGCTACTGTACCAATCACTGCAATTTCTAATAAATGCTCCGGTACACGTCCAAGTAATGCATGCGCCACTTTAAATGCAACACCAACGCCCGCTAAATAATGAAACGGATAAACGCCGCCTTCTAGCTTCGGATGAATAATCGCAAGGGCTTCTGGAAGTTCTGGCGGCGGCTCATGATGATCTGTAATAATAAGGTCCATGCCAAGTTCTTTTGCCACCTGCGCCTCATGAACTGCTGCAATACCTGTATCAACAGTAATAATAAGAGAAAATCCTGCACGGTGCGCCCAGCGAAACGCCTCTTCATTCGGTCCATATCCTTCCGTAAATCGGTTTGGAATATAGAACTCAACATCCGCACCTAGTTCTTGAAGAGCAAGGTATAACACTGTCGTACTACTTACACCATCGGCATCGTAGTCACCAAAAATTAAAATTTGTTCTCCATTTTGAATGGCTTGCTTTACACGATCTACTGTGCGATCCATTCCTTCAAGTAAAAATGGATCGTGAAATTCTTGTCTTTCTGTATTTAAAAAATCTACAATCTTATCTTCTGTATCTAAACCTCTACCGAGGAATAACGAAGTAACAAGCGGTGATAATTGCAATTTACTTGCCAACTCACTTACCTGCTCTTCATTAAATGACTTTTCTTTCCAACGCGTCTTCGGTTGTAACACGAAATCACCCCTTAACCTGTTCATTATACAAGACAGATTAAGGGGTGACAATATGATACAAGTTCTATTAACTAAGATTGAATATCTCCATAAACAAATGTTCATTTACTCGTTTCATCTCAATCAGGAGAATACGGATTAATATGAACAAACACATTCTGTACGTTATCTTGTTTCATCAACACCTCTTTTACATGTTTCCCAATGCGATGCCCATCTTCCACTGTGATATATGGATCAACAGACACTTTAATATCGACAATAACGTAATGCCCATGCTCTCTCGCATATAGGGAGCCGATTTTTTTCACACCTTCTACTCCAAGGGCTGCTTCTCTTAATGGAATAACATCTTCCTCATGAAGGACATGATCAAGCGTTGTATGGATTGCTTCTTTCCCAATACTCCATGCCATCTTTACAACAAGTAAAGAAACAAATAATCCCGCAACAGGATCGGCGTATACAAGCCAATCTACACCTAATTTATCCCCTATAATAGCTGCACAAATCCCAATTAAAGCTGCAATTGAAGAAAACACATCTGAACGGTGCTCATATGCATTTGCAATAATTGCATCACTGTTTACCCGTTTCCCTAATCGATATTTATACCGAAACATTCCTTCTTTTACCACGATAGAAAGGATAACCGCAAAAATTGTAATCCCCTTCGGTGGTTCTAGGTCCTGCGAGAAAGCCTTTATAGACGAGATCGCGATTTCAATCCCTACAATAAATAATAATACCGCAACAATAATCGCTGAAATCGATTCCGCTTTCCCGTACCCATAAGGATGATCTTCATCGGGCGGTTGCTTCGCCGCCCGCAGTCCGAAAAATACAGCTAACGAGCCAACTACATCTGATGCTGAATGAACCGCGTCTGCTAAAAGCGCCTTACTATTCCCAATATAACCGATTACCGCTTTCACAATCGCTAAGACAATATTTCCAACGATTCCAACAATAGCGCCAAACTCCGCCTGTTTAAAACGTTCATCTTTTTCCATACATGAAATCCCTTCTTTTCTCAAACTACCTTTTTATTGTAGCGAAAATAATGGCAAAATTAACACTTCCCTCCAGTCCTCCTCGAGACTGGCTCTACTAACCTTTAGCAAAAAAGCGCTAAAAGAAGTGTCACTTTAGTGTATCCGCAAACGAAAAAAGAGATGCCTTCTAAAAGGCATCATCTTTTTATATGTTCTGTTCTAAATTTTACACTTGTGGTTCAGATACTTCATTTTCTACTTTCTTCTTACCTTTTCCTTTTTTCAATCGGCGATTTTCAAGCATGAGCCAGATTTGAGAAGCAACGAAAACAGAAGAATACGTACCTACAACTAATCCGATCATTAATGCAAGTGAGAAATTGCGCAGTGATTCACTACCAAAGATAAGCAGTGCAATAACAGGGAACAGTACAGTTAGAACCGTATTAATAGAACGACCAATTGTTTGACGAATACTTGAGTTTACGATTTCTTCCAAATCTTTCAAGTCGCGAATTCGTTTTTTCTGCTTGTATAGCTCACGGTTTCGGTCAAACGTAACAATCGAGTCATTGATGGAATAACCAATGATTGTTAATACCGCAGCAATAAACGTTAAATCTACTTCCAATTGGAAGATACTGAACACAACAATCATAACGAACGCATCATGTAACAATGCGATTACAGCAGATAATGCATATGTGAAACGGAAACGAATACTTACATATAAAATGATAACCGCTGAGGCAATCAGAACTGCGATAAATGCATTTCGTGCAATTTCTTTCCCGATTGTTGGAGAAACTGTACTTACATTTGGATCTGTCCCGTATTTATCGTAGAAGAATGTTTTTGCCTTTGCAATTTCATCTTTCGATAAAACACCAATTGTACGAACAGCAAACCCTTTATTGTCATCTCCAGTCGGTACAATGTCCTCTTTTTTCACATCAATTTTCAATCCATGTAAATCTTTTTGAACTTGATCTACACTAATCTCTTGTTTTGACTGCAAGTCCATACGTGTACCACTTGCAAAGTCAATTCCAAGATTCATTTTGAAAATTGGTAGTATAATTGCTCCAGCAATAACAACTACAATTGAGAATAAGAAGAACTTGTGACCAATATTTACAAAGTTAATACGGTCAAATCTCGTTGGTGCATGTTGTAAACCTTTTGACAACGGAATAATTTCCTTCTCTTTCACACCAAAGTACGATAATTTCTTATCGAAGTAACGGCTTTTCACAAGTAATCCAAGTAGGAAACGAGTACCGAATACGTTTGTAATAAAGCCGACTAGAATACTCACAATTAAACTTGTTGCAAACCCTTTTACAGAGCTTGTACCATAAACAAATAATACACCAGCTGCTGCTATTGTTGTAATGTTTGCATCTAAAATCGTCGCTAACGAACGATGGTTACCAGCACGATATGCTGACATCATTGATTTGCCAATTCGTAATTCTTCCTTCAGTCGCTCGTATGTAATGATATTTGCGTCAACCGCAATACCAACCCCGAGCACTAACGCCGCAATACCTGGTAACGTAAGGACTGCATGCATCCAGTTAAAGATAAGCAATGTTACGAAAATATATAAACCTAACATGATAACCGCTACAAGTCCTGGTAAACGGTAGAATACAAGCATGAATAAGAAGATTATAGCAATCCCGATTATACTTGCAAAAATTGTTTGCTCTAATGCTTGTTGACCAAATTTTGCTCCAACAGATGTTGAATACATTTCTTTTAAATCTACAGGAAGTGCACCAGCGTTTAATAAGTCTGAAAGCTGCTTCGCACTTTCAACTGTAAAGTTTCCACCAACGATGGATACTTCCGCTTGGTTAAATACTTGGTTTACTGTTGCTGCTGATAAAAATTTCGGATTTGGTTTTGCAGATTCTGCTTTGTAAGAATCTTTTCCTTCTTCAAAATCAAGCCAAATCACCATTAAATTTGTTGGCGGCGGCATTTTAGATATTTTTTCAGTTACTTCGCGAAATTTTTCAGCACTTTTTAATGTAAGTCCAACGCTCGGTCGACCTTGATCATCAAACGTTTGCTTAGCCCCTCCGCCTTTTAAATCTGTTCCGTCCATGAGAAGATTATCATTCACATCACGGAATGTAAGTTTTGCTTGTGTAGATAAAATTTCACGTGCTTTTTGCTGATCCTTCACACCAGCAAGCTGTACACGAATTCGATCTTTCCCTTCGATTTGAATATTTGGCTCACTTACACCAAGAACATTCACACGATTTTCAAGAGCACCTACTGTACTTACAAGTGCATCACGATCAATTTTATCTCCCTTTTTCGCTGGTTTTACTTCATACAAGATTTCAAAACCACCACGAAGGTCTAGTCCAAGACTAATTCCTTTTGTTATGTTTTTTCCTGTCGCACCAATAATTCCACCGATTAATAATACGATGAGAAAAAAGGCGACAATTCTAGTACTACGCTTTGCCATATGTACCTTCTTTCTGCTACTAAAATCATAAACAAATCCTATCATTCATTTACGCTAGACAATTTCCTGTAACAATCATTTCTGTTTATTCACAGGTATTCCTCTACACTTATGTGTTTGTCTAGTTAGTAGGCTTCCTTTCTGTGAATTTTTAACTTTTTCACTAGTGCTACTAGCCATATAGGTAAATTTTCAGTTCTACGTCCTAGTTGTACAACCAAACCCTATATCTTACTACAAATTGTTATGTTTTCTGCTTTCTACCTCCTTTACTTAGAATCTCTGACATATACATTCCTCTTTATCAATACCTATCATTATACTGCAAAAGGAAGAACAAACCAATTACAGCCAGTTATTTATTTTCATATTCTTCAAATGACCAAAGTGGTTCTTGATATGCTTCTACCGTTAAATATGTCATGTACTCATTTGCTGTTAATGTTAACACATCATTCACAAGTTCATATAATCTAACATCACTATCTACTTTTTTCCACTTTTTACTTTTTAAACATTTCCAAATCTCCTCGGTTGTCACTCGGTCATAGCCAATCATTTGAAATTCTTCTACTTTGCTTTCTAAAACGACTTGCAACTGTCCGCGGTAAGCTTCTACCAAATCTTCTTTTTCAGTCATACTATCACATCTCCTTTTTATTTCAGCACGAAAAGTCGTTTTTCATCCCGCTCTAATGGACAGCAATAACTGCCTTTAAGAGTTCCTTCCTAGTGAAAGTCTTACTTTATATGTTCATCCTCTTAAATGCTTGTCATTCTTGTCTCATACGTGCATATAAATTATTGTAAATCATTCCATTGATTTTGAGAAGGTAGGAGAAGACCATGACAAGACAAAGCTTTTTACGAGGTGCATTTATTTTAATGCTAGCTGGTTTTATTACAAAAATTCTCGGGTTTATAAACCGGATTGTAATGGCGCGTATTTTAGGAGAAGAAGGCGTCGGTCTTTATATGATGGCTGTCCCTACTTTCATTTTAGCAATTACATTAACACAAATCGGACTTCCTGTTGCCATTGCAAAATTCGTAGCAGAAGCGGAAGCAGTAAATGATAAACAAAAAGTAAAGAGAATATTAACAGTATCATTAGCTGTTACATCCGTTATTAGTATTATCTTAACAATCGCAATCATGCTTCTAACCCCTATTTTAGCTGAAACTTTATTAACAGATAAAAGAACGTACTATCCGTTAATGGCCATTTTACCTGTTGTTCCTGTTATTGCGGTTTCATCTGTTTTGCGTGGCTATTTTCAAGGAAAACAAAATATGAAACCAAGCGCATATGCACAAGTGTTAGAACAAGTTATCCGTATTACCATTATTGCCGTATGTATTCGTCTATTTTTACCTTACGGTGTTGAGTACGCTGCTGCAGGTGCAATGCTATCAGCTGTTCTTGGAGAAGTTGCTTCTTTATTATTCTTACTCACTTTATTTCAGCGCGAAAAACATCTTTCCATCCGAACCGGTTTTCTAAGTACTGTCAAAGAAAGTAAACAAACTTTTCATTCGCTTATGGAAATTGCACTTCCAACTACAGGGAGTCGCTTAATTGGGTCAGTCTCTTATTTTTTCGAACCAATTATCGTTATGCAAAGCTTAGCGATAGCTGGTGTTGCTGCTTCAGTTGCTACGCAGCAATACGGCATATTAAATGGCTATGCGTTCCCTCTTTTATCACTACCAGCCTTTATTACATACGCTCTTTCTACAGCACTGGTACCATCGATTAGTGAAGCAATGGCAAAAAAACAACATCGATTAGTAGAACATCGTCTGCAACAAGCGCTTCGAATTTCTTTAATTACTGGAGGCTGGTCGGTCGTTATTCTTTATGTATTTGCTTCACCTGTTTTAACTCTCATGTACGGTTCAGATAGCGCAACTGCATTCATTCAATTACTTGCACCTTGCTTTTTATTTCACTATTTTCAAAGTCCCCTCACATCTGTTTTACAAGCTTTAAACTTAGCACGCGCCGCGATGATGAACACTTTTATCGGAGCCATTGTAAAACTGCTCGTTATTTTCTTACTCGCTTCGCGCCCAGAATTTCAAATGATGGGGGTCGCAATCGCAATTGCTGCTAACATTGTAACTGTGACATTCCTTCACTACGCAACTGTCTTAAAGAAAATTACATTTACAATTTACATAAGAGATTATATTTTCGGAGGGGTTGCGATTGTCATTGCAGGAGCTTTCGGATTCTACCTCCACAAGTACATTATTTTTTCACATTCACTTGGCATGCAAACATTATGGGAAATCACATTAACCACCATCCTTTATACATTGCTTCTTCTCATTTTCAAACTCATTCACAAAGACGAATTACGGCGTCTCCCGATCATCAGAAAACTATCATTTTTGAAATAACCATATAAATAAGAAGCTTGCTTTTTCACTGCAAGCTTCTTATTTATCTTTTAAATCCACAAAAAACTCGCCATTTTGAAAACTACAATACGAAATTTCTGTCACATCACTGTATCCTATATTTTCCAGTTTTCTCGCAAGCCATTCTTCCGACTGTTCAATCATCTGCAAATGTGATTGTTGCATCTCTCCATCAATAATTAGTGGAAATGAAAAAATAGGGGTATCATCTTTATTTTTTTTACTCTTTTGTTTATGAAATACAGACAGTTTTCCTGAAGCTTCTAAAATAGCATATTCGACATCGCGAATATCACCAATTCCTTCTTCTCTTAACTGCATTAATAAATCGTCCATGTTATAACGTTGCTTTCGCATTTGTTTCTCATCAATTTTCCCTTTCCGAACAATAATGGCCGGTTCACCATCGATTAAATGACGTAGTTTTCCACTTTTGAGCGAAGCATATGCTAATACAATTTGAATTACTACAATTACTATCATAGGGACAATTTGATCCCATATAGGACGATCAGCTTCAATAATTCCTAATACAGCAATTTCTCCTAACATAATGAAGACGATCAAGTCTAATATACTTAGTTCCCCGATTTCGCGCTTTCCCATAACACGAAAAATGATTAGCATAATAAAATATAACAGAACTGTTCGTAAAGCAATTCCCCATAGTTCCATCTGTAATCCCCTTTCTATTTCTTTCTTCTACGACGTAGTTTAACCAGCAAAAAAGAAACTAGTCTAACTTACAAGAAGTGAAAATATGCTTGTATTAAAAGGAGGAATTTATCATGGATGGAACGAAAAAGTTATCTACAGCAATTGGGTTTGGCATTATCACTTTATTAATACTTGCCTCTGTTACAAGTATGGTGATTGCACTTTTATTAAAATTCACAAATATTAGTGAAGGAGCATTGGCAATCACTCTTTTCATATTTGCGATTCTCTCTACTCTCATCTCTGGCTTTGTCGCTGGTAAAAAGGCACAAGGTAGAGGATGGTTAGTCGGCTTCACAACCGGACTTACCTTTACAATTCTTGTTTTTCTCGTTAGCTACTTAGGTTTCTCACACGCCCTATCCAACTCACAGCTTCTCTATCAGCTTATGTTGATGGGAGCAAGTACAATTGGTGGTATATTCGGCGTTAACATGACGAAACGCTCGAATTAAAAAAGCCCTGCTATTAGCAGGGCTTTTGACTGTTACTTCTTCACAACTTCACGAATCGCATTGCGATCGAATGTTAAGTGTGAACCACCAGATTTAATTACAATCGTAGTGTCATCTACTGATTCAATTGTACCGTGTAAGCCACCGATTGTTACAATCGCATCACCTTTTTGTAATTCACTTTGCATTTGAGCTACTGCCTTTTGACGTTTTTGTTGCGGGCGAATTAATAAGAAATAGAAAATCGCAAACATCGCAACGATCATGACAATATTCATCATACCTGGATTCATCTTTTGTTCCTCCTTTTAAATTATGTATTAGAAGTTTTTAGCATTCGGTTTATTAAAGCCATATTGCTCAAAGAACTCTTCACGGAAATCGCCAAGACGATCTTCACGAATGGCTTGTCTCACCTGCTCCATTAAGTTTAACAGAAAATGAAGGTTGTGATAAGACGTTAAACGAATTCCAAACGTTTCATCACATTTCATTAAGTGACGAATGTACGCACGAGAATAATTTTTACATGTGTAGCAATCACAATTTGGATCAAGCGGACCGAAGTCTCTTGCAAACTTCGCATTCTTCACAACAAGACGCCCTTGGCTTGTCATACATGTACCATTTCGAGCAATACGTGTTGGAAGTACGCAGTCAAACATGTCAATACCACGAATTGCACCGTCAATTAATGAATCAGGAGAACCTACTCCCATTAAATAACGTGGTTTATTGTCCGGAAGAAGCGGTGTTGTAAATTCAAGTACGCGGTTCATAATATCCTTTGGCTCCCCAACTGATAATCCACCTACCGCATAACCAGGGAAATCCATTGAAACAAGGTCTTTCGCACTTTGACGACGAAGTTCTTCAAACTCTCCACCCTGTACAATACCGAATAACCCTTGATCCTCTGGACGCTCGTGTGCTTTTAAACAACGCTCTGCCCAGCGGCTCGTACGTTCTACAGATTTTTTCATATATTCAAAAGTAGCTGGGAATGGCGGACACTCATCAAATGCCATCATAATATCTGAACCTAATGCATTTTGAATTTCCATCGCTTTTTCTGGTGATAAGAATAACTTGTCTCCATTTAAATGATTGCGAAAATGTACGCCCTCTTCTTCAATGCGGCGGAAGTCGCTTAAACTAAATACTTGGAAACCACCTGAATCTGTTAAGATTGCTCGATCCCAATTCATAAATTTATGTAATCCGCCTGCTTCACGCACAATTTCATGACCTGGACGAAGCCATAAATGATACGTATTACTTAAAATAATGCCTGAATCCATTGCCTTTAACTCTTCTGGTGACATGGTTTTCACTGTCGCAAGTGTACCAACTGGCATAAATGTTGGTGTATCAAATGAGCCGTGTGGTGTATGGACGCGCCCTAAGCGTGCACCCGTTTGTTTACATGTTTTAATAAATTCATAACGAATTGCTGTCATAGATTTACTCCTTTTTATTTGTTTCCTACTTTAGAATGAGATGCAATGAACATCGCATCACCGAAGCTAAAGAAACGATATTTCTCTTTTACTGCTTCATTATACGCATGAAGTACATTTTCTCTATTTGCAAATGCACTCACAAGCATAATTAATGTTGATTTTGGCAAGTGGAAGTTTGTAATTAAACCATCAATTGCTTTAAATTCATAACCTGGATACATAAAGATATCCGTCCATCCAGATGCCGCGCAAAGCTTACCATCGTTATCTGTAGCAATTGTTTCTAATGTACGAGTTGATGTTGTACCAACTGTAATGATACGTCCACCGTTCTCTTTCACACGATTTAACAACTCTGCTGTTTCTTCTGACATATGATAATACTCAGCATGCATATGGTGTTCTTCAATTGTATCTGCAGACACTGGTCTAAATGTACCAAGGCCAACATGAAGTGTAATGAACGCCAAGTGAACGCCTTTTTGTTTCAATGTTTCTAGTAGCTCTTCTGTAAAATGAAGCCCGGCTGTCGGTGCTGCTGCAGAACCAATTTCCTTCGCATATACCGTTTGATAACGATCACGATCTTCTAGTGTTTCTTTAATATACGGAGGAAGCGGCATTTCTCCAAGTTCATCTAAAATTTCATAAAAGATACCGTCATACGAAAACTCAAGCTGACGGCCACCTTGATCAGCTGTTCCAATGCAAGTTGCTTTTAGCTTTCCTTCGCCAAAAGAAATAACCGTTCCTTCTTTTACACGTTTAGCCGGTTTCACAAGTGTTTCCCACTTATCACCATCTTCTTGTTTTAAAAGAAGTACTTCGATATGTGCACCTGTATCTTCTTTCACACCATGCAGGCGAGCAGGCATAACTTTCGTTTCATTTAAAACTAAGCAATCCCCCTCATGTAAATAAGAAAGAATGTCAGTAAAATGCTTATGCTCGATATCACCTGTTTCACGATCTAACACCATTAATCTTGATGTTTCACGCTCTTCAAGCGGTGTTTGTGCAATAAGTTCTTCCGGTAAATGAAAATCAAACAGATTAATATCCATAACTATAGCCACCTATTTCTATTTAAATCGATTTATTATATACATAATAAAAGATAATACAATACTTAACACAATACATGTAATGATCGGAAAATAAAAGGTAACGTTTCCTTTTTTCACAAAAATATCGCCTGGAAGCCTTCCGATAAACTTCCAAGCTATTCCCACGACAATGAGAAGGATACCCGCCGTAATAAGCAACTTCGGCATATCCGTCATAATTTTGGCATCTCCATTCCGAAATGGTTATATGCAAGCGGTGTTACAATGCGTCCCCTTGGCGTTCGTTGTAAAAACCCGATTTGAAGTAAATACGGTTCATATACATCTTCAATCGTCGTAGATTCTTCCCCGATTGTCGCTGAAACAGTCTCTAATCCAACTGGTCCACCGCGGAACTTTTCAATAATACCGAGCAGTAACTTATGATCGATATGATCAAGCCCTAATTTATCGACTTGCAAGAGCTCTAATGCCATTTGAGTAATTTCCATCGTAATCGTTCCGTTGCCTCGAACTTGCGCAAAATCACGCACGCGTCTTAATAATCGGTTCGCGATACGCGGCGTACCACGCGCACGCCTTGCAATTTCTAAAGCAGCTAATGAGTCTATTTCAACTTCAAACACCTCTGCTGTACGCTCTACAATTGCTGACAGTTGATCTACCGTATAGTACTCCAATCGTGATAACACACCAAAACGATCACGAAGCGGCGCTGATAACGCACCTGCACGTGTTGTTGCACCGACTAATGTGAACGGTGGTAAATCAAGCCTTACAGATCTTGCAGTTGGTCCTTTACCAATGACAATATCAAGGCAAAAATCCTCCATCGCTGGGTATAATACTTCTTCAATCGATCGGTACAGGCGATGAATTTCATCAATAAATAGTACATCACCAGGTTGAAGCGCCGTTAACACTGCCGCTAAATCCCCTGGACGCTCGATTGCTGGACCTGACGTTGTTCGAATATTAACGCCCATTTCATTAGCGATAATATTCGCAAGCGTCGTTTTACCAAGTCCTGGAGGTCCGTATAATAGTACGTGATCCAATGTCTCCTCACGCATTTTCGCCGCCTCAATAAACACTTCTAAATTATGTTTTGCCTTATCTTGGCCAATATACTGACGGAGCGTCTGTGGCCGTAACGAATATTCTAAATCCGCATCTTCATATGCCGATTCTCCTGAAAGGAGGCGTTCGTCCATTCTACTCACCTCTTACCATTTAGTAAAAGACTAAGTGCCTTTTTAATATATTGATCCGTCGTAAGTGATTCTTTTAACAACTCAGGTACAACACGATTTACTTCTCGTTCAGCATAGCCAAGTGCACGCAGTGCTTCAAGCGCTTCGTCAAGCTCAGCCGATGAACCTTTCTTCTCATCGAAACGTTCTACATCTGAGAATAAATCAACAAATGCATCCGGCACAACATCAGCTAATTTTCCTTTTAAGTCTAAAATCATTTGGCGTGCTGTTTTCTTTCCAACTCCCGGGAATTTCACTAAGAATTTTTCATCCTCATGTTCAATTGCTTGCACGACCTGTCCAGTTTGACCAGAAGCTAAAATTGCGAGCGCACCTTTTGGCCCAATTCCTGACACACCTAACAATTTTGTAAATAATAATCGCTCTTCACGTGTCTTAAATCCGTAAAGCGCCATAATATCTTCTCTCACATAATGATATGTATATACACGAATTTCTTGCTTACTTCTTTGGAATACATACGGATTTGGCGTGAAAATTTGATAGCCAATTCCATTATGATCAAGAACGACATATTCCGGCCCTACATATTCCACATAGCCTGTAACATATTCAAACAAAATACGATCTCTCCCTCTTAAATCATGTATTCCATTTTAACATATTTAATGATGGAAAAGCGAGACTGACCCAACAAATGTTCTCTGTTTGGATTTTCCATTTTTTTAATATTGACAGAAATATATAAAGCAAATTAATATTACAAGGTCGATAATGATTATCAATACTAATTAAAGGGGTTACATACAAGATGAAACGCAATCTATCTATTCTACTTACTCTCATTCTTGTTGTTCTTGCCATTGTTGGTTGCTCTTCTAAAAAAGAAGAAGCACAGACAAAAGAACAACCAAAAACAAAAGTTGTAAAACATGCAAAAGGAGAAGTTAAAATTCCGATAAATCCAAAAAGAATTGTTGACTTATCTGGATCATCTGAAGAATTATTACTTCTTGGCCATAAGCCTGTTGGTACTGCCAACACGTATAAAGATAAAATCCAAGATCATTTACAAGAAAAGCTAAAAGGTGTAAAAGCAGTTGGTTGGTACTGGGCACCTAAAGTTGATTTAGAAGCAGTTACTGCTTTAAAACCAGACTTAATTATTTTAAACAATCGTCAATTGAAAATTTATGATCAACTATCAAAAGTTGCACCTACAGTTGTCTTAGAAACCAACTTAGAAAACTGGCGCGGTAAATTTAAAGAAGTAAGCAAGCTATTTGACGAAGAGAAAAAAGCTGATAAATGGATTGCAGACTACGATAAAAAAGCAGAGTCCTTATCTAAAAAAATTAAAGAGAAAACAAAAGATGAGAACTTTATGTTCCTCGCTGTAACACCACAAAACTTCCGTGTATATGGTAGCTTCGGATATGGTGATATTCTCTTTAACGACTTAAAACTTCCTGCAACGAAAGGCACAGATTTAAAACAAACGATGGCACAAGTATCACTAGAAGGTCTTGTTGCATTCCAGCCGGATCAAATGTTTATCGTAAACTTTGGTGGCGAAGCGGATAAAGTGTTCGATGACTACAAAAACAGCGCTGTTTGGAAAGATAATAAAGCTGTAAAAAACAATCACGTCTATGAAGTAAGCAATGAAGTTTTTAACACAAAAGCATTTAACCCAATCGGAAAAGATATGCTAATTGATGAAATTGCAAAACAAATTTTAGATAAAAATAAATAAGAAAAACAGCAGCTCATCCCGAGCTGCTGTTTTTCTTATTTTGCACTGCATACTGCTTCATTTTCTCAATTGTCTTCACAAAACGTTCTTTTGACTTGATGCGAATACCGCGTTTTAACTCTGCTCGTTCATAACTTTCTAGCTTTTTCATATCAATTTGAAAAAATGAATGAATCGCATTATCTTCTTTTGGCACACCATTAAAAATTTGCAGTATTCCCTCATTAGAAACACCAAAATACCCACTCGTTTTAAGCAGGGGTGAAATATCATCTACCTTTTTTTGCAACACAATTTGTGTCTCATCACGATCGACAAGCTGCCATTCTTTATACTGCTGTAGAAACTGTTCTAAGTTTGCTACTTTTTCAGTAAAAATTTCCTCACTTACTTCTCCATCTAAATACATACGCTCTAATAAGATTGTAACTTGAGGCTCTTTTTGTGTAACCTCTGATGCAGGAGCCGCAGCTATCACACTCGATTCATGATATAGACAAAACATAGCAATTACGACTTGAACTGCAATCATTATGAATTTCATTTCCGCTCACCTCTTCTAGGCAATCTAAAACTTCTATTTGTAGTTTTTCCGGAATTAGAAGTTTTATCCATAGGAAGAGTAGATATCGTTTATTGAGGATTATAAAATATGCAAACTCTCGAACAAATCACCACTTTGTACACCAAACAGTATCAGAGTAAATTTCTGATATCACAAGTTCTTTTAATCATGTAGAGACATGTTTTTATTTTTACTTGTTTGAACCGTCGCAATATAAACCCCTGCTAGCACAATTACCATTCCAAGTAGCTGTTGCCATGTAATTGTTGCTTTGTATAAAACAACTGCAATTAAGGTTGCAACGATAGGTGTGATATTTAAATACATACTTGCTTTACTTGCTCCAATTTCTTCTACCCCTTTATTAAATACTATATAGCCAATTAGCGTTCCACAAACGACCATATACAACATCTCAAGCCATCCTTGTATAGAGAGCGCCGGAACTTTCTCCCATCCTCCCTCAAAAACAGAAAGACCTGCTAGAAAAATAGCTCCTATTACAGTCATACTCATAGTCGTCAACAAAGGCGAAACACCCTTCATCACTGCCTTCCCAGTTAAGCTGTATAACACTCCACAGGCTAATGCAGCTATAAACAATAAATCTCCTTTATTAAACGACAAAGATATAAGTGTATATAATGAGCCTTTCGTAATAACAATAATGACACCTATAAGGGATAAAATTAAACTTATTGCTATTTTCACACTCCATGTTTCTTTAAAAAACAAAATTGCTCCCATTGTAACAAACACTGGCATTGTGGCAATAATTAATGAGCCATTCATCGTAGAAGTATAATTGAGTCCCATAAAGAAAAATGCATTGTATCCAAAAATGCCGGTTAAGGATACAAATAATAAACCTTTCCAGCTTTTACTTAACACGCTCATATTCCACTCAGCTTTAACTAGAACAATCCCTATTAAAATAACTCCAGCTAACGTGAAACGAATCGTCGCTGCAACAAGTGGTGGAATTTCTGTAATAACATGCTCCGCTGTTGCAAAAGAGCCACCCCAAAACAAAGGAACGAGTAACATTAATACATACATTCGATTCTTACCATTCACCTTGATTGCTCCTTTTCACTAAAAATGAGTTCAAATGTTTAAACTTGTAAACTTATAATCTAAAAAAATTAGTAGTTTGATTCTACCGCTACAATTAACTCCTTAATTTGTTTTAAAAATTCTCGTGAACTTACAGCATAAAATATCTCTTTTCCATTTCGATCAGCTGTAATTAATTCTGCCTGTTTTAAAATTTTCAAATGATGAGAAACAGCTGGTCTTGAAATACCCATTCCATCGGTTATTTGAGTTACATTCAGACTTTTATTTTCAAGTAACATCATAATAATTTGTTGACGATTTATATCTCCCAAAGCCTGAAATATAGGTGTTGTTAATTTAAATTTCTCCAAAACAACCTCTGTATTTTTACATTCAAAATTTTCCATATTCTTTTCATCCTTACCATTTCATATAGTCACTATATTGTGTAATATATTACCATTTATATTTTAATCTTATTGAAGGGATTTGTAAATAAATTAATCTAATATTCTGATATTTTAACCTACCAAAAAGTGAAGTTGGACGACAATTCTCTTATGCATAACTTCATTTCACCTTTATATAATAAGAAAGACGCCTGAACATAGCAGGCGTCTTGATGCGTTTACGGCGAGAGACCAGGCGGCCACATCCGCGTGTTTAGCACTTAAGCATATCTCTCGTCTTACGTAAATTAGCTCATCGCTTTGCTAATATAACATTAATGTACAAAAAACGCAAGCTAATCCTAAAAATTTTTATTAACTTTTCATACCAACATGTATTCCTCAAGATTCTTAAGTAAAATATAAATTGATTAATGTAAAATATATGTTACAATAGGCATGGATATAATGAAAAATCTGGTAAAACAGGAGTGAGTACATTGAAAAAAATAAAAGATGAACGTTTAATCCTTCAAAATTTAAAGAACGTACGAATTGCCTTTTTATTTCAATCGATTGGTATAATAGGTATTTTAGGTTATATTGGCTTCAATGAAGGAATAGATCAAATTACAAAGTCACCGCTATGGTTATTATTCATACTAACAAGTATACTTCTAGCCTATTTACAAATGGGAATCTCTATTGACTCTGAAGAAAATGAAAAGGGAATCAAAATCACTCCTTATTACAAACTTGTTTTACGCTCTGCTATCGTAGGAATCATCTTTGTTGTTATTTATGTTATCTTCAGTCCTGAAAGACCATTATGGGAAGCACTTCTTATTGGAATTATTTTTTTCTTATGCTTCTTATCTTCTTATTCTGTTGGTTACTTTATTAAGAAAAAACGATTACAGGATATAGATGAATAATTTTCCATGTCGCTATGTTAATACTTATGAAAACAAAAAGGAAAGGCGTAAACCTTTCCCTTTTTTGTTATCGCACTGTACCAGTTAGACCATCACGAATGTCTCGGAACAGATCTGTTATATCACGATTTAAATCGTTTGTTACTGTTCCATTGCGCAAACGTGTATTCACTGTATCGACACGGTCAAACATGTCATTTTTAACAGTTACATACACATTACGGTTTTTCACATCGTTGGCAACAGCTTGACGAATTTCATTTGCCATTGCTGTTTCGTTTGCTACTGCACCACGTGGTTTTACTGCAATTACTACATCATTTCCTCGCACAACAGTAGAAACGCGATCTACATTATTCATACGTTTAACACGATTTGTAATTCTTTCTGCTGTCTTACCATCGTTGTTAATATATGAATTATTCATTGTAATGTTACGCGTTGGATATGGATTTGCTATTTGACCATGATAATTCACATCACGATAATAGTTATATCCGACATCATTACGACGATCATATACATTATCTGTAACTCTATTCCCATTTCGATATGTTACATAATCTGTATAGCGATCAGTACGCGTCACATTATTTCTATGTGGATGTGTATTATCATACGTTGTACGCTCATAATTGTAAGTTGCATTACGATCATCCATCGCATTGTTATTATTAGGTGTACCACATGCAGCTAACGCACTGGTAACTAACAAAGAAGCGGCAATAATTTTAATCTTTTTACTCAATATAAAAACCCCCCTTGTTAGGTTGAACTTCTCTCTCGAAAAGCTCCTTCTTATAGTGAGTAACAAAGGAGGTTTTTACACTTGTTAATATTTCACTAGGAATTTTCTAACACTACTCTTTCTATTCCTCATCTTCTGCAAGTGGGTCTCCAAAAATTCTCGGCGGATCTGGCTGATAAAGCGCCGCACCTGGTTGTGGTGCATATGCAATTTGATTTGTTGGGTAGTATGGAGAATTCGGATAGTATGCCCCCCCTGGCTGTGGACTATATAAATTTCTTTCCTCACCACATCCACAATCTTCTTCTGCTGGCATCATTGGCGGCATGTTATTATCCGTTTGTGGTTGATATGGCATTGAAGTATGTTGCACCGGCATTTGGTACGGCATTATTGGTACACCTTGTGTATACGGCATTTGATAATACGGATTTTGCTGTGGTTGATATGGCATTTGATAATATGGGTACTGTTGTGGCATCATTTGTGATTGATATGGCATCGGTATTGGTTGCGGCATCATTGGCGGTGGTTGGTTATTATCCATCATCGGCATCATGTTCGGCATTTGGTCATTATCCATCATCGGCATCATGTTCGGCATTTGGTTATTATCCATTATCGGCATCATGTTCGGCATTTGGTTATTATCCATTATCGGCATTATATTCGGCATTTGGTTATTATCCATATTCGGCATTATATTCGGCATTTGGTTATTATCCATATTCGGCATTATATTCGGCATTTGGCTATTATCCATCATCGGCATCATGTTCGGCATTTGGTTATTATCCATATTCGGCATCATGTTCGGCATTTGGTTATTATCCATATTCGGCATCATGTTCGGCATTTGGTTATTATCCATTATCGGCATCATGTTCGGCATTTGGTCATTATCCATATTCGGCATCATGTTCGGCATTTGGTTATTATCCATTATCGGCATCATGTTCGGCATTTGGTTATTATCCATTATCGGCATTATATTCGGCATTTGGTTATTATCCATTATCGGCATCATGTTCGGCATTTGGTTATTATCCATTATCGGCATCATGTTCGGCATTTGGTTATTATCCATTATCGGCATCATATTCGGCATTTGGTTATTATCCATATTCGGCATCATGTTCGGCATTTGATTATTATCCATATTCGGCATCATGTTCGGCATTTGGTCATTATCCATATTCGGCATCATATTCGGCGGTTGATTATTATCCATCATTGGCATCGTAATATTTGGTGGTGTTACTTGTGGAATAACCAGTTTTTCTTTTGTTACATCCGGTGACATTATATTACCCACATTTTCTTTTTGTACCTGTGGCGAAACAATATTACTTACATTTTCTTTTTTCGTCTGTGGTGACACTATGTTTCCTACATTTTTCTTTTGCACTTGTGGCGAAACAACATTACTTACATTTTCTTTTTTTGTTTGCGGCGATACTATGTTTCCTACATTTTCTTTTTTTGTTTGCGGTGATACTATGTTTCCTACATTTTCTTTTTTCGTTTGTGGCGACACTATATTGTTAGGCTTCATCTTATGAATTTGTGGAGCAATTAACTCGCTTCCTTTTTTTATTACATCTGAAATTTTATAGTCTTTTTTAGGTTTCATTGGTGGTTGGGGTGGCTGTGGTAATATATTTACTGAAAACTTTGTACTTTCTTTTTCCGCGGGTTTCTCTACTTTTTCTACAACTGGTGGCTTTTCAATTACAGCTGGTTTTTCCACGACTGGCGGCTTTTCAATTACAGCTGGTTTTTCCACAACTGGCGGCTTTTGAATAGGTACTTCTTTCTGAATTGGTTTTTCTTTTTGTATTGGCACTTCTTTCTGAATCGGCACTTCTTTCTGAATCGGCATTTCTTTTTGCGGCTTTACTTGTATTTCTTTTTGTGTTTGTTGCATAGCCGGTTGCTGCGTAATTGGCGCAGATTGATATGGTGCTTCTTCTTCATCTTCTATCCCAAGCGGCGTAGGTGTCGCTGCAAATTCTTTTTGTTGTACCTCTTTTACATATTCTTTTGGAGGAGCTGAGCCAGCACCCATATTTTTTTTCACATGCACACTGCTAGATGGTACTTTTATTTTCATACCTGGCATAATCAAATCGGGATTGCTAAGCTGCGTATTCGCCTTTTTTAACGTTTCAAGGTCTACTCCGTACTTTTTCGCAATTTTCCAAAGGGTATCCCCTTTTTGCACGATATGAATTTTCAAATTTTCCCCCTCCTGTATTACTTATCTATAAACAAAAATAATATAAAATGAAACTATCCTCTATGGTTTAACACTGTTGCTCTTACCATTTAGTCATACACAATATTGCACGAATATGAAAAATACAATGATTCCCTCAACACAATGTATGACTACGATTGGCTAATTATGTTTAATAAAAAAGCGACGGAAATCCGTCGCTTTTACACACGCTCTAACATACGATTTAGAGCAAGGACTGCTTCTTTTGTCACCTGTTTGTCTACCTGAATAACATTGATTTCCTCTCCTCTTTCTATCGTTTCTAACACCCATAATAAATGTGGTAAGTCAATGCGATTCATCGTTAAACAAGGACACATAAAAGGGTTTAGCGAAATGATTTCTTTATCTGGGTGCTGATGAATAATTCGATTGACTAAATTCATCTCTGTACCAATCGCCCATTTGCTCCCAGACGGTGCTTGTTCAATCATATCGATAATATATTTTGTCGATCCTGCATAATCAGAAGCTGCTACCACTTCATAACAACATTCTGGATGAACAATAATATTCATATCAGGATGGTTTTTCCGTACACTTTCAATGTTTTTGACAGTGAAATTTTGATGAACCGAACAATGCCCTTTCCATAAAATTACCTTTACATCTTCTATATCCCCATCGTACTCTAATGAATCTGTATGCGGATCCCAAACCGCCATTTTATCTAATGGAATCCCTAAGTCATACGCTGTATTTCTTCCTAAATGCTGGTCCGGTAAAAAGACAAGACGCTCTTTTTGCGTAAATGCCCAAGACACCATTTTTTTAGCATTAGAAGATGTTACTGTGGCACCGCCATTACGACCGCAAAATGCTTTAATAGCTGCTGTAGAATTGACATATGTCAATGGAATCATCGTACCTCCAAATAACTGCGTAAGTTCTTTCCAAGCTCGCTCTGTTTGTTCAATATCTGCCATATCTGCCATCGAACAGCCAGCACGCATATCTGGTAAGATAACGACTTGTTCATCTGTCGTTAACATATCTGCTGTTTCGGCCATAAAATGCACACCACAAAATACGATATATTTTGCCGCTTTATTGCTAGCCGCTACTTGTGCAAGTTGCAATGAATCTCCTGCAGCATCTGAGAATTGAACGACCTCATCCTTTTGATAATGATGCCCTGGAATAAATAACGTTTCCCCTAGTTTTTCTTTAATTTCACGAACACGCTCTTCCATCTGTTGTACTGACATTGTTTGATAACGCTCTGGTAACATCGTTTCGATTGGTTGAACCCTCTCTAAAATACTCATCAATAATCTCCCCCTCTAACCCTCTCGCCTTAAACCTCAATATTAAAGCTAATATCTAATGCTCCTGCAGAATGTGTTAATAATCCGAGTGAAATGTAATCCACCCCTGTTTTTCCATATTTTGATAAACTTTCAATTGTAATCCCACCTGATGCTTCTGTTACAATTGCACTTGGAACCATTTTAGAAAACTCACGCACTTCTTCTGGTGTACGGTTGTCGAACATAATAATGTCTGCTCCTGCAGCTACGGCTTCTCGGACTTGTTCTTCTGTCTCTGTCTCCACTTCAACCTTCACCATATGCCCAAGTTTTTCTTTTACAGATGTGACTGCGTTTGTAATAGACCCTGCAAAAGCAATGTGATTATCTTTAATCATGACACCATCGTATAACCCGAAGCGATGGTTATACCCTCCTCCGCAAACGACTGCGTGTTTATCAAACATGCGAAGCCCTGGCATTGTTTTTCTTGTATCACAAATACGTGTATGGTCACTTTCTAACGCCCGAACTGCTCTTTGTGTCATCGTTGCTATACCGCTCATTCTTTGAATGACATTTAAAATTACACGCTCTGCTGTTAATAGAGAGGTAATCGGGCCTTGTACAGTGGCTAAAATTTCTCCTTTTTCTACGAGATCTCCATCTTTTTTATGAAGCTCAATTTGAATACTTTCATCTAATAATCGAAAACCTTGTTCAATTACCGCTGTCCCTGCGAATATCCCTGTATCTTTTACAAGAAATGTTCCCTTTGCCTTTAAATTGTCAGGAAAAATGAGCTGAGATGTTACATCTCTTTCCCCAATGTCTTCTAGAAAAAAACTTTCTAATGCTTTTCTTACCTTTAACGCGTTCATAAGACCCCTCTTCCCCTCATTACACAAGCTGTAATTTTTTATTAGCAAGAATAATTTCTTTTGTTATTTTATTTTTGCTTGGATAATCACCACGATAATGACCACCTATGCTCTCTTTTCTTTGCAATGCCGCTTCTGTAATGAGCTGGCAAACTGTTAGCATATTCATAATTGTTATATCTTCATTTGTAAAAGCTCCATATTGCAGTTGAATGCTGTGCACACCATACTGTTCAAACCATTGCTTCGCACATAATAAGCTCGTTTCTGTTCGTACAATCCCTACGTATTTCATCATCTGTTCTTGTATCTCTTTTTTCGCTGGTAATTGAGGAATTGTAGATACTTCATGAATTCTTTCATAACCGTTTTCTTTTCCTTGTACTGGATGAGCTAAAATATGCGCTCCAATTCGTCTTCCGAACACAAGTCCCTCTAGCAACGAATTACTCGCTAAACGGTTTGCACCATGAACACCGTTACAAGCTACTTCACCAACGGCATATAATCGTGCAATTGATGTTTCTCCGTCACAATTCGTTTTCACACCACCCATATGAAAATGAGCACCAGGTACAACTGGTATTCTATTTTGTTTTACATCTATCCCATTCTTTTTGCATAATGCAGATACAGTAGGAAAACGCTCTTCAAAGTTTTGAATAGAAGAAATATCCAAGTATACACTTTCACCTGAAAGAAGCTGTTCATGAATCGCACGTGCCACTACGTCACGCGGTGCAAGGTCGTGCTGCGGATGTACGTCCAGCATAAAACGATGTCCTTTTTCATTTACCAGAACAGCCCCTTCACCCCGTACAGCTTCTGAAACAAGTCCGCAGCAACGACCACCTACATAGAGCATCGTTGGATGAAATTGAATAAACTCTAAATCAACCAACTCTCCACCAGCTCGGTACACGATTGCTAGTCCGTCACCTGTAATCGTCTCATCGTTAGACGTAAATGCATACACGCCTCCAATACCACCTGTAGCTAATACAGTGTGTTCAGCATAGTAACGATGTATATGTCCTTCACTATCACGGGTCAAAACACCCTTACATGTATCATTTTCTATTATTAAATCGAGCACCATTTCTTGCTCCACTACTGTAACGTAAGGAGCTACTTCCTGAATCAAATGCTCTAATAAGTTTTTTCCTGTTGCATCTCCCCCAGCGTGTAAAATACGTCGTTTTCGATGCGCGCCTTCTTTTCCAAGATGAGGCCCTTTTTCATCCCCATCAAATTTCATCCCATTTGCAATAAGCTTTCGAATCTCTTTCGGTCCTTCTTCAACTAAATATCGAGCAGCTTCCTCGTTGTTATAGTCACAACCAGCCGCTACCGTATCTTCATAATGATCATTCACATTGTCATAGGTAGCTACAGCTGCTGCAATTCCGCCCTGTGCTAAATGCGTATTGTTATTTCGCCCTGTTTTTTTTGTGATAATCATCACATTCTTTTCGTGACAAATCTCTTTCGCAACACTAAGTGCTGCAACACCACTTCCAATAATTAAGACATCTGCACTTGGCATGATCATTGCCTCCTACTTTACACTTTTCAACTGTCTTGACACCTATATTTACATAGATTTAAAATAATGACAAGAGTTTTTTAGAAAGTAATATTTTTACCAAGGAGTTTAACGAATTTTTCATACTACTTTAAAATAAAAACGAATGTAACTCTACTATAGAGAGGACTACACATTATGATATATCTTGACTATGCGGCTACAACACCAATGAGCAAAGGAGCGCTCGACACATATACGAAAGCAGCAGAGCAATACTTCGGTAATGAACAAAGCTTACACGACATCGGAGGAACAGCTTCATCTTTACTACAAGTTTGCAGGGCAGCATTTGCAGAAATGATTGGAGGCAAAGAACAAGGAGTATTTTTCACAAGCGGTGGTTCTGAATCTAATTATCTTGCAATCCAATCACTCTTAAATGCAAAAAGCGGCAAACATATTCTTACGACACCAATGGAACACGCATCCATTCGCAGCTACTTTCAGTCATTAACAAACCAAGGTTATACAATTACAGAAATTCCTGTAGATTCATACGGGCTTATTAATCTTGAAGCTTTAGAAGCAGCGATTACAGACGATACAGTTTTGGCAAGTATTCAACACGGTAACTCTGAAATTGGTACCGTTCAGCCTATCTCAAAAATTGGAGCCCTACTAAAAAAACACCATATTTTATTTCATACAGATTGTGTACAAACGTTTGGTAAACTCCCAGTTGATGTTACAGCGATGCATATTGATAGCCTTTCTGTTTCTGCACATAAAATATATGGACCAAAAGGTGTAGGTGCTTGCTATATAAACCCACAAGTTCGTTGGGGACAAGTCTTCCCAGGGACCTCTCATGAAAAAGGATTTCGTCCTGGTACAGTTAATGTGCCTGGCATTGCTTCCTTTCTAACAGCGGCAGAACATATATTAGATGACCGAGAAGAAGAAGGAACTCGTTTTGAACAATTACGATCTTATTTTACGGAACAATTACAAGCAATTCCTCTTGAAATTCAAGTAGAAGGTCATTCTACTTCTTGTTTACCTCATATTATTGGGGTTACAATAAAGGGAATAGAAGGTCAGTACACAATGTTACAATGTAATCGCCATGGCATCGCTATTTCAACAGGTAGCGCATGTCAAGTCGGCAAACAAGAACCTTCAAAAACAATGCTTGCAATTGGAAAAACGTATGAAGAGGCAAAACAATACGTCCGCTTTTCATTTGGACGTCATACAACAAAAGAACATATCGATGCAACCATTCATGCACTACACACAATTGGAAATCAATTTTATAGAGGTGTTAAATTATAATGAAACAAAATGATCGAAAAAAAATTTTAGGAGAAGAAAGAAGACAGCTCATCCTGCAGTGGCTCCTTGCAGCTAACGAACCGTTATCTGGAAGTGAGTTATCCAAGAAAACAAATGTCAGCAGACAAGTCATTGTGCAAGATATTTCCTTACTAAAAGCACGAAATGAACCAATTATTGCAACTGCACAAGGGTATTTATATTTAAAACCACAAGCAAAACAACAAGCTTTTGAACGTGTTATCGTCTGTCAACATAAACCAAATGAAGTCCGCCAGGAACTAACAATGCTTGTCGATCATGGTGTTACGATTAAAGATGTGAAAGTAGAACATCCTGTATACGGTGACTTAACAGCTTCTATTATGGTCAGCAACCGCTTTGATGTTGAACAATATTTACAAAAGATCGAAGAAACAAAGGCATCCTATCTATCTCAATTAACAGATGGGATCCACTTACATACAATTGAAGCAGATTCCACTGAAAAATTAAACGCTGCCTGCGAAGCGCTGGATCGCGCCGGATTTCTTGTTTATTAACATTTACACCAATCGTACATGAATAGATGAAAAAACACAGAGAACGATATTACTCTCTGTGCTTTTTCATATGAAGTGATATAATATTGAAATCAATTATAAAGGGGGATAACATATGGGGATCGAACTCATTCACTTTAGTACCGGCAAACCGAAGCAAATGCAATATGGAGAAAATAAAGAAATGACAACGGGCATCTGTAAAGTCCTTACAGAAGAGGCTTTTTTATCAAAAGATGGCTTTCGCGGAGATGGTGTAGCTGACCTCAGATTCCACGGTGGACCTGATCGCGCTGTTTGTGTCTACCCACATGAACATTACGCACTATGGGAACAAGAATTCCAAACAGCGCTCCCACCCTCTACATTTGGCGAAAATATTACTGTTACAAATATGTTAGAACGTGATGTTTTCATCGGTGATACATATCAATTAGGTGAAGCAATTATCCAAGTCACACAAGGTAGAGTGCCATGTAGTACCATTTCCAAACGTCTCGGTATCCCTGGAATCTTACCTCGCATTGTAGAAACGGGTTATACTGGCTATTTATGTCGTGTTCTTCAAGAAGGTGTTGTTCGGAAAGACTCACCGATTCAACTACTAGAGCGCCATCCAAGTCAAGTTTCTATTCTATTTTCTAACGAAGTATATTTTCATAGACGGAAAGATAAAGAGGCGATGGAGAAAATCCTTGGCGTTTCAGAGCTGGCAGAAGTTTGGCGTGAGCAATTAACAGATCGTTTAGCGAAATTGAAATAACATAAAAAATCCCACCTTATCATCTGGTGGGACTTATTTATGTCTACAACCAATACGAAGAATAACTCCCTAGCACCGTAACAGAAAAACCAAGCGCCTCAAGCTCCATCGTCACGCCTGGCAATAATACATCATCATACTCCTTATCAACATCGATTAAGAAAAAGTAATTTCCAAGGCCCGTTTTCATCGGACGAGATTCAATTTTTGATAAATTTAATTTTCTCCATGCGAAAGCTGATAACACTTGATAAAGTGCCCCCGCATAATCAGCAGGTAACGTTATCATAAGTGTCGTTTTCTCTCCGCGGTTCTCACCATTTTTCGGCAATAACGCTTGCTTCTTTTTATGTAACACTAGGAAACGCGTATGATTGTTTTTATGCGTATGAATATCACGCTGCACAATTGCTAACCCATACTTTTCCGCTGCCGCTTCATTTGCAATTGCTGCGATCCTTTCTTCTGGATGTTCTTTCACATACTGCGCTGCCGCACTTGTCGATGTCATATCACGGACTGTTACACCTTTTAATTCTTCATTTAAAAATTTATGGCACTGCGCAATCGCATGCGGATGAGAATGTACAGCGTATACTTCTTTCCACATTTCTTCATATTGTGGATGCACAAGCAAATGTTGCTGAATAGGTACTGTAATTTCTCCTACAATACAGAGCGGCTGCTCATGTACAAGATAATCGACAGTAATATTTACTGACCCTTCTATTGCATTTTCTAGTGGTACAACCGCAAAATCTACATTTCCATTTGCCGCAGCATCCATACAATCAGGAATCGTTCGATACGGTACATGCTCTGCTTCCGGAAAAAAACGACTCACCGCCATATTTGTAAATGTTGCTTCTGGTCCTAAATAGCCAACTCGAATCATCATCTTTCCCCTCTTTTTCGTTTTCTTACTGTTATACCATAAATATTTATATTCCTCTATATAAATTTCGAATATTTAAAAAAGACTAGCATTTGCTAGTCTAAATGTTTCCTATATTCTCTTTGAGCGAAGAAGAAATAAACGATACATGCCGCAATGTAAAACAGAATAAATAAGCCTACTTTTCTTAAGGATCCGTCCATAAAGACAGTATTATGAAACGTATATAACGCAACTGCACTGTGCATACTCCCTACTATAATTGGCGCAAAAAATAGCATACATAATTGCCAACGAGAAATTTTCCACACTTCTTCTTTCGTCATTCCAAGTTTAGAGAGCGCCCCATACTGTTTACGATCCGATGCAATATTATGAAACCATTTAAAATATACGATACTACATGAAGTAAGGAAGAATAATATACTAATGAACGAGCCTACAAATAGAGTAATATCGCCGAACTCTTTCATATTCACATATAACTCCATATTATTTCGAAATGTATCATTTGTATCTTGTTTCATATGTTTCCGTAAATCTGCATTTAATTCCTTTGAACTTTCAATATTTGATAATATATAACCTCTATATATCATTTTTTCAGAATCCGGAACCTTATTTGCAATACTAGCAAAATCTTCATCATTCATGACGAAAAACAGACCATTAATATGCGAAGGGTGATAGTTAAATTGTACCCCTTCTTTCTGACCGTTAAATGCGAATTGATACGTTTGATTCATTACTTGTAATTGAATATCTTTTTGATTATATACATTCGGATGATTGCGTTTATTATAATAAACAAGTGTCACTGTTCCTTTTTTAGGATGATACGTTTTCTGTTTTTGTTTTCTCGCCTCTTGATTGTATTCACTTTCCTTTATAAGCGGTGCAACTTCTGTTTCTCCTTTATTGGACTGAAAAGATGCATACACTCCAACAAAACTCATATATTGAAAATCATCATACCCATATTGATGCAATAATTTTTCAACCGCACCTTCCTCAAAGACTTCATGAGAAGAAGTACCTTTTTCTAGATAAGAAAATGAGTGTACTCCTCCATCTCGCCACATATCTTGCATCCCTGAAAAATATAAGAACACCGTACCTGTTGCCGTAACTACAAACGTCGTTGCCATGGACAATATAAAGAAAAATCGACCATTTTCCTTCATTCGATGTGACAATTGATTCACTATAAATAAATACGGATATGTATACATAATCTTTTTATTTCGTTTTATCATTTCTAACAATTGGCTAATACCGTGTGTAAAAGAAAAATACGTTCCAAAAAAGATAAGTATAGATATAGGAAAAAAGTATAACGCTATCGTTGCCATCGTCACTTGTAGCGCTAACGCATATCCCGTTCCTAAACAAGCAAAACCGAATAAACAAAGCCACCTTGAAGTTTTCTTCTCTTTTTTATCTGTTCGAAATTCTTTCAATAACCGAATGATTTTTATATTCCATATACGTAAAGCACTTATAAAAGATAACAGAATAAAAACGACCATATATGTAACAAACGTTACACCAATCGCTCTCACGTCAAATATGACAGGGAGTTCTTTCGGAAGGCGAAGTAACATACTAAATACCATAAAAAAGAGTTTCAAAAAGATCATACCAAGCCCAATACCGAAAATATTAGCAAAAATTCCAATTAATATTTGCTCGGTCATAATCACTCCTATTACGTTAGACTTCGTCGCTCCCATTAACATATATAATCCTAATTCTTTCTTACGTGCTTCTATAAAAATAGAAGTAGAATACAAAATAAATATAACGAAAAAAGAAATAATTATAACATTACATATGATAAGTCCCCAGCGTACGTTTTGATACCACATCGTTTCTTGCATGTATGGATGTACAATGACAGACATATATGCATAAGAAGCAAATATCGCAAAACAACTGCTTAAGAAAAACACTTTATAATTACGCCAATTCCCCTTTATATTTTGCATCGCTAGTTGCCGAATATTCATCTATCGCCCTCCTGTAACATACTACATACGTAAAAAGCTAGAGGTTTCCCTAGCTTTTCACGTGTTTTAAATATCCTCTTTGCGCGATCATAAAGTAAATCGCAGAAGCTAAAATGTATGCTCCAATTACAATCGTACCTGATTTCCATAGATCTAAATAAAGCATTTTCCCTAATGTATGAAGAGCAAATCCGCTATGAATAGCACCAATGAGAATTGGGATAAAGAATATAACTCCCATTTGACGAATTGCAATTTTACGAATTTCTTTATCTGTCATACCAATTCGCTTTAATGATTTAAATTGAATACGATCTTGTTCTTTATCGTTAAACCATTTAAAGTATGTCATGCTACAAGCAAAGAAGAAGAAGAGTACTGCTACAAAGAAACCGATGAACATTGTAATTGCCCCTTGTTCCTTCATCGCTTTATACGCAAGAACAGAATTATGGAAATTCTCTTGTTGTTCTGGTGCAATTTCTTTTTTCAAGTCTACTACAAGATCCTCTGTTCCTTTCCAATCTCCAATATAATAGCCGTAATATTTCGTCTTTTCTTCATCTGATACGAGCTGTGCATATTTCACAAAGTCTTGGTCATTCACAATGAGATAGCCTTCATCATTAAAAACAGATTGCGAAATTGGATCCTTTAGCTTAATAGACTGTTTTTGTCCGTTCAGCGTAAACTCAAATGGCTTCGTACTATCTATCTTCACAAAGTCATTCATCATATCAATTAAAACCATCGTTGCGCTTCCTGGTGCATTATGAACTTCCTCTTTCTTTTGCTTACGTGCTTCTTCATTATATTCTTTTTCTGAAATAATACTTAAAGGCATCTCATGCTCACCATTAAACATCGCCAATTTTTGTTTTCCAGGAAGTTTTACATATGTTACTTTTCTCGCGTCTTCAAACCCGTGTTTTTTCAATAACTCTTGCATTTTCTCGTCACTAATGACATTATGCGTATTTACGCCCTTTTCCTCATATGAAATCGCATGAGGGGTACTAGCCACTGTTTTATAACTCATATCTTGAAAGAATACATAAAGCGTACCGATTGCGGAAGAAACAACAGCTGTAATAATTGAAATAACAAAGAGAAAGCGAGCATTGTCTTTCATTTTATAGATGAGATTACTAAGTACAAACATATTTGGATAAGTATAAAAAGATTTTTTTCGTTTTTGTAACGCCTTTAATACGACAGTGCTACCTTGCGTGAATAATAGATACGTCCCTGCAATTGTGAGTCCCACAATTGGTAAGAAATACATCAAAAAATTCATCAATGTAACTTGGAAACAAAGCACATACGCTACAATAATGCATAATACGCCGATGATACATAACCATGTAAATGCAAAAGGCTCTACTTTTTGTTTTCTCGCTTCTCTTAACAAATCAATAATTTGCAAGCGTCCCACTGTCCAAACACCAAACAATGATAAGATAAAAAAGAGAATGAAGTATATACTAGCTGTAATCAAAACTGCTTTTCCATTCCAAACGAGTGGAAGGGTTTTATCTATACCTAGCAATACACTTAAAGCTTGAAAAAACAACTTTGAACAAAGCATACCAAGAGCGATCCCTACTACAATTGCGATTACACCTAAAATCATTTGCTCTAGTATAATCATACGGCCAAGCTGTACTTTTGTCCCACCTATTAATGTTAATAAACCAAACTCTTTCTTTCTTGCTCGTAAAAACGTTGAGTTAGCATATAGAATAAAGAGTGCTGAGAAGATGACAACAATATAGTTCATAGATTCTAATCCTTTTGTAATCATCACCTTCATGCTAATGTTCCCGCTTACTACATCTGGATGATAGATAAAAGAAGCATACATAAAAAATACTAAAATCGATAAACAACTACTAATAAGAAATGCTTTATAATTACGCCAATTTCCTTTTACATTATTAAGCGCGAGCTGGCGAAAGTTCATGATATTCCCCTCCTAGCATCGCAAGTACATCTAAAATTTCTTGGAAAAAGGCTTGCTTTGTTTTTCCTTTATGAATTTCTGAGAAAATTTCTCCATCGCGTATAAAGAGAATTCGTTCGCAATAACTCGCTGCTACTGGATCATGCGTTACCATTGCAATCGTTACTTTTTTCTGTTCATGTAAATCTTGCAGAGCACCCATTAACGATTTTGCAGACTTAGAATCTAAGTTCCCCGTCGGTTCGTCTGCTAAAATTAATGTTGGTTCATGAATAATTGCTCGTGCAGCTGCTGCACGTTGTTGCTGTCCACCTGATACTTCATATACTTTTTTGTTTAAGATTTCTTCAATATTTAAGAACTTTGCAATCTCAAGTACCTTCGTATCAATTTCTTTTACAGAACGTTTTGCCATTACAAGCGGCAAAATAATATTTTCTTTAATGGATAACGTATCAAGCAAATTAAAGTCTTGAAAGATAAATCCTAAGTGCGTACGACGAAATTCCGCTAGTTTTTTAGCACGCATTTGGCTAATCTCCTCGTCATTTACGTAAACATGACCTGATGTTTGTTTATCAATTGTTGCTAACAAATTCAGAAGCGTTGTTTTCCCGCTTCCTGAAGGCCCCATAATTCCAACAAATTCGCCTTCCTCAATTTTAAAATTTATATCATGTAAAGCGGTCGTTGCCACTGAACCTTTTGATTGGTACACCTTCGTTAACCCTTTTACTTCAAGAACACTCATTTCTAATCCCCCTATGTGTTTTCTTCTTACATTTACTATAAAAAAAATGAGAAAAAGAAACGAGTGATTTCTCTTACAAAACCATTTGTTATCTTACAATTTTGTCATTTTTCTCATCAATGTATGATATTCTTCATCTTTTGCAAATTGGAACGTGAATGTCGTTCCTTCTCCTACAACTGATTGGGCATACATTCCATGATGTAAATTATCGCAAATTTCCTTCGTAATATATAAACCCATCCCAGTCGCTTCCCTCGTTTTACGGCCGTTTATTCCCGTAAAGAACGGATCAAATATACGCTTGACATCTTGCTCTGGAATACCAACTCCATTGTCCTTAATATGTAGCAACACCTTTTTGTCTTTCTCTTCAATTTGAAATTGAATTTCTTTTTTCTCTGCTTCTGAAATTTTTGTATACTTAATTGCATTTACAACAATTTGACCTATAGCAATACTTAGCCATTTTTTATCAGATGCAACCATACAAGTATCTTCTTCAAACATCACTTTCGGAAACACTGACGATTGAATGAAAGATTTTCGATTTTCATTAATAATACCTCGAATAATCTCTATAACATTTACTACTTCTACTTTATAATCCTTTGCAAATTGCTCTAATCTTGCCATATGTAATGCTAAATCTAAACCATTTAGTATGCGGTTGTTTTCTTCGCGAATACTTTCAACTGTTACTCTCGCTTCACGATGCTCTTTACCAAACTTCTGCAACAATAATTCAATAACAGATACTGGTGTTTTCATTTGGTGAATCCATTGGTTCATAAATATCATTTGCTGTTGCTCTCTCGCATGCTGTTTATGAACTTCATTCATATATTGCTGTCTTAGCAAAGTGAAAGCCTCAACGACCATCTCTTGCTCTGGTGTATAAGATTCATCAATAAGTAAAGAATCATGTAATGTATTTCCACCAGCAACATATTTTTCGATTCTATTTAAAAATACACTTCGTTTTCGGTAATCATAAATGAGGTATACAGTAAACACAACTGTCCCTAATAAAAGCCCGTATAACCACGCACTCCAATCAATTGATCTTTTTTCTAAGATACTTTGCAACTGCAATACGAGTCCAAATAAACAAAGGCTTACAATATAAGATAAAATTAAAGAAAAGCGGTCTATAAGGTACGTTTTAACCTTCATGCCCTTCGCCCCACTCTGTCAGGAGCGCGTAACCGTATCCACGTTTCGTTACAATTGCATTTTTTATGCCTAACTCCTCTAATTTCTTCCTTACGCGCTTTACATTTACGGTTAATGTATTATCATCAACAAAAGCTACTTCATCCCATAGAGCTTCTAACAGCTCTTCACGCGTTACATATTGGTTTGCCTGTTTCATTAAACACTCTAATAAGTAAAACTCATTTTTTGTCAGTTCTGTTTGTTGCCCCTGCCACTCAACAATATGCTGGGACGGAAATAACAACAGTCCATTTACACCTAAACAATCACTCTCTGCCGCAGAAGCATACTCACCATACCCACGGCGAAGTGCGCTTTTCACCTTTGCCATTACGATATCTAAATGGAATGGCTTCGTAATGTAATCATCTCCGCCATTTTCAATCGCCATTACTTGATCCATTTCTCCTGTTCTTGCAGAAACAAAAATAATGGGCGCATTCGATACAGTACGAATTTGACGACACCAATAGAAACCATCAAAATACGGTAAATTAATATCCAGTAGCACGAGATGAGGATTTACTTTTACAAACTCATCTTTTATATGACGTAAATCGCTCGCTCTAAATGCTTGATAGCCGTACCTTTCTAAATGCTCTTCTAATATTCCCGCAATTTTCTCATCATCTTCTACAATTAATATTTTATACATGTTCTTTTTCTCCCCATGAAAAAATTCTTTTAAAATTACTCCTTTTTTCCATTATAAATTGAAAATTAAATTAGTGGGGATTTTTTCCTATATCAATCTAACTATTGCGATATAAAAAAAGACTGCCGTATTTTGGCAGTCTTAATCGATAAATTCAAACTCATATTCAAGAATTTTTACAATATCCCCGTCTTTTGCACCGCGTGCACGAAGGGCTTCATCAATACCCATACCACGCATTTGACGAGCGAAACGACGTACAGATTCATCACGCGAGAAGTCTGTCATCTTGAATGTTTTCTCAATGTCATAACCAGAGATAACAAACGTACCGTCGCTTTCACGTGTAATTTCAAATTTAACACCTTCAGTTTCAAATTTGTACATTACACTTGCTTCAGATTCGTCTACAACATCATGTACTGGGAATTCTGGTGTTGTTTCCACTAAGTTTGCTACTTCAAATAATAGATCACGAACACCTTGTTTTGTTACTGCAGAGATTGGGAAGATTGGAACTTCGTCTCCTACTTTCTCTTTAAACGCTTGTAAGTTTTCTTCTGCATCTGGCATATCCATTTTGTTTGCAACAACAACTTGTGGACGTTCTGTTAAACGCAGATTGTACTCTTTTAATTCAGCATTGATTGTCACATAATCCTCATATGGATCACGGCCTTCTAAACCAGACATATCAATTACATGCACGATAACACGTGTACGTTCGATATGACGTAAGAATTGGTGTCCAAGTCCAACGCCGGCATGTGCTCCTTCAATTAATCCAGGAAGGTCAGCCATAACGAAGCTACGGTTATCACCTGTTTCAACAACACCTAGGTTCGGAACGATTGTTGTAAAGTGATATTCTGCAATTTTCGGACGTGCTGATGATACAACAGATAATAATGTTGATTTACCTACGCTTGGGAATCCAACAAGTCCAACATCCGCTAATACTTTTAGTTCTAAGATTACATCACGTTCTTGACCTGGTTCCCCATTCTCAGCAATTTCTGGTGCTGGGTTCGTCGGTGTTGCAAAACGTGAGTTACCACGACCACCACGACCACCTCTTGCGATAACTGCTGATTGCTCATGCGTTACTAAATCAGCAAGAATTTGACCAGTTTTTTCATCTTTTACAACTGTTCCTGGTGGAACCTTTACGATTAAATCGTCAGCTTTACGACCATGCTGCCCTTTACTCATTCCGTGCTGACCACGATCAGCTTTGAAATGACGTTGGTAGCGGAAGTCCATTAATGTACGTAAGCCTTCGTCAACAACGAAAACAACATCTGCACCTTTACCACCATCGCCACCTGCTGGGCCACCTTTTGGAACATACTTCTCACGACGGTACGCAACCATTCCGTTTCCACCGTCGCCACCTTTTACATATATCTTGACCTGATCTACAAACATTATTTCACCACACTTTTTTCAATTGGTTGTAATATAACCGAGACTTCGTTATCTCGCATTGTATAAGAAATGGAATACCATTTATTGTTTTGGTTTGTAAGCCACGTTTGCAGTTCTTCTACATTTGTTAGCTTGCCACGAAAATCAAAAAAGAAACGAGCATTCTCCGCGTTACATTCAATTGTGATACAAACATAATTTTCAACATAAACGTCTAAACTATGCTGAAGTATTGAGAAAAATTGACTCGTCCATGTATATACAGTCTCATCAACATGAGATAAGTTATGTAGTTCTCCTAATACTTCGTACTCCAATAAGCACGGTTGCTGTTTCCAATTATATGTTAAAATCCATTCTGAAAATAGAGGCATTGATAGCTCCATCAAATAGGATTCTTGTCTCGCTTCTTGGACAAAACGCTCGATGAGCCCATGAATCTCTTCCACTCTTCCAAGTGAAAGGTTTCCTTTAATCATCTGCATACGATTCAGCCAATCATGTCTTGAATGGCGCAATGCATCTATAATTGTCCATTTTTTATTCATCCAGATACTCCTTAATATAGAAAAACTCTAACCTGCACTCAGGTTAGAGTTTTCCGTGAGTTTCTTATGCTTCTTGAGCAACAGGATATACGCTCACTTGTTTGCGGTCACGGCCAAGACGCTCGAAGCGTACTACGCCGTCAACTTTCGCGTATAAAGTGTCATCGCCACCACGACCAACGTTAACACCTGGATAAATTTTTGTACCGCGTTGACGGTAAAGAATTGAACCACCTGAAACCATTTGACCATCTGCGCGTTTAGCACCAAGACGTTTTGACTGAGAGTCACGACCGTTCTTTGTACTACCTACACCTTTCTTAGATGCGAAAAACTGAAGATCTAATCTTAACATACGTTACACCTCCTGCACTTTTTCTATTAAACGGATATACTTTCCGTAATCAAGTTCAATCGTCTTAAGCGAAACAACTAATCCTTCTAAAAGTGTTTGTGCTTTTTCCATCGCATGAGCGTCTAAATCATTAGGCAATTCATACGTTAAGAATCCGCCGTCACTTCCGAGTTCAATAGTTGCCTGCACATTACAAAGTACTTCCACTGCATTTATAGAACCAAACACAACCGCAGTTGTTCCAGCACAAACAAGATCTTGTCCATGCGGCGCATAATCGGCATGTCCAGTCATTTTAAATGATTGGATACTTCCTAACTTCGTGCGACTTATCGTAATTTTAATCATCTTAACCAGAATTAAGCGTTGATTGCTTCAATCACTAGCTTAGTGTAAGGTTGACGATGACCTTGCTTTTTACGATTGTTCTTTTTCGCTTTGTATTTGAAAACGATGATTTTCTTAGCGCGACCTTGTTTTTCAACTTTCGCAGTAACTGTTGCACCTTCTACAACTGGGCTACCAACTTTCACGTTTTCGCCACCAACGAAAAGAACTTTGTCAAAAGTAACAGTTTCACCAGCTTCAGCATCTAATTTTTCAATGTAGATTTCTTGACCAGCTTCAACTTTGATTTGTTTTCCACCTGTTTCGATAATTGCGTACATACTTGCACCTCCTCATAATTACTAAGACTCGCCAAAACGAGGTAGACATAGCATGTCTTTTAGGAACCTGTCTTGTGCGGTTGTAGCATATAGCAGTTTAGGTGCTATAAACTATAACATAGAGATGTTATCATGAAACATAGACCATTGTCAATAAATGTTCTGCTAACTATTTTTTCCGATTCATGATTTCTTTCTTCGTTCCAAATCGAATAATCGCATACTTCTCAGTTTCTTCATCTGTGAAATAAATTTGAAGTAGTATATTTTTCTGCAATTCTTTTTGTAAAAATATTTTTTGCACTTCTTTGGGCGCTGCAATTAACACCGCTTCATCTTCTGCATGATTGTACGTAATAAGCTCTCTTTCTAGCTCATATGCAATCGTTTCATTTGAAATGACATATCCTGTCGTTTTGCAATGTAAACAATCTTCTAGTAATACGTCACGTAATGAATGTTTCTTACGCTTACGTGTCATTTCTAAAATACCGAGCTCTGTAAATCCGAGAACACGTGTATATGTACGATCTTTTTGTAAAGAAGAAACGAGTTTCTCTCTTACCTTCTCTTTATCTTCTTGTTTTTTCATATTAATGAAGTCAATTAAAATCATACCACCAATATCACGTAATCTTAATTGACGAGCAATTTCTTCCGCAGCTATTTCATTTGTTCGTAATACTGTATCTTGCAAGTTCTGTTTCCCAGTAAATTTACCGGTATTCACATCAATTACAGTCATTGTCTCCATTTGTTCTATGATTAAGTAAGAGCCGTTTGGAAGCCACACTATTTTTTGCAGTGCTTTTTCAATTTCACGCTCAACACCATAATGACCAAACATAGAAGTTTTTTCATTATAAAGCATAACTTTTTCTTTTCCTACTTTATCTTCTACTTCATTTAAAATACTGTGCGAGTCTATTATTACTTTTGAAATGGATTCAACTGGGTTTTCTTGAAACACACGATCTAAAAACGTCTCAGGACGATGAAGCAATAGAGGAGCCTTCCCTTTTCCCTCTTTTCTTTTTAACTCTTCAAACATCTCCTGAAAATGTTTCATTTCACTCTGAACTTTATCCACGGAACCTTTTTCACATGCTGAGCGAAAAATAAAACCTCCAGTTCCCCCTACTTGAATTTCCATTAATTGTTGTCGTTTCTTATAATTTTTTATTTTCCGGGAAACAGCACGCATCTCATCATACGGCATATAAACGACATATTTCCCGGTAAATTCTATATTAGCTGTTAGCTTTGGACCTTTTGTATCAATTGCTTCTTTCACAACTTGTACGAGCAGCGCTTGCCCTTCATGTATTCGATATGATGATGGAACATCGTCGTAGGAAAGATATGCATGTTTTTCTAAACCTATATTTACAAAAGCTGCATTCATCCCCGCAATTGTACGTACTACGCGTCCTAAGTAAATATGTCCGACAATTTCTTGTTCTTCGTTTCTTTTCCATAGTAGTTCGACAATCTCTTGTTCTTCTTCGACGGCAACTCTCTTTTCCGAACCAGTATAGTTGATGTATAACGTCTTCAAAATACTTTCCTCACTTTTTTATTTTCTTTTCCTCTTACAATATAAAAGGTTAGTGTCATCGTCAACACTAACCGATTAATTCTGCTACAGATGAAGTTGTTCGTTTTTCAGTAAAATATGCATAAAGCAATTCATTTTCATCTAATGTATAGTGCTCTTTATATTGGCCCTGAACGATAATCGAGTGTTTATACCCTCTCCGAAACTTTGTAAAAATCGTATACAACCGGTCGTCCGTTCGCACCTCGATTGGAGCAATTTTTTCAATATCTCGCTTGTTTCCATAATAACGTTCTAGTAAAAAACGCATAAATGCATAGCGCCGTTGCTTCCATTCTTGATATAAAGAAATAGCTAAAAACAGAAGAAGCGCCCACATCATAATATTATTACTATTCCAAAAGAGTTGCCATCCTAATATCGCACTAAAAAAAACACATGATATTTTCATCATCTTCTCATGCGCCTGTAAATAAGGGAATTGATGTGATAAAACATTAAACAATACTTTCCCACCATCTAGTGGCCAGATTGGTAATAAATTAAACCCTAGAATAATTAAATTGTTCCATACAAAAAAATGATACAGTTCCTCACTAACCCACCCTGTCCTAACCAAGACATACGCTACCCCAATCATCCATACATGTTGAATAGGTCCCGCTATTACAACGACTAATTCTTCCTTTAACGGCTTATTCCCATGCTCCTCAAGCTCCGCCACACCGCCAAACGGCAAAAGTTTTATTTCCTTAATTCTCCATTTATAATAAGCTGCTGCGAAGGCGTGCCCAAGTTCATGAATCAAAACGATACAAAATAAAAGTAGTATTTCTTTAAAACGCGCTGTAAAAATCCCAATCGCTATAATTCCCCAAAACAGTGGGTGCACTGTAATTTTTGACAATACTTCACTATATTTATTCAAATGAAATCACCTGAATCGGATCGATAAATTTTTCATTCTTTTTGATTGCAAAATAGAACTTACCATTCTTGTTATCTGCACTGCTCCCAACTGTTCCAATCTTTTGTTTCTTTTCAACATAATCATATAATTTTACAGATGTCTCACCTAAATTTCCATACCAAGATTCCGTACCATCTGCATGTTGGATCTCAACTATATTTCCATATTCCTCTTTCTTACCAGCGAAAATGACAACTCCTTCATTTACAGATTCAACAGCTGTATTCGCAGCTGTTTGTACAAATACCCCCTGACCATCTTTTTGAAAACTTTGCATGACTTTCCCTAAAGCTGGAACTGCATAATCTTTTTGCTGCGCTGATTGTTTCTTTTCATTTGCAGGTAGAAAGGCAAGCGGTTTTCCAAATTGATCTTCGTACCATTTAGATACAGTAGCAAACTGAAATTCTTCTTGCATAATTTGTTTTACAACCGTTTTTGCTCCATCAAAAGAAGCCGGTGCATTTTTAAATAAAATAGCTACCGAGAGAACGAGAATTGCTGCTAATAAAAATTTAAATAAAAATACTTCTTTTCGAAAAAGAGGATGCACCTCTTTTTCACCTTCTTCAATGAACATCGTTTCTCCATCAAAGTTACCTTCTGAAAAATACTGTTCTTCCTCGAGCCTCTCTTGTTCTTCTTTTCTCTTTGCAATCCGCTTTTTAATCTCTTCTACACGTCTATTCTTCATCTTGTCTCCTTCCTTTTTCCACCTCTTCTTGCAAGAGGCAAGTAAAGTAAAACTTCCAGTAAATAAAAGTTCTCTATTTACCAAAATACAGTTTGTACATATGTATGAACTCTGAAGAGAAGATATTCATGAGAAGAAAAAAGAAAGCACCTCGCATACATGCGAAGTGCTTTTAACGAATTCCAAAGAAATTCTTTACTTTTGTAAAAACAGATACTTTTTCTTGTTCAAAGGCTTGTAAAGGTACAGATTCGCCTAACAAACGTCTTGCAATATTCCGATAAGCTAATGATGCTTTTCCATTTGGCTGCAACGCTACAGGTTCTCCTGTATTTGTGGCACGAATGACCTCATCATCGTCTTCGACAACTCCAAGTAAATCAATCGAAAGCGTACGTACAATCTCATCTACATCTAACATATCTTGCTCATGCAACATGTGGCTACGCACACGGTTAATAACAAGTTTTGGTGGTTCGATATCTTCTTTTTCTAAAAGCCCGATAATACGGTCTGCATCACGCATAGAAGATACTTCAGGTGTCGTTACAACAATTGCTTTATCTGCACCTGCCACCGCATTTTTGAATCCCTGCTCAATACCGGCAGGGCAATCAATTAATATGTAATCATAATCTTGACGTAATACCTGTATTAATTCATCCATTTGTTCAGGTGTTACCGCTGATTTATCACTCGTTTGTGCTGCAGGTAATAAATAAAGCTCATCAAAGCGCTTATCTTTAATCAGAGCCTGAGATAAACGACAACGACCTTCGACGACATCAACAAGATCAAATACAATACGGTTTTCTAGCCCCATTACTACGTCTAAATTTCTTAGACCAATATCCGTGTCGATTAAACAAACCTTTTTCCCGGATAATGCTAGGGCTGTACCAATGTTTGCAGACGTTGTAGTTTTGCCTACTCCGCCTTTTCCAGATGTAATTACTATTGCCTCTCCCACAGCTATACAATTCCCCTTTCTAACTTTGTTAAATTAGGTCTAAGATGAGTGAGAAGTTGCAGGCGATCGACAACAATGTGATTGTTCTCATTAATATACGCACATTCTGCCGTCTCTGCTCCGTCTTCTTTCTCTTCCGGAGCCCGCATTGTCAAATCACTAATTCGAAGTTGCATCGGATTCATAACAGATGCCGCGATTACAGCATCTGTATCCCCATAATATCCTGCATGTGCAATACCTCGTAATGATCCAATGACAAAAATATTTCCCCCAGCGATAACCGTTCCGCCTGGATTAACATCTCCAATTAATAATAGATTTCCTTTTACTTGCAATACTTGACCTGAGCGAACAATTTTGGAAACAGGGACAATTTCTGTTTCTTCTTTCCACGCTATTGCTTCAGCTTTCGTGATAACATCACTCTCAATTGAATCGACAACAAGATTTTTTTTATTGCGAATCAAAGTACGAATTTCTTCTTGCTGTACATCTGTCAAATAGCGATTGCCAACTTTAACATGTACTTCGATTAATGAACGTCCATCACCATCATAATAGTGAGTAGAAAGTTTTTCATCCAGTTCTTTCAGTAATTCAGAAAATGAACAGCAATCATCTAAATGTAATGTCAGTCCATCTTTTGTCCCTTTTATCGTTACATTCTGTTGCTTTTTTTCTTCCACTAAAGTTCACCCCAACGATTCAATTCGACATAAAATCAGAAAATCCTTTTTTCTTTTTCTTCCATCGCTTTTGAAAGACGCACAAGATATCGTCTCAGTGGGAAACAAACTAGCAATAAGAAAATTCCATTTAACAATAAAGTAGCAAGGAGACGATCTGAGAAAAAGATATGCGCTGGTATATGAATACGTCCTAGCAACGTTAAAAATCCATATACATAATATTCTAATGCCGCAATACCCGCTAATACAATAAAAGAAACAATGAATAAATTCAATTGCAATACTCTCATTGCACTATACACAAGATACGCTAAAATCGGATAAGCAAATATATACACACCAACAAGTTCTGTATATACAGTATCAAATAAAAAACCAAATAATAGTCCGTAATAAATACCTTGCAAAGGACTAAAATAAACGGTAATAAAACATAGTACAATCATAAAGAAATGCGGAGCTGCAATACTATCTTTCCAAAACAATTCCGTTGGAACTACAGTAGAAAACATATTTTCGAATAAAAACACAAAAAGAAGCAGCAGAGGAAGAATTGCTCTTTTCAAAATAGCCATATCCTCTCCCCCTTACTGTTCTAACGCTGCTGAGGGCATAACTCTTTTTGTAACCATAACATGGTCTACATCATTTAAATCCGCAGCAGGTTTTACGTAAGCTGTTTGTGTTAATCCATATTCATCCGGTGCAACATCTACAATTTTCCCAATTACTAACCCTTTCGGGAAAATATCACTTAATCCTGATGTTACAACTGTTTGATCTTTCTCTACTTTTACATCAGATGGAATCTTTGTGAAAACAAGAGTTTGTTTTTCTTTGTCGTAGCCTTCAATCAATCCAAAAATACGCTCTTGCCCTTCTACTACAGCAGAAATACGATTTGTTCGATTTAGTGAGCTCAATAATTCTACAGTTGATGTAAATTGAGATACACTTTTCACTCGTCCTACTAAACCTTTTGATGTCATAACAGCCATATCCTTCTGGATTCCTTGCTGTTCACCTCTATCGATCCCGATTAAGTCATACCACTTGTCCGGATTGCGTGCAATCACTGTAGCTTGAATTGGCTTATAGTCACGAAGAGAATCTTTTTTATCAATCGTTTCACGAAGCGTCGCATTTTCTTTTTTTAAATCTTTTACTTCAACAGATAATTCAGCATACTTGTCTAATTTTTCTTTTAATGTTTTATTTTCTTCATACGTGCGCTTTACATCTTCTACGTTCTCAAAGAATCCGGCAACATAATTCGCTGGCTTTTGGAATACACGCTCTACAACACCGACAGTATCTTTTACAAACTGCTCTGGCCATGTTAGACTTTTTCGTTCTTTCAATGAGATTCCAATCAATGCCACGAGAAGAATAATACTAACTAGCAAAACAATTAATCTTTTGTTTAAGAAAAACTGTGGCACGTTCACACCCTCTTAATTTCATTGATTTTTATTTTGAAATATTATCGAGCAGTTTTGAAAAGGTCGATATTATCTAAAGCTTTACCTGTTCCAATTGCTACACAGTCAAGTGGATTTTCTGCAACAAGAACTGGCATTTTCGTTTCTTCACTAATTACTTTATCCAAGTTACGAAGCAATGCACCACCGCCTGTTAACACAATTCCACGGTCCATAATATCCGCAGCTAATTCAGGTGGCGTTTTTTCTAATGTATTTTTCACTGATTCAACGATTGCCTCTACTGTGTCTTTTAATGCATCTGCAATCTCTTCAGGTTTAATTAATACCGTTTTTGGTAAACCACTTACTAAATCACGACCACGGATTTCCATTGGTTCAACACCTTCTGGCTCGCCAGCAGACCCAATTTCCATCTTTAATGCCTCTGCTGTTCTTTCCCCGATCATTAAGTTGTAGCTCTTCTTAATGTATTGAATGATTGAATCATCCATGTCATCACCAGCAACACGAACAGATTGACTTGTTACAATCCCACCTAAAGAAATAATTGCAACTTCTGTTGTACCACCACCGATATCAACAACCATACTACCAGTTGGTTCCCAAACAGGTAAGTTTGCACCGATTGCTGCTGCAAATGGTTCTTCAATTGGATATGCATCGCGCGCACCTGCTTGGCGAGTTGCATCGATTACTGCACGTCTTTCTACAGCCGTAATACCAGATGGTACACATACCATTACATAGGGCTTACGAGAGAAAAATCCATTTGATTTTTGCGCTTGTTGAATATAGTATTTCATCATTGTCGCTGTTGTTTCATAATCAGCAATTACACCATCTTTCATAGGGCGAAGAGCCACTACGTTTCCTGGTGTACGACCAATCATTTGTTTCGCATCGCCACCAACTGCTACGATTTGTTTTGTGTCTGTTTGCAGAGCTACAACTGAAGGCTCACGTAAAACTACACCTTTTCCTTTCACATATACAAGCGTATTCGCTGTTCCTAAATCAATCCCAAGATCACGAGTAAAACCACCAAATCCAAACATGTCATCTATCTTCCTTTCTCATTTTCACGGACTCATTTTCTTACTTTATATTTATAATAAAACAGTACGTTTTTATATTTTCTATCCTTTATTGTAAGCGAATGCCTACAAAAAACTCATAAATCACATTATAAAACAAAATAAGTAAAAAGAATAGTCTTAAATATGACCTTTTTCTTTTAAACTCACGAATTTATGGTCACCTATAATAATGTGGTCAAGGACTTCAATCCCAATGATTCTCCCACATTCTACCAATCGTTTTGTCACTTCGATATCTTCACGACTCGGCGTAGGATCTCCTGAAGGGTGGTTATGCAGACATATAATAGAGGCTGCTGCACGGCGAAAAGCTTCTTTGAAGACCTCGCGCGGATGCACAATTGAGGCATTTAGACTCCCAATAAACACAGTTTGCCGATGCATAACTTGATTTTTCGTATTTAAGTATAAACAAACAAAGTGCTCTTGTTGTAAAAAACGCATCTCTTCCATCATATAACTAGCGCAATCTTCTGGACTCCGAATACTATACCTGTTTTGATACTCTAAACGCACCATTCTTCTTCCTAGTTCAAAAGCAGCGATTAACTGAGACGCCTTTGCTACTCCTACACCATGAATGCTTGTCATTTCTTCTATTGTAGCATCTTTCAACATTCGTAATCCGTCAAAATGATATAAAATTTGATCCGCTAATGTTAGAACAGACCCTTCCTTAGACCCCGTTCTAAGTAACACTGCAAGAAGTTCCCGATTCGATAAATTGTTTGCTCCTTCTACTAATAAACGTTCCCGTGGTTGTTCTTCTTTCAAAACATCACGAATGCCGTTCATATTTTCACTCCTTTTTCAATTTTTCGCAAAGAAAACCCCATGCAATTTCACGCATGGGATGCATCACTATCGAACTGTTTTAATTCACGAACAAGACGTGCAATTGGTAATCCAACCACACTGTAATAATCTCCTTGAATATGTTGAACAAAGATGGAACCTTTTCCTTGAATACCGTAACTTCCGGCCTTATCAAGCGGTTCTTTCGATGCAATATACGTATCAATTTCTGCTTCTGTTAACTCCCAAAATGTAACTTCTGTACGCTCATAAAAAGTGACTGTTTTTTCTTTTTCAATAAGTGCAACACCTGTATATACTTCATGTGTTTTTCCTGATAATAGTTGTAGCATTTCTTTTGCCTCATTCTCATCAGAAGGCTTACCAAGAATACGCGATTCATATGTGACAATTGTATCTGCACCTAATACCACACAATCACCATAATTTTCTGCTACAGCAGACGCTTTTTGCAAAGCAAGTGACATTACAATATCAGCAGGTGATAAATATGCACCGATTGTTTCTTCTATTTCACTTACAACAATTTCAAATGGTACACCTGCTAGTTCAAGTAATTCCTTTCGGCGCGGTGACCCAGATGCTAAAATAAGTTTCTTCATATGTTCTCCTTTCTTACATACAGCAGAAAAATATAACTTAATCGTATCAAACAAATATCTTTCCTACAAATTGTAAAAACATCATTTTCTTTTTAGGAAATGATGCTTTCTCACTATATAGCGAGAAAACATTTCTATAGATATATCATCCAAAAGAAAAGAAAGAAGTATACACACTTCTTCCCTCTTACTCCATTATCCTACTCTTTTGCTTTTTTCGAAACCACTTTTTCATAAGAAAGTAAACCATCAATGATAACTTGATTCAATTTACCTACTGCTTCTTTATCAGTCTTTCCTTCTTTTATTGTATGCATAGCTACTGATGCATACGTATATATTTTTTTTACATCCTCACGCTTAATTAATTTCCCTTCTTTTTCAATTGCCTTCCATTCCTTTTCAATAGCCTCTATTTCTTTTTGATTACTTTTACTTCCAGATTGTATACTAGTCAAGTATTTTACAAAATGCATGTATAAAGGCTGCAACTTACTTAACAACGGACCAGATTCTTTATCATTTTTCAATAATGCTTGATCTGTAATTTCCCATTTCTTTTTCAAAACTGATACGCCATCTTTTTTATATTGTCCGACTAATTGATCTACGGATTGCTCATTACTAGAAATTCCAACTACAAGTGAATACTTATCATTATTTGGTTTAATAGCTGCCACGCTCCCATTATCTTTCCACTCCTGAATAGCTGCCTGTCCTTTTTCTTCAGAAGAATAAAGACCACCTTGTACGAAATATAAGGTGATTGGTTCTAAAGCAGCGCTATTTCCCACTTTCGGTTTTTCTGCTTTTTTCTCTTCAGGCGTTATTTCTTTTTGCTCTGCTCCATTATTCTTTTCTCCACTTGTTACCGTAGCTTCCCGAACCGTACCTTGTCCCGTTAACAAGTGAAGCATTCCCATCCCTAACACTGTGCCAATAACAATTGCGGTAGTAACTGTAAAAATTAGTATATTACTCCATTTCTTTCGGCGTTGCCGAATAGATGATAACTTATTTTTTTGAAACGGCACTACATTTTTCGATGTTTCACCATCCACTACCATCCAATCAAATTCTTCTTTTTCTTTCTTCTTTTCCTCATACTTTGCTTCCGTTCCATTTACTTTAACCGAGATTGTTCGTGATTGCTTGTCCATACCCTCACACCTCACCTCTTATCATTGTCCGCATCATAACATATTCACTTCACAAAAAAACGAGATATTTGTCGGAGAGGTTCGTCAAATTGTCCCATATAGTTATCCTATATGTATGCATTTGACTTCATTTGTAGAACAAAAAACTAGGACAGCAGTTGCTATCCTAGTTTTTTTCACGAACGTATTTTCGAACTTCTGAAATGAAGTAAAGGGAGCCTGTTATGATGAAAACATCCTTTTCTTGTAGCTTGCTCATTTTCGTATCAATCGCTTCTTTCCAATTCTCAAAAACTTGTTTTGATTCCTTATTTGAATGAGTAGCAAGGTCCTTAGCGGAAATCGCTCGATCAAATATAAATGTTGTAAAAATTATTTCATCTGCTACGGTTTCAAGCGTACCAACCATGTTGTCTAATTGCTTATCACCAAGAGCTGTAAATAAAACGATAACATTTTTATCGCTATAATGAGCCTTCACCGTTTTCACAAGACTTGCAATTCCTTCTGGATTATGGGCACCATCTATAATTACGTCTGGATTACTTTGTAGTCGTTCAAATCGGCCAATCCAATATGCTTCACTTAATCCTATTCGAATATCCTCTTCCTCCAGTAAGAATGATAAGTATGTTTTAAGATACATAACCCCCATCAATGCTAGTGCTGCATTTCCTACTTGATGATTTCCTTTCATTGAAATCCGAACTTCCTCAAACGAAGCGAACGGACAAGAGAAATCAAAGTGTTCTCCATCTTCATCGGAACGCTGGTGAATTGCTTTAAATTGCTTTCCAAGTTCATAAAGGTTTGCATTTTTTTCTTTGGCAATCTTTTGAATCACCTCAAGTGCTTCTTCATCCTGCACACCTGTAATAACAGGAACACCAGATTTAATAATGCCCGCTTTTTCATACGCAATTTCTGCTAGTGTATTCCCTAGAATATGCATATGGTCATGGCCGATATTTGTAATCATTGTAAGAACTGGATGAACGACATTTGTAGAATCAAAACGACCTCCAAGTCCTGTTTCAAACAAGACAATATCGCAGAAGTTTATTTTACCAAAATAGCAGATTGCCATTACTGTAATAATTTCAAACTCCGTTGCTTCTCCTAAATTTGTTTCATCTAATTTTTCTACAACTGGTTTGACCATATTTACAAGTTCAACAATGTCTGTGTCTGCAATTGGTTTTCCATTCACACCAATTCGTTCATTGAATGTTTCAATGTATGGAGAGGTAAATGTCCCGATCTTATATTTTCCCGCTTCTAGCATATAACGCATATATGTTAAAGTTGAACCTTTTCCATTTGTTCCTGCAAGATGAACACACTTTATATGACGCTCAGGATTTCCAAGTTCCTCAAGCATCCACTGCATTCTTTCTAATCCTGGTTTAATGCCAAACTTTAATCGGCTATGAATCCAGTCTATCGCTTCTTCGTATGTATGTACCACGCCTGCCATTCCCCTTTCAAATCAACAAAAAGAACTAATTTAACAAATTACCTTAACTCTATTATACGCAATTAAAAGAGACTCACCAATATGGTGAGTCTCTTTGGAACAACTTTTATTTTTGAAGATCAGCTAAACGTTGGCGAACTGCCTCACGTTTTTCTAGATAATCTTGCTCTTTTGCACGCTCTCCTTCAATAACTGCTGCTGGAGCTTTTGCTACGAAACCTTGGTTTGCAAGTTTTTTCTGTACGCGCTCTACCTCTTTATCGAACTTCTCAAGTTCTTTTTCAAGGCGTGCTTTCTCTTCATCAAGATTGATTAGATCAGCTAACGGTAAGAATAACTCTGCACCTGATACGATCGCAGTCATCGCTTTTTCTGGTGCTTGTAAATCTGTTTGAATTGTTAATTCACTTGGATTACAGAAACGCTCAATGTAAGAGCTGTTTTTCGTAAGTTGTGCTAATACTGCTTCGTCTTTTGCTTTAATTTGCAATTGAACTTTTTTGCTCATTGGCGTATTTACTTCAGCACGAATGTTACGAACAGAGCGAATGATATCAACTAGAAGATGCATTTCTGCCGCTGCTTCTTCATCTTGTAAATCTTCGCGAACTGTTGGCCATGCAGCTACTGTAATAGACTCACCTTCATGAGGTAAATGCTGCCAGATTTTCTCTGTCACGAACGGCATGAATGGGTGTAATAGACGCATCGTTTGATCTAATACATAAGCTAGAATAGAACGAGTCGTTTTCTTCGCTGCTTCATCTTCACCGTATAATGGAATTTTTGCCATTTCAATATACCAGTCACAGAAGTCATCCCAAATGAAGTTGTATAAAGCACGGCCAGCTTCACCGAATTCATATTTATCCATATTACGAGTAACACTTTCAATCGTTTCATTTAAGCGAGTTAAAATCCACTTATCTGCAACTGATTTTTCACCAGTTAAATCAATATCTTCATATTTCATATCATCCATGTTCATTAATACGAAACGAGATGCATTCCAAATTTTATTAATAAAGTTCCAAGTAGATTCTACTTTCTCCATGCTGAAGCGTAAATCTTGTCCTGGTGCACTTCCTGTTGATAAGAAGAAACGCATTGCATCCGCACCATATTTGTCGATGACATCCATTGGATCAATACCGTTACCAAGAGATTTACTCATTTTACGCCCTTGCTCATCACGAACTAAACCGTGAATTAATACATCTTTAAATGGACGCTCTCCTGTAAACTCTAAACCTTGGAAAATCATACGAGATACCCAGAAGAAGATGATATCATAACCAGTTACTAGAGCATCTGTTGAATAGTAACGTTTGAAGTCTTCTGCATCTTCATTTGGCCAACCAAGTGTTGAGAATGGCCATAACGCTGAGCTAAACCATGTATCAAGCACATCGTTATCTTGATTCCAGTTTTCGATATCTGCTGGTGCTTCTGTACCTACGTATACTTCACCAGTTTCTTTATGATACCAAGCTGGAATTCGGTGTCCCCACCATAATTGACGAGAAATACACCAGTCATGAATGTTTTCCATCCAGCGTAAGTATGTGTTCTCGAAACGATCTGGTACGAACGTTACTTTTTCTTCTTCTTTTTGTTGCAGAGCAACAGCCTTTTCTGCAAGTGGTGCCATTTTTACGAACCATTGTGTTGATAAGTAAGGCTCAACAACTGCTCCGCTACGCTCACTATGACCTACCGCATGCATATGAGGCTCGATTTCTACTAATACGCCAGCTTCTTGCAAGTCTTTTACTAACTCTTTACGGCATTCGAAACGATCCATACCGTTATACTTACCAGCTTTTTCGTTCATTGTTCCATCTTCGTTCATTACTAAAATGCGTGGTAAGTCGTGACGGTTACCTACTTCAAAGTCATTCGGATCATGAGCTGGTGTGATTTTTACAACACCCGTTCCGAAATCTTTCTCTACATACTCATCGGCAATAATCGGAATTTCACGCTCTACGATTGGAAGTGTAACTGTTTTTCCGATTAAATGCTTGTAACGATCATCTTCTGGATGAACTGCTACTGCTGTATCACCAAGCATTGTTTCTGGACGAGTTGTCGCAAGACGAATGTGACCAGAACCGTCTGTTAATGGGTAATTCATATGGTAGAATGCACCTTGAACATCTTTATGAATGACTTCAATATCAGAAAGGGCAGTACGTGTTGCTGGATCCCAGTTAATGATATATTCACCGCGGTAAATTAAACCTTTTTCGTACAATTGAACGAATACTTTGTTAACCGCATCAGATAAGCCTTCGTCTAATGTGAAGCGCTCACGAGTATAATCTAATCCTAGACCAACTTTCCCCCATTGCTCGCGAATGTGAGAAGCATATTCTTCTTTCCATTCCCATGCTTTTTCAAGGAATTTCTCACGACCAAGATCGTAACGTGAAATACCTTCTTCACGAAGTTTCCCTTCTACTTTCGCTTGCGTTGCGATACCCGCATGGTCCATACCAGGAAGCCATAATACATCGTATCCTTGCATACGCTTTGTACGTGTTAAAATATCTTGAAGTGTTGTATCCCAAGCATGACCTAAATGCAATTTACCTGTTACGTTTGGAGGCGGGATTACAATTGTATACGGCTGTTTTTCCGCATCTCCTTTTGCTTCGAAATATTTGCCTTCAAGCCACCATTTATAACGACCTTCTTCAACGGACATATGATCATATTTAGTTGGTAAATTCTTTTCCGTGTTTGACATTATTTTCCCTCCTTCAAAATAAAAAATGTCCCTCATCCAAAAAAGGACGAGGGACATCGCGGTACCACCTTTATTTACAAACAAATTCAAAATTTGCTTATACTCTTAATTTGATAACGGACAAATCCGTCTTTTCCTAATGAGAATGACTCTGTTCAGAAAAGATGCTCCAGGGCTACCTTCTAACATGACTATCTAGAGAATCTCACAGCCAATGATTCTCCTCTCTGCAGACGTTTAATGTTATACTCTTCCCCTTCAATGCATTTATATAATTGTTATTTATTATATACAATAGTGTAAAAAACGAAACCATATTCGTCAAGATAAAAATATTTTTCAGCAATTTTCTACAATTGATAGATTCCATATTTTCTCACCATCTAAAAATCAGTGTGCAATCATCAATTAGCGTAAGCATTTTTTATAACCTATGTACGAAAAATGAAAAAAGCAGCACAAGCACCCTAGGTACTTATCCTGCATACTGTAATATTGCATCTTCATTTTTCAAGATTCATGTTTATTAAATGCTTTCTATACGGAGGAATGATTGATTATGCGACGCTACCGACGCACCTACAATTTTTCAGCCCCTTCATGGGTTAGAAATTTACAAACGATATTTTCTGATTTTGCCATTCCACTTACTATTTTCCAAGGAATTCGCACATTACTACTTCCAACCTTCTTAGATTTCATTATTCTTATTATCTTCGTTGTAGCAACAATCCGTTTACATTTTCAGCCGTAGCCTCACGGCGACTTGAGACTACGGCTATTATTCATTTCCTTGCTGCGCAGCTTGTAATTGTGAAATGAAATATTCTATATTACTTACAAGCCAATGCGCTTGTTGTAACATTTTCACACCTTGAAGTTCTTTCTTTTCACCACGGCTCTGCTGTTTACTTGTATAAGATTGAATTTGCCTAATAAATGGGGACGGATATGTTAGATAAGCAAACATAAGAAGTTGTTCTTCTTTTGTAAACGGAAAATTCTTTTGATACACCTGATACCATTCAAAGCGATCGCTTCTCGCAATTGGATACGTGTTCAATGAGCGGGAATAAAAACGGACAAGTTCTTGAACTGGTGTTGCAAATCCCGACCTTTCTAAGCTAATAAAATAACCGTTTCGTTCATAATCAAATAAAAAATGATTCATCGAAACATTACCATGAATAAAAGAAACGCGTGTTTTTTCTTTCTCTTTCATCGCTTCATGCCACTCGGAAAGCTGTTTCGTTGCAAATTCGCGCGCCCTCATCACATGATGAAAATACGTACAGTACTGTAGTTCAAACGGAGACATATACCATTTTGCCTCAGACTCTACAAGGAATCCCTCTAAGAGTTCCCCATCTTTCTCCCAACGATCAGATATATTTGTATAATGCTCCTCTAATGCCTCTTCCGTATACTTCTCTTCTTTTACCGTCCTTTGATGAAGTAGCGCTAGCGTCTGAAACATTTTATGATATTGATCATTGTCCTCTCCGCTTCCTTCTACTCGCTCTAGCCAAGGCATTAAATAATAACTATATGTTTCGTCGCTCAAAATATGATTTCCATCTGTCGCATGGTAAATCGGGACATAATGCGTAAATCCCTTCTCACGTAAAAATTGAACATGATACATTAAATTATTTCTTTTCAATCGATGAGATGGCAATTTCTTCAATGCATATGGACCTTGATTCGTATAAATTTTTATGACACTCCCATGCTCTTCCATATGATGGACGTCCAATTGATACCGCTGTACTATCGGTGCATAACGATCTCTCAATTCTATATCCATACGAATGATCCTTTCTCATTCAAAACGTAAGATAAAGTGAAACTTTAATCAGTATGCATCTCTTCATCCTCACTGATTATAAGCCTGCACCAACCGGGCTTTTACGGGCGGTTTATCTCCTACCTAACTTCCTCGCCCCTCTCTAAATCCTGAGGTTGTGGTCTTACTGCCCACGATCGCATAATAAAAAGAAAAGAGGTGAAGAAGAAGCTCCTTCACTCACTTTGTCTTCACTCTTGGCACAGGTATATATATAATCTGTCCTGCAGTTAAATATACTTCATCGGTTTGATTCACGCGGTGTAGATGCTGGACAGACGTTTCATATCGCTCCGCAACCGATTCAATTGTATCTCCTTCTTGCACGAAATACATACGTAATTTCGTAAATTCTTCTTCCGGCTCTTTCGTAAACAATTTTGTTAAGTATAATGCATTTTCATCCCGTTGCGAGTAGGCCGCTTCGGCTTCTTCCTCTAATTTCTTTTCCTTCTCTTTCTTAAAATCTTTCCGGCCAAACAATTCAAACTGTGGTGTAGTTTCTTTTGCTAATTCTTCTCGTTCTTCCTCTTCCGGTTCTTCTAGATCTTCTACCTCTTCTACCTCTTCTTCTAACTCTTGTTCTTTACGCTCCTCTAATTGGAAAGGTTCAAATGCATAATCCTCCCATCCATCTGATTCTGTATGGACTGTTACTTCTTCCACTTCCACTTCCACTTCCACTGGTGCTTTATCCTCATCCACCACTTTTGCTTCCTCAATTCTAGCAACTTCTAGATGCCCTATCTCTTCCTCTTGCATTTCATTCTGTATTCTCTCGTCCTCGCATAATCCAGATATCGATATATCTGCTAATAATTGCAGACAACCGTTTTCCTTTAATTCATAATCAAATTCCTCAATGGAAACATACAATTCTTCAACTTGTTTCACTCGATTTCGCGGAATCGAAATTTCTAATGGAAAAGAGTGTACAAGTTCGTTCACACCATCTTCTCTCGTTTCTACATAATCAATGGATTTCGCTGGAGATGAATCTCGTAATGAAAACGTAGAATCCTCTTGCCTTGCGACGTATTCCCCTGTCAAATCTAACTGCCCTCTCACAATTACTTCATATTCAAGCTCTTCTATCTCAACGTCTGGATCTAACGAAATTGACAAAAGTTCTTCGACTTCCTGTCCTTTTTGGAACCAAACCGATTCTTTTAATGAAAAACGTAATGAATGATCTGTTGCCACTTCTTTTCCCCCTCCCAAACTGTATGTCATTACAGATTTATGTGTCTGGGAGTCATTTTATGAGTAAAAAATCGAACTGCACATGTGAACCTCCTATCGATTTTTTCATATATCAACCAGCAGGCACCACTTATCGGAGCTTCAACAATATGTGACATAACAAAAAAAGGTTGTCAGAAATCTCCTGACAACCTTTTTTTCTTTACGCTTTTAATTTTGACATTGCAATTTCTGCCGCTGCAATCGTTGCTTCAATATCTGCATCACTATGCGCTGTTGATAAGAATAATCCTTCAAATTGAGAAGGTGGTAAGAATACACCTTGTTCTACCATTTCACGATAGTAAGCTGCAAAGAATTCTAAATTTGATGTTTTCGCTGCATCGTAGTTAATAACTGGTTCATTCGTGAAGAAAATACCAATCATAGAACCTGCACGGTTTATATAATGCGGAATGCCATGTTTTTCAGCTGCTTTACGTAGGCCATTTTCTAACATTTCCGCTTTACGTTCAAACTCTTGATAACATTCTGGTGTTAATTGTACTAATGTTTCATAACCTGCTGTCATTGCAAGAGGGTTACCGGATAATGTACCCGCTTGATAAATTGGTCCGCTCGGTGCAACTTGGCGCATAATTTCTGCTTTACCACCATATGCTCCTACTGGCAATCCACCACCAATTACTTTTCCTAAACAAGTTAAATCAGGCGTCACACCGTAATAGCCTTGTCCACAGTTGTAAGCAACACGGAATCCTGTCATTACTTCGTCGAAGATAAGCAGAGCACCATTTTGCTCTGTTACTTCACGAAGTCCTTCTAAAAATCCTGGCTGAGGTGGTACAACACCCATATTTCCTGCTACTGGCTCTACAATTACACAAGCAATATCGTCACCGAATTGTTCGAAAGCATATTTTACACTTTCTAAATCGTTATATGCTACTGTAATTGTGTTTTTCGCTACACCTTCAGGTACTCCAGGACTATCTGGTAAACCAAGCGTTGCAACACCAGAACCAGCTTTAATTAATAGAGAATCGCCATGACCATGGTAACAACCGATAAATTTCAAAATTTTATTACGACCTGTGTAACCACGTGCTAAGCGAAGTGCACTCATTGTCGCTTCTGTTCCAGAGTTTACCATACGTACAATTTCAATCGATGGCACACGCTCAATCACAAGCTGTGCTAATTTATTTTCAATTTCTGTTGGCGCACCAAAGCTCGTTCCTTTTTCAGCAACAGCTTTTAATGATTCTACAACACGGTCATTTGCATGTCCGTGAATAAGAGGTCCCCATGATAATACGTAGTCGATGTATTCATTCCCATCAATATCGTACACTTTAGAGCCTTTTCCGCGTTCCATAAAGAGCGGATTCATGCCAACGGATTTAAATGCACGAACTGGACTATTTACACCACCAGGCATTAAATCTTGCGCTTTTGTAAATGCTTCAATCGATTTATCGAACTTTTTCATTATTGTGCGCCTCCTTCTTGTAACCATCGTGCTGCATCTTTCGCATGATACGTAATAATTAAATCTGCTCCTGCACGTTTCATACTTAATAATTTCTCAAGTACAATGTCTTTTTCATTAATCCAACCATTTTGCGCCGCTGCTTTAATCATGGAATATTCTCCGCTCACGTTATACGCAACAATCGGTAAATTAAAATTATTTTTCACATCGCGAATAATATCTAAGTAAGAAAGAGCTGGTTTTACGATTAAGAAATCTGCTCCTTCCATTACATCTGATTCAGCTTCACGGAATGCTTCCATACGGTTTGCTGGATCCATTTGGTACGTTTTACGATCCCCAAATTGTGGTGCACCGTGTGCTGCATCGCGGAATGGACCGTAAAATGCAGATGAATATTTCACCGCATATGACATAACCGGTACATGTGCAAAGCCATTCTCATCTAAAGCATGACGAATCGCAGTTACAAATCCGTCCATCATGTTAGATGGTGCGATAATATCTGCCCCCGCTTTCGCTTGGCTTACCGCTGTTTTCGCAAGAACTTCTAATGATTCATCATTTAAAATGATTCCATTCTCAATAACGCCACAATGTCCATGGCTTGTATATTGACATAAACATGTATCCGCAACTACTACTAACTCTGGAAACTGTTCTTTAATTTGTTTAATTGCACGTTGTACAATGCCATGCTCACAAAATGCAGAAGATCCAACTTCATCTTTTTCAGCAGGTAAGCCAAATACGATAACAGAACGAATACCTAGATCTACAACTTCTTGCATTTCAGCTTGCAGAAGATCTAAAGAGATTTGATATACATCTGGCATAGAAGGAACTTCGTTACGAACATTTTCTCCTTCTAATACAAAAATAGGATAAATAAAATCTTCTGTATGTAAAAATGTTTCACGCACAAGCGCACGCATATTTCCACTTTGTCTTAAACGACGGTGACGATTGAATTGTAAAGAACTCATAGATTTCTATCTCCCATTCTTTTATTTAGATTATGCATTTTGATTATATTTTGAAATGCACTGTATTAACGCTTCTATTGTATATTCTTTTGGAACGATTACATCGGCAAAATAACGCCTTGCCTCCTGCTCTGTTATCGGTCCTATACAAGCAATTGTACATTTTTTTGTCCATTCTCTCCAGTTTGTACCCTCGAGTAATTTCACAAAGCTTATAACAGTAGATGGACTCGTAAATGTAACCACGTCTATCTTACCAGATTCTAAAGCTGCGATAAGATCTTGTTGTTTCTTATCATTTGTTTTTGTTTCATATACAATAAGTTCCTCTAAGAGTACTCCTAATTCTTGGAGTTTAATCGGAATCACATCTCTAGCTAAATTCCCTTTTGGAAATAAAATGCGTTCCTTCCCGCTTAATTCTCTTACAAATTCTTCTGCAAAGGTTTCAGCAACAAACGATGTTGGAACAAAACGAACCTCATAACCCCGCTTTTCTAATTCTTGACCTGTTTTCACACCTACTGCAGCGATGTGAACAGTAGAGGGAATTTTCTCTCCTAAACCATCTAAAAAGAACTTTACCCCGTTTTTACTCGTAAAAATAATCCAGTCATATAAGTGTATCTGCTGCGATACACTTTGAAACACTTGCTGAGATACACCTTCCATACGCAAAAGCGGAATTTCCACTGGAATTCCGCTCTCTTTTTTCACTGCTGCACTCATTTGTCTTACTTGATGCTTTGCACGCGTAATCAGTACTGTTTTACCAGCAAGAGCTTCCATGATTACTGTTGCTCCTTAGTTGCAGCGAGGATGAGCTCTTTTGCTCCTTGCTGAATTAACCGCTCAGCTGCTTCTAGGCCAACTCGCTCTGAATCCATACCTGTAACTGTTTCTTTTAACAAAACAGAACCGTCCATCGAGCCGACAAGAGCTGTTAATTCAATTTCATTATTCTCCGCAAGTGTTGCATAGCCAGCAATCGGTACTTGGCAGCCACCTTCAAGTTTGTGAAGGAACACTCGTTCAGCCGCCACTGTTCGTTCTGTTACAGCATCATTGATATGTGATAATAATTGCAATAAATCTTCATCATTCTCACGGCACTCAATTGCTAAAGCTCCTTGTCCTACAGCTGGTACACATAATGTTTCATCTAAATGCTCAGTAATCACATCATCATCCCAGCCCATTCTTTGTAATCCAGCTGTCGCTAAAATGATTGCATCATAGTTTTCTTCTTTTAATTTACGTAATCTCGTATCAATATTCCCACGAATCCATTTCACTTGTAAGTCTGGTCTAGCAGCTAATAGCTGTGCACTACGTCTTAAACTACTCGTACCAAGAATTGCACCTTCCGCTAAATCCTCAAATGATGCCCCGTTTTTTGAAATGAACGCGTCACGTGGATCAACACGCTTTGGTATACATCCAATTGTTAATCCATCTGGAAGCACAGCTGGCATATCCTTCATGCTATGTACAGCCATATCGATTTCTTTCGTAAGCAATGCATGCTCAATTTCTTTTACAAATAAACCTTTACCGCCTACTTTTGAAAGTGTTACATCTAAAATAACATCGCCTTTTGTAACAATTTCTTTCACTTCAAATTCATATGGTAAACCAAGCGCTTTTAACTGATCAATAAACCAATTTGTTTGCGTTAACGCTAGCTTACTCTTTCTCGAACCGACAATAATTTTGCGCATAATTTTCTCTCCTCATTATAAATACCAAAAGTGGAAGTTGGATAAACTGCTTAATAGGAAAATATTAATTAGCATAACGAGAAAGGCAGCAATATTCCAATTTATAATCTTCTTACCTTGCAATATATCTGATCCTCGTAAATATAACCCCATGCAATATACAAATAAAACAACAAAAGACCCGATTACTTTCGTGTCATACCAATGGAAATTATCTAACTTTGTATATCCCCATATACATCCCAGTAAAATAGCTAACAAGAAAAAAGGAACAGAAAATAGATTTAGTCCATAAGACATTGACTCAAGTTTCGGTAAATTTCCTAACCTTCTTAATCTTGCATTCCATTTCTTTTGTTTTAATAATCGATATTGCAATAAATACATAATCGAAAAGATAAACGATACTGTAAACGCCGCATAGGAAATAATCGCCATTCCTACATGTACGTATACAAGTTCTGAAACTAATTGATGCGCAAGTACCGGCGACATTTTTCCAAGCGGAGTAAAAATAGAAAAAGCGCTTACGCCAAACGCAATGACATTTGTAAAAAAGACTAAAAAGTCAATGCGCATAAATCGATTGATTACGAGCGACATTGTAATTAATAACCACACATAGAAATAAATTCCCGACAATAACGTTAAAATCGGATGCGTCTCTGATTCCGTAGCCCGAAGTAACATAAAAATAGACTGCAATATCCATACAATTGCAAGTAACCAAAAAGCAATTCGATTCGCCTTTCGGTTACTTTGAAAATAATCTATAAAATATAAACTAATGCTACAAGCATATAAAATAATTGCGATATGATAAATAATACTATTATTTAAAAAGCCCATCCGATCATCCTTCCAGTTATAAAGATGGAACGGATGATGTCCACGCTCGTTTATGTTCTCGTTCTTCCGTTTGTTTCACAGCCTCTTCTTGCACTTCTAAATCAAAAATCTTCGCGAATAAAGCGAGCTTTTCCGCAGCTTCCCCTTCAGCTGCCAACTCTTTCGCTACTAAAATTGGATCCTTTAGCAATTGATTGATAATGCTTTTCGTATGCTTACTAATCACTTTTCTCTCACGATCACTAAGCGTTGGAATTTTTCGTTCAAGACTTTGCATCGTCTCACTTTGAATTGCCAATGCTTTATCACGAAGAGCTGATATTAATGGAACAACACCCAGCGTATTTAACCACGCTTTAAATATAACGATTTCCTCTTCAATCATAAGTTCAATTTTTTCTGCTTCTTTCAAACGCTCCGCACGATTTGCTTCTACTACGCCTTGCAGATCATCAATATCGTACAAGAAAGAACCCTCTAGCTCATCAATTGCTGGATCAATATCACGCGGTACTGCAATATCTACCATAAATAACGGGCGACCACAGCGCATCCGTTCCACTCTTGTCATCATTTCTTTCGTAATCACATAATCTGAAGCGCCAGTTGAACTAATTAAAATATCCGCTTCTAAAAGCGCACATTGCAATTCACTTAACGGTTTCGCATGTCCCATATATTTCTCAGCCATTGTTTCCGCTTTCGTAAACGTACGGTTCATAACGGTTACTTTACGCGCTCCGCTTCCGTACAAGTTTTGCAATGCAAGTTCGCCCATTTTTCCAGCGCCAAGAATTAAAACGTGACAATCTGTTAAATCACCGAAAATTTTCTTTCCAAGCTCAACAGCTGCATAACTAACCGACATTGCACTTTCACCAATTGTTGTTTCTGAATGAGCACGCTTCGCTAACGTAATGACTTGTTTAAACAATTCATTAAAAATTGTACCAGTTGCTTTCACTTCTTGCGCCTCTAAGAAGCTATTTCGAATTTGACCTAAAATTTGCGTTTCACCAACTACCATAGAATCTAATCCGCACGTTACACGGAATAAATGTTCAATCGCACCATCTTGTTCAAAAATAGACAAGTATGGCGACACTTCTTCTATCTCAAGCTGAAACCAATCAGCTAAAAACTTCTTAATGTAATATCGTCCCGTGTGTAATTGATCGACGACAGCATAGATTTCTGTGCGGTTGCACGTTGATACAATGACATTTTCTAACACGCTCTTTTGATTTTGTAACGTTGTCATTGCCTGCTCTAACTCTGCTGCCTGAAATGTGAGTTTCTCACGAAATTCTACAGGGGCTGTTCGATAATTTACACCAACAACAAGAATATGCACGCAGCATGTCCCCCTTCAACCGTTTTATCACCTATCTACTATCATAATACAACTTTCCTGTTATGAATCTGACAATCGTGTGAACATCGACAAATTATTTCTTGCTGATTTTCACACCTAGCAGGAAATACGTTACCCATCTGCATAAATCCCTTACTTTATAATCATTATAAAATAATAACTCTATTTGTACGTTACCAAAAAAAACTGTCAGAATCAAGTGATGGAAACTATTCCATAAGGATTGGAAGGCTATCTTTTTTATCTTCTTTCATCATACAGAAAAATATGTATGATTGTTCCAAAATGTAACAATTTCTTTCATGTGACACATTACTCAACATTTTTTCGTTGCAATGTATTTGACATCTCATTTCTTTTTCGTTATATTTATTTTACAAAATTAAATTGCGCACAATTTTAAAAAGGGGGGATGTTTATGAAAGAGAATTCTTTACATCTCGATAATCAACTTTGTTTTTCTATTTATGCCTGTTCTAAAGAGGTAACACGCTTTTATCGGCCTTATTTAGAAGAAATGGGTATTACGTATCCACAGTACATTACATTATTAGTACTTTGGGAACAAGATGGATTAACTGTAAAAGAAATTGGCGAACGTCTATTTTTAGATTCTGGTACATTAACACCTATGTTAAAACGCATGGAAACATTAGAATTAGTTACACGTGTTCGCTCTAAGGAAGATGAACGCAAAGTGTGTATTGAACTAACAGAAAGAGGATACGCTTTAAAAGAAAAAGCTTGTTCATTGCCAGAAACTATGGCTACCAATTTAGGAATTACAGAACAAGAATATCGATCATTATTAATTCAATTAAATCAATTAATTGAAACCATGAAAACAATCAATGATAGAAAAGGGGAATAAACATGGAAAAATTATATACAGCAACTGTAACTGCAACAGGTGGAAGAAATGGGAAAGTTGTTTCTGAAGACGGCATTCTAAACCTTGATGTGAAGATGCCAAAAGCATTAGGCGGTATGGGCGGTGAAGCAACGAATCCAGAACAATTATTTGCAGCTGGCTATTCAGCTTGCTTTGATAGTGCTCTGCAGCTAGTTATTCGTACAAAACGTGTAAAAGTAGAAAGTACAGAAGTAACAGCCCACGTTTCCATTGGAAAAGATACAGATGGTGGTTTTGGATTATCTGTTGTACTTGATGTACGTGTAGTTGGCGTATCTCATGCTGAAGCACAAGAACTTGTAGAAGCTGCACATGGCGTATGTCCGTATTCAAAAGCGACTAGAGGGAATATTGAAGTTACATTAAATGTACTGTAAAGAGGTGTTCATAAGGTCCGGTAAAGATAGTTGTCTTATTTCTTTATCCCCTCTTTGCATTTGTACTATAATAAGAAACAAAAAACGTGCGACGAATTGTCACACGTTTTTTGTTTTCGTAAACTTATGAATGGCTTTCCAAGCTTCTTCTTTTCCAAGCCCTGTTTCTGATGAAAATAGAACAACCTCATCGCCAACCTCGACATCAAGCGTTTCTTTTACAACCTTCAAATGCTTTTGCCATTTCCCTTTCGGAATTTTATCAGCTTTCGTTGCAATGATAATCGTTGGAATTTCATAATGCTTTAAGAAATCGTACATCATCACGTCATCGTTTGTTGGTGGATGACGTAAATCAACTACTAATACAGCCGCGTCTAATTGCTCACGCGTTGTAAAGTAAGTTTCAATCATTTTGCCCCATGCCGCTCGCTCTGATTTTGATACTTTCGCATAACCATAACCAGGAACATCGACAAAGTGCATCATTTCATTAATTAAGAAAAAATTCAACGTTTGCGTTTTTCCTGGTTTAGAAGAAATACGTACTAACTTTTTACGGTTTAAAATTTTATTAATAAAGGAAGACTTCCCAACATTAGAACGACCTGCTAATGCAATTTCTGGTAAGTCACCATCTGGATATTGTTCTGGTTTAACAGCACTAATAACAATATCTGCTTTTGTTACTTTCATTGTTTCACTCCTACTAATGCATGCTCCAATACTTCATCTAAATGAGACACAAGCACAAACGTAAGATTTTCTTTTACGCTTTCTGGAATATCATCTAAATCTTTTTCATTTTCGGCTGGCAAAATAATTTTTGTTAAGCCCGCGCGGTGAGCACTTAATGTTTTTTCTTTTAAACCACCGATTGGTAATACACGACCACGAAGTGTAATTTCACCTGTCATCCCTACTTCTTTGCTTACAGGTACACCTGTCAGTGCGGAAATAAGCGCCGTCGCCATCGTAATACCAGCTGATGGGCCATCCTTTGGAACCGCCCCTTCTGGAACGTGAATATGGATATCATTCTTTTCGTGGAAATCTGGATCAATATGAAGCTCTTCTGCACGAGAACGAATATAGCTAAATGCAGCTTGTGCAGATTCTTTCATAACATCCCCAAGTTTCCCTGTTAAAATTAATTTTCCTTTTCCTGGTGCTACAGACACTTCAATTGCAAGCGTATCACCACCAGCAGCCGTATACGCTAAACCAGTTGCCATCCCAACTTGGTCTGTCGTTTCAGCTTGTCCATAACGGAATATATGTTTACCAAGTAAATCTGTAATATTTTTTTCCGTTACAATAATACGTTTACGCTCTTCTGTAACGATGATTTTTGCTGCTTTACGACAAATCTTTGCAATTTGACGTTCTAGTGTACGAACACCAGCCTCACGCGTATAGTAGCGAATAATCTCAAGCAACGCATCATCGCGCACTTGTAGATTTCCTTTTCGCAAGCCATGTTCTGTTAATTGCTTCGGTAATAAATGTTCACGAGCAATATGTACCTTTTCAATCTCTGTGTAACCAGCAATTGAAATAATTTCCATACGATCAAGAAGTGGACCTGGGATGCTGACAAGTGTATTTGCAGTTGCAACAAACATTACCTTTGATAAATCATACGGCTCCTCGATATAATGATCGCTAAAGTTATGGTTTTGTTCTGGATCTAATACTTCAAGTAACGCCGCCGATGGATCACCACGGAAATCATTAGACATCTTATCAATCTCATCTAATAAAAAGACTGGATTTATTGTCTTGGCCTTTTTCATTCCTTGAATAATACGACCTGGCATTGCTCCAACATATGTACGACGGTGACCACGAATTTCAGATTCGTCACGAACACCACCAAGGGAAACACGAACAAAATTACGATTTAACGATGTTGCAATCGAACGCGCTAAAGATGTTTTCCCCACACCTGGCGGGCCAACTAAACAAAGGATCGGTCCTTTTAAAGAATTTGTTAGCTTTTGAACAGCTAAATATTCTAGCACACGTTCTTTCACTTTCTCAAGACCGTAATGATCTCTATTTAAGATTGTTTCAGAATGCGCTAAATCGATCATATCTTCTGTTGCTTCTGTCCACGGAAGCGCTAATAACCAATCAAGATAATTACGAATTACACCGCTCTCCGCAGAGCTTACTGGTAACTTTTCATAACGATCTAATTCTTTTAAAGCAGCCTTCTTCGTTTCTTCTGGCATTCCTGCCTCTTCGATTTTTTCACGAAGCCCTTCAACTTCGCCGCCTTTACCTTCTTTATCACCAAGTTCTGTTTGAATCGCCTTCATTTGTTCGCGCAAGAAATATTCTTTTTGCGTCCGTTCCATCGAACGTTTCACTTTTTGACCAATTTTCTTTTCTAAGCTCAGTAGCTCTTGTTCGTCTTGAATGATAGAAATGAGTGTATGTAATCTTTCTTTTACAGATAAGATTTCTAAAATCTCTTGCTTTTGTTTTGTTTTAATCGGTAAATGAGAAGAGATTAAATCAGCTAAGCGACCCGGTTCTTCTACATCCACTACTGTTGCAAATGTTTCATTCGATACTTTTTTCGAAACTTTAATGTATTGCTCGAAATGTTCTAGCAACGTGCGCATAAGGGCTTTTTCCTCTAGAGTGCCCTCTTCTTCTTCTGTTACCGTTTGAATCGAAACTTTTACTACATCTTCTTCTTCAATAAACTCAACTATTTCTGCTCTATGTAAACCTTCTACAAGGACACGAAGCGTGCCGTTCGGCAGTTTTAACATCTGCTTTACTTTCGCTACTGTACCCACACTATATATGTCATCTTCTTTTGGATCATCGATATTCATTTCTTTTTGCATTGCTAAAAAGATGATATTTTCATCCATTGCTGCCTGCTCTAGTGCTTGTATTGATTTATCACGTCCTACATCAAGATGCAGAACCATCGTTGGATATACGAGAACGCCTCTTAATGGTAGGAGGGGCACAATTCTTTCGTTCGTATTCATACTAGACATAGCACCTCCATAATAAATTAAACTCCTGTTCAACTATTTTATATTACAATACATCTTGATGCAATTGCAGAGATTCCTTGCAATTGCAAATCCCCTACTTTTTCTTTCTCCAAAAAAGAAAAAGGGACCCCGCTTAAGCATACAAACTTAAACGAAGTCTGGCAAATATTATTATATTCTAGTTGCTGCTCACCTTAGATGAAATCGTCTATTACAACCTTATTCGGTTTCATATTACATGGATTGTACGTCACCTTCATCAACCTGATGACGCACATTGATTTCACGATGCAAGTTTTCCTGTACGAATGTTAACTCAAAAACTTCCTTCAATTTTCGAACAGGTATAATTTCAATACCCTTTATCGTATATAAAAATGGTTGCATATTTTCAGCAGGGATAATTACCTTTTTTGCTCCCGCCTTTTTTGCTGCTTTCACTTTTGCATATACGCCACCTACTGGCTTTACTTCACCATGAATACTTATTTCTCCTGTCATCGCGATTTCATTATTCACATAAACTTGATGGAGAGCAGAGTATACCCCTGTTGCCATTGCGATTCCTGCTGAAGGCCCATCAATTGGAACGCCGCCTGGGAAATTAATATGTATATCATATCCTTCTGGCAACAAATCAAGAGAACGCAGCACTGTCAACACATTATCAACTGAGCCTTTTGCCATACTTTTGCGTCGGATTGATTTCGTTTGACTACCAATGCTCTCTTCTTCCACAATCCCTGTAACATTTATCGTACCTTTTTCCGTAGCTGGTATTGCTGTTACTTCAATTTCTAATAGTGCTCCTGTATTCGGTCCATATACTGCAAGTCCATTCACAAGACCAACCTTCGGAATTGGATAAATACGCTTTTCATATTTTGGAGTAAGCTGACTAGAATGAACGACCCATTCAATATCCTCATCTTTAATAAATGAGCGTTCCTCATTAATTGCCATTCCAGCAGAAATTTGCACAAGATTAATGGCTTCTCTTCCATTCCTTGCATACATTCCAATTAATTCAATACCTTGTTCCCCGATTTCCATCTTTACTTTTTCTGCTGCATTCTTCGCTACTTTTTGAATTTCTTCCGTATCGAGTTCACGGAAGAAAACTTCTAGACAACGAGAGCGAATAGCCGGAGGAATTTCATCTGGAGAACGAGTTGTCGCTCCAACTAAGCGAAAATCTGCTGGTAAGCCTTTTTGAAAAATATCATGTATGTATGTTGGAATCATTGAATTTTCTTCGCTATAGTATGCACTTTCTAGAAATACTTTACGATCTTCTAATACTTTTAGCATTTTATTCATCTGGATTGGATGCAATTCACCAATTTCATCAATAAATAAAATACCTCCATGCGCATCTGTTACAGCACCTTTTTTCGGCTGCGGAATCCCCGCCTGTCCCATTGCACCTGCACCTTGATAAATCGGATCATGCACCGAGCCAATTAACGGATCAGCAATTCCACGCTCATCAAAGCGAGCCGTTGTTGCATCCAGTTCAATAAATGTTGCGTTCATACGAAATGGTGATTTTTGATTTTTCTTCGCTTCTTCTAACACAAGACGCGCCGCTGCCGTTTTTCCTACTCCAGGAGGGCCATATATAATGACATGCTGCGGATTCGGTCCACAAAGCGCCGCCTGTAATGATTTAATTCCGTCCTCTTGCCCAACAATATCTAAAAAAGATGTAGGGCGTACCTTTTCAGCAAGCGGTTCTGTTAAAGAGATTTCACGCATTTTGCGAAGTTGTTCTAATTCTTTTTTTGATTCTCGATCAATTGAAACTTTTTGTGTTCGCTGGTTTCGAAGCAAATGCCAGAAATACAATCCGACAATTACGCCAAAAACAAGTTGAACAAGTAAGAATATATTTGTCCAGCTCATAATTCATTTCCTCCCGCTATGTTTTACCATTCAGTATTTCCTGGGAGGAATCGTGCTAAACATAATAAGAAACAGCAATTATAAAAATTGCTGTTTCTCACTTATACTATGCAGATGTTTTTGTATCAAGCACAGTACCGTCTTGCAGCACCAACTTTGGTGGTGCATTGTCCGCTACTGTTTCTTTTGAAAGAATACACTTCTCGATATCTTTACGAGATGGAAGTTCGAACATTACATCTAGCATTAAGCCTTCAATAATAGAGCGAAGTCCACGAGCACCTGTTTTACGTTCAATTGCTTTTTTAGCAATTTCAATCAGTGCTCCTTCTTCAAATTCAAGCTCGACATCGTCAAGCTCCAATAATTTTTGGAACTGTTTCACAAGTGCATTTTTCGGTTTTGTTAAAATATCAACAAGAGCACCTTCATCAAGTGGCTCTAGGTTCGCAATAACTGGAAGACGACCAATAAACTCTGGAATTAAACCGAATCGTAAAAGGTCTTCTGGTAACACGTGAGATAAAACATGCTTTTCATTTACATCAGCATTTTTCTTCTCTGAACCAAATCCAATTACTTTTTCACCAAGGCGGCGTTTAATAATTGGCTCAATGCCATCAAACGCACCACCACAAATGAATAGGATGTTCGTTGTATCAATTTGAATAAACTCTTGATGCGGATGTTTACGACCACCTTGAGGTGGAACGCTTGCCACAGTACCTTCTAAAATTTTCAGAAGGGCCTGCTGTACACCTTCACCAGATACATCACGTGTAATTGATGGATTTTCTGACTTACGCGCCACTTTATCAATCTCATCAATATAAATGATTCCTTTTTCCGCTTTCTCTACATCATAATCAGCTGCTTGGATAAGTTTTAGTAAAATGTTTTCTACATCTTCACCTACATATCCAGCTTCTGTTAAAGATGTTGCGTCTGCGATTGCAAATGGAACATTTAAAATACGTGCTAATGTTTGTGCCAATAGTGTTTTACCACTACCTGTCGGCCCAATAAGCGCGATATTACTTTTCGCCAATTCTACATCATCGATTTTGCTGTTAGAATTGATGCGTTTGTAATGATTATATACCGCAACCGCTAGTGCTTTTTTCGCATTATCTTGTCCGATGACATACTCATCTAAGATTTCACGAATTTCTACCGGTTTCGGTACATCTTTGAATTCTACTTCTTCGTCTTTTGCAAGCTCCTCTTGCACAATCTCTGTACAAAGCTCAATACACTCATCACAAATGTAAACACCTGGACCAGCAACAAGCTTTCGGACTTGCGTTTGTGTTTTACCACAGAAAGAACATTTTAATTGCCCTTTTTCATCATTAAATTTAAACATATTTTCACACCCCTTACAAAGTGCTAATCTCTTGCCTTCGTATGTACACGATAAATGTATCGTATGTAAATACATATTATGTCACTACGTGGCGAGAAATACAAATAATATGACTAGTTATGTACAAATAAAAATTTTTTAAAACTTTTGAAATATGTATATTCGACTTTAGAAGGCTCATTTCCTTCTTCATCGAAAAGTTTTATAAATATATTTATATCTATATTTATAAAACAAGGCACGATTAAAATCGCGCCTTGTTATTTTATTATGCAGCTTTGCTGTTGTCTACTAAGAAGTCTACAGCTTTACGAACTTTAAGGTCTTCAGATAAAGCATCTAAGCTTCCAAGAGCTTGTGTGATAGCGTCAACTGGCATGTTGTACATTGCAGCCATTTTTTCAACTTCTGCAGTTACTTCTTCTTCAGTAACTTCGATGTTTTCAGCTTCAATGATCGCTTCAAGAACAAGGTTGATTCTTACACGTTTTTGTGCATCTTCTTTCATTTGTTCTTTTAACTTGTCAGCGTCAGTACCTGTGAATTGGTAGTAAAGCTCAAGGTTCATACCTTGTTGGCTTAAGCGTTGTTCGAACTCACGAACCATACGATCTAACTCAGTTTCGATCATAGCTTCTGGAATTTCGATTTCAGCGTTAGCAGCAGCTTTTTCTACTACTTCGTCACGAACTTTGTGCTCAGCTTCGTGCTTTTTGCCTTCTTCTAAGTTTGTACGAAGTTTTGCTTTTAACTCATCAAGAGTTGCAACTTCTTCGTCTGCATCTTTAGCGAACTCATCGTTTAACTCAGGAAGTTCTTTTGCTTTAATTTCATGAACTGTTACTTTAAATGTTGCTGGTTTACCAGCAAGTTCTTCTGCATGGTACTCTTCTGGGAATGATACTTCAACGTCTTTTGATTCGCCAGCTTTTAGACCAATTAATTGCTCTTCAAAACCTGGGATGAATGTACCAGAACCGATTGCTAGAGAGTAGTTCTCTCCTTTTCCGCCTTCGAATGCTTCGCCATCAACGAAACCTTCAAAGTCGATTACAGCTGTATCGCCGTTTTCAGCAGTACCGTCTTCTTTAACAACTAGTTCAGCTTGACGCTCTTGTAAAGATTTTAATTCATTCTCTACATCTTCGTCAGTTACAGTTGTTTCAACTTTTTCTACTGCTAATCCTTTGTATTCACCTAATTTAACTTCAGGTTTTACCGTAACTTTTGCAGTGAAGATTAAGTTTTCATTTTTCTCGAATTTCTCGATGTCGATTTCAGGATGAGCAACTGGGAAGATACCAGTTTCATCGATTGCTTCACCGTATGCTTTTGGTAAGATAATATCTAAAGCATCTTGGTATAAAGATTCAACACCAAAGCGTTGTTCGAATAACGGACGAGGCATTTTCCCTTTACGGAAACCAGGTACGTTAATTGTTTTTACTACTTTTTTGAACGCAGCGTCGATAGAGTTGTTTACTTCTTTAGCATCAACTTCGATTGTTAAAACGCCAACGTTACCTTCTAATTTTTCCCATTTTGCAGCCATTTATTCTTTCCCTCCAACTATAATAATGTATGCACATACCTCTACAGATTGAGCTTTCATTATTTCTTTTTTAGAAACAACAAAAGCGCGAAAGCCTATTGTTTCAAGTTTTTCAACCTTCTAGCAACAAGCTTTAAACCACGTAATTCTCAATCTATTATTTGTCTATAAGACAAACACGGTATATTTTGTTCGAGAATAATATGAAACATATTAAGTAAGAGAATTATACTTCTCTCCTCTTACAAACAGGCATAATTCAGCCTTTTGCAACCCTTACATTATAACATAGAATATTCTCGTTTCAATAACTGAACGATTCTTTTTCGTAATTATACTGGTAAATGCCCTTCTCTTTCCACACGTAAAAACCATTGATAAGCAATATGAAACTCCTCAACCGTAATATTATACGCTGCCATCAGTTCCTCTTCATCGATTATCAATCCAAAACGTTTTCTTCCGATTCTCTCTAAAACAGCAGCCCATACTTCATGCTTATCCATTAATAACGGGAACGGGAAAATACTAGTTTGCATTTCTCTCCAATATGTAATAATTGCCTCAAATATATCAGGATGATCATTTTCTAATCGATTAGATAATATATGTATAACTTTTTTCGAATACTCATCATTATGACCCAAATGAGCTGGGATAATCATTATTCTTTCGCCAAATTTCTCTACTTCTATTTCTTCTTCCATACGCTTTTCTACCATTTTGTATATAATGGAAGTTTTTAAATACGGATGTCGCGTTTCATCAATAAGAAATTTCTGTAAAGCTGGCAAAGCTTTTTCAAGATCTTTAAGTAATAGAGCATTAATCACTTGCAATTGTTGCCCAAAACTTTCCACAAATAGATTCTCCGAGAATTCTTCCAAATCAAAATCTGATTCTATTGGTGGTGCTTCCTCACCACTTAGCATATTCTCAGCAAACTGGGCAAGTTGCGCTAATTTTTCTCTTTGCTCTACGGTCAATTCTTTCTTCTGCAAAACCTCTTCAACAGTTTCAATTACACCTACATAATCATTTGTTTGAACTAAAATTGTAACGTATGTTTCAAGAATATCCCCAAACAAGACTGTCCCTGTTTCAAGCAACTCCTCACATCGTTCTTTCGATTCTTCCATTCGCTTTAATTCTAATAAACAAATAACTGAAGCTAATTCTGTTTGTTCTGTTTCTCCATTATACTGACGCAATATTTCAAAACAGCGCAATGCATCTTCGAACTTTCGCTCCCGCAGCGCCAAAAACCCTTGATCAATATAACGATCCGACAACTGTGGAAACAATACGACCGTATTTTCCTTTTTATCCATACGTCCGCCTCTTTTTTTAGATTTTAAATCTCTTCAAAGTAAATATAACAAATGACTGTTAAGAAAACAACATTCCAAATACATTTATTTGAAATATGAAAATATTTAACTTTTATAATTAAAATGAAAAAGTTACATCAAAAAAACCTCTTTATACACAGTAAAAAACCTCAGCAAATAACGCAGAGGATTTTCTAATCAATGGAAAGCTTTTATAATTGTAGGATATACGAAAAGAGTAATGATTTGGAGAACAATAATTGTAACAACAATCATGCTAAAAAAGAAGATTGACTTACTTTGTTTCATCAGAAACATAATAATAAGCATAATACAGGCAAGTAAACACATAAAAAATAAACTTGTAGTGGGGCTCAGTATTCCACTTGGGACAAATAACAATAGTATAACACTACAGACACCTATAATTCCGAATAACCATTCCATTCATCTACCCATTCCCTCTCATAACGATTCTATCTATGCTACTAAATGTTTTACGATATCAATTACATCTATTAATTTCTCATATGCAACAAATCCAAAAGCTACTGTTAAAGCTGTTACAACTAACCCTTTCATTTTTTATTCCTCCTCGTTTCATCTTTGTTACCTCCATTATAAAGAACTGACCATTTGTTACCATCGAACTTCCTTACATCTACCTTACAGAATTGTAAGATTTCAAATATGAAATAAAACCACTTAACATAATTGAAAGTGGTTTTTACGGAATTTCTCTATAGTTATCTACAAAATGAACGTTCTTTTCTTGCTGATTCTTCGGAGGGTCTATTCGTAAGCTAATTGATTTACTAAATGATTTCGGATTAAAGTTATTCTCTAAACAAAGTTCGGTAATTCGTTCACAATCCCTCCTTCAAAATTTTCATTTAAACCATATAAATTTTCCGCAAAAAATGATAGTATATTTTCGTACAATTCAGAACACAAAAAGGGGATGATACATATGTTCAAAAAAGTAGCTGCTGATGTTCTTGGGCTAAGCGATGTAGGTTCTGTAATCACACCGAAAGATTATGATAAAGTCGATGCCGATGATTATGTTATGCATGAAGATGGGGAAAAAATTTATTTTCTCATTAAATCAAAATCAGATGAATATTGCTTTACAAACAAAGGTTTAATTCACTTAGATGGCACGAGTGCAGCGAGTAAAAAACGCACACTACGTCGCTTTAGCTACAGTAAATATCAAATTAGAAATGTAGCGCTAGAAACTGCTGGCACAATCGATTTAGATGTAGAAATTAAGTTCCATATGGGTGATGAATATTACTCCATTGATGTTCATAAAAAACATATCGAAGAATTAAAAGATCTATATAAAGCCCTTCTCAAAATCGAGGAGATTTCATACGAGAACGATATTACATTACAATACGCTCATAAAAGCTTAGACATGGCTTCTAACACATTTAGCCGCATTACAAATGCACAAGTTAATTTAGCAGAGCAATTTAAAGAAATGAACCAAATTGCGTTTAATTGGCTTGTTGATACGAAGAAGCAATATAACGTGAAAGATTATGGATTCGTGTTTGAGAAATTTATTAATAACTAATTTAAAGATAATTGAACTACCCCCACCTACCTCTACAAGAGCTTGAGGTGGGGGATTCTCCTGTCTCTGTCCTCACAAAAACAGTTCCTCTCGTTCAACAAAGAGGATACAACGATATAGAGTTCGGTAGTGTCTATATGGAATGTAAGACGACCCATTCTATCTTCCGACGAAAGGCAAACAAAATAGGTACAACTACTTTTTCTTATATCGAGGCTAGAACACTTTGTCATGCATCCAGTTCCTAGACTTATTATCTGCTCTGGTAATAAGCGTAAAAATCTGGGACAAAGTGTTCTTCTTTATCATACAGATAGTTTTGCTAGTTTTTTCTTTTCATTTTCAAACAAGTGTAATCGCTCGATTTGTAATGCCTCTTGCGGTTGATCTACATCATATAGCTGATAGAAATGATGCGTGCGAATATCCAATTGATTGTTTAATTGATGCCAATGACTCCAGTGGTGCGCTTCTTTCTTTGGAATATAAGATTTCAGAACCCGAGGCACTTTTTCTTTATATCCTAATCCACGACGACCAATTATAAAGGCCGCGGATTGATGAATAGAAATCCCGAATTTTCGCATGTATTTCATCTTTCCGGAGATTGAAGTATAAGCGGGATTCACTTGAAAGACAGCCACGCCCCTTTTATCTGCACGATTCAGAATGGCACTTGTCATCTTCTCATATGCAAACATACTCTTCATCCGATTCACATGTTTATTTCCATATCGATTCCCTGTTTTCGATTGGGTCGTATCTAATTTCTCTAGTACAATTGGTTTGTTATACCGCTCCGCTAAGTCCACTAAGCGAATCACTTCCACTTCGATGATTTTTGTGATTTGTCCTGTAGATTTACCCATAATAGAAAAATGAAGGGAGCCACTTCCTTTATAATTCCCATCCTTCGTTACATTTGCCCAAGCAACATGCTCAAGATTACAATCTACACCGATCATACCATCTGATGTACTGTAATTCGTATGAGGGTTTTTCGGCACATCGACTAAACATTTTACAATGTAATACTCCCCGTGGTCTTCCACAGACCACGCAATCGGTTTGCCATCCTTTTTCTTATTCTTACACTGTAATTGGGTTGTGATTACTTCTTCAATCATTTCTTGTCCATACGGGAACGTAACAGCTGGAAACATAAGTGTTTTCCCAGAACTTGTCGTCATCCACAATTCTTTTGTCTCGAGCACATACTGAAATACAAAATTGCCATGTTTGGCATCTTTCCGACCAGATAGGATCAGTTGTTTATTTAGAGCACGAGAAAATAATGTTTTCCATTTGTCATGGTTACGTACAAACTCGCGGATGGTAAATTGCGAGCAAAACAGTTTTTTACTTCCAAATACTGCGCTTGGAATATGCGTTTGATCGGATGAAAGTTTTTGGGTTAAACGGGATTGTCTGTGGGTGAGATGACCAATTTTTGCCTGAATTCTTTTGATTTGCACATCTAAGTATTGGTGTTCAAACAGATATTCATTTAGCCAAATTAAGGTGTCTTTTTTACGGGATAAGGAGATGAGGTTGTTGTGCTTCGCGAAGCGGGTGTTTTTCGGAAACGTCAGCGTTCCTTTCACACAACTTTGTTTGATTTTGCGAAGATTTGTTAGTTTTGTCCGTTCTTGTTTCAACTTTTTCTTGAGCTTCTTAAGCTTCTCTTGCGTTTGCTTCTCATATCGTTTTTGTAACGCCATTAAACCTGTAAACAATGCCTTTGCTTCTTGCGCTACACTGTTTGCATAATAATCATTCAATTGATATTTCCGCTTGAGAACGAGATGAAGACTGTCTGTATACAACTTACGGCTCCAACGTTTTTCACGAACAATCGTTTGAAATGCAAATCGTTTCGCTCGATTAAATGTTTCGACTGTCTCTGCCAATGCATCTACCATTTCATGCGGTACATCTATCTTGTAGATCCGTTTCGAAAAATGCGCTTTCTTCACCTGTTCTCACCTCTTTTTATTTGATAAGATCATTATACATCAAATAGAACGTTAGTTCTAAAAAAGACGTTTTCTTTAAAAAGAAAAAACCTTGTTATTAAAAAATAACAAGGTTTTTTTAGCGTCCCAGGAGAGATTCGAACTCCCGACCGACGGCTTAGAAGGCCGTTGCTCTATCCTGCTGAGCTACTGGGACATGGAGCGGGTGAAGAGAATCGAACTCTCGACCAGAGCTTGGAAGGCTCTTGTTTTACCACTAAACTACACCCGCATATATTGTTTTTATTTTTTTGCCGATGTCTTATCGACAAGTTTTATTATATTTGCACACGAGGATAAAGTCAACACTTTTTTTCAAAGAGGATAATTTTTCTTATCCTCTTTGAAAAGTTTTATGTGCGACAACTTTTCCACCTAATGTTTCAAATCGAATTTCAATGTCATTTTCATTTATTTCTAACAAAGTAAATGTTTTTTCTTTACGGGAACGCGGTAATAAAATACTTCCAGGATTGATGAATAAAATATCATCAATAAATTCCGCTCCCAACATATGAGAATGTCCAAAACAAACAATATTCGCTTCCACTTCTTTTGCACGGTATAAAAGTGTTTGCAAACTCATTTTAACATTGTACCGATGACCATGCGTAGCAAAAAAACGTATCCCCTCTACATCAGTAATGATTTCTTCGTCAAAACCATTATAGAAATCGCAATTTCCTTTTACTACTTGGAACCCTTGTAAATCTGGATGCTCTGGTGTTAACTCTGAATCACCGCAATGAATCATAACATCTACATTTCCCTCATATGTATCCTTTAATTGCTGTAATTCTTTCGTAGAACCGTGACTATCGCTTACAATCAAAGCCCTCATCGGTCTCTCTCCCTTATTCTTCGTCTAAAAACCACGCTTGAAATTTCTCTTCTAACTTACGAAGAGCACGCCCGCGGTGACTAATTTCATTTTTCTCGTCTGAAGTTAACTCAGCCATTGCTCGTTTATATTCTTCTACATAAAAGATTGGATCATATCCGAAACCATTTTCACCACGAGGCTGTTCTAAAATCTTCCCTTCACACGTGCCATTTACAATAACTGGTTCTTTATCCTCTTCTGGAAAAGCAACTGCTAACGCACAATAAAAACGTGCTGTACGCTTTTCCATCGAAACGCCATCTAATTCTGTTAAAACTTTATCAATATTCGCCTGGTCATCTTTTTGTTCACCAGCATAGCGAGCAGAGCGCACACCAGGATTTCCATTCAATGCATCAACAATTAAACCGGAATCATCTGCAATAACGATTGAATTTAACTGTTTACATAAACTGTCCGCTTTCAAAATTGCATTTTCTTCAAACGTTTCACCAGTCTCCTCGACTTCTTCTATATGAGGGAAGTCATGAAGAGATTTTACTTCTAAATCAAATCTCTCGAATAACTCTGCAAATTCACGCACTTTCCCCGCGTTTTTCGTTGCAACAACAACTTGTTTCATATTTTCCACCTCTACTCTATGTGAGATACGATGTTGCCTAATGCTTCTTTTTGTTTTTCAACGAGTTGTAGAATTCCCTGTTCAGCTGCATCAAGTAATTCATTTAACTCCGCACGGCTAAATGTCGCTTCTTCTCCAGTTCCTTGTACTTCAACAAACTGGCCTTTTCCTGTCATAATGACGTTCATATCAACATCAGCTTTAGAATCTTCAGCATAGTTTAAATCTAATACTACACCTTGATCTTCAACAATTCCAACAGACGTTGCAGCTAAATAATCTTTCACTGGAATTTTAGATACTTTTTCTGCTTGTAATAACTTTTCAAATGCTAATACCATTGCGACATAAGCGCCTGTAATCGAAGCAGTTCTTGTTCCACCATCTGCTTGAATAACGTCACAGTCAATCCAAACTGTTCTTTCTCCAAGCGCTTCCAAATCAACAACCGCACGTAATGCTCGTCCAATTAAACGTTGAATTTCCATCGTACGACCAGTTACTTTCCCTTTACTGGACTCACGAATTGTACGCTGCTCTGTTGCGCGTGGAATCATCGCGTATTCTGCTGTTACCCAGCCTTTTCCTTCGCCTCTCATAAATGGCGGCACACGTTCTTCAATTGTTGCCGAACAAATAACCTTCGTATCTCCAACTTCAATCAGAACAGACCCTTCTGGATGTTTTAAATAATTTGTATGAAGACGTATATGACGCAGTTCTGCCGCTTGTCTACCATCTACTCGCATAAAATAACCCCCTAGTAACTACTAACTGTTAGTATAGCCCATTTTCAATTGCTGATATGTATAACAATAAGAAGGGGAATTCAAAAAGAAATTCCCCTTTCTTACATAATTATATCAAATTATTTACGATTAAAAACTACCTGTATTCACGTTTTGTGGACGATCAACAGGTTTTGTTAGTTTCTCACCTTTCTCGTTCATAAGATTTGCTTTACCATTCACTTCAATAGAAACGTTTTTCACTCCTTGCTTTTCTGTCAAAGATAAAACGATTGATTGTAACACATGATTTGAAATCATGTTTTTATCTTTGTTTGCATATATATTTTCGTTAAAGTTCAATGTTAACTTTCCATCTTGTAGTTTTGGCTCACTAACCAACTTAACATCCGGATTAAAATCATTAAGTAACGATGAACCAGACGGCCCTTTCACAAGCTCATTTATAACCGTCGTAACCTCATGTTCTTTCCCCTCTGCTACACGGCGCGTCACGGGCACATAGTACTGTTTTTTATTATTTTGCGCTAAGAAATAAAGTGTCACTGACTTCGTATTCGTGATATCTGCTACTTGTTCATCATCAAAATTAATGCCATCAGCACGGCTCACACCTTCACCAATTGGTGTACCAGCAACTGGCATCTTCGCTAATTTTTCACCATTTATTTGAAACTTCACTTGTTTAATCTCTTTAAATTGTGTTAATGTCCAAGCAACTGACTCAATAATTTGACGTTCTTCTTCTTTTTTATAACTCTTCATTTCCTTTGAAAAATCAATGACTGCCGTACCATCCTTTTTCAAATCCATAGTCATTGTTGTACCTGCTGGAAGAACTGCCCTAAACCCATTTGGTAGTAAGTTCTCTACTGGACCATCCTTCACTAAGTATTCTAATGTTTGTTTCACAACTTCATTTTGTTTTGGAGTAGGCAATGCTAACGTTTGTGGCACCACATAACCATTTTTATCAACAAGATATAATTCCCTTTGTGTCGTTTGCTCTTGCTTACCTTTCTTGGCAGTATCTTTCTTCTCACCTTCTGTATACGAAACTTTTTTCGGCGGATCAATTTGTTCCGTCTCTTTCTCCTTATTTAACAAACCGCACCCTGTTAGTAAAGCTGCGCTTACTGCCGTACAAACAAGCCATTTAAAAGTGGATTTAGGCATACCATTTCCCCCTAAAATCTAAGTTTGTACTACATGTATACGAGCTTTTTATCATTTTAGAACAAGCAATGAAAACTTATCTTACAATTTACAAAATAAAAAACTCCTAATTTCTTAGGAGTTTTCATACGAATATACTATTTTACTTATAAATTAATATGCTTTACATTTTCAATCGGTTGTCCAAACCATTTAGATGCAATTTCTTTGAATAAATCAATTTTCCCTGTTGTTAAGAAGAGATGATCGCTTTGCTCTTCTCCTTCATTTAACATCTTACTATGATATAAGATTGTGCTCACTTCACGAGCCGTTTCATCTCCAGAACTAATTAACTGCACCTTATCCCCCATTACCCGCTTAATAACTGGACCTAGAATCGGATAATGTGTACACCCTAAAATCAGCGTATCGATTTCAGTATTTTTTAATGGTTGCAACGTTTCTCTAACAACCTCATACGCCATCTCACTCTCAAAGTTTCCACTTTCTACAAGTTCAACAAACGGCGGACACGCTAAACTCTCTACCATAACACGATTATTAATAGATTTTAGCGCCTCTTCATACGCGCCACTTTTTACCGTTCCAATTGTTCCAATAATACCAACATGGTACGTATTCGTCACTTTCAAGGCTGTACGCGAACCCGGATGAATGACACCCACTACCGGGATTGGTAATTGCTTTTGCATCTCTTCTAGTACAACCGCAGTTGCCGTATTACAAGCAATGACTAACATCTTAATATCAAGTGCCAATAAATGCTCTGTCATTTCCCATGTGAATTGACGCACTTCCTCGCGAGAACGTGGACCATAAGGACAACGTGCTGTATCTCCTAAATATATAATACGCTCTTTGGGCAGCTGACGAATTAACTCTTTCGCTACTGTTAATCCTCCTACTCCCGAATCAATAACACCAATTGCTCTATTCAACATAATCACCCATTTTCTCATTCATCATCTTATTTTTGCATACGAATATATCTTACATACTTTAGATCATATAAACTAAAGCATCCTTTTTTAGTAGATTTTTAAATATGTACCTGTATAGACCAGGGACTTTTTTATTTTGCTCCTTTTCTTCATAATTTGCAAGACAGAAAAATAGCCGACCTTTTATAAAAAAGTCGACTTCATCTGTTTATAATTCGAGTTCTCCCATACGAAGAAGCTCAACAACCGCTTGTGAACGTCCTTTAACCCCTAGCTTTTGCATTGCATTTGATATATGGTTGCGTACTGTCTTCTCACTAATAAAAAGTTCACTTGCAATTTCTTTCGTTGTTTTATCTTGAACCAATAATTCAAACACTTCTCTCTCTCTCTTTGTCAATAAAGGTTTAGATTGATATGCTTTTTCCTTCAACTGGTATAACCCTCCTTGCTTAAGCCAGAGCTGTATATGTGTAAGTTGGGTGTTTATTTAGTCAAGATATTGTATGAACAATATGTGCAGGAGGTGAATGAAAATGGGCGAATTTCGGCATGTTATTTATGCCCTATATGTATGTAAGAACTTCCAAAAAATCTTTTTCAAACAATATTTGCTATTCATCAAAAAAATTATTAAATAATAGACTCAAAAATGCTTATAATACATATAATTATCCGATTTTTTCTCATTAGGTCCTAATACTCGAGCAATTTTTTATTTTTCATGAACAGAAGGGAAGATTCCTTTCTCACCTAAGACCCTTCACTCCAGTTATTACCTTCTTCTTTCCAGAAAGATTCACCAAAAAGACGCCAATACTACCAACTAGGAATATATGTGTCCATAACAATCCGCTTTGCGCACAAAATTTTATGTATTGGTGGTGTCATTATGTTTTCGACCTTTAAACGATTTCTAATCGGTAGACCCCTTAAATCAACAGCACTAGGAGAACAAAAATTAAATAAACTAAAAGCACTCGCTATTCTATCTTCTGACGCCCTTTCTTCTGTTGCTTATGGAACAGAACAAATTTTAATTGTACTGGCTGCATTTGGAGCAATTGCTTTTTGGTATTCCATTCCCATCGCAATTGGGGTTCTTATTTTATTAACAGCACTCCTTTTATCATATAGGCAAATCATTTTTTCTTATCCACACGGAGGCGGTGCTTATGTTGTTTCAAAAGAAAATTTAGGCACAAATGCCGGGCTCATTGCGGGAGGATCCCTACTTGTTGATTACATACTTACTGTAGCCGTAAGTGTTTCTGCTGGAACTGATGCTATTACGTCAGCCTTTCCAACACTGCACACCTATACTGTTCCTATCGCAGTCATCCTTGTAATGTTCATTACAATTTTAAACCTACGAGGCGTAACTGAATCCGCTTCGATATTGGCATATCCGGTCTATCTCTTTGTATTAGCACTTGTTATTTTAATAATTGTAGGTATTTTTAAGATTTCTTCCGGACAAGCTCCCGCCAATTTACATGCACCAATGGGAACTGTCGTGCCTGGAATTACACTCTTCCTTTTGTTAAAGGCATTTTCATCTGGTTGTTCCGCTTTAACAGGAGTAGAGGCCATTTCAAATGCAATTCCAAACTTTAAAGAACCGGCTGCAAAAAATGCAGCAAAAACACTAGTTATCATGGGCATGATTCTTGCCGTTTTATTTACCGGTATTACGTTTTTAGCATATTGGTATGGAATCGCACCTAAACATAATGAAACTGTCGTGTCCCAAATTGCTTCAAATATATTTGGAAGAAATTTTGTATATTACTTTATTCAAGGAACAACTGCTCTTATTTTAGTGCTAGCTGCCAACACAGGTTTTTCAGCATTTCCACTTTTAGCATTTAATTTAGCATCCGATAAATATATGCCGCGTATGTATTTAATGCGTGGAGATCGCTTAGGATATTCAAACGGAATTATTACGCTAGGCATCGGTTCCATCTTTTTAATTATGGCCTTTCAAGGCAAAACCGAACAATTAATTCCACTATATGCAGTGGGAGTTTTTATTCCTTTTACATTGTCACAAACAGGGATGATTATAAAGTGGATACGCGAAAAACCACAAGGCTGGGTGCCCAAATTATTAACAAACTTACTAGGTGCCCTCATCTCGTTAACTGTACTTCTCATTTTTTTCATTACTAAATTTACACACGTATGGTCCGTTCTTATTTTCCTACCTATCATTGTTTTCATCTTTCATCGTATTCATAATCATTACGTTGCGGTGGGGGAACAGTTACGTATTGATTGCACGAAACTCCCTAAAAAAATGACTGGTAATGTCGTCATCGTACCCATCGCCGGTATTACAAAAGTAGTCGCACAATCTATCAATTACGCGGAAACAATTGGTGATCACGTTATCGCTGTATATGTAGCTTTTGATAGAGAAAGCGAAATACGTATGCAGGAAAAATGGAAAGAGTGGCAGCCAAATATTCGCCTTGTTACATTTGTCTCATCTTATCGAAGCTTAATGGGACCTATTGCAAAATTAATTACAATGATTCAGCATAAGGCAGAGGAAAAGAATCATTTTGTTACAGTTCTTATTCCACAGTTCATCACTAAAAAGAGCTGGCATAACGTTTTACACAATCAATCGAGTGTATTATTACGCGTATATCTTTTATATAAACAAAACGTTATTGTTACGACTGCGCCCTATCGCTTTCGAAAATAACAACAATATGCACTTAAAAAGAACATTTTTCATTTCTATTTAGGTGCATATTCCTAAAAACCCCTTACACAACTGCAATCTTTTTTCAGAAAAATGTAATATAATTCGATAGTTTCCATATTCTTTTCCATGTAAGATAAAAGTATAAGGTATCATCAATACATAAAATAAAAAACATGGTGATATTAAAAAGGAGAGGATTTTATAATGGAAAAAAAGTTACGTAGATCCGAAACTGATAAAATGTTATTTGGTGTATGCGGTGGTTTAGGAGAATATTTCGATATAAGCGCTAGTATGATTCGTATCCTTTGGGTTATTGCGATTCTATGCTTCGGAACAGGTTTTTTAGCTTACCTCGTTTGTTTATTGCTTATGCCGCGTTCTTACTAAAAGGCACCGGTGCCCAATCGGTGCCTTTCTTTCATCTTGTCACTTTTTGATGGAGCATACTTTCTTTTTGTGTTAACAAATACTTATTCGCTAAAATAAGAAATACACTAGAAGTCCATGTAAATGCTAAATCACGCAATCCTTGCCCAGTTTGCGCATGAAAATTTTCAGCCATCCCACTTTTATTTGCCATCGCGCAAAAACGAGAGGCAATATCCTTCGCGAACTCATTTTGATCCACTGCTTGTAAAGCCTCAGTCATAATAAATGTTGTCGGTGCCCAAATTGGTCCGCGCCAATATCCATCGTCTCGATAGTAGGGGCTTCTTACACTCTCTGTAGCAAATCCATGTTTTGTCAGAAAGTGATTTTCTTTTTTCAATTCCGTAAGTAAGTTTTCAATGATTTCTTTCGGCAACCTTTTCCCTAAAATGAGGGGAATATATAACACAAGACTATCTGATACTTCATATGAATGATTCCCAGATTGCGGGGCAATAAAACGGTTTTCTCTCCAACAATGTTGAATCATACGAGTAAGCGTTGTATTTGCTCGCTCTTCCCATCTTTTCGCCTCCTCTTCAAACCCAAGTTTTTCTGCGACTTCCGCTAATACTTCCATTTGCAAAATGAGAAATGAACTTAAGTCTGGGCTCTCAATAGGAGCACCACGGCGAAAAATCGTACTATTATCCCAACCACTATCATTCCCATGATTATATTGAGGAACCCCATCCCCATCATCATCTCGATATGTAAACCACCAATCCGTCCATTTGCATAATGGTTCATACACTTCTTGTAAATGCTCTTCTGTTATAAAGTTTGTATGTTCCATCATCCATTTCAGCGTCCACCCATGAATAGGTGGTTTACAGCAATTCCATAGCCCACTTTTATCGTTAATATAATCCGGTAATACACCACACTCATCTTGCTTATCAAAGAAAATCATAAATTGATCCCACGCCACTGTCGGCTGATGCATCGCTAGTGCCATCGCATTAAAACAATGATCCCAACTCCATATATTCGTCATCCAGTTTTTTGACATATACATCGCTTTTCGCGGCAAATACCCTTCCGCTTCCACCATACAAGACCATGTAATATAAGCTGCCAACTCTTTTCCTTTCCATAAATCTTTCGGGACAGCCAATGTATGATGTAACCAATTTACAAAATCCGCTTCAGCAGCATCCACCGCCTCCACGAATGTCTTTGCCTCCTTCGGCTTTTGCAATACTGTTTTGTATTCCGTTAGTTCTACATCAATCCCTGATTCTTCATCTTGCGCATAAATATCAACAATAATATGTTTACAACGAAGTTCTTCAAACGGGGCATCCATATGCATAACCCCTTCTATAGCAGACAAATGAAATCTCATTTCTTTTGAAAAGCTATTAATTTCCCATCCACCTTGTGCATTTGGAATACAGTAATCATACGAACTAGTAATCCCAATAAAACGTAGATGCAATTGATCCGAATAAAAACGAATTGTATCAGAATGAGAAAAACAAATCTTCACATCTCCTTCTACAGTTTGGAGCGTTAGTAAAGATGGCGACATCTTTGCTTCACATGGTAAAACCTCTCCTTTCCGATTTAATACCTCTATTTTAAACACTTCACCAAAATCATCGTCACCACCACGAATGTTTCGAATCAGTAATCCGTTATCATAGTTTAAAGAAATAACTAAAAAAGAACCGTATCGACTAAATGGAACTTGTTGTAAATCTAACATTTATATCCCCCTAGGAAAGAGCCCTAGCAATAGAAGGGCTCTCTTGTAATTTAAGATTCTTTTACGATCTCAAAAGCTCGCTTATGATCCCCATTAAAAGGGACAATGTACACTTCAAACTGGCATGACTCCGGCTTCAACTGATACTCCAGAAGCTGAGCCGGCCCACAACTTGCGCTTCCTAAACCATTTTGCTTATAATCTAGATGGAATGTAACAAACTCTTTTTCTTGTAATTCATATAAATGCTCTGCTTTCTCTAAATCTTCTGTCGTGTAAGGCAAGGCACTAAAATTAAAATCTTGCGTACTATAGGCAACAAATCCAACCTGATATTGATCATATAACGAAACCCACTTTACATCTGTTCGATTTCCCGTCTCTTGCGGAAAAACATATGGGAAAAATAAATCTTTTACAGTCATTTCATACAAATCTATTTTGTTAGCTTCTTTACTATCCACATATGATTCTCCTGGTCCACGTCCAAACCAACTTACATTTTGATATTGTTTTGGCAGACGCATCTCAAGCCCAATTCGCGGAAGCATCTCTGGTAAAGTACCGCTTGGATTAAGCTTTATCTCTATTTTCATCGCCCCGCTTCTTTCAATTTCATACGTGTAAGTAAAGGCAATTTTCCAGTTCACAACAAGCGGAGAAAGATTTCCTTTTACAACAACTTCTATACTCCCATTTTCAAGTTGCATAGCTTCTACACTCGCTACGTCATGCTTTACGAGATGTACATATTGTTCTTTCCATTTTTCAACTACATACATATCATTATCAATTGTCGCCCGCCAAATATTTAATTCAGGCCCTTCCTCCATAAGCGTTTGTCCTTTAAAGGTCCAATTTTTCATACGCCCTGTTACAGGATGAAAAGAAATAACAAAATTCTCACCAGTAACTCGAATTTCTTCCGTTGTTTCTTGTAAAGTTACTGGCTCATATAACTTCGAATCTCTTTTTCTTCTTATCTTTTTCAGAGCTGGAATACAAAATTGTTCCCAAGCTACTTCATGTCCTGCTACGCCCCAATTTGTATCTGCTCCTAATACAATAGATACTGTTACATAGCAATCCTCTTCTGTATGAAGGGCTATATCATCTATAAAAGGCAGCTGAATTTCACAACTCTCTTTCGGTAACAAAGGCGGGGCATCTATAGAATCACTCACAATCACTTTGCCTTCTTTTTTGACAGTCCACTGCACACGATAGCCTTTCAATGAGCGAAAATCGTATATATTTTGTATCGAAATCCTACCACTTCGTATCTCTATCTCTCCTACTTTAATAGGTTCGATTATTTTCTTATATTGCAACAACGCTGGCGATGGCGTTCGATCTGGCAAGAGTAGTCCATCAATGCAGAAATTACCATTATGCGGAGTATCCCCAAAGTTACCTCCATATGCAAAGTACTCTTCTCCCTTTTCATTCACTTGACGTAATCCATGATCAATCCATTCCCAAACAAAGCCACCTTGTAATCTTTTATGACTATAAATCGCTTCCCAATATTCTTTTAATCCACCTGGTCCATTCCCCATCGCATGAGCATACTCACATAAAATATGAGGTTTTTCCCACTTTTCTTCTTCTGCATAACCAATAATCTTTTCGACTGAAGAATACATTGTACTAAAAATATCAGCAACTTTCGTTTCTCGATCCCCTTCGTAATGAATGATTCTTGATTGGTCCAATTCCCTACACTTATTCGCCATTGCAATAAAATTACAACCGAACCCAGATTCATTTCCGAGTGACCACATAATAATAGAAGGATGATTACGATCCCGACGCACCATACGTTCTACACGATCTACATAAGCATTTTCCCATTCAGGATCATCACTTAATATGTTTGCATTACCAATTAACTCAAATCCATGACATTCTAGATCAGCCTCATCAATTACATATAAACCATACTCATCACATAGATCATAAAAACGTGGATCATTTGGATAATGTGCTGTTCGCACCGCATTAATATTATGCTGTTTCATAAGCATTACATCTTGCTTCATCGTTTCATATGTGACATATCTCCCTGTATCCGGGTCGTGATCGTGACGATTCACCCCTTTAAATATAATAGGAATACCATTGACAAGAAGATTCCTATCTTTCATCTCAATCATACGGAAACCAATTTTCTGTGAAATCACTTCTACAACTTCACCATTTTCATTTCGAATCGTACACAATACAATATACAAATATGGTTCTTCTGCAGACCATTTCTGTGGCCTTTTAACAAAAAATGAATGTGTGTCCTCTATAACCTTCTCCCCTTGTAAGTCCAGATAGGATATATGTTTATCCAATACTTCCCCATTCTTATTACAAAACTTATACTCTATTACATAATTTGTTTGCAGTAATTGTTCGTTACAAATCTTTGTACTTAGTTGTAACACACCATTTTCATAATTTTCATCAAGTGTTGTACAGAAAGTCATATCATAAATATGTACAGCAGGTTCATGCACAATGTACACATCACGAAAAATACCACTTAACCACCACATATCTTGATCTTCTATATACGATCCATCACACCATCTATATACACATACTGTCATCGTATTCTTTCCGGCATGAACAAACGATGTAATATCATACTCTGCCGTCAAACGACTTCCTTGACTATATCCCACTTCTTCTCCATTTATCCATAAATGAAAGGCACTATCCACACCTTCAAATCGAATTCGAATACATCCACCGTTCCAACCTTCTGGTATATAAAATTCATTCTTATAACAACCCACTTGATTTTCAAATGGAACATGAGGTGGCTGAACTGGAAACGGATAATATAAATCGGTATAATGTGGCTTTCCGTATCCTTGCAATTGCCAATGCCCAGGTACATGAATCGTATCCCATTCACTACAATCAAATTCACTTAAGAAAAACTTCTCCGGAAGTTGCTTTGGGGATTCTAAGTACAAAAACTTCCACATTCCATTCAGCAATTTGTAATAAGAAGAGCTTTCACGCGTAAAAGATAGAGCCGCTTGTTCAGTTTGAAATGGAATAAAATGCGCTCTTCCTTCCATGCGATTCCGCCCTGTTACTTGAACATTTTCTAAGTCTTCTAACATGTTACGTCCCATATCGATCCTCCTTTTTGCATTCACTTTGTCACATCATTTCTACACTCTATTATTTAAGGCCCGTATGTCCCGACTCTTCCACAATATAGCGTTGTGCGAAAAAGAAGAGGGCAAGAGGTACAATACTAATTAACAATGTCACCGCCATAATCCCTTCCATATCAACGCCAAACATACCTTTAAACTGTGCTAAGCCTAGCGTTAATGTATATTTACTTTGGTCATTTAAGAAAATAAGCGGTCCTAGGTAATCGTTCCAACAACCTAAAATATTAAAAACAGCAACAAGAATTAAAATCGGTTTCATAATCGGTAAATAAATACGGTAGTAAACTTGAAAAGCGTTCGCACCATCCATCCTTGCAGCCTCATCAAGCTCCTTTGGAACAGACATAATAAATTGTCTCATTAAAAAGATAAAAAACGCACCGCCAAACCAAGATGGAATAATTAACGGTTTTAACGTATTAATCCAGCCAAGAGCATTAAATTCCATATACAGCGGAATCATTGTTACTTCCCACGGAATCATCATCGTCGCTAGCACAATCATGAACAAAATATCGCGTCCTTTAAATTTAAAGCGTGCAAAACCATACGCTACTAAAGATGATGAGATTAACTGTCCGATTGTTGAAAATACTGTTACAACAATTGAATTCCATAAAAAAGTATTAAATGGTTGACTCGTCCACGCCTTTGCAAAATTACTAAATTTAAACTCCGATGGAATCCACTTTGGTGGATATACATATAATTCTTCTGGTGATTTCACAGATGTTGTAATCATCCAAAAGAAGGGCAATAAAAATAAAATGGAAAAACCTATTAATAGTGCGTACACTACAATTCGATGTATGCGCTTCTTCGTTTTCACACCGCATCCTCCTTATTCATTTTCTACTTCGACTTCATCTCATTTTCGTAATAAACCCACGCTGCTGATGATTTAAAAACAAGTAATGTTAACCCTAAAATGATTAAAAACATAAACCAAGCATTCGCTGATGAATAGCCCATTTTAAAATACTTAAATGCATTTTCATATACATACATCGCGTAAAAATAGGTAGACTTTAATGGTCCTCCACCCGTTAATACAAGCGCTAATGTTAATTGTTGAAACGCACCGATAATTGTTGTAATTAAATTAAATAAAATTGTCGGCGTTAACATTGGCAATGTGATTTTGAAAAATTGTTGTACTTTGCTAGCTCCATCAATGGAAGCTGCTTCATACAAGTTTTGCGGAATATTTTTTAATCCTGCTAAAAAAATGAGCATAAGCGTACCTTGTCCCCATAAACTTGCAATTACCATCGCAATGAGCGACCAGTTCGGATCACTTAACCAATTGGGTCCTTGTATACCAACAAGCGATAGAAAATAATTCAAAATGCCATACTCTCCGTTATACACCCATGCCCAAATCATTGCTAAAGCCACACCAGAAATAACGCTTGGCAAATAGAAAAATGTTCGAAAAAACGCATGTCCTTTTACTTTTTGATTTAGCAAAATCGCTAAAAATAGAGCAATAATTAAATTAAACGGAACAAATAATGCTGCAAATTTCACCGTAATCCATAGAGAATCCCAAAACATCGGATCATTCAGAAACATATCTTGGTAGTTTTTTAATCCAATAAATTGAACTTCTCCAATAAGCGGCCAGTCAAAAAAACTAATAAACAATGAGAATAAAAGGGGACCAAGGGTAAAGGCTACAAAGCCAAATACCCATGGAAATATAAATGCGTAAGGAACGAGTTTCTCCCATTTCATTTTCTTTTTTCTGACGGCTATATTCGTTTCACCCTCTATAGACACTCCATATTTCAACATCCACACCTCTTTGCTTTTACAATTATTTATCCATATACTTCTCTGAATCTTGAACCGCTTTATTTAATAATTTCTCTGGATCTTGTCCAAGCATAATTGCATTAATTGCCGCTGATAAATTCCGATTTACTTCATCCCATTTTGGGTTAAGTAAAAATGCTGGTGTATTTGTTGAACGTTCTAGCATTGTGTAAAACGGTTTAATATTCGCATCTTCTTCTTTCTTCAGTTCTTTCACAACACTGATTCGAACTGGTAAATCAGAAGTTCGCATTTTAATCGCTTCTGGTGAAGAGTAAAATTTAACAAATTCCCAAGCTAACTCTTTCTGTTTTGCATCCTTTGCAATTGAAACAGCTGATGTACCAACAAGTCCCTTTACCGGTTTCCCTTTAAATGTAGGAGGTTCTACTGTACCAAAATCAATTTTTGCATCTTTAAATCCTTCTAATGGCCAAATTCCACTCTCCCACATCGCTAGCTTATTCGCTTTAAAAATATCGTCACCACTCTGTTGATTCTTTCCACCTACTAATACAGCCGTTTTATCCTTTAGCATACTTTGAAAAGATTTCATAACCTCAATTGTTTCTGGACTATTCATATGTCCTTTTATTTGTTTCCCATCTTCACTTACAAAACTACTACCGTTACTCCAAATAAACCCTTGTAAATCATACGTATCTGGCTCAGGTCGTAAAGCAAAGCCATATTGTTTATTACTTGCATCTGTTAACTTTTTCGCAGTGTCTACAAACTCATCCCAAGTCCATCCATCTTTCGGGTATGGAATATTTGCTTTATCAAATAACTTTTTATTGTAATATATAACCCGCGTTGTAAAACCTGCTGGCATACCATATAATTTCCCTTCAATACTAGAGTAGTTAAATAACCCTTGATAAAAGTCATCTAATTTCATATCTGGATCCTTCTTTGCTAGTTCATCTAAAGGCTCAAGAGATTTATAGTAAGCTGGGAAATTCCACATATACATAACATCCGGTGGGTTTTTCGCTCCGAAAGATGCTGCGAGCTTTTGATCAAAACCATCACCATAAGCCTCCACCTGTACTTTTACTCCCGGATTCTTCTCTTCAAACTTCTTTGCAATTTGCTGCTGGATCTTTAAATTTTTCCCAGCATCCCAAGTTGCAAATCGCAATACTTTTCCATCATTTGATGTTTGTTCCTTTTCATCATCCTTTGATGATTTTTTACTTGCAGTCTCATTTGAGCTACAACCAGCTAAAAAAACAATAAGTACGAGCATAAAACTAAGACATACATGTACCATTTTTCTCACTACACACACTCCCCTTCTCCAAAAAGCTTTATTATTTCTGATTTTTCAGAATAAATAATTTAACCGCTTTCATTTTACCTTTTATGAAAGCGGTTAAAAACATCGTTTTGTTCGATTTTTGTTATCAAATTGTTCGTTTAACAAAAGTAAGGTGTCAATTTGTTTTAAATAAAGTTTCACATTGTTTTTCTCGATATTCTGATGGCGTTGTTCCTGTACACTTTTTAAACCATTTACTAAAATATTTACTATTTGAAATACCAATATGTTCCGCTACCTCTTGAATCGTAAGTGCGGTTGTTTGAAGCATTTGCATGGCAAGTTCAAGTTTTCTTCGTTCTGTAAAAGAATGGAAACTTTCACCTATTATCTTTTTAAAAAGCATACTAAAATGACTCCTGCTTAGCCCCACCATCTCTGCCACTTCTGAAACAACAATTGGCTCTGATAAATGATTCATTGTATACAAAATAGCCTCTTTAATTGTTTTTGGCCAATTGTTAATCGTTACTTTATACTTAATCTCAAGTTCTGCAAATTGCTTCATCGATTTAACCGAATCCATCCATTGCTCGGTGCTGAACAGCTCCCCTGATGTAATCCAATATAGCTCTTCGTAGTTACTCTTTACATCCATAAACATTTGCTCCATCATTTCCTTATAGTTTTCATTAAGAAATAAGAAACATTGCTCCTTTCCACATAATATCTTCACATGTGGATTTGGTATCTTTTGATCAACCTCTTGTAATATGAGATGTAATCTCGATTCCGATCTTATAAAACAAGCATAATACCCATCGTTCATCCATTTCCATTCATTACGAAATAAATCCACAAGTACTTCTTGAAACTGATTTTGAAAACCACATAACCATTGAAAAAAATCTTCGTAAAAGAGAGATTTTTGCTGTTCAATCCCTTCTACTTCCCTATGAATCATTAACTCTTTTTGAAATGCTCGTAAATATTGATCCAGCTCCTCATCATGAAACGATGTTTTCAATAAATAACCTGAAACCCCTAGTTTAATTCCTTCTTGCGCATATTCAAAATCACGATGACAACTTAATAATAATACCTTTGTTTTCGGCGCATATTGTTTAATCATTTTCACAAACTCAATTCCATTTACAACAGGCATAACAATATCCGTAATAACTACTTCTGGCTCATGCTGTACAAACTCCTCCCATCCTCTCTCACCATTTGGCACATCCGCTACTACTTCCATATTATACGCTGACCAGTCTACCGCCATTTTCAAGCCCCTTCGAACAATCGTCTCGTCATCCGCAATGAGCACTTTAATGCGTTTCATTTCTGTCTCCCCCCTTTGGCCAAAGAATCTGAACTATAGTCCCTTTCTTTTCTTCTGATTGAATCGTTAATCCATACTCTATCCCAAAATGCAATTTAAATTTTTGATCGATGTTATATAATCCAAGTCCACCTCTTTGTTCTGCAGACGGCTCTTGTAATAAATTTTGTTTCCGCCTATCAAAAATACCACGACCATCATCGGTAATCTGTATGCATAAGTCACCATTATCCTTTTCAAATGCCGATAATGTAATGATTCCGTGTCCATCATCGAAAGCATGAAAAAATATATTTTCAAATATAGGCTGAAGCGACATTCTTGGAATTTGCTCCCCTTTCATAGAAACCGAGACATTTTGTGTATAAGAAAAATGATTCCCAAATCGAATTTCCTGTACTTTTAAATAATGCTCAATAATCGTTAATTCACTTTGGAGTGTAACAAGGTCATTCGCAAAGTTTAAATTTCCTTCTAGCACAGCAACAAGATGATAAATCATTTCACTTACATCATTTGCCCCCTGAAGCTTTGCTTTCCATTGAATCGAATTTAACGTATTAAATAGCAAGTGCGGATTAATTTGATAATGAATTGCTTTGAGCTCAGCTTCTTTTTTCAACTTTTCCTTCTCATATATTTCCTCTACTAATGATTTAATTTTGACAACCATTTTATTAAAATTCACAGTTAAACTCCCTACTTCATCTTGTGAATTTACTGGTATATTTGTATAAAAATCTCCTTTACTTACTTGAGATATTGCATAATCCAAATTCGTTACATTTTCCGTTAACTTAGCCGAGATTAAAAATGCCAACATAAAAGCTAAGCATAGCGATACAACAATTCCAATCAATGTAACAAACAAAATGATTGTAGAAGATTGATAAAATTCTTTTTCTGGGATAATAATTTCTAGACTCCATTTATTTGATGGAATTGGCTTTTCCCAAATGATATCACCCTTGTTTTTTTTATAATTTTCATCCGTCGTATAAATCACCTGTTTTTTTTCATCCCGAATCGTAATCAGCGCATGCAAATCTGTTTCTAATGAATCAACAAACTTAAATAAATCCGTCACATCTGTTTCTACTAATATCCGGCTATCTTTCAAGCTACCAAATGATGTTTTGACTGGAACAAGTAATCCAATTACTTTGTTTTTATCAGTTACAGAGTAATGGTTCGGAACATAGATCCCATTCCAATACCCTTGTGATAAATCTCCTTGTTCTTCCCAAAATTTTTCTTGTTTTAGTTTCTGCACATCTAAATACCGATCTCCATAATAATAACCGCTAGGTGTAATTAAAAAGATTCCCTTCGTTTGTGCTGTTTTATGCGCTTCTAAAAACCTTTCAAAATTTTTCTCAGTAATAAATTCCGAATACGATTTCGGTGCTTCTTTTTTCAAAACAATTAATGTCGGGTCTGATAAATACTCTTGAATATCACTAGCAATTAAATGCATATGGCTTAATGTTAATTCAATCTGAGTTTGAAGCTGCGATATAGCAAACTTTCCATAATCCCCAAACTGTTCATTTACAAGATTGGATGACTTTTCATATGACATCCAGCTAAACAGTATAAGCGGAATAAGTGCGACAACTAAAAAACATGTTAATAACTTTAAACGAAGGCTTTTTCGAATTTGTTGCACCATTCTCCATAATCTAAATTTCTTCATTAGCTCCATCCCTTATCCTACTTATCCATCTTATTTTTTCAGAATATTCCAACTTAAATATATTTTATCAAAAATAACGTTAAAATCTATAAAAAAAAAGCGCTTTATTACAAGCGCTCTTTTTTTAGCTAAGAAGAATACTTCATCGTTAAATGCAAAACAGCTATTTCATCTCCAGCATTTTTATAACTATGCTTCTTATTCGCTTCAAACTGAATCGAATCAAATTCATTTAATTCATACACATCATTTTCAACTTGAATCGCAACTTGTCCCTTCATAACTGTAACGAGTTCAATTGCCCCTTCATGGTGAGACTCTGGCTCGTATATACTCCGGGGCCTTAAACAAGCACGATGCATCTCCATGCCGGTTTCTTTCGTATATCGAAATATAGTTTCTAATCGCCATGCTTGTCCTGCATCTACCGCAAACCCTTCCCCTGATCGTGAAATAGCTACTGGTTCTCCAACTACCATTAATCTCGACAACGGGATTGACAACCCCTTCGTAATTTTCCAGATGACGGCTAATGTTGGATTCGTTTCACCTCTTTCAATTTTTCCTAATGTTAATTTACTAACTCCCGTTTTTTGTGCCAATTCTTCTAAACTTAATTTTTGTTCATTACGAATTTGTCGTAATAACTGACCAACTTGCTGAATAACTTCTTTTGTTTGCATATCCTCTTTTTCTTTCATAATAACAAAATCACCTCGAAGTATAAAATAGTTTACTTTTATATAATTTTAGTATATTATACTATACATAAATGTTTCAAATCTCGAAAGGAGTGCTTACGCATCATGCGTGCAATATTATTAGGTATTTTATCATCAGCTTTTTTCTCTGCAACATTTATTATTAATAGAGCGATGAATGTATCCGGAACAAGCTGGGCTTGGACTGCTTCTTTCCGCTTTTTATTCGCTCTTCCTATTTTATTCCTTATCGTTTTATTTCGCAAAAACCTCGGGGGACTCTGGTCAGAAATGCGAAAACATCCTTTTGCATGGCTAGGCTGGGGGTCTTTAGCAGGTATCGGTTTCTATTCTTTATTAAGCTTTGCAGCTGTCTTTTCTCCAGCTTGGCTTGTTGCGGGAACTTGGCAAGTTACAATACTAGCTGGCTTGCTACTATCGCCATTATTTTTTATTACGACTGAAACAAAAACAGGGACAAAACGTGTACGAGGCAAAATCCCACTTCGTAGTTTATACGTATCACTTTTCATTTTAATCGGTGTCATTTGCATGCAAGCAACAGAAGCTGGGCATATTACAGCAACTCAATTTATATCTGGTTTTCTTCCTGTTGTTCTTGCAGCTTTCCTATATCCATTTGGTAATCGAAAAATGATGGAAGTTGTAGAGGGACGCCTTGATACATTCCAGCGTGTATTAGGAATGGCGATTGGTAGTCTTCCTATAGCAGTGATTCTTGGAATATATGGTTTTTGGGAAACGGGTATACCAACATCAGGACAAATGCTTCAAGGATTTTTATTAGCACTATGTTCAGGTGTTATTGCGACAATGACATTTTTCTTTGCCACAGATTTAGCAAAAGATAACCTTTCCTTACTAGGTGCTGTAGAAGCAACACAAGCCGGAACGATGATATTTACTGTTCTTGGTGAAATCATTTTCTTAAATGGTTCATTCCCTATCGGACTCTCACTTATTGGGATGATTATCATTATGGCTGGAATGGTCACAAATAGTATTTTGAATCGTTCTGTTCCAGTCGCTGGGCAAAAGAAAACAGCATAACAGGGCGTTAAAAAAACATGATTCTTCTTTGGAGAACCATGTTTTTTTATGTAATTAAAATTGTATAAATCTTAATCATTTATTTAATCGGAATATTTTTTCATTCCTTGTTTATAATTAGAACAGCATCATTCTATGTTATAATACGTTCTCATGCGTATTTTAAGGAGGGAAATTATGCTAAAAAAAGGAATTGCTGAATTTATTGGAACTTTTGTACTTGTATTATTCGGAACTGGAACTGCTGTTTTAGGCGGCGGAATTGAAGGAATTGGTATTTTAGGAATCGCCATGGCTTTTGGTTTATCAATTGTTGCTATGGCATATAGCATTGGAACAATTTCTGGATGTCACATAAACCCAGCAGTATCAATTGCCATGTTCATAAACGAACGAATGAATGCTAAAGAGCTTGGGTGTTACTTATTAGCTCAAGTTTTAGGTGGTTTATTAGGAACTACAACATTAGTAACAATTTTAAAATCTGCTAATATGTCTTTAGATAACTTAGGACAAAATGGTTTTGGGAAACTTGAATTATCAGGCTCTTTCTTAGTTGAATTTATTTTAACATTCGTCTTTATTTTAGTTATTATTGCTGTAACAGGTAAAAGGGGTAATGCACAATTCGCTGGATTAGTAATTGGTTTCACGTTAGTATTAGTTCACTTACTAGGCATCCCATTAACAGGAACTTCAGTTAACCCTGCCCGTAGCCTAGCACCAGCTTTATTTGCTGGAGGAGAAGCTGTATCTCAATTATGGGTATTTATTGTCGCTCCGATTCTTGGTGGTGTTGTTGCTGCCATTATAGGGAAATTTGTATTAAATACTGAAAGATAGAATTTTCAATCTTTTTAAGATTGAAAGAAGCGAGCCTTTTATATGAGGCTCGCTTCTTAATTCCGAATTTTCGATTGTAAGTTTGTCACAAGCTGCTGAACAGTTACATTTGCAAGTACATTTTCCATCGCTTCTTGTGCTTGCATTAATATAATCTCCAATACCGATTGAATATTCGCTCCTACTGGACATTCAATGTTAGGATTCTCATGGAAAGAAAATAGATGCCCTTCTTCCACTACTTCTACTGCTTTATATACATCAAGTAATGTAATCTCATCTAAATCACGAGCAAGTGATGTACCACCTTTTCCGGCCTGAACATCAACAAGCCCCGCTCTCTTCAACATTCCTGTAATGCGGCGAATCACAACTGGATTTGTATTCACACTACCGGCAATCCATTCAGAGGTACAGCGAGAGTTTCGATCTATCGCAAGTAACGTTAACATATGAACACCTACTGTAAAACGGCTACTAATTCCCATCTGCACACCCTCCTTTACGTTCATTCTATCAAAAGCTGATACCTATTATTATATACTATATTTCATTTATACATAAAGAAAAAGCATGATTCCCTTAGAAAATCATGCTTTCATGATTATTGACGCTTAATAAATTTAGCTAAATCTTTGAATTTCACTTTATCAGAGTAATTCATCACACCATTGACGAAAATGCGGCTGGCAATCCAATTAATAATTAAAATTGTTACAACTAAAATTGCTAATGTAACGCTAATCTCTAACACTCCTGCTTCCCCAGCTACAACGCGTGAGAACGTAACCATCGGTGTAAAGAACGGAATATATGAACTAATTAAAACAAGTGTACTATTTGGATCAAATAGCGACTTCATACTAATGAAGAATGCTCCCATACCTAAAAATGTAATCGGCAATGCAACTGATTGTAAATCTTCTAACTTAGATACAACTGCTCCAGCCGCTGCATATAACATTGCATATAGTAAATATCCTGTAATAAAGTAGATAATAAACATACTGACCACTAATGTATCTAAAGTTGAAAAATCTAAAGAAAGTCCAAATATTGAAGCATTATCTAAATCAATCCATCCTAATAAATACGGAATGATAAATCCACAAGCAAGTACAGCAATTTGTAATAAAGCTGTAGCTACAACAGCTAAAATTTTCGCATACATCATCGTAAGCGGTTTTACTTTTGGAAGCATAAGTTCCATAACACGTGATGCTTTTTCAGATGCAATTGTTGTCCCAATTGCATTTCCAAATGAGATAATAAACATATACAGCGCAAACGAAAATGCATAACCGATACCAAAAGAAGATGCGCGATCTTTTATTGCCTCTTGCTTCATGGGAATTTCTATTTGTAATTGTTTCGCTACTTCTGGTGAAACATTATTCTTCTTAATCATTACAGCTGTGTATTGCTCCTTCAAATAACTTGCCATGAGCGTAGAAGTTGACTGACTTGGAAATCCACTATACATATACGTAACTTCTGGAATACCATTTTTTTCTGTGATATGAAATAAACCGTCTAAATCTCCTTCTTCCACTCTCTTATGCAGTTTATCAAACTCTTCCTTTGAGGCTACAGTTACTTTTGCTGAAGGAAGTAATTTATTTAAATCACTTTCTTTTACTTTATATGTAGCACTTTCTGTTACCACCGCAATTTTATCTTTCCCTTTATCTGTATCAGAAGTAAAGTGGGTAAATGCTACAATCCCAAACACAATTAAAAATAAAATAGCACTCGTAATCAAAGATTTTTTAGATAAAAATGATTCTCTAAAATAAAATGAAAATACATGAGAAAATTTACGCATTGTTATTTCGCCCTTTCTACAAATATTTCGTTTAGCGTCGGCTCTAACATTTTAAATTGTCTTAAGCTTATACCTTGTTCCTGCAATTTCTTTAAAATCATTAAAGCTTCTGCATCATCGTGGACTTTCACATATAGCAGTCCTTGTTGTTTTTCATACGAAATATGCAAGGCTTGTAATGCTTGTTCATTTTCCACCGCATCTTCAATTGTTAAATTTCGAAAACCGTATTCTTGCTTAATATCGCTTAGTTTTCCTTCTACAACCGCTTCCCCTTTTTTCAAAATACACACATGTTGGCAAAACGCTTCTACTTGTTCCATACGATGGCTAGATAAGATAATTGTTTTTCCACTTTGCACTTGTTCTTCAATAATGTTTGCTAACATACCAGCATTCACTGGATCTAGTCCGCTAAACGGCTCATCTAAAATAAGGAGCTCTGGATCGTGAATAAGTGCAGCAATTAATTGGATTTTTTGCTGATTTCCTTTTGAAAGCTCCCCTGCCGTTTTGTATTTATATTCCGGGATTGCCAATTTTTCTAACCATCGATCAATCGCACGGTCTACTTCTTTTTTTGTCATTCCTTCTAATCTACCAAAATAGCGAAGCTGGTCTATCACTCTACTTTTCGTATATAATCCTCTTTCTTCCGGAAGATAACCAATTGTTACACCACTTTGAGAAATTGCTTTCCCATTCCATGTAATGGATCCTTCATTAGGAGTTAATAAACCAAGAAGCATTTTAATCGTTGTCGTTTTTCCTGCACCATTTCTTCCAAGTAGTCCTAACACTTCACCTTTTGGTAATGAAATTTTCAATTGATTGACCGCTTTTGATTCTCCAAATATTTTCGTTAAGTTTTTTATTTGTAAGCTCAAATATAGCCCTCCCCTTTTTCAGCATTCTTCCAATCTTCTAAATGGTATGTTGAATACAGGAGAAATATTGTAACATATATAAATCTTTTAATTTTTATAATCAAATTTAAGATCCCTCATATATCCATCCACCATTTGTTTCATTTAGTTAAAATTGTAAATAAAAATCTAGCATTTGTCAATTATAATTGTCATTATGACAAAAAACATTGTCATTTATCATCATCTAATTCCTTACTTATTATACTTAAATAGGACATACTACTGTATATACAAAGGACAATATGCAAAAGTTCATAAAAAAGATTACGTAAAATATTATATTTTAATATATAATATTAAATGATTTATTTACATCAAGGAGGATACATATGAAGATGAAAAGGGGAATTACCACATTATTATCTGTAGCCGTTCTCTCTACATCACTTGTAGGATGTTCAGGAACAGCAGAGAAAACTGTGGCAAAAGAAGAAAAAGTAAAATTAACAGACCAGCAACTCATGGCTGATTTATGGTTCCAAACAGCTGGTGAAACGAAAGCATTGTATTATCAAGGGTATAACATTGGACAATTGAAACTTGATGCAGCTCTTGCAAAAGGTACAAGCAAAAAGCCAGCAATTGTACTAGATTTAGATGAGACTGTTTTAGATAACAGTCCTCACCAAGCAATGACTGTGAAAGAAGGAAAGGGCTATCCTTATAAATGGGATGAGTGGATCAATAAAGCAGAAGCTGAGGCTCTTCCTGGTGCAATTGACTTCTTAAAATATACGGAATCTAAAGGTGTAGACATTTATTACATTTCAAATCGCAAAACAAACCAACTAGATGCAACAATTAAAAACCTTGAGCGCGTTGGTGCTCCGCAAGCAACGAAAGAACACATTTTACTACAAGATCCGAAAGAAAAAGGGAAAGAAAAGCGCCGTGAACTTGTTTCACAATCGCATGATATTGTCCTATTCTTTGGTGACAACTTATCTGACTTCACTGGATTCGATGGAAAATCTGTAAAAGATCGCAATCAAACAGTTGAAGAAACAAAAGAACAGTTTGGCGAAAAATTTATCATTTTCCCTAACCCAATGTATGGTGATTGGGAAGGTGCACTATATGATTACAACTTCAAAAAATCTGATGCAGAAAAAGATAAAATTCGTCGTGATAACTTAAAATCATTTGAAGTAAAATAGCAAAAAAGGATGGCCTAGGCCATCCTTTTTTGCTATTTTCTCTCCCAATTCCATAAATCCAATTATATATATATCCGAACGTTATATATAATTCAACAAAATCACACATTTTTTGACATTTTCTTTGCAATTCTATTACGTTATGACTCTTATATTTCTTTTTATAATAACTAGACTTATAATAAAGACTGTTAGACAAACTATATGAAAGGACTGAGATTACACAGCGTTATGAAAAAAGTAATTATTATTTCTGCCACTGCGATTGTAATCGGTATCACATCCTTCGCTTACTTCGGCTCTAAATCTCCACTACAAAATGAAGCGAAAGCTGTCGAAACAAAGAAACATATTGAACACCCAAAAGAAGAGATTCCTGTATTTCCAAAAGCAGCTCATACAGCAAAAAAAATAGATGAGAACTTCTCCCTTGTTACAAATCCGGATTCACCTCTTGTATTAGTAAATAAACATCGTAAACTACCAGATGGCTATACACCAGATGGCCTTATAAAACCAGACGTTCCATTTGCATATCCAAAAGATAAAGAAAAAACATTACTTCGTAAAGATGCTGCGGCAGCGCTTGAAAAGATGTTCCATGCAGCAAAAGAGCAAGGGCTAGAACTTACTGCAGTATCAGGATACCGCTCTTATAAACGACAACAATCGTTGCATAATATGTACATAAAAAGACAAGGACAAGCTGAAGCAGATTCGGTAAGCGCAATCCCTGGAACAAGTGAACATCAAACAGGCCTTGCAATGGATATTAGCTCTAAATCTGCAAAATATCAGTTAGAACCTATTTTTGGCGAAACAAACGAAGGAAAATGGGTAGCCAAACATGCTCATGAATTCGGCTTTGTTATTCGCTATTTAGAAGATAAAACAGATACAACAGAATACTCATATGAACCGTGGCACCTTAGATACGTCGGTAATCCATATGCTACATACTTACATAAACATCACTTAACATTGGAAGAAGCAATGGGTGCAAAAAAATAAGAGGCTCCTCTCTTATCCAGATATAAAAAATAAAGTAGAAAACATATTAACCATATATAATATGTTTTCTACTTTTATTTTTTTCCACTTAACATACTATATTTCATCATTCTTCAGACCACGTGTAAAAGATAGCGGCAATCCCATCCTTTTTGGCTCGATCAAAACACTCAAGTTCTTCCTTTAATTCATAATCCGTCTCGTACTGCTTTCGATCTGCGATAAATTGCTCCTTAACATTTATTACTTTCCATCCTTCATTCTCAATGTAGTGATTTGCTTCAGTCAATGCTACGTTCGTATCACTTGAACCTATCCAAAAATTAATAAACGCTCCTGTACAGTCATTCTTTTCTGGATTATCGGAACACGGTATAGCCTCAAAACAAAAATAATAGATGGTCATTGGATCCTCCGTCAACATTATTATTTTTATATGCGTCTACCCTATTCATATCTCACTTTATTGCAGTAACTTTTGCTTCCATTCTTCCAGCCACGGTTCTCCTTTTCCCGTTTTCTTGGACGCTTGCACCATTGCCCCGCGCCCGACTAAGCAAATCTCTCCAGCTTCATTCTTCACCATGTAGTGTAAATCTAAAGAAGAATTTCCAATTGATTCCGCTTTCACATAAACTTTTAAGTTTTCATCAAAGAAAATCTGCTTCAAAAAGTTACACTGTAAGTCAGCAACAACGATCATTGTTTCGGATGCTTCATGTGTCCATTCTTGCATAAAACCAAGCTCTTTAAAAAATTCAATACGTGCCTCTTCAAAATATGTAAAAGCAACACCATTATTCATGTGTCCAAACATATCCGTTTCACAAAAACGAACTTTCACAGGAATATAAAAGGAAAAACCTTTTTCCCATCTCTCAAAGTCTTCAATGTAGGAAATCTTCTTCATGTTCTTCTCTCCTTTTTCTTTTATCCTATATATTTATTTTAATTTTCCGACATATATATCCATTTTGATCTTCAAGCACCTAAGTCACGGCTATGAAAACAAAAGAAGATCTCCACTCGCTTTCTCCTTTTGTCCTCACTTGGCATGGGACTATAAAATAGGCACTGACCGCTTCTAGCCATGAATGGATCCCCTCTTCCACCTAAAAGGAATGATTTTATATCAGTTTTTCAATCTGTATTTATATAATAAGTAACACAATTTATTTCAGAATAGAGCAAAAATTCAAATGATAGAAACCTATATAAATATTGCCTCTTCAAATCGAAGAGGCAATATTTATTAATAGTTATTGTCGCTACCAAAGAAATCTTTAAACGACTGAATTGTTGTATCACGGTTTAATGCTGCAATTGATGTTGTTAATGGAATACCTTTTGGACATGATTGCACGCAGTTTTGTGAGTTACCACAGTTTGCAAGTCCACCATCACCCATAATTGCACGTAAGCGCTCTGCTTTATGCATTTCACCAGTTGGATGTGAGTTAAACAAACGAGCTTGTGAAAGCGGTGCTGGTCCGATAAAGTCAGATTTACTATTTACGTTCGGACATGACTCTAAGCAAACACCACATGTCATACATTTTGAAAGTTCATATGCCCATTGGCGTTTTTTCTCTGGCATTCTTGGTCCTGGTCCTAGATCATACGTACCATCAATTGGAACCCAAGCTTTAACACGTTTTAACGCATCAAACATACGACTACGGTCAACTTGTAAATCACGTACAACCGGGAATGTCTTCATCGGTTTTATACGAACTGGTTGTTCTAATTTATCGATAAGTGCTGTACATGATTGACGTGGTTTACCATTAATCACCATAGAACAAGCACCACATACTTCTTCTAAACAGTTCATATCCCATGCAACAGGAGTTGTATGGTTTCCTTTTGCATCAACAGGATTACGACGAATTTCCATAAGAGCCGAAATAATATTCATATTTGGGCGATACGGAATTTCAAATTCCTGATCAAACGATTGTGCATCTGGTCCATCTTGTCTCGTAATGATGAGGCGGATTGTTTTCTCAGACATGTTGTTTATCCCCCTTCTCTTCACCCTTAGCAGCTACATCATGTTTTGAAGAATAATCACGTTTACGTGGCTTGATTAATGAAATATCAACGTCTTCGTAATGGAATGCTGGTGCATTTCCTTCTCCCTCAAACTTCGCCATTGTCGTTTTTAAGAAGTTCGCATCATCACGATTTGGGAATTCTGGTTTATAGTGCGCACCGCGGCTTTCATTACGGTTATATGCACCAATTGTAATAACACGTGCCAATTCAAACATATTTGCCAGTTGACGTGTAAATGAAGCACCTTGGTTACTCCATTTTGCTGTATCGTTAATGTTAATGCGTTTATAACGCTCCATTAACTCTTGAATTTTTGCATCTGTTTCTAATAACTTTTTATTTTCACGAACTACTGTTACATTATCTGTCATCCATTCTCCAAGCTCTTTATGAAGAACATATGCATTTTCATTACCATCTAACGTTAAAATATTGTTAAATTTCTCTGTTTCGATTAATTCATTTTGCTCATATAAAGCAGATGAAACAGCATCAGATGATTTTGAAAGACCTTTCATATATTCAATCGCATTTGGTCCCGCTACCATACCACCGTAAATCGCTGATAATAATGAGTTCGCCCCTAATCGGTTACCACCGTGCATAGAGTAATCACACTCACCTGCTGCAAATAATCCTGGAATACTTGTCATTTGCTTATAATCAACCCATAGTCCGCCCATTGAGTAGTGAACAGCTGGGAAGATTTTCATCGGTAGTTTACGAGGATCATCACCTGTGAATTTTTCATAGATTTCAATGATTCCACCAAGTTTAATATCTAACTCTTTCGGATCTTTATGAGAAAGATCTAGATACACCATGTTTTCACCATTAATACCTAGTTTTTGTTCTACACACACGTCAAAGATTTCACGCGTTGCAATATCACGAGGTACAAGGTTTCCGTATGCAGGGTATTTCTCTTCTAAGAAGTACCATGGTTTACCATCTTTATATGTCCAAACGCGTCCACCTTCACCACGTGCAGATTCACTCATTAGACGTAATTTATCGTCCCCTGGAATTGCAGTTGGATGAATTTGAATGAATTCACCATTTGCATAATATGCGCCTTGTTGATATACAGCAGATGCTGCCGTACCTGTATTGATAATAGAGTTTGTTGATTTTCCGAAGATGATACCAGGGCCCCCTGTTGCCATAATCACGGCATCAGCTCGGAAACTCTTAATCTCCATAGATTGTAAGTCTTGTGCAACGATTCCGCGGCATACACCTTCGTCATCCACAACAGCGCGTAAGAAATCCCAACCTTCATATTTCGTTACAAGCCCTGCTACTTCATGACGACGCACTTGCTCATCTAAAGCGTACAATAGCTGTTGTCCTGTTGTTGCACCAGCAAATGCTGTACGGTGATGTTGTGTTCCACCAAAACGTCGGAAGTCAAGAAGTCCTTCTTCCGTACGATTGAACATAACACCCATGCGGTCCATTAAATGAATAATACCAGGTGCTGCTTCACACATTGCTTTAACTGGCGGTTGGTTCGCTAAGAAGTCCCCACCATAAATTGTATCGTCAAAGTGAATCCATGGAGAATCCCCTTCACCTTTCGTATTTACGGCACCGTTAATACCACCTTGTGCACATACAGAATGCGAACGTTTTACTGGTACTAAAGAGAACAGTTCCACATTTACTCCTGCTTCTGCTGCCTTAATCGTTGCCATTAAGCCGGCTAAGCCACCGCCGACTACTATAAGTTTCCCTTTCATGCTCTCCCACTCCTTACTGATTTGCTAGCTGTGGATCGATGAACGCTAATAATGCACTCACACCTACATAAGATAAACCTAAGAAAATAGCTAATGTTACATAAGTAGAGATACGTTGTGAACGTGGCGATACTGTAATTCCCCAGCTAATGCAGAATGTCCATAGTCCATTTGCAAAGTGGAAAATTGTTGATACAACCCCAACTAAGTAGAAGCCAAACATAGCTGGATTGCTTAAAATATCTGCCATCATGTCATAATTTACCTGTTTACCTAACAATGCTTGAATACGAGTTTCCCAAACATGCCAAGCTATGAAAATCAACGTAACGATACCTGAGATTCGTTGGAAGACAAACATCCAGTTACGGAAATAACTATAAGATGTCGCATTGTTCTTAGCTGTAAATGCAATATATAATCCATATATAGCATGGTACAGTATCGGTAAAAAGATAACGAAAATTTCTAGCGCATACCGGAATGGAAGGAGCTCCATAAAATGTGCAGCTTTGTTAAAAGCCTCTGCCCCTCTTGTTGCAAAATTGTTTACTACTAAATGTTGCGTCAAAAAGACACCAACCGGGATGACTCCCATTAATGAGTGCCACTTGCGAAACGTATACTCGCGGCCTTTCATGTCCCCATTACCCCCCTTGAATGTTTGACTGCTGCTTTCAGATTAGTTTATAACAATAATGTTTTTTCACTATTGCTATAAGAAAAACTGAAAAAATTATTCGAAATATTTCAGCATAATTTGATACCAAGTTCATTTTACTCCTATTTTTGTCGAAGCGTCAAGAAAACGTATACATAATTTGTACATAATTTGCATATAATTTGCCAATTCCTTTTTTCTTCCCCTATATTCAGATTTTCCCAAAGAAAGTTCTGTTTTTATAAATGGGAAATGTTATATAATAATTCCTATAGAAAGAGGGGAATATTGTGAGCAAAAATACAATTGATATCGCATCTTTTGAAGATGTTTCATTGAACGCCTTCGCTTATGAACTGCTGCGTGAAGAAGTATTACCTGACCTAATTGGAAAAGAACTAGATGACATCTTATACTGGGCTGGCAGAAACTTAGCACGAAAATATCCGCTAGAGACGATTGAAGAAGTCATTCATTTTTTTGAAAAAGCTGGTTGGGGCCGTTTGAACATCATCGAGCATAAACGCCGTGAAATGCATTTTCAGCTAACAAGCCCGCTCATTACAGAGCGCCAAAAGCAAAATAGACATTCTTCTTACCAATTAGAAACTGGATTTGTTGCAGAGCAAATTCAAAAGCAGCGAAATGTTGTTGCAGAGTCATATGAAGAGCAAAAAAAACGTTCGGATTCTATCACATTTCTTGTAAAATGGGACGTAAAAGATCCTGTCGAAGTGTAGAATCCACATTAACAGTCAACTAGACATATAGGTTTAGTTGACTTTTCTATATAAATCCAATTAAAAACGACATAAACCTTTTCTTTTTAAGTGGGAGAGAGCATTTGACCATGCATAGAAGGGGTCAGCTCCTTTTTCCCCATGCCGTGTGAAAACAAAAAGAAGAAATGAATGGAAAACTATTTTTGTTTTCATAGCCACAGATTATATGTCGAAAAATCAAAATGGATTTATATTGTATATTCATTCACTTCTAATGATTTTTAATCTTCTGAAATTATATCAAAAAATAGAAGACATTGTAAACTACAACGTCTTCTTATCTGTTAAATAGGAATAAATAGTTTCTGCAACATTTTGCGGCATCCCCGCTTCGACAAATTCTGTCACCGAGGCTTCTTTCATCTTTTTTAGTGATCCAAAGTGTTTTAACAATACTTTTTTTCGCTTCTCTCCAACTCCAGGAATCCCATCTAAAGCAGATTGAATAATTGATTTCCCGTGAAGCTGACGATGGAACGTAATCGCAAATCGATGTACTTCATCTTGGATACGCTGTAGTAAATAAAACTCTTGGCTATTTCTTTCAAGCATAACAGGCTCAGGAGGATCACCGATCATTAAATGCGATGTACGGTGCTTATCATCTTTAACAAGTCCAGCCATCGGAATATATAGCCCAAGTTCATTTTCAAGCACATCACTAGCAGCTGCAAGATGTCCTTTCCCTCCATCAATCACAATTAAATCAGGTAGTGGCAAGTTTTCTTTTAAAGCGCGCGTATAACGCCTACGTACAACCTCTCGCATCGATTCATAATCGTCCGGCCCTTGAACCGTTTTTATCTTATATTTTCGATACTCTTTTTTCGCTGGCTTTCCATCAATAAAAACAATCATGGCGGAAACTGGATTCGTACCTTGGATATTTGAGTTATCAAATGCTTCAATACGATATGGTGTTTCAATGTCAAGCTGCTTACCTAAATTTTCAACAGCTTTAACTGTACGCTCTTCATCACGTTCAATTAAATAAAACTTCTCTTCTAAAGCGATTTTCGCATTTTTATTTGCCAATTCAACGAGGTCTTTTTTCTTTCCTCGTTTCGGCTGCGTTACATCGACTTCTAAGAAGCGCTCTACTAACTCAGGATCAATACTTCCTGGCACTACAATTTCCTTTGGTTTAAAATGGTTGTTTTGTTCATAAAATTGACCGATAAATGTTAAAAATCCTTCTTCAGGCTCATCATAAATTGGAAACAAAGAGACATCGCGCTCAATTAACTTACCTTTCCGAACAAAGAAAACTTGCACGCACATCCAGCCTTTATCAACCGCATACCCAAATACATCACGGTCAACAATATCATTCATAATCATCTTCTGTTTTTCCATAATTGCATCCATATGGGCGATTTGATCGCGCAACTCTTTCGCTCGCTCAAATTCTAATTTCTCGGATGCTTCATACATTTTCTTTTCAAGTTCCGAACGGATCTCCTTATGTCCACCATTTAAAAATTTTGTAATTCCATCAACGATTTCTTTATTTTGTTCATCGGTTACCTCTTTAACACAAGGCGCTAGACATTGCCCCATATGATAATACAAGCACACTTTATCTGGCATGTTTGTGCACTTACGCAGCGGATACATACGATCCAGTAGCTTTTTCGTTTCATGCGCTGACTGTGAATTCGGATAAGGCCCAAAATATTTACCTTTATCTTTTTTTACATTTCTTGTAATAAGTAACCGTGGCTGCTTTTCTGCCGTAATTTTAATAAATGGATATGTTTTATCATCTTTTAATTTAATGTTATATCGAGGGTCATACTTTTTAATTAAATTTAATTCTAAAATAAGTGCCTCTAGATTTGAGGAGGTAACAATGTATTCAAAATCAACAATTTCTCCAACAAGACGGAGTGTCTTCCCATCATGTGAACCAGTAAAATACGAGCGCACACGATTTTTTAACACCTTGGCCTTCCCGACATATATAACTGTTCCTTGTTTGTCTTTCATTAAATAACAACCTGGTTGATCTGGTAAAATCGCTAATTTTTCTTTTAAATGCTCGTGCACTCGTAAACCTCCGTTTCTTACATGGTTATCATTGTTGTTTCCAAGCAAAAACATACAATCGTTAAATCCCCAACATATGTTCTTTAATTGTAACGGAAAGCGCAAAAAAATGAAAATATTATACATATTTTTATCTTTTCATATCGTATTTTACTATTGATTTTCATGTTAAACTAACAAGATAGAATTTGGAATTTTTCCTTTTAAACTTTCCTAATACACAATGCAAATGATTGGGTCATAAAATACAAAAAAATTCATTCAAATATGAAAATCAAAGAACAGCGTAAACAGGAGGATAAAAATAGAAAAATATTTTGAAGACGCACACCGTTTCTGTTCTCATAATAGAACTTACTTGGAGAAGGATACTATATGTGGTTGTTTTTATTGTTTAAAAATTTTTCACCCAAGTAGGATTAATGAATGGTGGGATGATGATAATACAGCAGTTTGTCCCTACTGTGGTATTGACTCTGTTATCGGAGAAAATTCTGGATATAAAGTCACAGAAAGCTTTCTAAAAGAAATGCATCAAAGATGGTTTTAATTAGATAAATTAAAATAAAAAGCTGCCCTACGGCAGCTTTTCCGATTAGAAGTGTTTAGAAACTAATTCTACTAACGCTTCTTTTGGTTTATAGCCTAACGCTTGGTCAACCACTTTACCATCTTTTAATACGAAAAGAGATGGAATGCTCATTACTTCAAATTGGCGAGCAGTTTCTTGGTTTTCATCAACGTCTACTTTTACTACTTTTACTTTTTCGCCTAATTCTGCATCGATTTCCTCTAATACAGGAGCGATCATTTTACAAGGTCCACACCATGGTGCCCAGAAATCTAATAATACAATACCTTCGCTAGTTTCAGCTGCGAAGTTTTGGTCAGTTGCGTTTACAATTGCCATTTTATTTCCTCCTTCAAGTGTATTCTACCAAAAGTATATCATTAAGTTATATACGTGGCGAATATTATGTATCGTTATGTATTGTAACAAAAAAGGGTTCCTTTATACTATATAAAAATACAAGCTATATAGATATCAAATAAAAAAACGACATAAAACCTTTCTTTTTTAGATGGAAGAGAGTATCCAACCATGCATAGAAGCGGTCAGATCCTTTTTTAGCCCCACGCCAAGTAAAAACAACAAGAGAAAATGAGTACAAATCTTCTTTTGTTTTCATAGCCGCGAATTATATATCAGATAGAAATACATGTAAAAAAACGAGAGGCAGGGGACCTCTCGTTTTTTCTATATATAGGGGTATTTCACTTGGAACTCAAGGGTTACTCAAATTAAGAATGCACTTTTAACTTTTTAAACTCTTCTGTTAATAAAGGAACCACTTCAAATAAGTCGCCCACAATACCATAGTCAGCTACTTTGAAGATACTTGCTTCTGGATCTTTATTAATTGCAACGATTACTTTCGAGTTAGACATACCTGCTAAATGTTGAATTGCGCCGGAAATACCGCATGCAATATATAAGTCTGGCGTAACAACTTTACCTGTTTGTCCAATTTGTAATGAGTAATCGCAATACTCTGCGTCACACGCACCACGTGATGCTCCAACAGCACCGCCTAATACATCTGCTAATTCTTTTAACGGTTTAAAACCATCTTCACTTTTCACGCCGCGTCCACCAGCAATAATAACTTTCGCTTCTGAAAGATCTACACCTTCTGCCGTTTTACGCACAACGTCTTGAATGATTGTACGTAAATCTTTTACATCAACTGTAATAGAAGACACATCACCTGTACGCGCTTCATCCTTTTCTAGTGGCGTAATGTTATTTGGACGTACTGTCGCAAATAAAATGCCATCTGTGACAATCTTCTTCTCAAACGCTTTACCAGAGTAAATTGGGCGTGTAAATACAACATTACCACCCGCTACTTCTAATGCAGTGACGTCGGAAACAAGGCCAGCTTCAAGTTTTGCAGCTAGCTTTGGCGATAAATCTTTACCAAGCGCCGTGTGCCCAAATACGATTCCTTCAGGCTTTTCCTCAGCATACACACCAAGAAACGCTTGTGCATAGCCATCGGATGTATATGATTTTAATTTATCATTTTCAACTGTCACAACGCGATCTGCACCGTAATGAATCAATTCATTTGCAAAAGATGCAACGCTCTCTCCAACTAGAAGACCAACTACTTCACCGCCTTCTGCAATTGTTTTTGCTGCTGCTACTGCCTCAAATGAAACGTTGCGTAGTGATCCGTCACGAACTTCACCCATTACTAATACTTTACGAGCCATAGATTTTCCCTCCTGCATATATAATTTCGTATTTTATTAGATTACTTTCGCTTCTGTATGGAGCAACGATACAAGTTCTTTTACTTGATCTTGCAGCTCGCCTTGTAACACTTTTCCTGCATCTTTCTTAGGAGGCAAATAGATTTCAATTGTTTTTGTCTTTGCTTCCACATCAACTTCCTCTAAATCTAAATCATCTAATTCTAGTTCTTCAAGTGGTTTTTTCTTCGCTTTCATAATACCTGGAAGCGATGGATAACGAGGTTCATTTAACCCTTGTTGTGCTGTTACTAAAAGCGGTAATGATGTTTCAATGACTTCAGTATCACCTTCAACATCGCGCTCAATTTTCACGCTTGTACCGTTAATTTCAAGCTTCGTAATTGTTGTTACATATGGAATATTTAGCGCTTCAGCTACACGAGGTCCAACTTGTCCAGACGCGCCATCAATCGCTACGTTTCCAGCTAAAATTAAGTCTGCTTCTTTATCTTTTAAGTACTCAACAAGCACTTTCGCTGTTGTAAATTGGTCACCATTCTCAACATCATCTTCAATATTAATTAATACCGCTTTATCACAGCCCATCGCTAGCGCAGTGCGAAGTTCTTTTTCACTGTCTACACCGCCGACTGTTACAACTGTAATTTCACCGCCTTGTGCGTCTCTTACTTGAATTGCTTCTTCAATCGCATATTCATCGTAAGGGTTGATGATGAATTCCGCTTCGCCATCATAAATTGCACCGTTTTTAATTGCGATTTTCTCTTCTGTATCAAATGTTCGTTTCATGAGTACGTAGATGTTCATTCCATTTACCCCCTTGTTTTTCAGAAAGATTCCATCAATTTTAATATTCTGTTAATTTATATTAAAAAATAATTCGAACTACCTACCACTAAATGAAGGTTTGCGTTTTTCTAAAAATGCCGCTACACCTTCTCTTCCATCTTCACTCGTAAACACTTCCCCAAATATTTGCGCCTCACGCTGCACACCTTCATAATAATGAGATGATTTTGTTGTTTGTAATAACTCTAATACAGCACGAGTTGTCGCTGGGCTTTTACTAGCAATTTGTTTTGCAATTTGAAGAGTATCCTCTAAAAGCGACTCTTCAGGGAATACATCATTAACAAGTCCCCATTCTAACGCTTGTGCCCCTGTAATCGGTGCACTTGTTAACATCATTTCACAAGCCTTCGCTTTACCAACGTAGCGTGGCAAACGCTGTGTACCTGCAAAGCCAGGAATCAATCCAAGCGTTAACTCTGGTAAACCAAGCTTTGCACTTTCAGTTACAAAGCGCATGTGGCAAGACATAGCGAATTCAAGGCCACCACCAAGTGCCGCTCCATGAATTGCCGCAATAACTGGTTTTGAACACTTTTCTACACGCTCAAACGTAACTTGTCCAAGCTGTGCTAACTCTGTCGCTTGTTTCGCTTCCTCAACAGAAGTAAACTCTTTAATATCTGCTCCTGCTGAGAAGAAGCGTCCTTCGCCATGAAGAACAACAACGCGGACATTTTCATCCTTTTCGACTTGATCAATTAACTCAGTAACGTCATGCATAACTTGTGAAGACATAGCATTAGCTGGCGGATGATTTAATGTCGCCACCGCGATATGGTCTTCTACTGTTACAGATAGGAATTTCAACATGATCCCTCCCATTATTGACGATAACCACAAGCTGAAACAAGCAGCCCATGTACCGTTTTTGAAAGTGCGACCAAATCATATTTATGATCGCTCATTACCCAATTGGTCACAACTTCATCTACTGTTCCGAAGATCATTTGTCTTGCTACGCGAACATTTAAATCCGCCCTGAATTCTCCTTGTCTTACACCTGTTTCCAAAATTTCATCAATGACTTGTAAATATCCTTTTAACACTTCATTTATTTTGAAGCGCAGGTCTTGGTTGGATTGCCGAAGCTCTAGTTGAGTAACGATAGCAAGAGGATCATTTTGCGACAACAGCAAGAAGTGCGTTTCTACCAACATAAATAACTTCGCTACAGCGCTTTCAATTCCTGCTGTTTTTTGACGAATTGTTTCGATAAATTCTCCCATCTTCTCTTGGAATAAGGATATAAGTATATCTTCTTTATTTTTAAAATATAAATAAATAGTTCCATCAGCAACGCCAGCTTGCTTCGCAATTTTAGAAACCTGCGCTTGATGGTATCCATTTTCTGCAATCACAATAACCGCCGCATCAATAATTTGGTTATATTTTGGTCGATTTTTTTTCACTTTACTGTCCCCTTCAAGAAGATGACTGAATGAATAATCATTCATAATCCAATAATACTGACTATTTTAAAAATTGTCAATCCTATATCCTATATTTTCAAAAAGAAAGGGCCTTTAGCCCGTTTGCTCATCCTCGTTCTCTTTCTTTTTCTTCTCTTCATCTATAAGGACACGTCGTAAAATTTTCCCAACTGTTGTTTTGGGCAACTCGCTCCGAAACTCATATACTTTTGGCACTTTATAAGCGGCCAAATATTTGCGAGCAAACTGATCTAACTCTTCTTCAGAACAAACTTCATCTTCTTTTAATACAACAAATACTTTCACAGTCTCACCACGATATGGATCTGGGACACCAATCGCAACCACTTCCTGCACCTTTTCATGCTCATATAATACTTCTTCTACTTCACGCGGATAAACATTGAATCCACTAGCAACAATCATGTCTTTCTTACGATCTTTTATATAGAAAAATCCATCTTCATCCATATAGCCGACATCACCCGTGTGTAACCAACCATCCTGTAATACGGCCGCTGTTTCCTCAGGCTTATTCCAGTATCCCTTCATTATTTGCGGACCTCTCACAACAATTTCACCAATTTCTCCTGGTGGTAACGATTCTCCAGTTTCAAGTGACATAATGCGAGCATCTGTATCTGGCCACGGGACGCCAATGCTTCCCGGCACACGTTTTTCCCATAAGAAATTGCTATGTGTGACTGGAGATGATTCTGTCAGTCCATATCCTTCTACGAGCTTACCGCCTGTAATCTTTTCAAACTTCTCTTGTACCTCTACTGGAAGCGGAGCAGAACCACTAATACAAGCACGAATCGATGAAATATCATATTCCTGAAGCAAAGGACTATTTAAAAGGGCAATATAAATCGTTGGAGCTCCTGGAAATAGTGTCACTTTATGCTTTTTAATCGCTTCAAACACCATTTTCATATCAAACTTCGGAACAATTACCATTTTGTATCCTTGCATAACAGTTAAATTCATCACAGCTGTCATCCCGTACACATGGAAAAATGGAAGGACACCGAGAATTACTTCTTCTCCTTCTTCACAGTTATATAGCCAATGCACACCCATCAATGTATTCGATACAAGATTTTTGTGCGTTAACATGACTCCTTTCGGAAATCCTGTTGTACCTCCTGTATATTGCAGGAGTGCTAAATCATTTTCAGGATCACAGGGTACTTCTACACTTGCATCACTTTCTCTTTCTACTGATTTCCAAACATGAATCGTTTCACTTTCAGTTACTTTTACAACGAGGTTTGTTTGCTTTTTTTGTACAAATGGATAAATTAAGTTTTTTGGAAATGGTAAAAAATCTGCAATGCGGGTTACGATAACGTGCTCAACCTTTGTAGCAGACTGGACATCGATAACTTTCGGAAAGACTAAATCGAGACAAAGAATAACTTTCGCTCCAGAATCATGGAGCTGATATTGTAGTTCTCTCTCTGTATAAAGAGGATTTGTTTGTACAACAATACCACCTGCGAGCAATGTACCATAATATCCAATTACAGCTTGCGGACAATTTGGTAACATAATTGCAACTCGATCACCTTTTCTCACACCAAGCTTACGCAGATAATTGGCAAATTGTTTCACCTTACTATTTAGCTCTGAAAATGTAATATCCTTACCTAAAAAGTGAAGCGCTTTCTTTTCTGGATACCGCGTAGACATCTGCTGTAAATATACGTGAAGCGGCTGAATATCATAAGAAATTGTATGTGGAATTTCCTCAGGATAACTTTGTAACCAAGGTTTTTCCATCCCCATTCCCCCTTCCTGCTCTTACAAGAATAAAATGAATGTCCATTCATGATGATTGTTTTCATTATATTATAGTCACAATCACGTTACAATCATAATATTCTGACTTTTATATAACTATTCCATTGTAACTCTATAACTGTTTATATTATTGTCAAATGAAAATATTTTGGTTTATTTCCTTATTCTATATTTTTTGTTTCTCCTTCCGTTTCGGTTGTTCAACATACAAATCACGGATACATAGAAAAAAGGATGTGCATTTTAAAATTTATATTTATACATAATAACATCCTAATTATTTTATACTTTCCGCCCTTCTCCTACTCTTCTTAAAGGCTCATTTACAAATCCCATTTTGAAAGCGTTATAGTAGCAAACAAATCCCTCCATATTCTAAAGAGATTTTTTTATCTGAATAGAAAGAAAAGGATTGACACTATAAAAGCCTTCATAGTATGATTTCCGTGTTGAAACTGATAATCTTTTTCAATTGAAGGAAGATTATATATCATTTCAAAATAATTCATTTGGGGGAAAAAGATGAAAAAGGTTCTTAGTATTTTTATGGTCATCCTTCTATTCGTTGTGGGATGTGGACAACAAAAAGAAGAGAAGAAAGAAGTAAAAACAGATGATAAAAAACAAGCTATAACAATTAAACACGCTGAAGGTGAAACAAAGTTAGATAAACCAGCGAAAAAAGTTGTTGTACTTGAGTGGGTATATGCAGAAGATTTATTAGCACTTGGCGTTCAACCTGTCGGGATGGCTGATATTAAAAATTATAATAAATGGGTGAATACAGAAACAAAACCAAATAAAGATGTTGTGGATGTCGGTACACGCCAACAACCAAACTTAGAAGAAATTAACCGCTTAAAACCAGACTTAATTATTACAGCTTCATTCCGTAGTAAAGCAATTAAAAATGAATTAGAACAAATTGCACCAACAATTATGTTCGATCCATCAACAAGCAATAACGACCACTTCGCTGAAATGACAGAAACATTTAAACAAATTGCAAAAGCAGTTGGAAAAGAAGAGCAAGGTAAAAAAGTATTAGCAGATATGGACAAGACATTTGCTGATGCAAAAGCAAAAATTGAAAAAGCTAACTTAAAAGATAAAAATATTGTCTTAACACAATCATTTACAGCAAAAAATGTTCCAACATTCCGTCTGCTAACGGACAACTCTACAGCGATACAAATTACGAAAAAATTAGGTTTAACAAATGCATTTGAACCTGGTAAATCTGAGCCAGACGGCTTCAAGCAAACAACTGTAGAAGCATTGCAAAATGTACAAGATGCAAACTTCTTATACATCGTAGCTGATGATGATAACATCTTTGATAACCAACTAAAAGGTAACCCAGCATGGGAAGAATTAAAATTCAAAAAAGAAAACAAAATGTATAAACTAAAAGGCGACACTTGGATCTTCGGTGGCCCTGAATCTGCAAAATCATTAGCAAAACAAGTTGCAGATGTAATGACAGCGAAGAAGTGATGGCATAATGAATAACTTACAACATACACTTCGAGCAAGTCTTGTATTCGGAGGAGGAGCATCTCTCTTGCTTCTCCTTTTCTTTATTCATATCGGACAAGGACAAGCAAATATTTCTTACAGCATGATTATGGATGCTCTCTTTTCGCCAAATCAATCTCTTGAACATCAAACCTTAATTATGCTGCGTTTGCCACGGGCCGCTATTGCTATTTTAGCTGGTGGCGCGCTCGCTGCATCAGGCGTTATTTTACAAACCTTAACGAAAAATCCACTTGCTGAGGCAAGTACAATGGGAATTCATTCAGGAGCATATTTCTTTTTAATTGCTGCTACTATCTTTTTACCGGAATACTTACAAGGCCAATCGCTTCTATTCACATTTATTGGAGGAGCAGTAACCGCTTTGTTCGTATATCGTATTTCCGGCGGCAGAAAGGGAACACCACTACGTATGGCATTAGCAGGTATGGTTGTCACTTTAATGCTCTCTGCTTTTACCGGAACGATGCAACTTTTTTATGAAAACGAAACCGCAGGACTATTCCTTTGGGGCGCAGGGTCACTTGTACAAAATAACTGGGATGGTGTTCAATTTGCGGTTCCATTTGTTGTCTGTGCCTTTCTTGCTGCATTGTTTATGTCACGTAAATTAAATGTGCTTCTTTTAGGTGATGATGTTGCTGTTTCACTTGGAGAAAAAACAGAAGTAACACGTTTTATTGCTTTTATTGCTGCGATTTTTTTAACAGCAGTCGTTGTAACAGTTGTTGGACCAATCGGTTTTGTTGGCTTAGTTGCACCACATTTAATGCGCCTGATCGGCTATCGCCAACATTTCCCACTACTTCTCTCCTCTTTCTTATGGGGGGCTATTTTGTTACTTGGAGCAGATGTTGTTGGTAGATTAATAGACCCAACTGGCGCTGAACTTCCGGTTGGTGCTGTTACTGCAATGATTGGTTCGCCATGGCTCATTTACTTAGTTTATCGCATGATGAAATCAAAACAATATATGAATGATAATGGAGCAAATACAGCTGGTGCTAGCTCACGCTATTTCTCTTATAGAAAAGTACTCATCATATCTATGATACTTGGCGTTGTAACAATTGCTCTTGGCGTTGTAATCGGTAGCAATGCTTACATAGAAAGCATAACAAATGTAATAACAGGACAACTTACACAATTTGATCAAAATATGATGATGAACCTTCGCTTGCCAAGAATGCTCGTTGCGGCTGTCGCTGGGGCATGTCTTGCAATAAGTGGGCTGGTCTTTCAAGGAATATTACGCAATCCGCTTGCCGATCCATCTATCATTGGTATTTCATCTGGTGCAGGTGTCGGTGCTTTAACAATTATGTATGTCTTCCCGGCGCTTCCAGGAGTCTTCTTACCAATCGGTGCATTCATTGGCGGACTACTTGCAGTTGGAATTGTCCTCTTCTTTTCATGGAAGTCAGGCTTTAGCCCAACAGCACTGGCATTAATCGGAATTGGTGTATCAGCTCTAGGCTCAGCAATTATTCAAATCTTTATCGTTAGGGCAAACTTAAACGTAGCTGCTGCCTTAACTTGGTTATCAGGTAGTACTTACGCAAGAGGATGGAATCACTTAGAAAATATACTTTTATATCCATCTCTTATTCTCGTACCAATCATATTCTTCTTAATGAAACAACTTGATGTTCTCGTACTTGGAGATGACTTAGCAACAGGACTAGGGCAACGCGTAAACAAAACACGTTTTGCACTTATTATCCTAGCAACATTACTCGCCTCAGTGAACATTGCCGCTGTTGGCACAATCGCTTTCTTAGGGCTCGTTGCACCACACCTAGCACGTATTGTTGTTGGGATGAATCACCAAAGATTGTTTGTTTGTTCAGCACTATTTGGAGCGATTTTGCTCTGCATCGCTGACTTACTTGGACGGACGATTGCATACCCGAAAGAAATTCCTTCGGGGCTTGTTGTTGCTGTACTTGGGGCACCATACTTTCTTTGGTTAATGAGGAAGAGTGGGAAGAAAGTTAGTTAATAAAAAACGAAGGCCTCTGTTATTTTAGAAGCCTTCGTTTTTTATTAGTGTGGCATAAAGTGAAACTTTAATCAGTGGGGGGTTTTCTTCATCCCCCACTGATTATTAGCCCTCACCAATCGGGCTTTTACGGGCAGTTTATCTCCCACCTAACTTCTTTGCTCCCGCCAAATTTTGAGGTGGGAGTATTACTGCCCGTTAATGCGGGATAAAATTAATATAAGCTTTATAAAAAAAATATATTACCCATGAATACATTACTATATATATCTTGCTGAAACTCTTGTAATCGATACGTTTGATTACTCTTTCTTTTGAAATCAATCGCTTTAAACTTCGCAACAGATATAAGCCAACTTCTAAATTTCCCTCGCTTTTGATCATAACTCTCAATGTTGTACCAAATAATTATTGAACTACCCCCACCTTCACTTCGTTTAGAGGAAGGCGTCTTCTCAGTTAAAATGATAAAAAGAGCAGGAAAAACCCCTCTCTTCACGAATTTACTCTATGAATATAACCATTGGGGGGATAACATGTATCAAACAATTGAGGGCTTTCTAACAACATGGAAATACGAGTCTGAATCTACACAAAAGGTATTGGATGCATTAACTGATGAATCTTTGGCACAAGAGATTGCTCCTGGTCATTGGACTTTAGGCAGAGTTGCTTGGCATATCGTTACTGCAATTCCTGTGATACTATCAGGAACCGGTTTACAGTTTGAAGGGGAAACAAAAGATTATCCTGTTCCCACTTCCGCAAAGACGATTGCGGAAGGCTATCGCAAAGTAAATATGGATTTTGTGGAAGCACTTCAAACAGAGTGGACTGATAAAGATTTAGCAACAATTAATGATTTCTTTGGGCGCCCCATGCCAAACTCTATCTTTTTGATGACTCTCATTAATCATCAAAATCATCACCGTGGGCAAATGACTGTCTTAATGCGTCAAGCTGGGTTACAGGTTCCAGGTATTTATGGACCTGCTAAGGAAGAGTGGGCAGCTGCCGGGATGGAAGCTCCGAAAATGTAATAACGAAAAAGACAAGGTAACTGCACCTTGTCTTTTTCTGTAACTTGTTTCATGTGAAACTTTATAACGCATCTTCCTTCTCAATATTTCTAATTCCATAATAAGCAATCATAATACCAATAGCCGCAAGTGCTAATTGAAGTGGTAGAAAAGTTGCTAATGAGAATTCTGGCTGACTTTGACATGCAATCATCACAACAAGTAAGGAAGAAACAATCGTTGTTGGAACAGAGTATTTACGCATACCAAAATATAAGGGAATTACCCCTGATCCTGCAGCTGCCATAGCAAAAGGAATCACTTTTATACCTTCTTGAATCAACTCAGCTACCGTTATTGTATTCGGAATAACTAACATATAACTATTCAATGTAAAGAAGATACCTATTACAAAAATATTAGATAATAAAACTGTTACAAACGTTAGCATTGCTATGATTAATAACTTACTAGCAATGATTTTTTTTCGACTAATTGGATACGAAAACATGAGTAATATTGTTTTGTTTTTATATTCTTCAATTACTAATTTTGCAATTAATACTCCCGCAAAGACAATAAATGTTCCTCGCACCATTGCACTTGCCATTAAAAGAATTCCTTGAGGATTTCCTAGTTCTACATCCCCTTCAATCTGTGACATATAGCTTACAAAAAATAGCATCGCAATCATCACTATATTTGCGATAATCGCACCTTTTATATACCATCCAAGCTTAGATTTCTTCATTTCTAGCTTTATAAGTTGCAGCATTTTATCCCCCTTAGTTCATCTATTTTATTTTTAAAAATCCACCGGTTTGATTTTATTGTTTATTCATTGGTAATACTTTACGATAATTTCTCGATAAAAAATTCAAATAAATACGAAGATACTTCCAACTAAAATAGGCGATGCTTCCCACGATTCCACCTATGATCAGAGCATAAACCATGCTCCACTCCTGAGGAATTGATAAACCAGGACCCATATCCATTTGTACCCATGTAACTCCAAAGGAACGAATAATACCTGCAATTAATATAAGTACAGTACAAAAACCGAAACCGTACGCAATCGTTGCCAAAACTGGAACAACAATAACGCTTAATAGTCCCGTCGTACAGTAAAAAAACAGCATAGCAAATATGCCACTGACGGAACGAATTGATTTTTTCTGCATGATATATTCACCTCTTCTGAATATTATTTGATACATATAGTGCCTTTTTTACTTAAAATCTCCACCTTATTTGATGCATCACCAATTACACCTTCTTTTGTTTTTTCCGTATTCGTTCTTTTCTTAAACCCATTTAAACTCACTGCTATATCGGATGAGTCGCTGTTAGCAGCAAGCTGTAATGAAGTTGGAGCTTCTTTATAAGACACACTAATATCTCCTGATTTTGTTTCTATAAGTAATGACTTCCCTTCTATTGTCTCTTTAATCAATACTTCACCATCTGTTGAAGTAACCTTGATCTTAGGGCTCCTTACATTTGTAAGGTAGTTATCACCGGTAGTAGAAGCTACAGATAGTTCCTGTAACGAACTATTTTTCAAACTTAGTTCCCCACCTTTTGATGTAAAATTACCTTTTTTTGCTAATAGTCCCTCAATCTTTTCAGCACCAGATTCGTTTGAAAATACAATATTCTTAGTTGTTACATCATTCATTTTTATATCACCAGAACTATTATTCAATGTAATCGTATCTACTCCATTTTTGGGGATGGAAATATAAATAATACCTTTCTTTCCAAAACTGAATCCTCCCGCAAAACCTTCCTTTTGCCCTTTCTGATCCACAACAATTTTCTTTCCATCCTTTTTCATTGTTACAGGATCATTCTTCTTATCTTCCTGCTTTCCCTCAACTGCGATTGCTACTTTGTTTGATTGTGCACTTTTGATCGCAACATCCCAATTTTCGTTATTTATTTCTATTTCTTCTACGCTATCTACCATAAAAGAAGTTTCTGTTTCAAAACTCTTTGCCCCTACTTCCTTGAGACTAAAAACTACTCCTGCAACTAGAACTATTAAAATAGAACCTAACATTATTTTCTTCATTTTTTACTCCCCAGTTCATTTTAAATCCACATCTTATTCAAGATTGTATCTGTATTTAAGCCACATCCATTTTATCCACTTTGTGATAAGAGAGATAGCCAATTGCAAGACCTAATAGACAAAACGCAATCGGCACTACAATGAAATCAAACAAACTAATCTGTCCTTCCCCATTAGAAACAGTTGAGTTAATCAATAATCCAATTATTATAGACGAGGTAATCGTTGTAGGAGTTGACTTTTTTCTCATACCAAAATATAAAGGAACTAAGCTGATTCCAGCCATCATGAATGCACTAATAAAAGTAGCTGGGATGGTAGCAATGATTTGTGCCATAGTAACAGGTATTTCAAAAAAAACTATAATTGGGTTTAAAAAGAAAATTAGTATGTTGATGATACACGTCGAAATAATAATATTAAAAAAACAAAATCCAAAGGTAATCGCTAACTTAGCTTGCATTATTTTTTTTCGCTCTAATGGATACGTAAACAATAATTGCATCGTTTTACTCTTGTATTCATCAATTACTAAACGAGATAAAATAACAGCTGAAAAAATCATAAATGTTGTTCGAGTAAAAATATTTGTTAAAGACATGAACCCTGTATAATCTAGAAACATTTGCTCACTCTCTGCTTTAGATCCCCATGCCATAAGACCAACAGCAGCGAAAATTGCTATACTGTAAATGGCTACTCCTTTAAAATAGCGAGATAAACAATGTTTTTTCCATTCTAATTTCATCAATTTAAGCATGGCGCTTCCTCCATCCACTATATTTTTTAGCTGTACTTGTTTTCTCTTATTTAAACAAATCCACCTGCTCAATCTTTCTTATTGCCATATATGCGATCAACAGACCAGCACAAGCGGTCATAATCGGAACCACGATAAAACTGAACAATGAAACTTCACCATTCAAGCTAGAAGCAAATAAACAAGTAAGAATAATTGCAGATACAAATGTTGTCCGCACTGAATACTTTTTCATTCCAAAGTAAAGTGGGATTAAACTGATTCCTGTTGATGCTAAAGCATTCAAAAATAATGTAGCTGCGTTCTGAATTAGAATCGCCACCGTTAACGGTTCCATGATTACTGGATGATATACATTTAAAACATAAACGAAACTAAACAGAATAATTTCCGAAATTATCATTGCGCATAGCGTAAACAGAATAATGATAAGAATTTTTGCTGCCATCATTTTTTTCGATTAATCGGATACATAAACATAACTGTCATCGTTTTATTTTGAAACTCTTGAATAATAAATTTTGCAATCAAACTTACTCCAAAAATCATAAATACCGCTCGAGAAAAACGATCAATAAATTGAAAGGCACTTTCATAGGTATCAAGTTCCCCATCAAAAATAATTACTGGAATAAATATAGAAACAATACATATTGCGATGAGTGCCCCTCTAATAGTCGGCCACAACTTAAATTTCATAAGCTCAAGCCTCATTAAATTAAGCATGGATTCCCTCTCCATTTACAAGATTTAAGAAATACTCTTCTAATGAGCTATGCTTTTTATTTATACTTTCAATTTCTATATCATTCATGATCAGCGTTTTAGAAATTGCTTGTTGCGTCTCTGTCATTTCATACACGCGAATGATACTCTCACTCATAATTTTATAGTTTGTTATGCTAAGTTTATTTTCTAAAATATAAGCTGCTCGTTTTACATCTTGAACGTGAATTTCAATATACTCCGTTTGCTTACCATTAATACTTTTCATCGAAACTTCTTTTATCAATTTTCCATTTTGAATCACACCAATCGTATCTGCCATTTGCTCCATTTCTCCTAAAATGTGACTAGAGACTAATAGAGTAATTCCATATTCTTTACAAAGCATTTTAAATAAATCACGTAATTCTCTAATCCCGATTGGATCTAAACCGTTGATTGGTTCATCTAAAATTAATAACTCAGGTTTCGTCAAAATCGCTCTGGCAATTCCTAATCTTTGTTTCATCCCTAGTGAAAAGTCTTTCACCTTTTTATTCTCCACGTTGTGTAAATTGACAAGATCTAATGCATGCTCAATTCCTTTCTTATCGTAGTAACCCATATATTCGCAATGGAGATGTAAATTTTCCTGAGCTGTTAATTTTTCATAAAAAATAGGATACTCTATAATCGTTCCCATGCGTTTTAACACTTCATAAGATGTATCTGTTAACTTCTCACCAAAGATTTCAATATCCCCACTCGTCGGTTTTATTAAATTAGTAATCATCTTCATAATCGTTGTTTTACCAGCACCATTTGGTCCTAAAAACCCGTAAATTTCTCCTTTTTTCACATGCATGTTGACCCCGGAAATTACTTCTTTTCCGTAAAACACTTTTGTTAATTGGTTTGTTTTTAATATATATGTCATACTGTTTCCCCTTTCGCATCATCTTATATTCCTATTATAGTCAATGAATGTCTCTTTTCTCTTACCCATTCCTTACAAATTCCTTAATTCAAAAAAGCTTGTAGAACCCTCTTTTCTACAAGCTAAAATTTCATTTTCTTCAGCACAATTGTAAATACTGTTTTCTCATATGGCTTACTAAAAAGATGAATTTCTCCACCTAACGCTTCCACAAGTCTTTTCGTAATCGTAAGTCCAAGGCCGCTTCCTTGATACAACCTATTTCTCGAATCTTCTAACGTGTACATCCGTTCAAATACTTTATCAATATGAGATTCATCAATTCCCTTCCCGCGGTCCCATACATCAACATACACATACCTATCATCATCTCTTAATGCCATGCCAAGTGTTTTACCATCATATCCGTACGCAATCGCATTGGAGATTAAATTATTTAGCACCCGTCCCAATACTTCAGCATTTCCAAGTGCGTATACATTTTTCTCCGGTATATCGATATGCACCTCAAATCCTTTCGTCGTCAATAAATCATAAAACGATAAAATTCGCTCTCGGCACACTTCATTCATATTCACCTTTGTCATTTCAATTGCTTTATCTCCAGATTCTAATTTTGTCAAATCAAAGAACTTATGAATGAGTTCCATAACTTCTAACGTTTTTATATGTACCTTTTCTAATAATACTTGTTGTTCTTCTTTGTTCATCGTTTTATCTGTATTTAACATTTCTATATACCCAAGAATAACAGTGAGTGGTGTTTTTAAATCATGTGAGATATTAGAAAGCATTTTTCGCATGGAGATCTCTACTTTCGCATGATCGGCATTCGTTTTTTGTTTTGCATCTAATAAATGATTAATCGCTACTAATAATTTTTGTAGTTCTTTCTCATCCGTCATCACTAATAATTTCTCACCTGTTTGTTTTGCTACAATCTCTTGCAACTTTTCATATGTATAACGTAAATTTGCGCTTTTACTTTTCTGCATTCTATATTGAAGGTAAATCACACCTACTAAAATGCAAATAACGATTGTCAAAAGAGTGACCATACTATATCACTTCCAGCTTGTAGCCAATGCCCCATAGTGTTTTAATATACTTTGGATTAGATGGATCATCTTCAATCTTTTCACGCAATCTTCTCATATGAACATTAATTACATTATTATCACCATAATATTCTTCATTCCAAATAAGATTATAGATTTGCGCTTTTGTAAATACACGATTTTGATTCTTCACAAATAATTTTAAAATCTCAAACTCTTTCAAAGTAAGTTTTAACTGTTTTTCTCTTTTTTGCACGATAAAGTTGATCGGATCAATTTTCAAATCACCAATCTTAATTATTTCTTCTTTCTGCTCTGCAGCTGAATACTTTGTCGATCTTCGAATGCTTGCCTTAACCCGTGCTGCCAGTTCAATCATAGAGAATGGTTTACAGATGTAATCGTCTGCCCCGAGGCCTAAACCGATTGCTTTATCCACATCTGTATCTTTTGCAGACATCATTAAGATCGGCACAGCGCTTTTTTCGCGAATGATTCTTACAACCTCTAAACCATCTAGCTTTGGCATCATGATATCGAGAATGATTAAATCAAACCTTTCTTTTGCAAACTTAATAACAGCTTCTTCTCCGTCACAAGCTGTTATGATAACAAATCCTTCTTTGGTTAAATAGTTTTCTACCATCTCACGAATGGATAGATCGTCTTCTACTAGTAAAATATGATGTGGCATGTTTCTATCTCCTTTTTTACAAACATTAACAATTTAATTGTAACTGAAGGAACTAAAACTGAAAAGAATTATTCGAAAATTCAATCCAACTTTCCTTCCTTCCTCAACAATGATATGATAAAATTCACTACTAATATGCACAATTTCACTTTATATAAAGGAGACTTACCATGTCAGAAAATAAAAAAGTAAGCTTAGCTGATTTAATGCGTGAACAACTTGCAAAGAAAAAGCAAGGGAATGGAAATGGCGCAAATGCGAAAAACAAAAGTCAAGCAACGAAAAAACTACAAAACCAGCAAACAAAAAAGCCAAATAACCAACGCAGACGCACAGGTGTGTAAATGAACGGACAAAAACGATCTAATATTTCACCAGGCCTTGAAGTTGACATTGTCTTAAAGAAAGATCAACGTACTGGTACACTCACTCGAGGGATTGTAAAAGACATTTTGACAAACTCGCCATCTCACCCGCACGGCATTAAAGTGCGATTGCAAGATGGACAAGTTGGCAGAGTACAGCATATTGTTCAATAAGAAAAGGAGCTCACTTTGAAATTGAGCTCCTTTTTTCTGTTCGAACCGATATGACGCTATTCTATTTTCATTAGCCTTTCATTTTTTCGATAAAGACTACTTTTAAGTAGTTACCTTCTTTAAATTGATCAATCGTACGGAAATCTTCTGGCAGTGAATGTTCTTCTAATATTTTGTATTTCCCGTTCATTTCTTTAAAAGCGGTGTCGATAAAACCTTTAAACTTTTTCATATCGAACGTACTACAGTTTGTAGAAGCAACAATAATACCGTTATTTTCTGTAATAGCGATTGTTTCTTTTAATAAATTCTTATAATCTTTCGCTGCACTAAATGTATATTTTTTAGAACGTGCAAAGCTCGGAGGATCTAATACGACCATATCAAATTTCATTTGTTTCTTCGCTGCGTATTTAAAATAATGAAATACATCTTCTACGATAATATCTTGTGCTTCGTAATCGATGCCATTTACGCTAAATTGTTCAATTGTTTTACTTAAGCTACGATTTGCAAGGTCAACACTTGTTGTTTTTGTTGCTCCGCCAAGCGCTGCAAATACAGAGAATGCACCTGTATAAGAGAACATATTTAATACTGTTTTTCCCTTCGCATATGTATCACGAATTTGTTTTCGCACGTTACGCTGATCTAAGAATACGCCAACCATTGCTCCGTCATTTAAATACACCGCAAAGTTTACACCGTTCTCTTTCACAATGATTGGGAACTCACCGCGCTCTCCAGCTACAAAGTCGTCATCTTCAATATATTTTCCTTTTGTATCAAAACGCTTCTTCTCATAAATCCCTTTAAAGTTTGTTACTTTTTGAAGTGCACCGACAATTTCATTTCTAAAAGTGTAAATCCCTTCACTATACCAGCTTATTACGTAATAGCCATCATAATAATCAATGATTAAACCACCGAGACCATCGCCTTCACCATTTACAACACGGAATGCTGTTGTATCATTTGATTTATAAAAGCTTTTTCTCTTATGTAACGCTGATTTTATTTTGCTTTCAAAAAAAGATTGGTCAATGCTCTCTTTTTCTTTTCGCGTTAAAATCCAACCGTATCCTTTATTTTGCTTTCCATAGTATCCTTTTCCAAGAAATTGGTTCTTCTCATCGACAATTTTGATGATTTGTCCCTCTTCACGTATATCATGTAAGTTTTGAATTGCATCTTTTAAAATAAGTGGATAACCACTTTTGATTTCTTTTATAAATTTCGGTTTTATCTTTACAGTTACTTCTGATCGCATGTAATGTCTTCCTTTCCATTTGAATGCTTTCTATCAAGTAGGAAGCATTTAAAAAACGAGACCGAAAAAACAGCCTCGTTTCACTATACCATATTATTGCTTTGCGAGTACAACTAGCTCGTCACCCGGCATAACTGTTATATATTTAAATAATGTTGAGAAAGTAAGACTACCATCACTATGACGAATAAATAGTAGTACGTCTTCGGATTCCCTCTCTTCCTTGTTAATTTTTTGTTCTTGCTCTACTTGAATCGTTTTAAACTTATAACCTGATTCCATTTTTCTATTTAGTTCTTCATAAATTTCATCTTCTCCAAATAATAAATGCGCCTTTTTCGAAAGTGAAATACGTTCCTGTGCAATCTTTTCCACATCATGAATCGGTAACAAAAATGTATTATGATGGCCAAACTGTGGTACATACGTGTTTGCTACTAAAACGTTATACGAATCCGTATCTGTAACGGCAATTAAGTATTCATACTGATTCATGTCTACTTCAAATTGCAGTTGTTCTGAGAGCACTTGACCATTATATGTCTTAAGCCCTTTTTCCCTTGCACATTGCAAATGTTCTTCTGATACATCAACGATTAGCGTTGGAATCCCCATCTCCTTACAATGAACACCAAATGCCGCAGAAAATTTACTAGCCCCTGAAATTAAGATTCCTGGTGGCTGTGTATTAGCAAGCCCCAATTTTTTTGCTAGAAATCCGATAGAAAATCCATGAGCACAAACAGTCGTAATAACTAGTGCAAATGTAAGTGCTGTTAATATAGAAGCATCTTGATAGCCTTCTTGTAATAACTCCGTTGCAAAGTAACTTGATACTGTTAATGCTACAATTCCTCTCGGTGCAATCCAGCCAACTAATGCACGTTCTGGTTTTGTTAATTCTGTTCCAATCGTCGATACCCAAATGGATAACGGACGAACAACGAATAACATCATGAGTACAAAACTAATAATTGGCCAACTAAAGATCTCCATAATTGTCGTTCTTGGAAGTGACGCCGTTAAGATGATAAAGACTGTCGATGTTAGTAGTACTGAAATATTTTCATTGAAATGACGAATATCACCAATGGATGAAATATATTTTTTCATACGGGCAAGCGTAATTCCCATTACTGTTACTGCTAACATACCCGTTTCATGCATCACTTCATCTGTAATACCAAAGCATAGTAGTACTGTCACAAGCAGAATCGGTGCCTTTAAATATTCTGGTATTTTCCCTTTTAAAATCATATAACTCATAAATATTCCAAAGATATACCCTAATACCGTTGCAAAGATAGAACCCGCAAAGAAGTACAGCAATGTCTGTAAATGTACACTTTCTTTCGTTAAGAAATTGACAATTTGAAAAGCAAATACAGCAAGCAATGCACCAAATGGGTCTACAATAATACCTTCCCATTTTAAAATGGCTGCGGTTCTTGGTTTTAACTTTGCTTGCCTTAATAATGGAATAATTACTGTTGGTCCTGTTACGATAAACAGTCCTCCAATAATAAAAGCAACTGCCCAGTCTAACCCCGCAACATAATGCGCGGCTAATGACCCTGCAATCCAAGCGATAAACGCTCCAAGTGTAACAATGCGAAACACCGGTTTCGATAATCCTCTAAGTTCACGAATATCTAAACTTAAACTTCCTTCAAATAATATAATTGCTACTGAAAGTGATACGAGCGGGCTAAAAATATCACCGAGTACCTCTTTTGGGTTGATAATACCAAACACAGGACCAATTAATAACCCTGCAATTGCCATTACAACAATAGCAGGAAGCTGATAACGCCACGCTGTCCACTGTGATGCAATTCCTAATGTAACAATAATAACGATACTAAGTAACAATGATTCAACCATAATGCCCTCCTTATTCATAGTATTGCGAAAGCATAGCCTAATCCATACTTTGCATATAGTTCATTTTTGTTTTGTTTTAATAATATATAACCTTATTAACTATTTAGTCAAATGAAAAAGGAGCTTTCCTCTTTCAGGAAAACTCCTCTCACTTACTTCTCTACAACGATGTCTCCCTTTTGAAAAACAGAAACGACATATCCAACAAATATACCAATCATTCCTGGAATGAGCCACCCGATTCCTACACTATAAAGCGGAACTTTTTCTAAAATCGGCGCTAATGCTGCAATTTGAATATGTGCATTATTTAAACCATCAAAGAAGCTAATAACAAACGCTCCTACAATACCACCCACATACATCGCTAGCGGAATACGAATGTAATTTTCAATTAGCGATAATACGATTAACACGATTCCAATTGGATAGATTGCAATTAAAATTGGTAACGCTAATGCATTTAATTGTGTTAAACCTAGATTTGCTACCATAAATGCTAATACGCAGAAGATGAACACAACTTTTTGATAAGAAAGCTTTGATAGTAATGCTGAGAAATATTCTCCACAAGCTGCGACAATCCCAACAGAAGTTGTTAAACATGCAGCTGCAATTGCTAATCCAAGTAGTAGTGTCCCGTAACTTCCGAATAAATGATGAACAACGTTTGTTAAAATAACGCCACCGTTTTCTCCCATACCAAGGGATACACTAGAAGCTCCGAGATAAGCAAGTGCTAAGTAAATAATCAGTAAACCAAGCGCTGCAATAATCCCTGCAACAATTGTTACTTTTGCAATACTTTTCTTGTTTGTAATTCCTTTTCCTTTTAAAGTATTGATCACCACATTTCCGAAAACAAGTGCTGCTAATCCATCTAAAGTTAAATATCCATCAATAAACCCTTTGAAAAGTGGGTCTTTATATGTTTCTGTTGGTGCTCCAAACTCACCCATCGGTGAAATAAGTGCTTTTACTACAATAACTGCAATTATAGCTAATAAAATTGGTGTTAATACTTTTCCAATACGTCCTACTAGTTTCGAAGGATTTAGTGCCAAATAAAAAGTCACTGCAAAGAAAATAAATGTAAACATAACAAGTGGATAACCCGCACCAGCGACTGAATTTGGTAAAAATGGAGCAACTGCCATTTCATAAGCAACAGTTCCTGTACGGGGTACACTAACAAATACACCTAAGCATAAATAAATCGCTACGATAAAAACAAGTGAAAATAACGGATGTACGCGACCTGCGAGTGAGTTGATATCTCCTTTTAAAGCAATGGCGATTACTCCCAGTAAAGGAAGCCCTACACCTGTAATCACAAAACCAAACAATGCAATCCATACATCTGTTCCAGCACCTTGTCCTAATGCTGGCGGGAAAATCATATTACCTGCACCGAAGAATAACGCAAATAACATTAAACTTATCGCAAATATCTCAGATAATTTTAAAGATGATTTCATTTTTTCTCTACCTCCTAAAAAATCATTAAACAGACGAAATATTCAGAAATATAAACTCGTTACATTTCCTCTTTCAATCCTACTTCCCCTATAAAAGAACGCAAAAAACACCCGTCCCTAACAAAGGGACGAGTGTTGAAATCGTGGTTCCACCCTTATTCTAATAAAATGAATCTATAACAAAATAAACTCATTTTATAGCTCGTGTAAATTGATAACGGTTTTATCCGCCAAGAATTACAATGCATCATGCAGTTCACTCTTGAAGTTTAGAGGTGGTAAGTGTATCTTTTCGTATTAGGAAGCTCACAGCCTAAGGCTTCCCTCTCTGAGAATCGTAAAAAATAACTCGTGTCCTCATCATTACTTTTCAAAATATATTGTCGAATCTTGTTGTTTTTTATTATATGGGCTATTTTTAAAAAAATCAACAGTTTTATTTTTTCTGACAAAAAAATAAAAAAAGAGAAAGAGTATACTCTTTCTCCAGGATTTCATAGTTGCTTCAGTAGTTCTTGCAATTCCCTCTCTGTGAGGTTTCGCCACTTTCCAACCTCTAACCTGTCAAGCTTAATATTCATAATGCGTACCCGTTGTAGCTTCGTTACTGTATATCCAAATGCACGGCTCATTCGGCGAATCTGTCTATTCATCCCTTGCGTTAAAACAATTCGAAATATCGAGTGATCTACTCTTGTCACTTCACATGGTTTTGTCATCCCATCTTTAATCTTCACACCGCGGCTCATTCCATCAATAAACCAATCTGTAAACGGCTTATCAACTGTTACAATATATTCTTTTTCATGCTCATGGTCACCGTGTAAGATTTGATTGGCAATTGCCCCGTCATTTGTCAGTAAAATTAGCCCCTCTGACGCTTTATCTAAGCGACCAACTGGAAAGATTCTCTCCGGGTGATTAATATAATCAATGATGTTTCCTTCAATATGTTCCGCAGCCGTACAAGTAATCCCAACAGGTTTATGGAAGGCAATATAGATTTTTTCTTTATCCTCTTTTTCAATCGCTTTACCATCAATCGATACAATATCATCCGTCGTAACAATCGCACCATGCGTACAAATTTCACCGTTAATTGCCACGCGTCCTGCTTTAATGAGACGATCTGTTTCTCGCCTTGAGCAGGAACGTGCTTCGCTTATAAATTGGTTAATTTTCATTGTTTGTTCCTTTTTTCTTATAGATTATCCGAAAAGAAAAAGCATCAATCTCAGACGGTATAATCATGCTGAGATTGACGCTCTCTTACTTCGCAAAAACCACTAAATAAATAACCCCAATCACAAAAAATATGCCGCAACAAGCTAACAATACTTTTGCAAGTTTGTCCATAAACATAATGGTTTACCCCTTTTGCTTGTTTTTTTGCTATTTTAATTCGACAACTGTAACGCCGAGGCCTCCCTCACCCATATCACCATAACGGTAGTTTTTCACGCCGCGATGTTTTTTCAAGTAATCTTGTACACCTTGACGCAGTGCTCCCGTTCCTTTTCCATGAATGATCGATACGCACGGATAGTTTGCAAGCTGTGCATCGTCTAAATACTTTTCTACACGCATCATCGCATTTTCAAATCGTTCACCGCGGAGATCAAGTTCTAAGGAAACATGATAATCTCTTCCCTTAACAGTTGCGACTGCTTTTTTCTCAACCGGTTGTGGTGAGTTAATGTATTCCATATCAGGTTCTTTTACTTTCATTTTTAGAATACCAATTTGGACATTCCATTCATTCTCACTTACTTTTTTCAGCAACTGGCCTTTTTGACCAAATGTTAATACTTTTACTTCATCGCCTGGTCTTAATTGTTGTTTTGGCGCTGTATTTTTCACTTTTACTTTTTGTTTTTTCACAAGCTCTGGCGCTGCCCCTTCTAGACGGCTTTTCGCTTCAATTAACTCGTGATCTTTCACATTTGCAAGCTGCGCTTTACGTAACTGACGAAGTTCGTGAATGATGCCTTCTGCTTCTTTTTTCGCAGCTTCTACTTTTTCTTCGCCCTCTTTTTGCGCTTTTAATAATCTTTCATCGCGCTCATCGTTAAATTCAATAATTTGACGTTGTAATTCACGATGAAGTTTTTCAGATTGTTTACGATGCTCTTCTGCTTCGTTCCATTCGCGCTCTGCATTTTTTTGACTTTCTTCTAGCTTCGCAATCATATTTTCGATTTTATTCGTATCGGTACTAATATGATTACGAGCACGATCAATTACTCGGTCAGATAAACCAAGACGTTTGGAAATTTCAAAAGCGTTACTGCGTCCCGGTACACCTATTAATAACTTATAAGTTGGGCTTAATGTATTTACATCAAACTCCACACTCGCATTAATCACTTGTTCACGATTATAACCATATGCTTTTAGCTCTGGATAATGCGTTGTTGCGACAACACGCGCTCCGCGGTTATATACTTCATCTAAAATAGAAATCGCAAGGGCTGCCCCTTCTTGCGGGTCTGTTCCAGCACCTAATTCATCAAATAATACTAAGCTTTCAAAATCAGCTTTTTCTAAAATATCTACAATGTTCACCATATGTGAGGAGAACGTACTCAAACTTTGTTCAATCGATTGTTCATCACCGATATCAGCAAAGATATTTTTAAACACACAAATCTCTGATTCATCCATTACTGGAATATGAAGACCAGACTGCGCCATTAATACACAAATACCCACTGTTTTTAATGTAACCGTCTTACCACCTGTATTCGGACCTGTAATAACAATTGTTGTGAAGTCTTTACCTAACATAATATCATTTGGCACGATGATTTCTGGATCGATAAGTGGATGACGCGCTTGTCGTAAATCCATATATCGCTCATTATTTACAATTGGCTTCGTTGCTTTAATACGCTTTGCATAAAATGCTTTTGCGAAAATGAAGTCAAGGTTTGCAATAACCTCTACATTTGCTAATACAATATCAGCTTCAACTGCTACTTCTTCTGTTAACATCATTAAGATGCGTTCTACTTCTTGTTTTTCTTTCACACGTGCTTCTTGTAAGGCGTTATTTAGTTCCACAATCACTTGTGGCTCAATAAATAACGTTTGTCCAGACGCTGATTGATCATGGACAATACCGCCATATACACCACGGTATTCCTGTTTCACAGGAATTACGTAGCGATCATTACGGATTGTTACAATTGCATCTGATAACATCTTCTGTGCATTAGAAGACCTCGTCATATTTTCAAGTTTCTCACGAATGCGGCTTTCTGCAGTACGGATTTGGTTACGAATACCACGCAATTTATCACTTGCGCTATCAAGTACTTCGCCACCATCGCCAATACAGCTTGTAATTTTCTTTTCTAAATCATATAAAGATACGATTTGTGCCACATGTGTTTCTAAAATTGGTAGCTCTACACCATTATCAATCATATCTTCAATGAATCGCTTCATTTGGCGACTACCATACATCGTACTTGCGATATCAAGCAGTTCATGTGGGCTTAACATACTGCCAATTTTCGCACGTTTTACATTTGGACGAATATCAAAAATCCCGCCGAGTGGTACATGTCCTTTTAAACGAATGACTTTCGCTGCTTCATCCGTTGTTTCTTGCATTTCTACAATTTCTTCAAAATTTGTACTTGGCATAAGGCTCTTCACTTTATCACGACCAAGCGAAGATGCAACATGCTCAAGTAATTGCTCTTTTACTTTGTTATATTCTAATACACGCAACGTTCGTTCTAACATAGTTGCACGTCCCCCTTGTGTTACTTATTCCGTTTAATAAAATCTAATAAACGTTCAATATCCCATGTATTAATCACGTTATCTTTTTGAATCCAACCTTTACGAGCTGCCGCTACACCTGTTTCCATATCTTCTAACATTTCAAGTGTATGGGCATCCGTATTAATTGCTACTTTTACACCAGCATCTTGTGCTTGTTTTAATAGCTTTGCACTTAAATCTAGACGGTTCGGATTCGCATTTAATTCTAAAACTGTATCAGTTTCTTTTGCGAGTTCAATCAGTAAATCTGTATCTACATCGTACCCTTCGCGGCGTCCAAGAAGACGACCTGTTGGGTGAGCAATCATTGTAACATGCTTATTTTCAATCGCTGTGCGCAAGCGTTTCATAATTGTTTCACGATCTTGTGAGAAGCTAGAGTGGATTGCTCCAATTACATAATCAAGCTCCGCTAATACTTCATCATCAAAATCTAGCGTTGCATCTGGTAAAATATCCATTTCGATTCCGCGTAAAATTGTGATATCTGGGTATTTTTCGTTAATACGCTCAATTTCTTTTCCTTGCTCACGAAGACGTTCTTTCGTTAAACCATTTGCTACTTTCAAGTATTGTGAATGGTCGGTAATTGCCATAAATTTATACCCACGCGCGCGGCATGCCTGTACCATTTCTTCAATCGAAAAAGCACCGTCGCTCCATGTTGTATGCATATGTAAATCACCTTGTATATCAGAGAACTGAATTAAATTCGGATATTCTTTAATTAACTCAATCTCCTTTCCATCTTCACGCACTTCTGGTGGGATGAATGGCAGGCCAAAATGAGCAAAGAATGCCTCTTCTGTTTCAAATGTTTTCACTTCACCTGTTTCTAAGTCTTCCACACCATATTCACTAATTTTTTCACCTTTATCTTTCGCAATTTGGCGCATTCTTACGTTATGATCCTTGGACCCTGTAAAATGATGAAGCGTTGTAATAAATTCTTCAGGTTTTACAAGACGGAAATCAATTGAAATATCGTATTCATATTGAAGACGAACAGATACCTTTGTATCACCACTTGCAATCACTTCAATCATATTATCAAATTGCAATAAATGTTCACGTACTGCTGCTGGATTTTCCGTTGCAATAATGAAATCTAAATCTTTCACTGTTTCGCGAATACGTCGCAAACTCCCAGCGCGAGAAAATCGAACAATTTCCTGGATATTCGACAATTTCTCTTCTATTTCCCCGGCAATAGGCAGGACCATTGCAATCGGTAAACGCTCCGGACGAGAGCCAACTTGAGCGATTGCTTCTAATATTTTCTCTTCCGTTTTCTTACCGAATCCCGCCAGTAGCTGTACTTTATTCTCTTCACACGCTTTTTGCAATGTCTCCATATCAATAACACCAAGTTCTTTGTACAACTTCGCTACTTTCTTGCCGCCAAGCCCTGGCAATTTTAATAATGGTAATAGGCTGCTCGGTACTTCCTTTTCAAGCTCCTCTAATACTTCTGAAGTTCCAGCTTCAATATATTCTTGAATTACCGCCGCTGTTCCTTTTCCGATGCCTGGAATTTTTGTGAAATCTTCAATTTCGGAAAGACTACGATCGTCGCTTTCCAATGCTGCTGCCGCTTTACGAAATGCTGATATTTTAAATGGATTTTCGCCCTTTAGCTCCATAAAAAGGCCGATTGTCTCTAGTAATTTAATCACTTGTTTTTTATTCACTTTCATTCTTGCCCCGCCTTTCTTTCATAGAAAAAAAACTCCTCTTTCCGAAAAAAGAGAAGTTATACTCTGCTACCAGTCTGCCATAGTTCCTTCACCTTTTCAGAAAGAATCGGTGTATCGTCTACAATTATTTTGCTAATTGATGATTTTTGTAATGGTGTTTGTACTTGTTCAATCGGAAGAATTGTTCCAATAATAATTAAGACAAACAAGATAATATACACTTCTAAAAAGCCAAGAAGTGCCCCAGCAAATGCATTTACTTGCTTTAAAACGGGAATTTCTGTAAACATATTCAGGAGATTCCCAAGCAATGAAAGTGCGATTTTTGTAATAATAAACAATACAATAAACGCAATTGCTTGATAGAATACTGCTTCGATATTATTCGCATCAATCCATTCTGGAACAGATACGTTCTTATCAAATGGATACGGAATAAATTTCTCAAGCACTGGCGCTAAATCTTTACAGTACCAGTATGCAACAAGGTATGCGATAATAAAGCTTGTTAACTTTACAAGTTGCAAGACAAACCCTCTTCTTAAACCGAGGAAAAATCCCATAACAAGCAGTACAATGATAATAATATCAATCATGTTATTCCATTCCTTTTTTTGTCATACTTTCTTTCAATTTTTCATGTTCATCTTTTAATTTTATGTAATCGTGTATGACGTTTACCGCCGTCAATACCGCTAGTCTACTCGTATCAAGCGAAGGATTCTTGGCATTGAGTTCGCGCATTTTATCATCCACAATCGCTGCTACCATGCGGATATGACTTGTACTTTCATCGCCAACAACTGAATATTGCTGACCATAGATTTCTACATTAATTCGACTTTTATTTCCCTTTTGTTGTGACAACTCACCGGCCTCCAATCACGTACAGAATCCTAAAGTTTATCATACCATGAACCATCATAATATGGAAACAGAAAGAACAATCCGATATGATAAAAATAACAATATTGAAAAAGGAGCGACTACTTTGTCAAATTCTATCGTAATCCAAACAAATCCTGCAACAATTGAAGACATGAAACAAAAGTATAAACAAGCAATTGCCCCGAAAGTTCCGCAAGGCGGTGTCTTTATGGCAAAACTCCCATCTTGTACCATTACGGCCTATAAATCCGGTAAAGTAATGTTTCAAGGTATTCGTGCTCAGGAAGAAGCAGCACGCTGGCAAGATGTTTCCCAAGCACCAAAATCTCCTGGTAAGAAAACAGTAAATTCGCATCCCTATGCTCCGCCCGCTACCATTGGAACAATGTCTATAGCCGGATCTGATGAAGTTGGTACTGGAGATTACTTCGGCCCCATGACAGTTGTTGCTGTATATGTAGATGCAAAGCAAATTCCTTTATTAAAAGAACTTGGTGTAAAAGACTCTAAAAACTTAAATGATGCACAGATCGCTGAAATTGCAAAGCAGCTGCTTAGCGTTGTTCCTTATAGCTCTCTCGTTTTGCATAATGAAAAATATAACGAAATGTTCGAAAAAGGAAACAATCAAGGTAAATTAAAAGCGCTCTTACACAATAAGGCTCTTACAAATTTACTGGCAAAGATCGCGCCAACAAAGCCTGAAGGCATCCTAATCGACCAATTCACGCAGCCTGATACATATTATAAATACTTGGCAAAGCAAAAGCAGGTACAACGCGAAAACGTGTATTTTGCGACTAAAGGTGAAAGTGTTCATTTAGCAGTTGCCGCAGCTTCCATTTTAGCCCGCTACTCATTCGTAAAACAGTTTAATGAGCTAAGCAAAAAAGCAGGTATGCCACTTCCGAAAGGAGCAGGCAAACAAGTTGATATCGCCGCAGCTAAACTGATTCAAAAACTAGGGAAAGAACGACTTCCTGAGTTTGTGAAACTTCACTTTGCAAATACAGAAAAAGCATTTCGTTTATTGAAAAAATAACTATTTTTTAGTATCGACAATATATAAATGAACTAAACAAGGCGAAAAGAATCCGTATTTCTTTTCGCCTTGTTTTTTGTTATAATTTAAATATACAGAAATTTCATTTTATTAAAATTCAATTCTTTACACACTCATTATAAAACTATACAAAAGAGGGGATTACTTTGTTATTACTACAAATGATTTTGAATGTTTTAATAGGTAAACCACATGAAAAACAAAGCAGGATTAGAGAAAATATCCGATTATTAAACGAAGAACCAAAGTTTAATGAATTAATAGAACGGTATGGCAGATCTATCCTATTAAAATTTCGAGTTCGCAAATATATTGGTACTTATGATGCTTACGAATTGATTCATACCCCTAAAAAACTTGAACAATTTTGTAAAGAGCTTGAGAAAATGGTTTCAAAATGACAATACCTATAATAAGTCAGAGATAGGAATATTCACCTAAAAAAGAGCAACTATTGAATCACTTTACAATAAAATTGTGAAAGAAATTGAAAATAAGAAAAATAAAACCGTATAAAAAGAGTAGTCATCTTGACTACTCTTTTTATACGGTTAACTACGCTTTTGTCTCTTATTTGATGAAGGCACTTTAAAGGAACCAGTTTCGTGCGTTGTAGTTCCTTGCCCTTCAACTTGCGAGGAACCAAGGCTTGCTCTAGAAGGATCTTTTTTTACTTTTTTACCCATTTCATTCACCCCTTTTTGTTACTTTTTACTTAGAAATAAGAAAGTATACAGCACAAAAAAGAGAGAGGATTTTCCTCTCTCTTTTTGCATATCTTAAAACTCTGAAGAACCTGGAGTTCTTGGGAATGGAATTACGTCACGGATGTTTGCCATACCAGTGATATACATTAGGAAACGTTCGAAACCTAGACCAAATCCAGCATGTTTTGTACCGCCGTATTTTCTAAGTTCTAAGTACCACCAGTAGTCTTCTTCATTCATGCCTAATTCTTTAATTCTGTCTACTAAAACGTCCATTCTTTCTTCACGTTGGCTTCCGCCGATTAATTCGCCGATGCCAGGAACTAGAAGGTCAGTAGCAGCTACTGTTTTACCGTCATCGTTCATACGCATGTAGAATGCTTTAATGTCTTTTGGATAGTCTGTTACGAATACAGGACGTTTAAAGATTTCTTCTGATAAGTATCTTTCGTGCTCTGTTTGTAAGTCAATACCCCATTCTACTGGGTATTTGAAGTCTGCATCTGATTCTTGAAGCACTTTAATTGCTTCTGTATATGTGATACGACCGAAGTCAGAGTTAATTACGTTGTTCATGCGCTCAAGAACTGTTTTATCAACAAAGCTGTTGAAGAATTCCATTTCTTCTGGTGCATGCTCTAGTACGTATTTCATTGCATATTTTAGCATATCTTCTGTAAGATCCATTACATCTTCAAGTTCAGCGAATGCAATCTCAGGCTCAACCATCCAGAACTCAGCAGCGTGGCGAGTTGTGTTTGAGTTTTCAGCACGGAATGTAGGTCCGAATGTGTATACATCACGGAACGCTAATGCATAAGCTTCAGCATTAAGTTGTCCACTTACTGTTAAGTTTGTTTCTTTACCGAAGAAGTCTTTTGATTCATCAACTTGTCCTTCTTCATTTTTTGGTAAGTTGTTCAGATCTTGCGTTGTTACGCGGAACATTTCGCCCGCACCTTCTGTATCACTACCAGTGATAATTGGTGTGTGAACATGTACGAAACCACGCTCTTGGAAGAACTGGTGAATCGCAAACGCTGCGATAGAACGTACGCGGAATGTTGCAGAGAATGCATTTGTTCTTGGACGTAAATGAGCGATTGTACGTAAATATTCAAACGTATGACGTTTCTTTTGAAGTGGGTAATCAGAATCTGATAAGCCCTCGATATCGATTTTTTCTGCTTTAATTTCAAATGGTTGTTTTGCCCCTGGTGTTGCAACTAGCTTACCTTCTACTTTAATAGAGGAGCTAAGCGGAAGCTTCGCAATTTCTTTAAAATTATCTAATTCTGTATCGAAAACGATTTGAACGCTTTTGAAAAAGCTACCATCGTTTAATTCGATAAAACCGAATACTTTTGAATCACGTAAGTTACGAATCCAACCTGATACTTGTACTGTTTGATCTACATATTTATCTGTATCTCTATACAGACTTTTTACTAATGTGTTTTCCATAGTGAATTTCTCCTTTGCTGATATATTTAAATACAAAAAAACCTTTCATCCATAAAGGGACGAAAGGTTAAACTTCGCGGTACCACCCAATTTGTCATAAAGACCAACTTTAACTCGTATGTAATACATACTTCCCGGTTTGTAACAGGCCGGATTCCCGTCTAAGTCTACTCTTGAATACAAGTTTCAATTTCGGTTAGCAACTCCAAGGTGTTCTTCACATATACCGCCTCATCAGGCTCTCACCGTCCCTGACTCGCTATGGATTATAGTATATACTACTTTTCCTTATCATCGTCTTTCATTTTGTTAAACTAAAATTAATGTACTACATTCGAGAGAAAGATGCAAGATGTCTTTAAACGTCTTACCACTCACGCCATTCTTCTGTTATATCTTCGTCTACTTCTAAACCAGCTATTGCCGCTGCTTCTGTAATAAACTCATATAATTCTTCCCGCTCTAACGTCTCAATAAAATAATCGTATTTTTCATTTAATTCATTTAGTGCAACTACCACATTCTCTACGCATTTCATAATCTCTTGTTCCGCTGGCTGCTCACCAACATTTTGTAAATCTCTTACATAATGATTTAAAACATTTGCGGTTTCTTTAATGTTTTCATCCGTGAAAATATCGTCTCCTTCATTCATTCTATCAGTCCAGTTAATTGTTGGCTGATGCTTTGCTAATTCTTCAAGTTTCATCATATCCCTCCGCTAAATCAAACTTAAATTCCTTTTCTGTGCAATCTTCGAATAATAAACCACATCTTAAAAAATAGTTCACGCTTCTTTTATAATACATCCTGTATCAATGTAAAAGGCTTTACCTGTATGTGCTTCAATCATCTTCACATGCCCATTAGTCTTCGGAAAGGCAGGCATATAGCACGCATGATAGCTTGTCACGTCTTCTTCAACTTCTTTTCCCCATGAAAACTCCATATCTACAGCGTTCATGACAATTTCTTTTGCTTCTTCAATTGAAATATTTGGTTCTAGAGAAATACCTACAATTTCCTTTTCATCAAAGTCACATGCTTGAAAACGAATGATATTTCCGGATTCTTTCCCTACGTTAATTGTCATACTATACACATCTACTTTGACATCATTATAAATATGTTGAAAATAAAAAACATACTCCGATTCGTATTCATCCCCTTCTTCCCACATAAGGTGATGAGATGGATGGCTTTTCTCCATCATAAATCTATCATTTGCATCTGGATAACGAGCAAATAAAAACTGTAGCGCTCTCTCTTTCGCTTTTTCTTCTGTCAATGCTTCTTTATTCTGTTTATATTGTTCATTATTCACTATACTCATATATTGTCCAGTCTCTTTATCTAAGCAAACTTGAATCACCTGCGACGATAGTTCCTCTTCTCTTCGGACGATATGTTGAACCTGCTCTTTTCTCGCCCACAATTCTATAACCTTATCATCCATTGTATTTGTATGAAACTTTATATGTTTATCACTTAATCCAATGAGCTCATGAATCCCATCTTTTTGCTCTGTACGTTTTTCTATTTTTTCATATTGTGGAATAAATCCATCATAATTTTCTATTGTTTGTATTTCTCCATGCGGTCCAATGTGAAACACATAGTCTTTCGGTACATATACAAGATGATATGTATCATCACTGTTTGCAAATGTTTCTTTATCAGCCTTTGAGATCATTAATTCAAACTCCAAGTTTTCCATATACTTCGCTTTCGCATCTTCTTTTGAAATTGGATTTTCCGGATAATAAATTTGATATTCATCTACCTGACAAAGAAGCTGATACATACGACCATCTTTTGTCATATCAATCGTTATACCAGAATTCGGTAAAAACAACCCAAGTTTCTCATCTTTCTTTTCATAAACAATGTGATACATCATATCAAATTCAATTATATATGCAAAAAGAACGGACTGTATGAGATGCGGGGTAAACATATTTATAAAAGATTGTACTTTTTCATATATTTCAACATGGGATAATTGGTTATCTTCTACTTCCTCTAACTCTATATACGATTGAAAATAATCTATTTCTCTATTTTCATTCAATCCATAACACGCTATTATCTGCTCTGTATTTTTCTCACCAATCTCAAATATATTCTCTTCATTTTCTAAAGCAACTGTGCATAATTCTACATGTTCGTTCACTTTTAAATATGGCTTTAATTGTTCAGCTATTTTCTTCATAAATCCCCTCCGTCAAACTAAATATTTATTCCTAATTATAGACAATACACGATGAAAAGATATTTCTTTTTCTTCTATATAAAAATAATTCGTTTTTAAATATACTGCTAGATTCCTGTTACAAACATATCCCTTTTAAAGAATCAGCTGCTCTCTCAATCTTGTGCATAACAAAATATCGTAGTCAAAAACAAATAAAAAAAGCAGCCAAACGGCTGCTTTTTTTATATTACTTACGTAACTCCGCACCAAATTTCTCTTCCACCGCTGTTAATACACGGTTATGTGCTTCTGTTACTTCTTCGTCTGTTAATGTACGTTCTGGATCGAAGTAATTCATAGAGAATGCAAGTGATTTCTTGCCTTCTTCCATTTTTTCACCTTCGTATAAATCGAATAGTGTTACTTCTTTTAGAAGTTCTCCACCAGCTTCCGCAATTACTTGCTTCATTTCGCCAGCTTTTACTTCTTTAGCCACTACAACCGCCATATCACGTGTCATAGATGGGAAACGTGGAATTGCTGAGTAGTAAGTTTCCTCTACGTCTGCACCGAATACTTTTACAAGAGATAGTTCAAATACAAATGTATCTTTCACATCTAATTGTTTTTGTGCTTCTGGATGCAACTGACCGATGAAACCAATTACTTCTCCGTCTAATAAGATATCAGCTGTACGTCCTGGATGCATACCTTCACGTTTTGCTGGAGCATACGTGATGCTATTCGCAACGCCAAGTACATCAAATAATCCTTCTAACACACCTTTAACAACGAAGAAGTCTACAACTTTCTTCTCACCTTGCCATGCATGGTGAAGTGCAAGACCTGTCATAACACCAGCAAGATGTTGTTCTTCTTTCGGAAGTTCTCCTTCTGCTGTTGGTAAGAAGATAGAACCTACTTCGTATAATGCAACACTGTCGTTTTTACGAGCGTTGTTATATGAAACTGCTTCTAGTAATTGTGGTACTAAGCTTAAACGAAGTTGGCTGCGCTCTTCACTCATTGGAAGTGCAAGGTTAACAGGCGCTTTTTGGTTTGGCTCAACCATATATTGTTTCGCTTTGTCCGCGCTTGTTAATGAATACGTAATCGCTTCATATAAACCAGCACCTTCTAATACGCGACGTACTTTACGACGTTTTGTTTGTGCCGCTGTTAATTTACCACGCGTCATTGTACCAGTTGGTAATGTAACCGGAATATGATCGTATCCGTATAGACGACCTACTTCTTCTACTAAGTCTTCTGCAATTGTAATATCAGGGCGACGTGCTGGGACATTCACATTGAATGTTCCTTCTACTTCTGTGAATGGGAACTTCAAGTTTGTGAAGATTGTACCCATTTCACTAGCAGAGATTTCTGTACCTAATACACGGTTTACTTTTTCAGCTGTAACGGATACCGTACGCTCTTGTACTTGTAAGTTATCAACTTCTACTACACCTTCAAGTGCTTCGCCACCAGCGTATTTCGCCATTAAAGCAGCTGCATGTTGAATCGCTTCGAATGTACGTGTTGGATCAATTCCTTTTTCGAAACGTGCACTTGATTCACTGCGAAGACCTAAGTCTTTTGATGTGCGGCGCACTGTTTGACCTTCAAAGTATGCAGATTCGATTAGAACGTTTACTGTATCGTTATCAACTTCTGATTCAGCTCCGCCCATTACACCAGCAACAGCTAATGCTTTTGTTCCGTTTGTAATAGCTAGGTGATGCGCTTGTAATGTACGCTCTTGATCATCTAATGTTTGAATCTTCTCGCCTTCTTTTGCAAGACGAACAACGATTTCTTTTGAACCTAATTTATCATAGTCAAACGCGTGTAATGGTTGACCATATTCAATTAAAATGTAGTTTGTAATATCAACTACGTTGCTAATTGGGCGAATGCCAGCTGCCATAAGGCGCGTTTGCATCCACATTGGTGATGGGCCGACTTTTACGTTTTTCACCATTTTCGCAATGTATAATGGGTTTTGCCCAGTTGCTTCTACACTTACAGAAATATAATCAGAAGTTTTTTCTGCTGATTCTTGTAAATCTACAGCTGGAAGCTTCACTTCACGGCCATAAATAGCAGCTACTTCATATGCAACACCTAACATGTTTAAGCAATCCGCACGGTTTGGAGTTAAACCAAGTTCTAGTACTTCATCATGTAAGTTTAAGATTTCAAGCGCATCTGCACCAACTTCAGCGTCACTTGGGAAGATAAAGATACCGTCTGCATATTCTTTCGCAACTAGTTTTCCGTCAATGCCAAGCTCTTGCAGGGCACAAACCATACCGTGAGAAGCTTCCCCGCGTAATTTTGCTTTTTTAATTTTGAAGTTACCAGGAAGAACAGCGCCAACTTTTGCAACTGGTACTTTTAATCCTTTTGCAATGTTAGGAGCACCGCAAATAATTTGTACTGGTTCTTCTTCACCGATGTCGATCAGACATTTACTTAATTTATCAGCTTCTGGGTGTTTTTCACATTCCAATACGTGACCAACAACAACACCTTTTACACCTTTGTTTAATACTTCAACGCCTTCTACTTCAATACCACTTTTCGTGATTTTATCTGCTAGTTCTTGTGCCGTTACATCTTTAATATCTACATACTCTTGTAACCAACGATATGATACGAACATATTTATCCTCTCCTTCCCTTACGCTCGTTTGAATTGTTGTAAGAAACGTACATCATTTGTATAGAAATGACGAATGTCATCAACGCCGTATTTCAACATTGCAATACGCTCTGCACCCATACCGAATGCGAAACCTTGATATTCTTTTGAATCATAGCCAGCCATTTCAAGTACGTTCGGATGAACCATACCCGCTCCTAAAATTTCAATCCAGCCAGTTCCTTTACATGTGCCGCAACCTTTTCCGTGACACATCATACAAGAAATATCCATCTCAACAGATGGCTCTGTGAATGGGAAGAAACTTGGACGAAGACGAATTTCACGATCTTCACCGAACATCTTTTTCACGAATACTTGCAGTGTACCTTTTAAGTCACTCATGCGAATGTTTTTGTCGATGACAAGACCTTCAATTTGCATGAACTGGTGTGAATGCGTTGCATCGTCATCATCACGGCGATACACTTTACCTGGGCAAATAATTTTAATTGGACCTTTTTCTTTATTATTTTCCATTGTTCTTGCTTGCACAGAAGATGTATGTGTGCGTAGTAATGTTTCTTCTGTAATGTAGAAAGTATCTTGCATATCACGCGCTGGGTGATCTTTTGGTAAGTTTAATGCTTCAAAGTTGTAATAGTCTTTCTCTACTTCTGTTCCTTCAGCTACTTCATACCCCATCCCGATAAATACATCTTCAATTTGTTCAACAACAGCTGTTAACGGATGGTGGCAACCTGTTTCTACAGGACGACCTGGTAATGTAACATCAATTGTTTCAGAAGCTAATTTTGCTTCGATTACTGCTTTTTCGATATTGTTAATTTTTTCTTCTAAACGCGTTTGAATTGCTTCACGCACTTCATTTACTAAAGCTCCCATACGTGGACGCTCTTCTGGAGATAATTTTCCCATGCCGCGTAATACTTCTGTAATCGGACCTTTTTTTCCTAAATACGCTACGCGTACATCGTTTAAGCCCTTTAGCTCTTTCGCTTCTTCAATCAGCTCTAACGCTTTTTGCTTTAGCTCTTTTAAACGTGCTTCCATTTGGAACCCTCCTAATTTTAAAAATAAAAAAACCTCGCTCCCTAAAAAGGGACGAGGTAAATTCGCGGTACCACCCTAAATTGACAGAACAAGTCTGCCCACTCAATTCATTATAACGGTCAGCTTTGACCGGAACGCCTTTACATATCAATGGTCCTGGCGTCAACTCCAGAGGTGAATTCACTTCCGTCTACCATAAGAATGCTTTCAGTCTACGGCACTCTCTCCCTATATGGCGATTTTGCAAGCTACTCTTCTCTATCAACGTTTTTCATTATTTTACTTTTATTATCTGTTCATTATGAACATGTACTTCAACTTATTATAAGAAGTTTTTTACCTGTTCGCAACTGGGCTTTGTAAATAATACGTTAAAATCCCTGCAGCAACCGCAACATTTAACGATTCTGCCCCGCCGTAAATCGGAATATACAAGTTTTGATCACATTTTGTAAGAATTTCTTGGCGCACACCATTTCCTTCGTTTCCTACAATTAATGCAAAACTTCCTTTCGGCGTTACTTCACCATATGGAACTCCGTTTTCAAGAGCTGTTCCGTATACAGGAACATTCTTTTCTTGTAACTTATCTACCCATTCTTCTAAGTTCCCTTTTACAATCGGTAAATGGAAGATAGAACCTTGTGTAGAACGAAGTACTTTACTATTATAAGCATCGACGCACCCTTCTCCAAGCACAACGGCATGAATACCAGCTGCATCAGCTGTACGAATAATTGTCCCTAAATTACCTGGGTCTTGTAGGCCATCTAATAATAAAAATTTCCCATCTGTAAGAGCGATTTCTTTCTCATGCTTCTCACAAACAGCAAATACACCTTGCGTCGTTTCTGTTTCACGAAGTACTTTTACAATTGCTTCCGGCACAATATACATTTCAACATCCGTAACCGCCCAATCTTTTGGAAGATCTGTCTGATCTGAGACAATAAGTTCTGTGACAACCCCTGCCTTTAAAGCTTCCTCGACTAAGTGGAATCCTTCTACAAAGAATAGGCCTTTTTTATCGCGCTCTTTTTTCGTCTGCAGCTTTTTCCACTGCTTTACGCGCGGATTTTGTACTGAATCAATGTTTTTCATAATATGTATTCCCTCTCTTCTTGTCTTCTCATTATAGCCTATTTTTCATACATATTTACATAAAAAAAAACAAAAACTAATGTCAGTTTCAATTCAGAAGAAGAGGTGAAAGTAATGAACTTTAATCTACGCGGCGCCGTATTAGCAAACGTTGCAGGAAATACACAAGGCGAATTACAAGAGACAATTGTAGAAGCAATTCAAAGCGGTGAAGAAAAAATGCTTCCAGGGCTTGGTGTTTTATTTGAAGTCATTTGGCAAAATGCCGACGAAAATGGAAAACATGAAATGTTAGAAACACTTGAGCAAGGGCTAAAAAAGTAAAGAATTAAAAATCACCTTGGCATGAGCTAGGGTGATTTTTATGTGCATAAAAAATTCTCTCCTCCTAAACATTTCTACTTTACTAACACAGCGTGATGGAGTACAATGTTCAAAATACATTTAAACCTATCGATTTTCTTTATATATATCAATAGATAAAAGGAGTGAATGTTTTATGCACCGTATTACGCTTGAACAAATTTTTCAACATCATATCACACAAAAATATGTCAACCGTTCTGGAATGGTCCATGCGATCGCCGTCGCTTACCATGCGTTTCACTTAGCTAAAAAACATCACGCCTCAGTTGATGCGGCAACAAAGGCTGGTTTTCTTCATGACATAGGACATCATACATGGTACACAGGCGGTGAATGGGACTATGATTTGTATAAAAAGAATGATATACATGCAATTAAAGGGGCAGAACGAGCTCACAAATTGCTTATTAGATTAGGTGAACATCCTAAGCTTGCAAAAGAAATTTCTATCGCCATTCTTCTTCATACGGATTCTTTCTTAGTAAAACAAGAAATTGAAAGAACACCTCTACAAAATATTATTAAATGGGCGGACGAAGCAGACGAAGAACCGAGCGGAGCACATCACTACCGAACAATTTCTTATGAAAAAGCATTGAAAGCCATTCAGCAATTAGATCGAATGGTAGAGCGTGAATTACAAGTGCAGCAAGCAAAATCTAACAAAAAAGCAGAACAAGTCTACCAATGAAAAAGAGGCATCGCTACAAAGTGATACCTCTTTTATTATTTTACAATGACTTCAAAAGCTTGCTCTTTTAGCACTTTCCGATAATCTGTTTTCTTTTCTCCTTCTTTACCTGATGTGACTGTCGGAGTAAACATAATTGTTGTAACACTATCGTCTAATTTTTTCAATATGATTCCAAATTGCTAGTAATATATCATCCATACATTCTTCATGTACGCTTTCTAAAGAAGATAAATGTTTTCGAATAACACTTTGCTTTTCATTTGTCGCTATACCTTTTGTTTTCTGGGAAATGGGGATTGATGGTGAGAAGGTCTTACCCATTCCAACTGTCCTGTATTGGGTTCTTTTCGCGTTAGCTGGTTTGTTCGCAGGTATAAGTGGAATACGTAACAAAACGATTAGTATTCGCAATATGGGAATGATTATTTTTACTGTAGGGATACTGGGAGCCATTTTCTATCAATTAATGTCTATACCTGATTCATTCTCCATTCCAGGATAATGTAATTTTCTCATTTTAATATCAAAACAAAAAAGCAGAGAAATTAATTCTCTGCTTTTCGATTTGGCTTATTACCTGATTGTAAGAAAAATGATAACACCCAAGCAATACCTGCTAATATTGTTGCAACTAAGAACGCATCATTAATACCGTTGATTGCAGATAGCTTCGAAATTTGTCCAAATAATAGCTGTGAGCTCATCGCATCTCCAGCTTGTGCTGATCCAGCCACGGATGCTAAACTTTGTCCCATTCCATGTACTTGATCAACTAAAATTGGGTTTGTTTTTGTTATCATATTTCCATAATCTGCAACGTGATTCGTTGTTTGTTGCGTCATAATTGTAATTAAGATCGCTGTACCAATTGAACCCGCTACTTGTCTTGATGTATTTTGCGTTGCTGTACCGTGAGAAATTAATTTCATCGGCAGCGCGTTCATACCAGCTGTCATAATTGGCATCATAATAAATGACATCCCAAATGAACGGATAATATAGTCCGTCATAATGACGCTATATGGTGTATCCATCGATAACTGCGTAAATTCATATGTTGCATATGTTGTAATCGCTAATCCAACGATTGCTAACGGGCGAATACCGTATTTATCAAATAACTTTCCTGCAATCGGTCCCATAATTCCCATAATTAATGATCCAGGAAGAAGTAGAAGACCTGATTCAATCGGCGTAAACCCGCGAATATTTTGAAGATATACAGGAAGTAATAACATACCACCGAATAATGCCATTGTTACAATCGCGTTAATTAATAAGGTAAAAGTAAACGTTGGGTATTTAAATACATGTAAATCTAGCATTTTGTTATCTGTCGTCATTTCTCTCCAAATAAATAACGCTATGCCAATTACACCAATGATAAGCGAAATCACAACTTCAGCACTGCTCCAGCTGTTATTTCCAGCTTCACTGAATCCATACAGTAAGCTACCAAGTCCAATACTCGAACTAATAACCCCAAACATATCTAGCTTTGTTTTTGAAACTGGCTGAGCCAGTGTAAAGAATTTTAAAGATAATAATGTAATAACTAAACCGATGGCAAACATCGCATAGAACATTAAGTTCCAGCTGTAATTTTCAATAACCCAACCTGTTACAGTTGGTCCGATTGCTGGCGCTAAAATCATCGCCACTCCAAGTAATCCCATCGCAGCTCCGCGCTTATGCGGCGGGAACAAAGTCATGAAAATATTCATACCAACTGGCATTAAAATCCCTGCGCCAACTGCTTGAATGACGCGTCCTATCATCATCATTGTGAAGTTTCCAGATATAGCACAAATAATAGAACCTACTGTGAAGAACAGCATCGCTGCTACAAATAACTTACGGTACGTAAACCTGGAAACTAAGAACGCACTAATTGGCACTAAAATCCCGTTCACAAGCATAAAGCCTGTAATTAACCATTGCGCTGTTGAAGTTGATACATTGAACTCGTTCATTAATGGAGGCAAGGCAACATTAATAATTGTTTGGTTTAAAATCGACACGAACATACCGAGAATTAATACCGCTACAACGGCTTTTACATTGACATTCTCTACCGGCATTTGCCGTTTCGATCTTTCTTGCTTTTTCGTTTCTTGTTTTGATGCTTCTAATTCAACTACATTTGAAGTTTCTTGCTCTGGTGGCTTTATTTCTATCTTACTTACGGCTGGGACTTGTTCTTCTCCCGCGTTCGTTTTTTTCTTTCTTAAAAGACGATTTACAAGGAAGAAGACGATGATACAAAATAATGCATATCCTGCAATTAAACCTGAGGACATTTTATCTTCCCCCCTTACTTATGAATACGAACTGTCACATTCATTCCAGGAACAATATTTACTGATTTACTATGATCTAGTGAAACTTTAACTGGTACAACTTGTGTTACTTTCGTATAGTTCGCTGTTGCGTTACTTGATGGCAGCATAGAGAATGTATTTGCCGTTGTTAATCCAACTTGTTCTACTTTTCCTGTTAAAGTTGTATCAGGATATGCATCTACATACACATCAACTTCTTGACCTTTTTGCACATCATCAACATCTGTTTCTTCAATATTTGCTGTTACCCATAAATCACTCATATCGTATGCATACGCAATTGGACTACCTGCCGCCACGAAAGCATTTGTTGTAGCATTTGATTGAACAACTGTTGCACTATGTGGAATTGTTACATCCATCGTTTGCTCACCATTTTGACTTGGTACAGAAACAGAACCTAATTTATCATTTTCATTGTAACTCTTACCTATTTCTGCATTCCATTCTGTTAATTTCCCTGCTACAGGTGATGCGATTGGGATTACTTTCCCATCGATTTTCGCATTATCTGTTTTCAAGTAATTTTCAGCTTGGTTATAGTAGTAATAACCGCCGATACCACCGCCAACTAATACAATTAATGTGATAATATTGATAATCACCATTCTTCGAAACTGATTCATTGCATTCCTCTCCTTATATCGCATATAATTTTTTTCTAAACTATTTCTACCCCTTTTATTTATACTGTTTAATTGTTAATTATATTAACAATTAAACTAAAAAAGCACACCTTGCGCATAGCAAACCAATCCTTTGCTTGTATGCTACCGGTGCTGTTTTCTAAAGGAATATCGTATATAATTATAAATAATTATTTTGAATCTACAACCGACAATTTGAGCTTATATGTTGGTTATCCAACACTACACTATAAATTTGTTGTTTAAGTAATCAAAATTCAGCAAGGAGAAGCAAAATGTCTATTAAAAATACAAACGATCCGCGTGTAAAACGAACGAGACAATTGATACAGGATGCTTTTGTCGCTTTAGTAGGCGAAAAAGGGTTTGAAAATGTAACAGTACAGCATATCGCTGAACGTGCTCCTGTCAATCGCGCTACCTTTTATAGCCATTATCATGATAAATACGATTTATTAGATAAGTGTATCGAGGAAATGCTAGCATCTTTATCAGAAGTGATTAAGCCCAAAAAGCAAACAAAAGAAGATTTGCAACTTACCTTTAATTCACCACATCCAATTTTTCTAGCCCTATTTGAACACATCGCTGATAATGCTACCTTTTACAACGTAATGCTCGGTGATAAAGCAGCTGGAAACTATTCTTATAAAATGATGAAGACCATTCAAACACATTTAACATTAAGCTTATCTATTTCTCAGCCAGATGATGAAGAACTTATGGTTCCTCGTGACATTCTCATTAGCTACGTAACAGGTGCACATATCGGGATGATTATGTCATGGTTAAAAAGAGGGATGATTTATACGCCACACTTTATGGCGATGCAGCTCACCCGCTTAATTATTTTAGGGGCTCATACTGCCGCTGGGTTAGAGAGACCTTTTTAAAAAGCCTTATTTATAATGGATCAACAACCTTTCATATATTCTTTGATAACATTTACAAAATCAACGGGGGGAGAGTATTGCTTTATGAAAAGAGGAATAAGTTTTCAACTACCTAATACTAATAACTATGACTCTTGTCTTGGAGATGTATTAAAACCAATAGACCTTTCCACTTTCGATTGGAGAGTTAGCCCCGTAGAGTCTTATTTAGTGGTTAATGATGAGTTAGATCTAGATCAAGATCTTTTGAAACAGATAATGAAATAATGGAAGGTACGGATCTTAAAAATCTATTAGAAAATAATGTCTATCGGATTATTTTTGCTGATTTACAAGCATATCCGAAAGGCAAAGTTTCAGAAATTGACACTTATGAAGAATTCGTTAAAAGTGAATGTGAACTTGTTCTTTTCGTAGTAGATAGCTACTATACCGTCATTTATTGCAAAGATAAAGAAAAACTCGAATTGCTTTATAAGAACGCAAAAGACTTCGGATTTGAAAATATACAATTTATTACTGATGAAAATGATACAAGAACAATAATAAGAGCGTAATAAAAATAGAAAAAGCGAAGGAACTCCCTTCGCTTTTTCTTATTAATTAAATGTGATATTATGTACAGCCTCTTTATCAAGACGTTTGATCACTTCTACAATTAACTTCACTGCATTTTCATAGTCATCACGGTGTAACATTGCCGCATGAGAGTGAATGTAACGAGTTGCAATCGTAATCGCCATAGACGGAATACCATTTACAGAAATATGAATTGCACCTGCGTCAGTGCCGCCACCAGCTACAGAATCATATTGATAAGGGATGTTTAATTCATCTGCCACATCAACTACGAAATTGCGAAGTCCAGTATGCCCAATGACAGATGCATCATATAAAATGATTTGTGGTCCATCACCCATTTTACTTTGCGCTTCTTTTTCGGTTACTCCTGGTGTATCACCAGCAATACCAACATCTACTGCAAACGCGATATCAGGTTTAATATAATGTGCAGATGTTTTCGCACCGCGCAGACCTACTTCTTCTTGCACAGTTCCAACGCCGTATACAACGTTTGGATGCTTTTCATCTTTTAATTGTTTTAACACATCAATTGCAATTGCACAGCCAATGCGATTATCCCACGCTTTTGCAAGTAACATCTTTTCATTTTTCATCACTTGGAATTCAAAGTATGGTACAACTTGATCTCCTGGTCGTACGCCCCATTCCATTGCTTCTTCTTTGCTAGAAGCACCGATATCAATGAACATATCCTTAATTTCAACCGGTTTTTTACGAGCTTCTGCTGGTAAAATATGAGGTGGTTTTGAACCAATTACACCAGTTACATCCCCCTTACGCGTTACGATTGTTACGCGCTGCGCAAGCATAACTTGTGACCACCAGCCACCAACTGTTTGGAAACGAAGGAAACCTTTGTCATCAATTTGCGTAATCATAAAACCAACTTCATCTAAGTGACCAGCTACCATAATTTTCGGACCGTTTTCTTCCCCTACTTTTTTCGCAACTAAACTCCCTAAATTATCTGTAGAAAGTTCATCTGCAAACGGCTCGATATACTTTTTCATTACTTCACGTGGTTCGCGCTCATTACCTGCAATACCACGTGCATCTGTTAATTCTTTTAGCATTGTCAATGTCGCATCTAATTTTGTCATTGTCAATACCTCCTTTTTCTTCAGTCACTTCATTATACAAAATCGCGTCAAAATATTCAAAAAACAACTCAATATCCTTGTGTTTGGCGCTGATGGTTCACTTCATTTTTATCTAAATATGCTTTTTCAATTTCTTCTTGTCCAAAATCAAGGGCTTGCCCAAGGCGAAGGTAGCTTGTAAATAGTTCAATATAATTTGTAATAGATGGCTGATCAGTAAAACGAATCACTTTCGCATACGTGTCTAAGAAAATTTCAACTTGTGTTTTGTTCGTTTGAGCACATTTATAAAACAAGAAGTTTTTATCAATTCCTAAGTCAATTCCAATCGATAAAATAAAGTGCAAACCATCTACATATTCTTCAAGAATAACTTCACGCTCAGCTGCTGGTTTTTTGCTCCAATATTTAAAACAACGTGTTTCATTTGCAAGTTCCCCAATTTCAACAAGCAGTGCTAACATTTTTTCTTTTAATAACTTCTTTGGTTGTAAGTCATGTTCCTTTACAATCCGATCATCTAATTCTTTTTGTAATTTAAATAGTTGTAGTAAGTCCATTCTATTCCTCCTCCAACATTGCCTAAATACAATGTTGTTTCATCTCATATTTATTGTAAGCTTAAAAACCCTACCCTTTATGATTCGCTTTTTATCCCCTTATAAGATAGCTTGTCCCTAAATCATCAGTACGTTTCAAACATTATCTACATATGATGAAACTTCCATATCATCTTTCCATTATAGCAGTGTCGTTTCTACTAGGAAAGATGCCTTTAAATGACAGTAAAAAAAGCCAAAGGAAGCTCCTCCGACTTTTTCACTGTATATTCTTCTATATTGTTATAGCCTTTATGCTTATTTTGTCATATCAAGTACAACACGTCCCTTAATCTTTCCTTCTTCCATTTCACTAAATATCTCATTAATTTCATCAAGCTGACGTGTTTCTATAATCGCTTTCACTTTTCCTTCTGCAGCAAATTGGAGTGCTTCCTGTAAATCTTTACGCGTTCCAACAATAGAGCCAACTATTTTCACTGCATTTAATACTGTATCAAAGATTGGTACTTCCATCATTTCTGGCGATAATCCTACTGCTACACATGCACCACCGCGTCTTCCATGTAAATGTTTCTAAGAATAAATAATATTATAAGTTGATTTAACGACACCATTTACATAGTGTTTCGCATCAACTAATTTTAATTTTAAACGCGGTTTCACGTTACCAAATAAAGGTGTTCCTTCACCAATTATGACTGGATTTATTTTCAATACTACTTGGTCAATTAGTTTTTGCTGAACTAACGAGCCAGCCAGTTCTCCGCCCCCGCAGAGCCACAGATTACCAGCTTCTTTCATTTTTAAGTTTGTGATAAACTCGACTGCATCTTCCCTAACAAGTTCTACTTTATCACTCGATTCAAATTGCATAGTATTTGAAAAGATATAATGCTTTAATTCTTTAAAATAACCTGGCTCTCCTGGCTTCGCACCAAATTGAAATCCAAACTCATATGTTTTTCTCCCCATTAATACCGCATTATATTCCTCGACATCGGCAATAAAATCTGATACATGTTCACCTTCATATAAAAAAGTCGAATCAGTAGCATCACCATCTAAGTCAGCAATAAAGCTATCCGCCGTAACTGCAATATGATAAATTAGCTTTGCCATGTAGTCCCCCCTCGTATCTTTTTCCATGCTCATTTCTATTTCTAATCCTTTTCTTTGTTTCCTGCTAGAGTTGTATCATTCAAATAAATAAAAAAAACCTTAGAAGAAAATCTTCTAAGGTTTTTAGACAATTATTTTAAGTTGCTTTTTGCAACTGTTGCTAATTCAGCGAAAGCTTTTTCGTCATGAACAGCTAAGTCAGCAAGCATCTTGCGGTTAACTTCGATACCAGCAAGTTTTAAACCGTGCATTAAACGGCTGTAAGAAAGACCATTCATGCGAGCAGCTGCGTTAATACGAGTGATCCATAATTTACGGAAGTCACGTTTCTTTTGACGACGGTCACGGAACGCATATAATAAAGACTTCATTACTTGTTGGTTAGCAACTTTGAATAAAGTATTTTTAGAACCGTAGTAACCTTTCGCTAGTTTAATCATTTTTTTACGACGTTTACGAGTAACTGTACCACCTTTTACTCTTGGCATAATATTACCTCCTAGATTGTTCTATATATAACCCGAACTTATTTTAAGTTGTCAAGCATTTGACGAATACGTTTGAAGTCACCAGCGCTTACTACACCAGCTTTACGTAGTTTACGTTTAGCTTTTGTAGATTTGTTAGCGAATAAGTGGCTTGTGTAAGCGTGAGAACGCTTAAGTTTACCAGATCCAGTCTTTTTGAAACGCTTTGCAGCGCCGCGATGAGTTTTTTGTTTAGGCATAGGTATTTCCTCCTCTATCTATTACTTATCGTTTTTCGGTGCTAAAACTAAGAACATACTGCGTCCTTCCATTTTAGGCTTAGATTCGATTGTACTAACTTCAGCACAAGCTTCAGCGAAACGATCTAAGACACGTTGACCGATTTCTTTATGAGTAATGGCACGTCCTTTAAAGCGAATTGATGCTTTAACCTTGTCGCCTTTCTCTAAAAACTTGATAGCATTACGAAGTTTTGTGTTAAAGTCGTGTTCATCAATTGTTGGACTTAAACGAACTTCTTTCATGCTAATTACTTTTTGATTTTTACGCTGTTCTTTTTCTTTCTTTTGTTGCTCAAAGCGGAATTTACCGTAGTCCATAATGCGGCATACTGGCGGTTTCGCATTTGGAGCAACCAATACTAAATCAAGATTAAGATTTGCAGCTAAGTCTAAAGCGTCATTACGAGACTTGATGCCAAGTTGATCACCATTCGCACCAACTAAACGTACTTCACGTGCACGAATTTGCTCGTTAATCATCATATCCTTGCTAATAGTAAGCCACCTCCAAGGTTTTCTTAGAATACGTTTGTAGTCGTAGAACCCAAACAAAAAAGTGTGGGCATACGAACACCCACACTTGTACAATCTAAAGTAAGAAAGACATTTACCTGCTAACTGCATATGCGTCAATCAGGTGAGAAGCGGGTGCTTCTACTTGTTCTACAAAACCATATTCTATTATCCTTGATGAGTTTACCACAGGATATAACGTCTGTCAAGAAGACGCGCTTTACTAACAACAAGAAATATTGTAACAAACAACACGAATACATGCAATACTTTTTTATGATAAGTATTGTTTGGTTATTATTTCTAATTCCTATTACTTGTATTATGCAAAAAAGTCGCGGCATGCCGCGACTTTTCATTAGCGTTTTCCTTCAACTTTAATCATATCGACAAACGCATCTAATGCGATTGTTTCTGATTTTTGCTCACCGTATTTACGTACGTTTACGCCGTTTTCAGCAACTTCATTGTCACCTACTACAAGCATGTACGGAATTTTTTGCATTTGTGCTTCACGAATTTTGTAACCAATTTTCTCTTCGCGAGTATCCACTTCAACACGGATACCAGCACGTTGCAAGTCTTCCTGTACTTTCTTCGCGTAGTCTAAATGTACTTGCGGAGAAACTGGAATTACTTGTACTTGAACTGGAGCTAACCAAGTTGGGAATGCACCTTTGTATTCTTCGATTAAGAAAGCAACGAAACGTTCCATAGTTGATACAACACCGCGGTGAATTACAACTGGACGATGTTGTTTACCATCTTCACCAACGTAAGTTAATTCAAAGCGTTCTGGAAGTAAGAAGTCTAATTGTACAGTTGAAAGTGTTTCGTCTTTTCCAAGTGCAGTACGAACTTGAACATCAAGTTTTGGACCATAGAATGCAGCTTCACCTTCAGCCTCATAGTACTCAAGACCCATTTCATCCATAGCTTCTTTTAGCATACCTTGTGCTTTTTCCCACATCTCATCGTCAGCATAATACTTTTTAGTATCTTCTGGATCACGATAAGATAGACGGAATGAATAATTCTCTAAACCAAAATCTTTGTATACTTCTAAAGTTAAGTTTACAACGCGTTTCAATTCTTCTTTAATTTGATCTGGACGAACGAAAATATGCGCATCATTTAAAGTCATTCCGCGTACACGTTGCAATCCAGATAGTGCACCAGACATTTCATAGCGGTGCATTGTTCCAAGCTCCGCAATACGGATTGGTAATTCACGATAGCTGTGAATATCGTTTTTATAAACCATCATATGGTGAGGACAGTTCATTGGACGAAGTACTAATTCTTCGTTATCCATTTCCATTGATGGGAACATGCCATCACGGTAGTGATTCCAGTGACCGGAAGTTTCATAAAGCTCTCTGCTTCCTAGTACTGGAGTGTATACATGGTCATATCCTAGGCTTGCTTCTTTATCGACGATATAACGCTCAATAATACGACGGATTGTTGCACCTTTTGGTAACCAAAGGGGTAAACCTTGTCCTACTTTTTGGCTATTTGTAAATAGTTTTAACTCTTTACCTAATTTACGGTGGTCACGCTCTTTCGCTTCTTCAAGCATACGCAAGTGCTCATCTAATTCTGCTTTTTTCACGAATGCAGTACCGTAAATACGTTGTAGCATTTTATTGTTGCTATCGCCGCGCCAGTAAGCACCTGCCACGCTTAATAATTTAAATACTTTAATCTTTCCTGTAGATGGAAGGTGAACACCACGACAAAGGTCGAAGAATTCGCCTTGTTCGTAAATTGAAATAACTGCATCTTCTGGAAGATCGTTAATTAAATCTAATTTTAACTCATCGCCAATTTCTTCATAACGACGAAGTGCTTCTGCACGTGGTACTTCGTGACGAACGATTTCTAAGTTCTCGTTCACAATTTTTTGCATTTCTTTTTCGATTTTTTTGAAGTCTTCAACTGTAATTGCTTCTTCCATATCGATATCGTAGTAGAAGCCATTTTCAATTACTGGACCGATACCAAGTTTCACATCTTTATATAAACGTTTTAACGCTTGTGCTAAAAGATGGGCTGTTGAGTGGCGTAAAATATATAAGCCCTCTTCAGAATCTAATGTAATGATAGAAACTGCACCATCTTCTTCGATTGGTGTAGAAAGATCGATCATCTCATCATTTAATTTTCCAGCCACAGCTTTTTTCTTTAAGCCTGGGCTAATAGAAGCTGCGATTTCTTCAGTTGTTGTTCCTTTAGGAAACTCCTTCACAGCTCCATCAGGGAAAGTAATTTTAACTACATCTGCCATCACTGGTCACTCCTTTTTTCTCAAAATAAAAAACACTCGTCCCATAAAAAGGGACGAGTGTTGAATTCGTGGTTCCACCCTTGTTCCAATTAACAAAACTGTTAATTGCTCAAGTACAACATAACGGTGTTGGCCGTTAGCAATTACTAGAAAAACGTTCACTGCTAAAGTTTAGAGGTGGTAAGTAATAAACCCGTACTAGGAAGCTCACACCCTAAGGCTTCCCTCTCTGAAAATCGTAGTAAATTACTCATGTCCTCATCGTGACATTTCAATATATTTCATTTATGTAGGTAATTATATGCTCAAAAACTTAGAAAATCAAGGGCGTTCCCTTTATTTTTTAAATTTTTAACGTTGTGTTCAAATTCATGCAGGGCACATAATTGAACTCGTTCTTGAAATACATTTTGAAGGGTAACAATCATATTGTGATCTTGTTCTTTCGTATACAAATAAATCATTTTCGGCGAAATAGAAAGAAGCGGTGCAATTACCTTCGTATCAATGTACACACCTTGCTTAGTTAGTAACTCCTCGTCTATATATTGAACCAATTTTTCTTGTTTTAAACGTATTCCTTTTTCATCATAAAAAATAAAACTTTCATCAAATACAAGATGTAAGCAGGATAACCGTGATTTTCGGCTACTCACTTGTTGCCGTAGCATTTCTACAAACATTTGATATTCTTGCTCCATTTTATATTCATCAATCGCTACTTCCGCAAGCCTGTGCACCATTTCCCTATATGTACGCAGGCGAAAACGAATATAAGACGAAAACGAAAATGAAAGCGGGTCACAGAGCCACCCTTTTAAAGAAGCCATAACATGAGTCTCGATTTGATTACGTGTTAAATCCCGGGTAATTCCTTTTCTTTTTCCATTTAAAATAGCTTGTGCCATATGTAAAATTTGATGGCATTCTTCTTCCTCTTCATAAAAAAACTTTTCTTTTAAAATAGCACGAAGCCATTCATTTTGTTTTATAGTAACAATAAAATAAAGGAGTACCGGTATCAAAACTTTCTCCATATAATTCGATTCGCATATTGGAATATGAATTGTTACCTTTTGTTCATATAAATAAACACTCGTTTCTTTATATATCTTTTCCGTTCTCTTTATCAGTTGTTGATATACGTGCACAGCATCATTTTTTTCTTCGAAGCAGATTTCAATCACTCTTGTCCCCCCTTTTATCCCGCTCTAAAGGACCGTTAACCTCTCAGCTCAAAACGAAGTGAGGCAAACATCCATAAGAGTCCGATCTGTGAAGCCTCACTCTAAGTAGAAATAAATCCCTTATCGCTGAAAGTCTTCACTCGATATTTCTTGCTAATTTTATATATATTAACGGTGGGAGAAAAAAATGATACAAGCTCGCATGAATTTTTAGATTATCAATATATTCCCATTGCTTAACCAAGCATAAAAAAAGAGTCTGTTTTCATACAAAACAGACTCTTTTTTAAGTACACATTAAAAATAACTTTCTCCTATTTCTTTCCTGCTTTAAGCATGACGACGATTCTTCCCGCCAATCGCAACCGGTTTTGCTAAATATTTAATACGCTCCATAATACGGGCTGCTTTCATTTCTTCTGCTTCTCCGCGCTGCGTATACGTTAAATGATGTTCTAACTGTTTAAAATCAAAATTAGACGTAAAGAACGTCGGTAAATTTTCTAGCATACGGAACTGCAGTATAGCTCCTAAGACATCATCACGCACGAAACTGGACATCGCTTCTGCCCCGATATCATCGAGCATTAAGACTGGTACATACTTTACTGCATCAATTTTCTCGCCAATCGTATTATTTTGTAGTGAACTTTTAATTTCACGCAAAAATTCCGGTAAGTACACAATCATTGAACTCACTTTCCGCTGCGCTAATTCATTTGCAATTGCTCCTAAAACGAATGTTTTTCCAACGCCAAACGGTCCATGGAAGTACAATGCTTGTACTTTTTTCCCCGGCTCATACTCACTTAAAAATTCATTCGCAGCACGGATTGCTTCGAAACGATTTCCATCAGACAGATCAAGAGAAGACATAGACGCCTGCAATATATCCTTAGGCATGTATACACTTTGAATAAGCTTCTCTTGTTTTTTTCTTTCATCATAAGCCACTTTTCTTACGCAACGATCATATTGAATATCAATCATCTTACCTTGAATAATCAATTTCGGCTCATATCCTTGAATCATATTTTTACATGATTCTAAGTTCGGACAATCTGCGCATCCAACACTTTGCCCAATGTATTCATATAGCTTCACAAGACTTCGTTCTATCATAGAAGTCGTTACTTCACCTTTATGTTCTTCGATAAACTCTTTCACACGCGGATGTGCCATCACTTCCGCTTTTAACACTTCATATCTATTTTTAAAATTCTCATTTTGCATCAACTTTGCAAATGAATTTTGAATATGCTCCATTTTCTCACCTCAAAGAGCGTTCATTCTCCTCTATTAATCACGCTTATATTTTTTCAACTCTTCTTCCAATCTCTTTCGTTCTTCTTCTAGCTTGCTCGGATTTTCTTTTGAACTTGCACCTTTTGGTAATTGTTCTTTCGGTTTTTCTTTCGTTTCTTCCTTAAGCCAATCTGGCACCATCTCTGTCCGTACTGCTTTCTTCGTTGTACGACCTTTCTTTTTCGTCTCAGCCCACTCTTGATATTGACGATTCTCTTCTTTTGCTAAAGTCATTGCTTCTGATACGGTACCAACCTTTTTTCGCGCCCAATGCCCCGCAATTTTCTCGACATATGATTTAGCCAGTTTCATATCAGAACGGAGCATAACATAATAAATGAGTACGTTGACAACACCAGGCGCTAGTTTTTGACTCAACATCACTTCTTCTACAATTTGCAAATCTGCTTTTGTCGGTTCTGCCCCGCCTGATATTTCTTTTAATAATTGTTTCGGTGAAATTTCCTCAAGCTGTTTGATAAGCATCTCTTCTTGCGTAGTTGGCTCTTTCTCTTTCATCGTACGCGCAGAATGAGGTTGCACCCGTTCACTTAACACCGGAAGTGCTTGGCCGTTTTCAAATTGATACCAATCACGCGCTCCTTTACGAAGCCTTTCCATATCAATTGTTTGCACTTCTGTCATTGCACCAAGAACTATATTTTGCATCGATAATACATCAACGTCATACACGTAGGCTAGCGTAATGACACATTCCCGTATTTGATCCGTAATTGCTTTTCTTGGGACAAGCGTTGATAACCCTTCTACAAATAAAGAAAAATCAAAGAAATCATTCCAAACCTTAGGGGCAGCCCCTTGTTCATTTCCAGGCATGACCGTTGTCTTTGGAATACGAACTTCCTCTTGCGCATGCTCAAATTGACCTGGATTAAATGAACCAAATACTTCATTAAAAGAACGTGTAACATTTTCATATGAAGTAAAATCGAACTCTTCTTCTAAGAAGTATTGCTTAACTTGATTATATTTCGCCCGACTTAATCTGTTGTACAAGAAAATGCTCAAAACAATATCATCAAAAAATTGTTTTGGAGTTAGCGGTGGCTGCAATTCGTATATAAACATTCGAATATCTTTCTCTTTTTTAATGTATACGTTTAAAAGCCCAATTGCTTCTAATTTTATCCGTTCTTCATATACTTCAGGAAGCTGCATTTGCATTGTCACCATAAGAGAGTGATGTGTATTCTCTTTTCCAAATACACGATCCTGCTCTAGTTCTCCCCACAGCGTCATGTATAGGCTAAAAGCCTTGCTACCCACTAATGGTTGATATAACATCGTTAATACCTTCCGATCGTAATTATGCAATAGCCCTTTTGCACTTACTTTATAACGATCGATTGGCAATAGCTCCATCCATGACTGTTTTTCCATTCTGGCAATTCCTTTCTTTTGTCCATTTTACGTATTTTATTAGTAAAAAAGAGCTAACAGCTTACGCTTATAGCTCTTTTTCACGTAATTTGCGGGTTCAATTCTTCCATCATCCCCAAAAGAAATGAAACGAAGAGACAGCCACCGCGAATCAGAGTTTTACCTTATTCTCTTTCTTTTTGCAGTATATCTTTTAATTCCTCGATGAATACATTTAAATCTTTAAATTGACGGTATACAGACGCAAATCGTACATAAGCAACATCGTCAATATCTCGAAGTGCTTCCATTACGATTTCACCGATCATATCGCTTTTCACTTCTGATATTCCTAAATTACGAAGTTCACGCTCTACATTTTGCGTTACTTCTTCTAATTGTTTTAACGATACAGGTCTTTTTTCACACGCTTTAATTAGTCCACGCAAAATCTTTTCTTTATTAAACTCTTCTCGTGTTCCCTCTTTTTTTACAACAATAAGAGGTGGTTCTTCTACTCGCTCAAATGTCGTAAATCGATTTAAACAACTTTCACACTCTCTTCTTCTTCGAATGGAGCGCCCCTCATCTACTGGACGTGAATCCAATACTCTTGTACCATTATGAAAACAGGTTGGACAACGCAACTCATTCACTCCCTTGCAATTTAATCTTCATTCTTCTCATTTCATCTACATGTGAAAATATATATACAATATTATATAACCTATTTGTCTACGCTTACTACTTCCATTTATATAAACTAAAAAAGAGGTGCATTATACACCTCTTTACATTTTAAATCAATTATGTTCTTTTTTAAAGAGCTTTTGTTTCTCTATGCTTAATTTCGAAGCTACCTGTGCCTCGAGGAAGCTCGATGCTCTCTCGCGTTTTCGCATTTAAACCTTCTGCAATGTATTCTGCAGCAACATTTGGATCAATACGATCCCCGCAAGTATAAACATCAATACTTGCATAGCCGTGTTCTGGAAAGCTATGAATTGTTAAATGTGATTCCGAAATGATTACAACTCCACTTACACCCTGCGGCGCAAATTTATGAAAAGCAACCTCACGTACTTCAGCACCAGCTCTTAGTGCTGCATCCACAAATAATTGTTCAATAAACGGCATATCATTAAGCTTGTCGAAATCGCAATCCCAAAGTTCAGCGATTACGTGACGACCCATCGTGTCCATAGTATCCATTCTACAGTTCCCCCTCATAAAAATTTAATCTAACTGTTCGAATTGAAAACTAATTTGCAATTTGGCTTGCTCCACTACCACGGGGGAAAGTTAGTCCAGAGAGGTCCTAACCCTTTAAGTAGTGACTACGTACCTCAGCTCTTAAGTTTACGAGTGTTAGTATACTTTGTTTATTTTCATTTTGCAACAACAGTTTTTTCGATTTTTTGTCATATTCTCTTCTTTACTTTTCACAAAATAAATTAATTGATTCACAAATGCAGTAATCACAATGGTTTTTCCTATGTACCATTCGCAAAAATATGCTTGTATAATTTTTTTCTTTTCAGAAGAAAACATAAAAAAGAAGACAAGCAATCGCTTGCCTTCCTTGTATCATTAAATGTGTTGTACACTTTCTTGTTTCGCTAATTCAGTAACAACTAGCTTCACAAGATCTACAACACGGCGAGAGTAACCCCACTCGTTATCATACCAAGCTAGTACTTTCACTTTGCGTTCACCCATTACCATTGTAGATAAACCATCAATGATAGCTGAATGTGTATTTGTATTAAAGTCAATTGAAACTAAAGGTTCCTCACTGAACTCAATAATCCCTTTCAATGCACCGTTCGCAACAGTTTTAAACGCTTCATTAATTTCCTCAACTGTTACATCACGTTTCACATCTACTACTAAGTCAACAAGAGACACGTTTGGTGTCGGAACGCGAAGTGCCATCCCATGAAGCTTTCCATTTAAATGCGGAAGAACTTTCGCTAAGGCTTTCGCAGCACCTGTTGTTGTAGGAATAATAGACTGTCCACAAGCACGTGCTCTTCGTAAATCTTTATGTGGGTTATCAATATTTTTTTGGTCATTTGTATAAGCATGAACAGTTGTCATTAAACCGTTTTCAATTCCGAACTGCTCATCTAACACCTTAACAACAGGCGCTAAACAGTTTGTTGTACAAGATGCATTTGAAATCACAGTATGTTTTGTAATATCTAATTGTTCTTCGTTTACACCAACTACAACTGTTACATCTTCATTTTTACCAGGTGCTGTTAAAATAACTTTTTTCGCCCCAGCTTCCACATGAAGAATTGCTTTTTCTTTCGCATTAAATTTACCAGTTGCTTCGATTACAACTTCAACCCCTAGTTCTTTCCAAGGCAATTCTTTTGGATCGCGGTTATTTAGAAGGCGAATCATTTTCCCATCCACTAATAAATGATCTTCAAATGCTTCCACTGTTCCGTCAAACTTGCCATGAACTGTATCATACTTGATTAAATGTGCTAATGTTTCTGATGGATAGCTTGCGTTGATTGCTACAATTTCGAATGCGCTTTCTTTTATTGCTTGACGAAATACCATTCTTCCAATACGTCCAAATCCATTAATTGCCACACGAATCATAATATGTTATCCCCCTTGAATGCGTTATACTATTTATCTCCAATCCCAATAATAGTATAACACAAAAAGAAGATATGTCACTAAGCATTTTCACTAATTTCATATTTTTTTAATTAATGATGTTCCACTCTTTTAAAATGAGTTGTAATTGTGCTTTTGTCTCAGTAATTGTGCCATCATTATAAATAACTTTATTAGCTAATGTTACTTTCTCTGCTAAAGACATTTGCGAACCAATGCGCGCTTTTGCTTCCTCTTCTGTAAAGCCATTCCGCTTCATTAAGCGTTCTAACTGTGTACTAGGCGATACAGCTACAACTAAAATTTGATCCACAATTTCTGTTAACTTACTTTCAAATAACAGCGGAATGTCTAGCACAACCGCTTGCACACCTTCCTTTATGTACATATTCTTCTGAGCATTCATTTCTTTGCGGACAGCTGGATGAACGATTTTGTTTAAATGCAATCGTTTTTCTTCATTATGAAATACAATACTCCCAAGCTTCAGACGATCAAGTTCACCATCTGCTTGTAATATTTCTTCACCAAATACCTCTACAATTTCTTTATACGCTTCTTTACCTTGTTCTACAACTTCTCTTGCAATAATATCCGCATCAATAACAGGTATACTCAGCTCACGAAACATTTGTGAAACCGTACTTTTTCCGCTTGCAATACCTCCCGTTAAACCAATAACGATTGTCATTATGCTCCCTCCTTATGAATAAGAGCGTGAAACTTATGTTTCACGCTCCCACTTACATCTTCCAAATACCAATAATAATGAGTAAAATCCCAGGTAGGAACGTAAATTTTTGTAACCATCGCATATTTGATAAAACAGTTCCTAGCCTCATTCCGATAAATAAAAACAAAGAACTCATAACGGCAACTAACACTGCCATCATGGCTGGTGTATATCCCAGTAAGGATGCACCAATCCCTGCTCCAAACGAGTCTACAGAAAGAGCGATACCTAGCAGCAATGCTTCTCCACTAGAAATTGTGCCTGATTTATCAAAATCGGCAACAGTCGGTTTCCGCAAAATTTGAATGACTAATCCAAGTGAAGCAATTTCTAATTTCCAAACTTTCTCTTCGTGCTGCGGCTCATCTTTTTTCTCACTCCGAAAAAATTGATATACAACCCACGCTCCAATAGCTATTAGAACGATTCCGCCAATACGCGTTGCAATCACTGGGGAAAACACTTTGGCAATCATATGTCCAATTCCCATCGACACAAGCATAACAGCCGCTGAACACATTCCAATGATGAGTATCGATTTTAACGGAATCCGTACGCTCCGCAGACCATAAGTAAGCCCTACACTACAGCTATCCAAACTTAATGTAAAAGCTAATAAAATAAGAGAGAAATATTGATACATCGGTAAGCTCCTTCCCTATACATAGCTTTGCTGTATGTATATGACAAATGCCTATCCGATGTTATTAGAAAAAATATCTTTCTTAGCTTTTTGGCTGGCATATAGGACAATAGTGTGTCCCTCGTCCACCAACAACTGTCTTTTCAATCACGTTCCCACAAGTTACGCACGGTTCACCTTTTCTTCCGTACACATTTAAAAGCTCCTGAAACGAGCCGATTTGTCCTTGTGAATTGATATACGTTCTAATTGTACTTCCACCACGCTTAACCGCTTCTCCTAACGTCTCAACGGTTGCCGCATGAATCTTTTCTATTTCAGCTTTCGTTAAAGACGAAGCTTCTCGTTCCGGATGAATCCCGGAACGGAATAAAACTTCATCTACATAGATATTACCAAGCCCAACTAAAAGACGTTGGTCTAGCAATACAACTTTTATTTTGCGGTTTGTTTTTTGCAGTCTTTCTTGTAAATACACTGGTGACAATTTTGCATCAAACGGCTCAGGCCCTAAATCTGCAAGTGGCATTTGGTCGAATTCTTCTCCTTTTCTAAAGAGATGCATCGTACCAAACTTTCTTACATCTTTATAGTGCAATTCCGTCCCATCTGTAAACTGAAAACGCACATGCGTATGTTTATCAATTGGTTCATCGCCTTCATGAAGCAAATACTTGCCTTCCATACGCAAATGTGAAACAATCACATATTTTGTTACATATAGAAGTAAAAACTTACCTCTTCGCTCAATTCGTTCAATCTTTTCACCGCGTAACATTTCTTTAAAAAGCTCAGCGTCATCAGGTCGCTTTACTAATTTCGGATATGTTACAATTACATCTTTAATTATCTTTCCCGTTACAAGGTTTTCAAGAGTCCTTCTAACGTTTTCAACCTCTGGTAGTTCAGGCATTCAATCACTTCCTTATTTTGCGTCATACCAAGTTGGACCAGAAGAATAATCCACTTTTAGCGGAACAGCAAGTTCAATCGCATGTTCCATTACTTCAGGTACAATCTTCTCTAGTTTTTCTACCTCTTCTTTCGGCACTTCAAAGATTAATTCATCGTGCACTTGCAGGAGAAGACGAGCTTGTAATCCTTCTTCGTTTAAGCGATCCGCCATAATAATCATTGCTTTTTTAATAATATCTGCCGCACTACCTTGAATTGGCGTATTCATTGCAGTACGCTCCGCAAAGCTGCGCAAATTAAAATTACGACTCGTAATTTCTGGGATATAACGACGACGATTTAATAATGTAGACACATACCCTTTTTGCTTCGCTTCTTGTACAATCTCATCCATATATTCTTTTACACCAGGGAAGCTTGCGAAATACTTTTCAATAAATTCCCCTGCTGCTTTTCGTGTAATTCCTAAGTTTTGCGAAAGGCCATAATCACTAATACCATACACAATTCCGAAGTTAACCGCTTTTGCCTGACGTCTCATATTCGATGTTACGTCATCTTTTCCAACGCCAAACACGTCCATTGCTGTTTTCGTATGAATGTCCATATCATGTTGGAACGCTTCTACTAGCCCTTTGTCTTTTGCAATGTGTGCTAGTACGCGCAACTCAATTTGTGAATAATCGGCAGCATACATAACCCACCCTTCTTTTGAAGGAATAAACGCTTGACGAATCTTCCTTCCTTCCTCTAAACGAATCGGGATATTTTGTAAGTTTGGATCTGTAGAACTTAATCGACCTGTTTGTGTTAACACTTGATTAAAGCGCGTATGAATTTTAGCAGAATCTTCATGAACAACTTTTAATAATCCTTCAATATATGTTGAATTTAATTTCCCTAATTGACGATAGTGTAAAATTTTCGGGATAATTTCATGATGATCCATTAACTTATCCAGTACATCAGCTGATGTAGAATATCCTGTTTTCGTCTTTTTAATAACTGGTAAGTTTAAGTTTTCAAATAGAACAACACCAAGCTGCTTTGGTGAGTTAATGTTAAACTCTGTCCCAGCAAGCTCATAAATCTCTCGTTCCATTTCTTTCAGTCTACCAGCAAGCTCATCTCCCATATTACGTAAGCGCTCTGTATCAACCTTAACACCTTTTACTTCCATTTCAGCTAACACGCGCGCAAGTGGCATTTCAAGATCTGTAAACAGTTCATACTGTTCATTGTTTTGCAACTCTTCTACAAATGTTGGTTGAACATCATATAATACATGTACTTTGCGCGCTACATGCTCCGCAACTACACCTTGTTCTGGAACTGCACGTTTCGCACCTTTTCCATATACCTCTTCATCAGATTTAACAGCGTGCGTCTCTTTCATTTTTGCTACGGCACGGAAATCTTTATCTGTATCAGCTGGGTCAAGTAAATAAGCGGCAATTAGTAAGTCAAAGTCAATCCCTCTGATTTCTACACCTTTCCACTTAAGTGCAACAATTGCACGCTTCGCATCAAACGTATATTTTCTCATTTCATCATCTGCAAGCCACTTCGTAAAAGCGTTAGAGTTGAGCGCAACATCAGATGGAATGAAATAACAACCATTTTCATTTTGAATACCAAATCCTTGAATATCAGCTTTATGGTAGTTATCTTCCTGTACTTCAACGATAATTGCACTATCTTGCTGCAGCATTTCATCTGTCACTTCTTCTACAATATCAAATGAAATCTCATCTAATTCAGCTGACGCTGTTTCCTCAGGAGTAGCACCTAGCTTATTTAATAACGAAGTAAACCCTAAATTCTCGAACATTGGAATGACGTCGCTTGCTTCGTATCCTTTATATTCGATATCATCTACATGTACCGTTATCGGAGCATCCGTAATAATCGTTGCAAGCTCTTTACTCATAAGCGCTTGCTCTTTATTCGCTTCTAGCTTTTCTTTTAGTTTCTTTCCGCTCACTTGGTCTAAATTCTCATATACTGCTTCTACTGTTTCAAATTGCGTTAACAGTTTAATCGCAGTCTTCTCACCAACTCCTGGTACACCTGGGATATTATCAGATTGGTCTCCCATTAAACCTTTCATATCGATAATTTGCTTTGGTGATAAACTATATTTTTCAAATAGAGCTTCTTTCGTATATTCATCTACTTCTGTAATTCCTTTACGCGGAATACATACAAGTGTGTTGTCAGAAACAAGTTGCAATAAATCTTTATCTCCAGAAATCACTTTAACGTGAGCACCTTGTTCACTCGCTTCTTTCGCGAGTGTTCCCATAATGTCATCTGCTTCATAGTTCTCTAATTCATAGCGTGGTACGTGAAACGCGTCTAACAGTTCACGAATAAATGGGAATTGCTCTGACAATTCAGGTGGCGTTTTTTGACGTCCTCCTTTATATTCGCTAAATGTTTTGTGACGAAATGTTGTTTTACCCGCATCAAACGCAACAAGCATATGCGTTGGTTTTTCCTCTTCTAATATTCTCATTAACATCATCGTAAAACCGTAAATTGCGTTCGTATGTATCCCCTTGTCGTTATTTAAAAGCGGCAGTGCAAAGAAAGCACGATATGCGATATTGTTTCCATCGACTAATACGACCTTTTTTTCCAAATCAGAAACCTCCCCATACAAATTTAAAACGATTCTTTTATATAGAAAAAACCGCCTTTTCCTTCTCTCTATATTAACACGACTACGAGAGAGAAGAAAAATAACGGTTCTTTCTATTACATACATTTAGGCATTTGAACTACTCCCACTTAGCTAACGCTTGAAGCGTGGGATTCCTACGAAAATCGTATGGTATTTCAGTGTTGGCTTTTGATTTGACACTTGGTTTTCGTGTCACAGATTTACGGTTTATTCTCTTTGCGACTTTCGAATGGTATAGGTGAACGACAACCACCAGACAAGCTCTATTTTCACAACAAGCAACCACGCTTGAATTCGTTCTATCTCTATCTTAACAAAAAACATGTTTTGCTACGCAAAAAGGGAAGTGACGAGAATAGAGCACTATCCTCGTCCAAAACTACTCCTTGGATGAAGGGGTTTTCATGTATTATATTAACAGGACTTTATTAATATTTAATGAAGCTATTGTTAATATAATGTAAATATATTCCGTCCAAGGCTCTTCATATATAAACCCAAATTTTAAAAAACAACATAAACCCTTTCTTTTTAGGAGAAAGAGCATCCGGTCATGCATAAAAGCAGTCAGATCCTCTTCCTGCCCCATGGCGACTTAAATATTGGAAAATTAAAATGAATTTATATAACCCTCATCTAATAAAAGTTTCACACTATCATTACTTCTCCAAATCCGCTTTTGGCAAAGCTACTGTAAATGTCGTACCTTCTCCTACTGTACTCTCCACAGTAATCGTCCCTTGATGCGCTTCTACTAAATGTTTTACAATCGATAATCCTAGACCTGTACCGCCTGTATTTCGACTTCTTGCTTTATCCACGCGATAGAAACGTTCAAAAATACGCGGGATTTCTTCGCTACTAATCCCAATTCCCGTATCAGATACTTTTATATAAGCATTATGCTCATCTTCTAACAACTCTACAGAAACTGTCCCACCGGCTGGCGTATATACAATTGCATTATTAACTAAATTGATAAAGATTTGCTTTAATCGGCTTGGATCTCCTATCACAGATACATGTCTCAGTACATCAACTTGCAAGGAGATTTCTTTATCTTGTGATTTATTCTCCAGTACCATTTTGATTTCTCCAAGTAATTCCTTCATATCAACAGTACCTATATTTAACTTAAAGCCTTGTTGTTCAATTTTTGATAAATCTAATAAGTCTTCGATTAACCCTTGCATACGCTCGCTTTCCTTTAAAATAATATGCAAGAAATGCTCACAAAATTGCTGATTTTCCATCGCACCATCAAGTAATGTTTCAGAAAAGCCCTTAATAGAAGTAATTGGCGTTTTTAGTTCGTGTGAAACGTTTGCTAAAAAGTCTTTTCGCATTTGCTCTAGTTTCTTTAGTTCTGTTATATCGTGGAATACAAGAACAATTCCTTTCCACTCATGATTCGTCCCAATAATTGGCGCGCCATATACTTCAAAGTGTTTTCTTTCAATTCCAAGTGGCAATAGCATTTGCTTCCGCACTTTTACTTCCGTCATAAAAATTTCTTCCACAAGTTCAATGATTTCTGCATGAAGAAACGCTTCATAATATAAGCGATCTAAATATTCTTCATCTGTTACATGAAAGATTTCTTTATATGAACGATTTACAAGGCTTATATAACCACGACTATCAATTAAAATCATACCGCTTCCCATATTTTCAATCAGTGTATGTAAACGATCTTGTTGCATTTCTTGCTCTAATGTCATTTCTTGTAAATTACGTGCTAAAATATTGATTGCCTTGCTTAACATCCCTGTTTCATCTGAATGATTTTCATAAGCACGCGCCTTATAGTTCCCCTTCGCCAATTCAATCGCTACTTTCGTAACAGACTCTATCGGACGAATATATTGCCCTGTAATTTTCACACCAAGAAAGACAACGACAAGACAAGCAATTACAAATCCTATAATTAATAATCCCCACGTTTTTTGGTGAACATCTTTCAAAGGAGCTATCATACTTTTTATAAGAATATACCCTTGCTTACCATGGGCATCTTGGACAAATATTGCATGGTGAAATACATTCTTATCATTTGTTTCCTTCGTAATTACTCTATTCTTTTGTTTTGCTGTTTCAGAGGAAAGTTCCTCGATTGACGCTTGATTGAATATAGGCTCTTTCCCTTTACTATATTGGACTTTCTTCTCTTCATCAGCAAATACAATCGAAACAGGAACTTGCTCTTCTAATTTTTCAAATATGCTTGGCACTTTTAAAACATGATCAACGCCCTCTGCCTCTACTAATGAAGCAACATAACGTGTCTCTTTTATTGTCCGCTCTTTCGCATGATCAATATAATAATTCTCAAACACCGTTTCCAAGAGTACTCCTAGTCCAACTAAAATAAGAATAATAAGAGACACAAATGTAAAGAGAAGCCTCGAACGAAATTTATTCATCCCCCTTTGGCTCCTCTAATTTATAACCTAATCCACGAATTGTTTTAATGTATGCTGGTTTTTTCGTATTCTTTTCAATTTTATCTCTTAAATGGCTAATATGAACATCGACGATCCTTGTATCGCCAGCAAAGTCATAATTCCATACCGCACTTAATAACTGATCACGTGTTAACACACGCCCCTTATTTCTTGCTAAATATACAAGTAACTCAAATTCTTTTGGCGTCAGCTCTAACTTTTCCCCTTGGAAATACGCCTCATAAAATTCAGGTAAAATTTTCAAATCAACAATATTGATACTATTTTCGTCCTGCACTTCTGGAGCTTGTTCTTCTTGTAATTTCGTACGACGTAAAATTGCCTTCACACGTGCGACAACTTCCCTTGGGCTAAATGGCTTTGTCATATAATCATCAGCCCCAAGCTCAAGACCTAACACTTTATCGAACTCATCATCTTTCGCTGTTAGCATTAAAATAGGTGTCATAATACGTTGCAAACGTAATTCTTTACACACTTCCATACCATCCATTTTTGGAAGCATTAAATCTAATATAATTAGATCTGGACGTTCCGTTGTCGCTTTATGAAGCGCTACTTCACCATCCATCGCTGTTATAACTTCAAACCCTGCTTGCTGCAAATTAAATTCAATTAAAGTTAAAATAAACTCCTCATCATCAACAACTAAAATTCGATTGCTCATTCTCTTCCTCCAAGTAATAGACTTGAAACCTTCTTCATCCTAGTATTTCCCCACTATTCCCATCATACTAAAAAACAATCCCCCTCTCAATAGAATTGTCCATTCACTAAGTTTGATTGTAATATAGTTAAACAGGAAAATATATTTAATAGAAAGAGATGGTACCTATTCATGTTTAAAGCAGCTGTTATTTTCATTCTTGCCGGACTGGCTGAAATTGGTGGCGGTTATCTCATTTGGAAATGGCTACGAGAAGGTGGCTCCATTTGGTTCGGTCTAATTGGAGGAATCGTTTTATGTTTATACGGCGTAATCGCTACATTTCAAGTATTTTCTAGCTTCGGACGTGTATATGCAGCTTATGGCGGCGTTTTTATTGTGATGAGTTTATTATGGGGATGGATGATTGATAAGAAAACACCAGATATCTTTGACTGGGCTGGTGCAGCCATTTGCCTTGTCGGTGTATTTATCATTCTTTGGCCACGTGGCTAAAAACAGATACACATTTGACTTATATGTCCTTAAAATATAATAATCAATATAATAAAATTATTATATAGAGATTAAAACATTAAGGAGCAACTTCAAAATGAATCGTAAAAATTGGGTACTATCTTGCCTTGCTTTATTATTTGTAGTTGGTTTTACTGCCGGCTTTTCAAACTGGGAAGCATTACAAACTGGCATCTCTGATTTCTCAGAAGGGTTTGTAAAAGGTTTTTTCAGTTAAGTTATACTTACATTCAATCTAAAAAAATAGTGCTAACCTAGCATATAACAGTAGGATAGCACTATTTTTCATTACACTCTTACTAACTCATTATTAAAAATTATCCAACGCTTTTTCTAAAATAGAAGCTGATTTGTAAGGCGGCGCTACTGTTAATACCCCTTTTACAACCACTGCTTCTTTTTCATCATAAGCGAATACACGCATATCAATTGTATGCTCCTCGTGAGAAACAGCTACAACTTCAAAATGAATTTGCAAAGTTTCATAATGATGCACAGGCTTCACAAAAGTAAGATCCTTCCTAACAACATGACTGCCTGGACCTGGCAAATATTTCGTTACCGCTGTTGTAACCATGCCCGTTAACATAATGCTTGGTACAATCGGTTTTTCATACGGAGTTTGGGATGCATAATCATGCTGGATATATAGTGGGTTTGAATCATTTGTTAACCCTAAATACAATAATAGATCTTTATCCTCAATTTTTTCAGTGATAGATAACTTTTCCCCTACTGTAATTTCATCCATTCGACGACCAATTTGAACTTTTTTCTTTAACATGTTACAATCCCCCTCCAAGTTTTATTTTATTATCCTACCAAAAGCAAGATATTATCCGAAATGCTACTATAATGAGGGCAATGTATATTATAAGTCTATGTTTCCCATTGTAGGATACACAAATGATAACGCTTTCATATTATTTCAAAAAAACAATCCAATAAATAGTAGAAAAAGATTCGGGATTCCGAATCTTTTTCCTAACATATATTTTGTATTAAGAAAGAACTTTCATAACGTTACGTACAGATTCTACTGAACGATTTAACGCTTCTTTTTCTTCTTCACGAAGTTCTAATTCAATAATTTTTTCAATTCCGTTACCACCTAGAATTACTGGTACACCTAGGTAAAGGTCGCTATAGCCATATTCACCTTCAAGGTATGCGATAGCTGGCAATACGCGGCGTTGATCTTTTAAGATCGCTTCAGTCATTTCAACTAAGGAAGCAGCTGGCGCGTAGTATGCACTACCGTTTCCTAGTAAGCTTACAATTTCACCGCCGCCTTTACGCGTACGTTCTACGATTGCTTCCAAGCGATCTTTCGGAATTAAGGTTTCTAACGGAATACCACCTGCATAAGAGTAACGTACAAGAGGTACCATATCATCACCATGACCACCAAGAACGAATCCTGTAATGTCTTTTACAGAAAGATTCAATTCTTGCGCGATAAATGTACGGAAACGAGCTGTATCTAATACACCAGATTGGCCGATAACGCGCTCTTTCGGGAATCCAGCTTCTTTAAATACAGAATATGTCATTGCGTCAACTGGATTTGTTAACACAACAATAATTGCGTTTGGTGAATGTTTTGCAATATCTTGCGTGATACTTTTCATAATTTTAGAGTTGGTTGCTACTAAATCATCACGACTCATTCCTGGTTTACGTGCAATACCTGCTGTAATAACGACAACGTCAGAATCAGCAGTATCTGCGTAATCAGATGTGCCGATAATGTTAGCATCAAAACCTTGTACAGGGCTTGCTTCTAACATATCTAACGCTTTCCCTTTTGTTGGATTTTCCAGTTGTGGAATGTCCACTAATACAACATCTGCAAGCTCTTTTTGAGCTAATAAAAACGCTGTTGTCGCTCCTGTAAATCCTGCACCGATGACTGAAACTTTTTTGCGTTTGATTGTCATAATTTCTCCCCCACTCTGAATTATGCGTTTTTGATTACCGCTAAGTCCATATTGTTGATAAGGGCATCAGCAAATTCGGAACATTTCACTTCAGTTGCACCATCCATAAGACGTGCGAAGTCATATGTTACCACTTTTGAAGCAATTGTTTTTTCTACTGAAGCAGTTACTAATTTCGCAGCTTCATTCCATCCTAAATGCTCTAATAATAATACTCCTGAAAGAAGAACAGAAGATGGGTTTACTTTATCTAAACCTGCATATTTTGGAGCTGTACCATGTGTCGCTTCAAAAATAGCATGTCCAGTAACATAGTTAATGTTTGCACCAGGTGCAATACCAATGCCACCTACTTGTGCTGCAAGCGCATCAGAAATATAATCTCCATTTAAGTTCATTGTTGCAACAACATCGAACTCACGTGGACGTGTTAAAATTTGTTGTAAGAAGATATCTGCAATAGAATCTTTCACAATGATTTTACCAGCTGCTTCAGCTTCTGTCATTGCTTTATTCGCTGCATCTTTACCATCTTTTTCAACAATGCGGTCATATTCAGCCCAAGTAAATACTTTATCACCAAATTCTTGTTCCGCAACTTCATAACCCCAGTTTTTGAAAGCTCCTTCTGTAAATTTCATAATATTTCCTTTATGAACTAATGTAACAGAAGAACGCTTTTCATTAATTGCATATTGAATCGCAGCACGAACAAGACGCTTTGTCCCTTCTTCTGAAATTGGTTTAATACCAATTCCCGATGTTTCTGGGAAGCGAATTTTGTTTACACCCATTGCCTCTTTTAAGAACTCAAGAACTTTTTTTGCTTCTGGAGATCCTTGTGCATATTCAATACCTGCATAAATGTCTTCTGTATTTTCACGGAAAATTACCATATCAGTATCTTCCGGACGTTTTACAGGTGAAGGAACACCTTCAAAATAACGAACTGGACGTAAACATACGTATAAGTCTAACTCTTGACGAAGTGCTACGTTTAGAGAGCGGATACCGCCACCAACAGGAGTTGTAAGCGGGCCTTTAATTGCGATTAAATATTCACGAATCACATTTAGCGTCTCTTCTGGTAACCATTCGCCTGTTTGGTTAAATGCTTTTTCCCCTGCAAGCACTTCTTTCCAAACGATTTTCTTCTCACCATCATAAGCTTTTTCAACAGCTGCTTCTAATACACGAGATGCTGCAGCCCAAATATCTGGTCCAATTCCATCTCCTTCAATAAAAGGAATAATTGGATTGTTTGGTACATTCATAACACCATTCGTTACAGTAATTTTTTGTCCTGTCATCACTGTGATAACCCCCATGTTTGAAATTTCATATGTATGAAACTGAGGGAATAAAACCCTCAGTTCAAACCGTTAGTCAAATTAAAATATTCCAATCATTACATCTTTCCCAAAAAATCTGACTTTTGAAAGCGTATTTACACTATCCAAATAGTGTTTTTAGCCTATCGTTGTGCCAGTGGTACATAACGTTGATGCGTTGGTCCATTGTAATCAGCACGCGGACGGATTAAGCGATTATTTTCATATTGTTCTAGAATATGAGCTAACCATCCTGACATACGGCTAATTGCAAAGATTGGTGTAAATAAGTCATGATCAATTCCTAAACAATGGTAAACAGAAGCAGAATAGAAATCGACATTTGGTGGAAGACCTTTTTCTTTTGTGACAATGTCTTCGATTTTGATAGACATATTATACCATTTCTTTTCCCCTAAAAGCACGCATAATTTCTTAGACATTTCACGCAAATGTTTCGCACGAGGATCACCGTGCTCATATACGCGATGGCCAAATCCCATAATTTTCACTTTATTTTGAAGTGCATTATGAATATAGGATTCTACATTTTCTTCTTCGCCAATTTCTTTTAACATCTTCATTACATTTTCATTTGCCCCGCCGTGAAGAGGACCTTTTAACGCGCCAATTGCTGCAGTAATACCAGAATATACATCTGAAAGTGTCGCAACGCAGACACGCGCTGTAAATGTAGAAGCATTTAACTCATGATCCGCATGAAGCACAAGCGCTTTATCAAAAGCTTCAATTTCCACTTCATTTGGTTCGCGATCATTTAACATATAGATAAAGTTTGCAGCTAATGATAAATCTTTTCGTGGCTCAACAACTTCTAAACCTTTACGAATTCTTGCATACGCTGCAACAAGAGTACCTACTTGAGCTTGTAATTTAACCGCTTTCAAATAATTGGACTTTTCATCCATTAATTCAGCACTCTCATCGTATAATGATAACATGGAAATCGCTGTTCGTAAAACAGACATCGGATGAGCAATCTTTAAATCTACTTGTTTTAAGTATGTTAAAATCTCACTTGGAACTTTAGAATATTCAGATAGAGTTTCTTTTAACTCATTTAATTCCTCTTCGTTAGGAAGCTTGCGGTGCCATAATAAGTATACCACTTCTTCAAACGTAGCATTTTCCGCTAAATCATCAATATTATACCCAACATACGTTAATGTATCATCAATAATTGAACTCACGGATGACGTTGTTGCTACTACCCCTTCTAATCCTCGAATAACAGTCATTACACTCTCTCCTTTTCCTGAAAATTCTCCCAACCTTGCTCCCTTGTATCCGTTTGCTTTCCTTCTAGATTATGAACACCCGTTCACTCTTTAGGCAAGCAAAATGCACGATCATGCAAATTTGTTGTGATGTTCCCATCTCGTTGTTCCATTGCTTTATCCGAGCATGAGCGTGAGTTTCTCCCCGAATCCTCACGCTTAGAACAACAGATGGTGAGGAAAACTAGTTTCGAAGAGTTTATGATAAAAACAACATAAAACAATATCAGCAGATAAATTATTTTATGTTGTTTTTATTTTATCTGGTGTAAGTCTTCGTTGCTATGTAGCTTTTACATGTCTTCTAATCCTATTATAAACAATTATCTGACTTTTGTGAATGGAAAGAATTCAAAAAATTTATATTACTATAAAATTTCTCATTTAAACATCTGTATAATGTTCATCACAGCATAGGCAATTCCCGCTCCAATTAACGGTCCTACAGCGACTCCATTAAATAACGCAACTGCTATAATCGTGCCAAATACGAGCGCAGTTGTAATATGAGGATCACTCGTTAATAACTGTACTCCCCCTTTTGCCAAGAGAGCAACCGCTATTCCTGAAGCTAAAGCAATCCACGCATAATAAGATTTAGTCGCTTCACCTAGCTGCTTAAATCCAATTTCACCCGTAGCGATCGGAACAAGGACCGCAATCGTAATAACCGTTACACCAAGATTAATTCCTTTTGTTTGTAGATATGGAAGAATTTTATCTCCTAAAAACGTCCATTTTAATAAAAATAAAACACCAACCGCTACAGTAAGTGATTGATTTTTAGCAATAAGTCCAATAATAAGTAGTATGAATAAAAATAACGTTGATTGACTAATCATGATTACACTTCCTTTCTGAAAATAATGAACCTGTTTACAAAATAAATTGCTGTTAAACATATCATTATACATGCTATAGATGAAAGTGTTCATCTATCAATATAGATGATACACACAAACTTCCAAAACCTTGAATGAGATGTTTATACTTACCAAGAAAGAAAAGCACACTTCTTTCTTTTCTTATAAGAAACAGGTAAAATAAAAGATAGATAAAATGAGACTCTTGCCAATCAATACAAAGAAAATTCCCACCCCTGATTAGCAATTCCCATCAGGGGTTTACGAACAGATTGTTTCATGCCTTGAGACTTGCAAACGGCAGGATAAATCCATCATTCCACTATAACATAAAGTGAAACTTTAATCAGCGCGGAGCTCTATCTCTACTGGTTATTAGCATTCACCAATCGAGCTTTTACAGACAGTTCATCTCCCATCTAACTTTTCTGTTCCCGCTGAACTTTAATGCGAGATTGTTACTGTCCGCAAATAGCAGGATAAATACCATTTGGAATGGGAGGTAAGCACCTTTGAATCGAAATTCATTGTATATCATATTACGACTTATATTTGTCATTTTTGCAACAATAATTGGGTTTTATGCACTTTTATATGTCTCAGGCCTTATATACCCTTTTATCATCGCATTAGCTTTTGCTTATTTGATCAATCCAGTCGTAAATTTTCTCAACCAAAAACTACAATTCCCTCGTGCCTTAGCGGTACTCGTCAGCTTAATTCTGGTGTTCGGCGCCATCGTCGGACTTGTTACATACCTTGTGACAGAAGCAATTTCCGCCACAACTTACTTACTGCAAATTGTCACAGAAAAGTTCCCAGCAATTGTACAGTATGCACAGCAGTTTGCACTCAATAATATTATGCCTTTATATGATGATTTAATTTCTAAATTTAATCATCTTGGTGAATCACAGCAATTTACAATTACACAAAATATTCAAAATCTAGGAACGGAAGCAACAAAGCAGATGAAAGAATTGTTGACCGCTATTATAAGTGGCTTAACAAACTTCATCAGTGCACTTCCAACGACTTTAACAGTCCTCGTCTTCATCTTATTAGCAACTTTCTTTATTAGTTTTGATTGGCATACGCTTGCTAATAAAGTAAAACGATTGCTTCCAAATCGCGTACACGGATACGGAAAGACTATTTTTGTCGATTTACGAAAAGCTTTATTCGGATTTGTAAAAGCGCAGCTCACCCTTGTATCTATGACAACCATCATCGTACTAATTGGACTATTAATTTTGCGCGTACCATATGCCATTACAATCGCAATCATTACAGGAATTGTAGACTTACTTCCTTATTTAGGAACCGGAGCAGTTTTTGTCCCCTGGGTTATATATGTATTTTTCACAGGAGACACAGCATTCGCAATTGGTCTGCTTATTTTATACATTGTTGTCATTGTTCAAAGGCAAATCATGGAACCAAAAGTGTTATCATCCAATATAGGACTTGATCCATTACCAACACTTATCGCATTATTCGTCGGGTTTAAGCTGTATGGTTTTTTAGGATTAATCATCGGCCCAGTTACATTGGTACTATTAAACACATTGCACAAAGCCCATGTATTTCATGATTTATGGAAATTTATTAAAGGTCCACCATTAAAATAAAATTTTCACTCTCATCCAAGTCTTGCATTCAAATTTTCTTCAAAAAATAAAACAAGGGAATTACCCATAACAAATGGATAATTCCCTTGTTTTTTGCGCAAAATGACACTTTTAAGGTTCGTTTTACATTTTTATTCTATTTTCCACATTTTTATTATTCCCTTTTCTTCCTTTTTCTACAAATGAATAAATATTCACTTTACAATTCGACAAAAAATAACACTTAGAACGATTCGTGTTCTAAGTGTTATTTTTGTACTATAACGGTTGTATTCCTTCTTAATTTCCGCTCTAACCATTTCATTATTACAGGTTTACATAACTTTCTTGTTGCCGGAAATATAAAAATAACTCCTATTACATCCGTTACGTATCCAGGCACCAACAGAAGCATTCCGCCCACAAGGACAAAAATACCATCTAATACAGCCTCACCTGGCATCTCACCTCTATTCAGCCTTAATTGAATCTCCCTCAATACCATAAACCCTTGTCGTTTTGCTAAATAGACACCTAAGGCACCCGTAAATACAATCATAGCGAACGTTGGCCACATACCAATCAAATGACTAGAGCCAATTAGCACCGTAACTTCAAGTCCTGGAATTAAAATAAAAAGAAACAACATCCACTTCATTCTCCCACTCCTTTCACCAAAAGAACTCTCTTCACATCTCCTACACCCTCAAAATAACGTTTCATTTCCCTTCTTATATAAGAAAACCTTATCCAGCAAACAACCCTCTAAGAGCCTCCTAGACGTTAATAACGGGATCCCTATCGCTATGAACCTGATATCTTCACTATATTTTTTGTTCTAGAGGTAAAAAAAGAGAAGGACTCCCATCCCTCTCTTCACATTACTTCTTATAGCACTTCCGCATGTCCATTATAAACAATTCCGCGCGCCGCATCAACTGTTACTTCTTGGCCATTTTTTAAAGTGGCTGTTACACCATTCACACCAACGATAACCGGAATACCGATTGATACACCTACAACAGCTGCATGACTTGTTAAGCCACCTTCTTCTACAACTAGGGCTGCAGCTTTTTCAATTGCAGGAATCATATCTTTATCAGTGCTTGTTGTAACAAGAATATCACCTTCTGTTACGTTCGCTACAGCTTCCTCAGCTGTTTTCGCTACAACTACTTTACCTTTTGCAGCTTTACGACCAATCCCTTGCCCTTTAGCGATTTCTTCACCAACAACATGGATTTTCATTAAGTTTGTTGTACCAGTTTCAGCAACTGGAACACCCGCAGTAATTACAACAGTATCTCCAAGTCCAATTAGACCTGCATCCATACCTGTTTGAATTGCAGTATCTAACATTTCATCAGTAGATGCTGCACGTTTTCCAGCCATAAATGCCTGTACACCCCAAACAAGTGCAAGACGACGACCCACTTGCTCGTCAGATGTTACAGCAACGATTGGAGATTTCGGACGATATTTAGAGATCATCTTCGCAGTGTAGCCACTTTCTGTTGGAGCTACGATTGCAGCTACATCAAGAGCAAGTGCTGTATGTGCAACAGATTGGCTAATCGCATCTGTAATTGTTGGCGTGAACTCTTTAATACGTTTTTTGAACATATCTTCATATTGTAATGATTTTTCAACACGCACTGCAATGTTTGCCATCATTGTTACTGCTTCTACTGGGTATTGTCCTGCTGCAGTTTCACCTGAAAGCATGATTGCATCTGTACCATCGAAGATCGCGTTCGCTACGTCACTTGCTTCCGCACGAGTTGGACGTGGGTTACGTTGCATAGAATCTAACATTTGTGTTGCAGTAATAACCGGTTTGCCTAATACGTTACATTTTTTGATTAGACGCTTTTGCACTAATGGTACTTCTTCTGGTGGAATTTCTACACCCATGTCACCACGAGCTACCATTAAACCGTCAGAAACTTCTAAGATAGAATCGATGTTATCGATACCTTCTTGGTTTTCAATTTTTGGCACGATTTGAATGTATTGTGCACCATGCTCTTCTAATAATTCACGAATTTCTAATACGTCAGCTGCTTTACGCACGAAAGATGCTGCGATGAAATCAACTTTTTGCTCGATACCGAAGATGATATCTTTTACGTCTTTTTCAGTGATACCAGGAAGCTTAATGCTTACATTTGGTACGTTAACACCTTTTTTATTTTTGACAGTTCCGCTGTTTAATACTTTTGTACGGATGTTTCCGTCAGCTTTCTCGATTACTTCTAGTTCGATAAGACCGTCATCGATTAGAATGCGAGAACCTGGGTCTACATCATCATAAAGACCAGCATAAGATACAGAGAATTTCTCTGCAGTTCCTAATACTTGCTCTGTAGAAATAACTACCTCTGCACCTGTTACTAGTTCAGCTTGTCCGTCTACAAAGTCATGTGTACGGATTTCTGGACCTTTTGTATCAAGTAAGATTGCAACTGTTTTACCAGTTTTCTTTGAAGCTTCACGAATGTTTTTAATACGTGCTCCGTGCTCTTCATGGCTACCATGAGAGAAGTTTAAACGAGCAACGTTCATACCCGCTTCGATTAACTGCTCTAATTTCTCAATACTTTCACTAGCAGGACCTATAGTACATACAATTTTTGTTTTACGCATATTGCACCTCCGAAAATTATGAAACCGTTCCCAAATATTCGACATTAAGCCGATTAGATGGATAATTCTTTAGATAATTGATACATGTCTTTATCAATCGTATGTTTTTGAGCTAACGCTTCGATAATATCATGATCAACAAGTTGGTTGTTTTGGATACCAACGCAACGTCCACCTTTACCTTCAATCAACAGTTCAACTGCTCTTGCGCCAAGGCGACTTGCTAATACACGGTCTTGTGCACTTGGTGATCCACCACGTTGTACGTGACCTAATACAGTTACGCGAGTATCAAAGTTTGTTGCTTCTTCGATATGCTTACCGATGTCAATTGCACTTCCAACACCTTCAGCTACAACGATGATACTATGCTTTTTACCACGCTCACTACCGCGTTTTAAACGAGCAATAACATCTTCCATATCATGCTCTTCTTCTGGAATTAAGATTGTTTCTGCACCATCAGCCAAACCAGCCCATAATGCGATATCTCCAGCATGACGTCCCATTACTTCGATCACATATGTACGTTCATGAGATGTAGCAGTATCACGAATTTTATCAATCGCATCAATAACAGTATTTAACGCTGTATCGAACCCGATTGTGAAGTCTGTTCCAGGAATATCATTATCGATTGTACCTGGTACACCGACACATGGGAATCCTTGCTCTGTTAATTTTTTAGCACCTTGGTAAGAACCATCGCCACCAATAACAACAAGTCCTTCAATACCAAGTTTCTTTAATTGCTGGATTCCTTTTTCCCTTACTTCTGGGTCTTTAAACTCAGGACATCTTGCTGTATATAATTTTGTACCACCGCGATGGATAATATCACCAACAGAACCAAGTTCTAATTTTTCAATGTGACCAGAAATTAATCCAGCGTATCCATGGTAAATACCATATACTTCTATATCATGAAAGATCGCTTTACGAACAACTGCACGAATGGCAGCATTCATACCAGGCGAATCTCCACCACTTGTTAATACACCAATACGTTTCATTTGTACTCACCTCATAAAGATTATTTGCCTTATAATAAAATAACACGAAAAAATACAAAAAAACAATGGAGAAGATGTGTCTTTTCACAATAAAAACGTGCATTCGCGAAATGGAACGCACGCTTTTCTTATTTTATCCAAATGGAAGCGTTTGAAAACGAAACTTGCCCAATTTTCATATATTTTTCATAACGTTTTTCGATTAATTCCTCTTTCGAAATACCGTTTAATTGTTGGAAAGTTTTTCCGATCATTAGATCGATATTTTCAGACTGTTTTAAAATATTACGATGTGCACCGCCGCGCGCTTCTGGAATAATTTCGTCAATTACACCTAATTCTTTCAAATCCGCTGCTGTAATTTTTAAAGCTTCAGCGGCATCTTTTGCTTTCGTAGCATCTTTCCAAAGAATTGTCGCCGCACCTTCTGGACTAATAACAGAATAAGTGGAATTTTCTAGCATGTAAATGTAATCGCCTACCCCTAAACCTAGCGCACCACCGCTACCACCTTCACCGATAACAATACAAATAACAGGTACAGTAAGCCCTGCCATTTCAAATAAATTACGTGCAATCGCTTCACTTTGGCCACGTTCTTCAGCTGCTTTACCAGGATAAGCGCCTTTCGTATCAATGAAACAAATAATGGGACGATTAAATTTCTCCGCTTGTTTCATTAAACGTAGCGCCTTTCGATATCCTTCTGGATGAGGCATTCCAAAATTACGATGAATATTTTCTTTCGTATCTTTCCCGCGCTGGTGCCCAATTACTGTTACAGGCATTCCTTTATACTTCGCAATGCCGCCGACAATCGCTGCATCATCGCCGAATAGACGATCTCCATGACATTCAAAAAAATCAGTAAATAAGTGCTCAATATAATCGAGCGTTGTCGGTCTCTCTGCATGACGAGCAATTTGAACGCGGTCCCATACTTTCATATTGCCGTATATTTCTTCCTCTAGATTTTCTAGCTTATCTTCCAAAATACGAATCTCCTCACTGAAGTCCATCTGGCTGTTTTTCGTATAGTCTTTCAGTTCTCGAATCTTATTTCTTAGCTCCACAACTGGTTTCTCAAATTCTAACTCTGCCATATCGCCGTTTCCCCTCCTTGATGAACTTCTAAAATCTTACGGAGTGAATCTTTCATATTATCGCGATGCAGAACCGCATCTAATTGACCGTGCTCTAGTAAAAATTCTGCCGTTTGAAAGTCTTCTGGCAGCTTCTCACGCACTGTTTGTTCAATTACACGTCTACCAGCAAATCCGATAAGTGCACCTGGCTCTGCAAGATTATAGTCACCAAGTGAAGCAAAACTCGCTGAAACACCGCCTGTCGTCGGATGAGTCATAACAGAAATAAATAATCCTCCAGCATTGCTATGCTTTTTCAAAGCTACGCTCGTTTTTGCCATTTGCATTAAACTTAAAATACCTTCTTGCATACGCGCACCGCCCGATGCAGTAAAGATAATAAATGGAACTTGTAATTCGTATGCTTTTTCAACTGCACGTGCAATTTTTTCTCCTACAACAGAGCCCATGCTGCCCATTCGAAAGCGAGAATCCATTACTGCAACTACAACTAGCATGTCATCAATTGTTCCTTCACCTGTCACAACAGCTTCATTTAATTCTGTTTTTTTTCGATCACTCTCTAATTTTTCTTCATAATTTGGGAACTGGAGTGGATTTAACGAAACCATCTCTTTGTCATACTCATGAAATGATCCTTCGTCCAATACACTATCAAGGCGTTCCCACGCATTCATAGGGTGATGATAACCACAGTTTACACATACTTTTAAATTTTTAAGAAGCTCTTTTGTATACATGATTTTCTTACATTTCGGACATTTTGTCATAACACCGTCCGGTACATCTTTTCGTACTTGTTCCGAAGGAATTGCAGCGTACTTTTTCTTTTTTACGAATAAATCTCTTAGCACAATTTGACCCCCTTTGTTGAGAGCTAAGGTTAGGTTAGGAAGAAAATGGGGCTAACATCAAAGATCGATGTTAGCCTTCTTTTCCTAATCTGTCTAATAGAGGATGTTCAAAAATTCCGGTAAAGATAGCTTTCGCATTTCTTCGTTACTTCGCCAGTCCGGCACTTATGTAGTTCCATCTACACTCCGTGTCCTCCTGGCTTCCGTGCCTCGAACTGCTCGGCTCTCTTTATCCTCCTTTTTGAACCCTGTCTAATAACCTCTCTCTTTACGTTTAACTTTAACCGCTATGCGATAGATTGTTTGTCATAACGTGTCATGGTCATTTCGACAAATTTTATACATTACGAATGAAACTGTACATTTCCATCAATTCATCATAAATTTTTAGCGCCTCTTCTTCTTTTTTTGCGTATAGCGCTTCATAAAGTTTTCTATAAATTTCTACAGACTCTAGTGAAATTTCAGAAGAAAGAGTCGCAACATAATCATTTACAATTCTCCAAATTCGATATAATAAATAATTGTCCACTTGTTCAATAAGTGTTTTAAAAAACGTTTGATGAAACTCCTGAATAGAACTCTTGTCCTTTTTAAGAACCTGTTGCAACATACTTAATACACTAGAGAACGTTTCTTTCGGTAAATCACATACGATTCGAAGAATATCTTTTTCGAGCAATCGTTTCGTCTGTAATAAATCACGAATTGTTTTCTCATCTTGTAATAGAAATGGTGCGATTAACTGAACAAGGCCATTGTCATAGAAGTTTCGAATAAACGTCCCTTCACCGCGCCTTGTTTCAATTAATCCTACGAGTTCTAAAGCTCGTAATGCTTCCCGTACAGATGAACGCCCAACGTTTAAACGCGCACTTAACTCACGCTCAGATGGTAAGCGGTCACCTGCCACTAAACCATCCTCTTCCATAATGGAACGGATTTTCTTTACAATTTCGAGATATACTTTTGTATTTGATGATGTCAATAGAAATTCCTCGCTTATTCTTTACCAATCAATGCTAATTGTTTTGTTTTCTCAGCAACTTCATTGGGATCTACTTGACGGCGAGCTACTCCTGTTTCCATCGCAGCTTTCGCAACGTAAGCGGCCACCTGAGGCGCTACACGCGGGTCAAACGGCGCTGGAATGATATAGTCTGCATTTAGCTTATCTGCCGCTACAAGCTCTGCAATGGCCTCTACAGCTGCCATTTTCATTTCTTCATTAATTTGCGTAGCATGTACATCAAGTGCACCACGGAAAATACCAGGGAACGCTAGTACATTATTTACTTGGTTCGGGAAGTCAGAGCGACCAGTTCCAACAACAGCTGCGCCTGCTGCTTTCGCAATTTCTGGCATAATTTCTGGAACCGGATTCGCCATCGCAAAGATAATCGCATCGTCATTCATTGTACGAACCATTTCTTCAGTTAATGCACCCTCTACAGATACACCGATAAATACATCCGCATCTTTTACAACATCTGCTAATGAACCTGCTACACGATTTTTATTCGTATATTTTGCAACTTCATCTTTTACAGGATTCATACCAACCGGACGACCTTCATAAATCGCGCCTTTTCGGTCACACATAATAATGTCGCGTACACCGTAGCGATATAAAAGTTTAATGATTGCAATACCCGCTGCACCTGCACCATTTGCTACAACTTTAATGTCAGACATTTTCTTTCCAACTAGCTTAAGCGCGTTTACAAGACCCGCTACTGTTACGATAGCTGTTCCGTGTTGATCATCATGGAATACAGGAATATTTGTTTCTTTTTTCAAACGTTCTTCAATGATAAAGCAGTTTGGTGCTGCGATATCTTCTAAGTTTACACCGCCAAATGTTGGCTCCATTAATTTTACAGTTTCAACAATCTTATCTACATCGTTTGTATTTAAGGCAATTGGGAATGCATCTACGCCAGCAAAGCTCTTGAATAATACAGCTTTACCTTCCATTACTGGAAGAGATGCTTCTGGTCCAATGTTACCAAGACCAAGTACAGCTGTTCCATCCGTCACAACTGCTACCATGTTTCCCTTCATTGTATATTCATATACCTTACTTTTATCGTCATAAATTTCTTTACAAGGTTCTGCAACCCCTGGAGAATACGCAAGACTTAAATCTTTAGCATTTTCTACTTTTACTTTTGACACAGTTTCTAATTTTCCTTGATGCACTTTATGCATGTGAAGTGCTTCTTCACGAAGTGTTGACAAACTATCCACTCTCCTCAAATTATTCTTGCTGCTATCATTCTCTCCAAGTGGTCTGACCACGAACACTATTACTATAATAATCGAACTATAGGGAAATTGTCCATTATATTTTCACTACGACATTTTCCTTACCGACTATTTCACGAAGTGCGCCTAAACATTCTTCACTTGGATGAATTGACAAACTACGAGATAATTGTACCATTTTATGTTCCTTTTCATAATAAATTAGTACTTTCGCAAAACCTGAATAGTGAAACAATATTTTTGTAACCTGATTTAACAACTTCTTTTCATACTGCGATGGTAGTTTTATATAGATTGTCGCTTCTTTCATTTCATTGTAAACATCCATTTTTTCTAATGGATAAAGACCGTTTACAATCCATTGCAATTTATGATTTCGCTGTTCAATCGTCCCTTCCACTAAAACAATTTCACCTTCTTGTAACCTCTCCGAAAAATGAATATATGTCTCCGGAAAGACAACCGCTTCCATTTCATCATTTTGATCACAAAACGTTACGAACGCCATTTTTTGTAATTTTTTCGTTCGAATGACTTTTACACCTGTTATATAAACGATGGCACGTTGTACTTTTCGCTTTTGCCTCATCGCTTGCGCAAGCGATGGAATTTCTAGTTCTTTTACAAGCTTTGCATACTGCGCCGTTGGGTAACTGGATAAATAAAAGCCAAGTGCTTCTTTCTCATTATTTAATTGTTCAATAAAAGATAGCTCTTCTCCTTGTACATATACGGATTTTGGGACACTATCTTCCCCTAATTCACGCGCAAGGCTTGCATACTCTAAAGCACCCTTTATACTATTAAACAAAGTTGTTCGTGAAACTTGAAAATCATCGAAACAGCCAGCCCAAACAAACGCCTCTAAGTTGCGCTCTGTAACAAACTTTGCTGGCATGCGAAGACAAAACTCAAATAAATCTTGGAATGGACTTTTTCCCCTTTCCTCAATCACCGCATTCACTGTAGCCATCCCGATATTCCGAATCGAAAGCAAACTATAACGAATTGCATTTCCTTCTATTCGGAAATTATAACTACTCCTATGAAGAGATGGGGGTAAAACACGAAAACCTTTGCGCTTCGTTTCGCGTATATATTGCACAATCTTATCTTCATTCCCTATCGCACTGGATAATAGGGCAGTCATAAACTCTAAAGGATAGTTCGCTTTTAAATAAGCAAGCTGATATCCAATCATACTGTACGCTACAGCATGACTGCGGTTAAAACCGTAATTCGCAAATCTAACAATTAAATCATAAATTTGCTCTGCAGATATTTCATCGTATCCATTTCGTAAACACCCTTGTACAAAATGCTTGCGTTCCTGATCTAAAATCTCACGTTTTTTCTTACTTACTGCACGGCGAAGTAAGTCAGCTTCTCCAAGTGAAAAACCGGCTAACTTCGAGGCAATCTGCATAATTTGTTCTTGGTAAACAATTACGCCATATGTGTTCTCTAAAATCGGTTTCAAATCATGATGTAAATATTGAATTTGGTGCTTTCCATGTTTCGATTCAATAAAAGTTGGAATTTGTTCCATTGGTCCTGGACGATATAAAGAGTTAACCGCAACAATATCTTCAAACTCATTTGGTTTTAAACTACGTAATACATTCCGCATTCCCCCGGATTCAAGTTGGAATACACCTGTTGTATCCCCTCTTCCAAGTAGCTGGAATGTCTTTTCATCCTGAAGAGGTAAATTTCGTATATCAATTTGTTTCCCAGTTTTCCCTACAATAAACGTAAGGATATTTTCAAGTAACGTTAAATTACGTAAACCTAAAAAGTCCATTTTCAACAAACCAAGTTCTTCTAACACTTCTGCTGGATATTGCGTTACATATACATCATTATGCCCTTCTTGAATCGCAACACTTCCTGTTAACGGCTCCTGACTCATAATAACTCCTGCTGCATGAATAGATGTATGACGCGGCATACCTTCAACACGCTTCGCAATTTCAAAAACGCGCTCATGCAAGAGATTTCCTTGTACAAATTCACGAAGAGGCCTGGACTCTTCGTACGCTTCTTTTAGTGTGATCCCTAACTTTGAGGGAATCAGCTTCGAAAATATATCAATATCCCTTGGTGGAAGCCCCATTACGCGGGCGATATCCCGAATCGCTGCTTTTGCAGCAAGCGTTCCGAACGTAACAATTTGCGCAACACGAAGCTGACCATATTTATCTTTTACATAACGAATCATCTCATCACGTCTAATATCGGGAAAATCAATATCAATATCTGGGAGCGTAACACGTTCAGGATTTAGAAATCGTTCAAACAGCAAATCATACTCAATTGGGTCGATATCTGTAATTTCTAACACATAAGAAACAAGTGAACCCGCTGCCGAACCACGGCCCGGTCCTGTTAAAATGTCATGTTCATGTGCGTATTTCATAAAATCCCAAACAATGAGGAAATAATCGCTAAATCCCATGCGAGAAATAACTTCAAGTTCATGATTTAAACGTTTCCGATGTATATCTTGAACCGTTCCATATCGCTTATTTAGACCCTCATCACAAATGCGGCGCAAATAAACATCTGACGTTTCGTTAGATGGAACAGGAAACTTTGGCAGTTGATTGACGCGGAACGGAATTTCTACGTGGCAACGTTCAGCTATACGAACTGTGTTCTGAAGCGCTTCTTCTTCATGAGAAAATAAAGCCTCCATTTCAGCAGATGATTTCAAATAATACTGATCTGTTTTAAGCCTTGGTCTATCTGGATCTGTCATCTTCGTTCCGCTCTGAATAGATAATAAACACTCCTGCACAAGCGCATCGCTTTGGTTCACATAACGGACATCGTTTGTCGCAACGACTGGAATGTTCATCTCCCTTACAAATTGCGGTATTTTCTCTTGCAAGAATAGTTCATCTTGAATCGCATGATGCTGCAAACTCATATAAAAGCTTCCAAACATATTTTGATACGCCCTAGCTACATCTTCAGCAATCTCATCTCTTCCTTGCAACAATAACTGTTCAATTTCCCCATCTTTTCCTGGTGAAATTGCAATCAGACCTTTTGCATAATGAGCAAGCCACTTTTTCGGAATTCCGTCTTTCGACTTAGTCATGATGGCGCTAGAAATTTTCAATAAGTTTTGGTAACCTATTTCATTTTCTGCAAGTAATACAAGCGGATAAGTCCCCTCTTCTTCACTAAAAACAGATGCCGTTAATCCAATAATTGGCTGTATGCCATTTTTCTTACATGCTTTATAAAATGGAATTACTCCGTACATCACATTTTCATCTGTAATCGCAAGCGATGAAAAACCAAGCTCTTTCGCTCGAACGACGAGTTCATCGATTTTACAAGCACTTTTTAACAAACTATAAACGGTTTGACATTGTAAATGCACAAACTTCACTGTTGTACCCTCTCTTTACCTATTTGACTACTTTCATTATAGGTGATGAAGAAAGCGGAAATCAAAACATACTTCTTATACTTTGTCCATATATATGAAGAAGAAAGGGGAATGACGATGGATGTAGATCAAAGATTTTTCTCTCTACTTATTACAACTTACTTTATTGCCTTTGGAGTCATGCTTGGCGGTTCTATAATTGGCGGCATTGGTGCATTTTTAGTTGGTAAACCTGCTCTCACCGCAATTAATCAATTTTCTCAAAACTTAAGAATCTGGGCACTCGTCGCAGCAATTGGCGGTACCTTTGATACATTTTATAGCTTCGAACGAACTTTCTTTGAAGGCGCTACGAAAGATATCGTAAAACAAATTTTACTTATTTTTTTCGCAACAGGCGGCATGCAAACCGGTCTTATTATTATTAAATGGCTTACACAGGAGCATGTATGAGGGTCCCTAACGCTTCTACTGCTAAACGATGGTATTTATTTTTAGCAGGCGCTGCGGTTGGTGGTGTTTTAAGCTGGTTTATTTTTTTGTACATATATGGTGTTTTTCAACAAGAACAAGCAAGTACAATTGCAGAACAAAAACAAATTATTAAACAGCAGGAAGAAAAACTCCATGTTCTCCTTGAAGACCACGATAAATTAAATAAAGAAAACAAACAACTTTTAACAATCCAAGAAATTAAAATTAAAATTGCAAACGGGGATAAATACGATTTAGACAACCTAACTTTAGAAAACATTACAACTTCTATTCATAATGATTTACAACATCTCTTAACAAAAAACATACAAAGCATTGCGCAAAATAAAGAGCTACTAAAAAAAGCAATTGAGAATAAAGTATACAAGCATTACGACCGAATATACCACTTTAAAGTTGATACCATTTCCTTTGATACCGTACTCGAAATTAGCATCAATATAAAACAAGAAAAGTAGAGCTTTCACGCTCTACTTTTTCCTTTTAACGCCTATATATTTACTTACAAATCTCACGTAAGTCTGCGAAAAGACGATCCGCTTCTTCCCAAGAAGATGCTTTCGCACCAGAAGCCATCGGATGTCCTCCGCCGTTATACTTCATCGCTAATTTATTAATAATAGGTCCTTTTGAACGAAGGCGAACACGAATTACATCTTCCTCTTCTAAAAACAGAACCCAAGCTTTTAATCCATCAATATTACCAAGTGCTCCTACAACGCCAGATGCCTCTGAAGGAAGTACATCAAACTCTTCTAATACTTCTTTTGTCAGCTTAATATACGCTGCACCTTCTTCTGTCATCGTAAATTTTTGTAAAATAAATCCATTTAAACGAGCGATTTTTTCTTTGGTTTTATACATTTCGTTATATAGATTTGGAAACTCAACGCCCATCTCAACAAGCTCTGCTGCAAAGCGTAATGTTCTTGCAGATGTATTTGGGAATAAGAAACGCCCTGTATCTCCAACAATTCCAGCCAAAATCAGGCGCGCAGATTCAGTTGTAAGCTTCAATCCTTTATCTTTTCCATAAGTATAAAACTCATAAATGAGTTCACTTGTAGAACTTGATGTCGTATCTACCCACGTAATATCTCCGTATGGATCTTCATTCGGATGATGATCGATTTTAATCAGCATCTTCCCTTTCGTGTAACGCTGATCACAAACTCTCTCTTGATTCGCTGTATCACAAACGATAACAAGCGCATTTTCGTAAGTCTCATCATCAATTTCATCCATTACTCGTAAATACGATAACGAAGGTTCATTGTATCCAACCATATAAATCCTTTTCTCTGGAAACGATTCTTGGAGAATTGTTCCAAGGCCACACTGAGAGCCTAATGCATCTGGGTCCGGACGCACATGGCGGTGAATAATAATCGTATCGAACTCTTTAATCGCTGCTAAAATTTGTTCATGCATATGTATAGTCTCCTTTTTACTGTTTCTACCTCTGTCATCAATTTTCTTACTTTATCATTCATTATAACTGAAAACAATTTATCCATGTGGACAATTGCTTTATAATAATAGTTAGAAAGTTTCGATAATGTCTTTTACTTTCTTTTGGCATGAATATGAAATGGGCACTAATCGCTTCTATGCTTGAGCGAATCCTCTCTTCCACCTAAAAGAAAGGATTTTATTTCAGGGTGTTTATTTAGATTTATCCAGATTTTTATCACCATATCAATCACGGCTTTGTAAACAAAAAGGATTCTCTACTCATTTCCTACCTGTGTTTTCTCTCGGCACGGGGCTAAAATAGGCACTGACCGCTTCTACGCTTGGGCGGATCCTCTCTTCCACCTAAAAAAAGAGGGATTTTATATTTCAGGTTTTTAATTTATCTACATACAAAATAATGGAGGATTACATTATGCCAGTATTAGTCTTTTGTATTATCATCTCATTTATGTTGTATCTCTTCTATAAAACAAAATATTTTCGTACAAATCGTCCGATGGAAAAAGGATGGCTTGCTGGAAAATCCGGGATGGCGCTTGGCGTATTCGTTGCGTTATTTGGCGCAAATCAGTTTTTCTTAGAACTCTCTACCGCGCGTATCATCGTCGGTATCTTATTTGTCTTATTTGGTGGGGCAAGTATTTTTAATGGATTCCGCCAATATAAACACTTCTCACCTCTTGCAATAGAGGAAGCAGAGGCCTATGAAACAATGTAATCATGCAAAAAGCATCAGCCATTCATGCTGATGCTTTTTTACGATTTTTTATTTTTAAAATCAAATAGGCAACAAGCGCAGGTGGTATATTAAAAGGGTTTCCTTGCACATGAAAATGTAATTGTTCTTCTTCAAAAGACATATTTTTATATAGTTCTTGTTGTGAACGTCTCGTTCTTTGTCTCTGTTCATTTAACCCTTCAATGTAAAGATACTGAATCGGTATCATCGCAAGAAAATAAAATAATGCAACACCGCCAAAAAAGAGTAACTCTGATGACATATGGAACACCATCCTTTTTTTCTTTTAATATACTAATTATCTGATAATTCAATTATACTACATTTCAATTACCTAATAAAGGAAATTCGTATCCATTTTTATACATATCAGTAACGGCTATGAAACAAAAAAGAGCTCCCACTCACTTTCTCCTTCTGTCCTCACTCGGCACGGGGCTAAAACAGGCACTGATGACCGCTTCTACACTTCGGCGGTTCCTCTCTTCCAACCTAAAAAGAGTGGTTTTATATCTTTCAATTTTTATGTATACATAAAAAAGCTGAATGAATCTCCCTCTAAAAAGAATTCTTCACTCAGCTCTTTTCTATACTTATCGATCAATCAGCTGCACCATTAATAGCGCTTTCCCAACAACTTCTCCTCCGTGACGCACTTCCACATCTACCTTTCCAAATTTACGACCGATTTCTAACACTTTAGGATGTACAGAAACAACGTTGTCGATTTGAACTGGCTTTACAAAGTAGATTGTTAAATTCTCAACAATCGAATCGCTTTTTTTCTGCGCACGAATGGCACGATTCGTCGCTTCTGTAACAACGGTTGTAAATACACCATATGATAATGTCCCAAATGAGCTTGTCATTTGTGGCGTCACAGAAAATTGATAACTATGTTCGTGCTTTGCTTCTTTCGGCGTCACAAATTGATTTGTGACGATATCTTCAATCGTCTCCCCAACTTGCGGTTGACGTTGAATCATTTGCAGCGCTTGAAGTACGTCTTGACGGCTAATAATTCCTTGCAGATGGTTGCTTTCATCGACAACAGGAAGAAGTTCAATCCCTTCCCATACCATCATACGTGCTGCCGCTGCAACAGACATTTTCCCGTTTACTGTAATCGGCTGCTTTGTCATTACTTTTTCAATTGGCGTTTCTTTTGCGATGCCAATCATATCTTTTGAAGTAACAATCCCTAATACCTTTTTATTTTCATCTATAATTGGATAACGCCCATGCATCGTTTCTTCATTATACGCATGCCATTGCTCTACTTTATCGGTAGGTTTTAAATATAACGTTTCTTCAATTGGTGTTAAAATATCTTCAACGAGTACAATTTCCTTTTTGATAAGCTGATCATAAATAGCGCGGTTAATAAGCGTTGCCACAGTGAATGTATCATAGCTACTTGAAATAATCGGCAACTTTAATTCATCTGCTAATTTTTTCACATGATCTTCTGTATCGAATCCACCTGTAATTAATACTGCAGCGCCCGCTTCTAGCGCTAATTGATGTGCATTCGTACGGTTACCGATAATCAGCAAGTTCCCCGCTTCAGTATAACGCATCATCGCCTCTAATTTCATGGCCCCAATCACGAATTTATTTAATGTTTTATGTAACCCTTCTCTTCCGCCAAGCACTTGGCCATCGACGATATTGACTACTTCGGCATATGTTAGTTTTTCAATATTTTCCTTTTTCTTTTGTTCAATTCGGATTGTTCCGACACGTTCAATTGTACTAACATATCCTTTATTCTCTGCATCTTTAATCGCACGATAAGCTGTTCCTTCACTTACACTCAAATCTTTTGCAATTTGACGTACAGAAATTTTATGCCCTATAGGCAGGCTATTAATATGTTCTAAAATTTGATTATGTTTGGTAGCCAAATGGTTTCACCATACTTTCTTTTCCCTAAATTCTTCATGTGTTGTATTTTTAGTATACTATATTTCCGAAACTGTTACACTGTACTTTTACGTACCTGTACTATTTTTTTTATAACAAAAATGACCCTTACACTTTACCAGTCAAATTCTTACAACTGTGTAATGCTATTGTCACCCTATTCGATAGTTTGTCCCTGATTTCAGATGTAAAATAAAAGCAAGAAATCAAACAAAGGAGCGAATGAAAATGAAAAAATTTTTAGAAGTTGTAAGTGCTGTATTTTTAGCTTTCGTCGATGGAAAAAAAGTTGCGATGGAATTAAATGAGGCACCAGAACAAACACTACCAGAAACAAAAGAAACACCTAAACAAGCACAGACTTTCAAACCGATTTTACACACATAAAAAACCCTTCACTTATCTTTTCAAATGAAGGGTTTCTTTCTTATAGTGTAATACTTTCTCCAGCTTCTAATACCTTTCCTGTACTACTCGTTAGTTTTTGTACAAAAAGATGCGGATCTTGTTCAATCACTGGGAATGTATTGTAATGCATAGGTACAACCGTTTTTGCTCCAATCCATTCCGCAGCTAACACTGCATCCTCTGGTCCCATTGTAAAATTATCACCAATTGGTAAGAATGCTACATCGATATTGTTAAGAGCACCGATTAATTTCATATCAGAAAATAAAGCAGTATCTCCTGCATGATAAATTGTTTTCTCTTCTGCCGTAAATAAAATTCCAGCTGGCATTCCTGTATATGTAATCGTCTGATTTTCCTCATCGATATAGCTAGACCCATGGAATGCTTGTGTGAATTTTACTTTTCCAAAATCAAATACATGTGAACCACCGATATGCATTGGGTGCGCGCTCACACCTTGCCATCCTAAAAATGTTGCGAGTTCAAACGGTGCCACAACCACTGCATTATTTTTCTTCGCGAGCGCTACTGTATCACCGACATGATCACCATGACCGTGCGATAAAATAATTGCGTCTACCTTGACGTCTTCAGCCTTTAAATCTGTTTTCGGATTACCTGTTAAAAACGGATCAATTAAGATAACTTTTCCATTCGTTTCAATCTTTACAACTGAATGCCCGTGATAAGATACTTTCATCGCTAGATTCCTCCCTTATTTACATTCACACCTTCTATTCTATATATATCCAACTTGATTTTCCAACATATATACCCATTTCGATTTTCAAGCACCTAAGTCGCGGCTATGAAAACAAAAGAAGATCTCCACTCGCTTTCTCCTTTTGTTCTCACTTGGCATGGGGCTAAAAAAGCACTGACAGCTTCTATGCATGGACGGATGCTCTCTCCCATCTAAAAAGAATGGTTTAATGTTCGTTTTTTCATTTGGATTTATATACATAATTTCACAACTTCCTGTCTTTTCAAACAGCGATTTGCTTGTCATAACGCTTTCATCCGATGTAAAGTAATACATGTAACTGAAACCCTGGAGGTGCCAATCTATGAATACTAGATTAGAAAACTTAATGCAATGGCTACAAGAACAAAACGTGGAAGCTTCATTTTTAACTTCTACACCAAACGTCTTCTATATGACAAACTTCCATTGCGAGCCGCACGAAAGACTACTCGGTCTATTTGTCTTCCAAGAAAAAGAACCAATTTTAATCTGTCCTAAGATGGAAGAAGGCCAAGCTCGAAATGCTGGCTGGGCGCACGAAATTATCGGATTTACTGATACAGACAAGCCATGGGATATGATTGCAAAAGCGATTCAACATCGCGGCATCGATGCGAGTAGCGTGGCAATTGAAAAAGAACATTTAAATGTAGAACGCTATGAAGAATTAACAAAATTATTCCCAAAAGCTGCTTTCAAATCTGCGGAAGAAAAAGTACGCGAACTTCGTTTAATTAAAGACGAAAAAGAACTTTCTATTTTACGCCAAGCAGCTTACATGGCAGACTACGCTGTTGGAATTGGTGTAGAAGCAATTAAAGAAGATCGCAGTGAATTAGAAGTGTTAGCAATTATCGAACATGAATTAAAGAAAAAAGGCATCCATAAAATGTCCTTTGACACAATGGTACTAGCTGGCGCAAACTCTGCCCTGCCACACGGTATTCCAGGAGCAAACAAAATGAAACGCGGTGACTTCGTACTATTTGACTTAGGCGTAATCATTGATGGTTACTGCTCTGACATTACACGTACAGTCGCATTTGGCGATATTTCAGAAGAACAAACACGCATTTACAACACTGTACTAGCTGGCCAATTACAAGCAGTTGAATCTTGTAAACCAGGCGTTACACTTGGCGAAATTGACAATGCTGCTCGCTCTGTTATCGCAGATGCAGGTTACGGGGAATTCTTCCCACACCGCTTAGGTCACGGGCTTGGCATTAGCGTACACGAATATCCAGATGTAAAAGCAGGCAACGAATCACCATTAAAAGAAGGCATGGTCTTCACAATCGAGCCAGGTATTTACGTACCAAACGTAGGCGGCGTTCGCATTGAAGATGATATTTACATCACAAAAGACGGATCAGAAATTTTAACGAAATTCCCGAAAGAATTGCAATTTGTGAAATAAAGAAAAGGTAGCGCAGTCGCTACCTTTTTTAAATATTATTTTTCTCTACGATTTCAAACTTATTCACAGTCATTTTTGCTGGATAACTTTCAAGTATCTCAGAAGACCATACTTTTATTTTATATCCTGATTTCAACTTTTTATATGCACTTTCATCGTTTAAGTGTAGAATCGTATCCGCTGGAATAGGTGAATATTTTTTTTGATCCAAATACTCCTGCAACTCTTTTGTCGTTTCAAACTTTTTATTCATGATGAAATATACCTTCTTATTTTTCACCATAACGTATCCTTCTATAACACCTTTTTCTGCTGATTGTTGCACATTCGCTGGTTCATCCTCAGTTTGCTCATTACGTGTACATGCCGTTAATATCACGAAAGAAACGGTAAGTAAAATATACACATACAGCCTTAATGTATTTTTCTTCATCTCATGCTCCCCCTTATAAAAATCTCACTAACTAATCCCATTTTTAACATTTTTATTCGTCCCTAATCACTTTTGAAATCCTCAATACAAGGTATTACTTGTATATTCTCTGTTTCTATCATAACATTTAAATACATAATTTTCTGAAAAAAGGAGAGATTGCATGCAACAACTTCAAAAACAATTAGAAGAAATAAAAGCTAATCATTACGTCATAGATTCCACTATAGATATTGATAATTTAAGTTCAACAATGCTCCAACATATCGGTGTAACAGATAGCTACTTACGGGATAAATTAATCTACACAACCTTTTTCCATCTCATTAAGAATGACCATATCCCAAACACACGATTACAACAATTATTGTCGCAAAGTATAAGTGAGCAATATTTATTTTATAAAATAAATATTGATGATAAGGACGCTGTATTTACTCGGGCGTTTACAACATTATTAATTGCTTTAATTTTAAGTGCCGATACAAAACATAACTTCTTATCAGAGTCTTATATATTAAAAGTAAAAGATAAATTAATTTTATACATGAAGCAAGAACATGATTTTCGCGGGTATGTAAACGGTCAAGGCTGGGCTCATAGTATCGCTCATGTTTCCGATACATTCGATGAACTCATTAAAAACCCGAAGCTTGAAACTGAACATTATCCAGAAATACTGCAAACCTTATTAGAAAAAGTAAATGTACATACACTGTATTATAAGTACGAGGAAGATGAACGAATTGTCTATCCTATTGTCGCTATGGTGCAAAATGGTTTAAATGAAAAGGAACTCATCGTATCCTTACATTCTTTAGTGAAGCAAATGCAGGCTCAAAAAACAGAATTATCTATCGTCTCTTATGAAACGTTATATGGAAATGTAAAATCATTTTTTCGAAGCTTATTCTTTAGATTAAGGGCCTTATCTATATGCAAAGAAGCAGAGAAGCAAATTGAAATATTATTAAAAGAGTTAAACAGATACTACTAAAAAAGAAGGCAACTCAAAAAGTGCCTTCTTCCATTTCACTAATATTCAATTGAAATTTTACAATCCAAACGGAGAAAAGGTGTACACAAATCGCAATGGCCATACATGTACCGCTCAAAAAAGTTAAAATTGGGTGCGAGTATAAATGCCCTAAGCCATAAGACGCTCCAATGAAAAACATTGTTATGTAGATGTAGATTGCTCCATGTATTTGCTTCATAACAGCCCCCTTTTCCCATATTATAACATAAATTTTCTAACTATTCTAATTAATCTGTATTAACCATTATTTCTCAACTGTTACACCTCTTACAGTTGCTTTTATATATGATGCCCCTTGTAACTGTTGTAATTCCTCTGTTTTTTCTGTTAAAACTACGCCATAAATCTTTAGGTTTATTGTTCTTTATTTCTTTATAGTTCCCCTCAAAGTACTCCTGCATTCTCCCGCTATTTTCACAAATAAAAAAGCCCATCTATTTCGATGCGCTTTTCTTATTACATACAAAGAATACTATTGTATTACTTCATTGCTTCTTTAACAACATCTTGAATCATGACAACTTCCGTTTTCATATCAACTGCTGGTGCTTCTTCATCAATGCATTCATACCAAAACTCTAAATGCTTTTTATCAATTTCATGCTGAGAAGCTTCCACTTCTGTCCCGCCTTCTCCTTGCACAGAATACCAATACAAATATTCTTCTCCGCCTCTTATTTCCCGGAAAATTGTCTCTACATACATTTTCTCGTCGTTTAATGTCAAAAGCACTTCTTTCATATGATCATTGAGAAGTTTCATCCATTCATCAACGCGATGACTTTTTCCTGGTTTCACTTTGAATCTTGTTAATTCAACGTTCATGTTTTATCCCTCTACCTTCTTACGTACATATAAAACATATTCCACCGGATAATCAAAACCTAGTTTACTAGCCAATCTTTGTGAAGGAATATTATCTACATTACAATCCCAGCACGGCGTAATTCCATTTTGTATACAATGTTCTATAAAATAAGTTGCGACTAACCGGGCAAGCCCTTTTCCTTGATACTCTGGATCTGTTGCAATATCAATTTCAGCACAGCCATTCCCTCTAAAAATTGAAACACATTCAGCTACTACTTTTTGACTTTGAATCATACAAAATCCAAAACCATGCTTTAAAAACGCTTCTTTTGATCCCCAATATTCTTTATAGTATCGCTCCGTAAATTCGGTACTTTTTTCTATTATGTTTTGATCAATCCGCATAACCGTGTATGTAAAATCGTTTAATTCTCTTTTTGTATCTTCAAAGACATCTCTTTGAAATAAAAATTTTTTTCGAGGGATTTTCCTAAAAGAATCATTAAAATAATTTTCAATAATCCTTTCCCACTCTACGCTAGACACAAACAATGTAAATCGTTTATCAGTTGTTAAAACATCATTTTCAATATAAGAAAACAAAGCGCGTTGAAATTTCTGATCATGAGTATCTCCAAACAGATAGTAAATACCATTAGCAGTCGCAATCATTCCCGCTGTTAATCTCTCATTTACAAAGATTTCACCCTCTATCATCCCATCACATACTGCATAAGCAAAAGTAGCTGTCCGTTTGTTCTCTTCTAAAACCGAAAGGATTGTATGATAGTCTGCTAACGCTAACTTTTTCATACATTCTCCACAATAACGGTGTCCGCATCTAAGTTTTCAAAACAGAGATTAACAGTGCGCTTAAGTGCCCTTGTTCGATGAACGGTACCTGCTGGAATCAAGATTGAATCATTTGGTTTTAATATGACTGTGTTCTTATCTTGAAAATCAATTAATAATTCTCCCTCTAACACGATAAATAGCTCATCAGAGTTTGAGTGAAAGTGCCAAGCATAGTCCCCCGTAAACACCGCAATTCGTAAACAATGACTATTCACATTCGATACAACAAAATTTTTGTGCTGCTCTGTAATATCTTTGGTGAGTTCTAAAAGATTCACTTTCTCCATCGTTCTCCCCATCCCCTAAGTTATTTATTATTTCCCCCAAAACCCTTCAAGTGCAATAACAATCATACAAATCCAAAAGCCAATCATTCCAAAATCAATATCTTTTTTCTGTTTCCTTCGCTAAATTTATTGCTATGCACCCTTTTCGCGACGCTCTGTTTCATTCTATTATTTTTATCTTTTTTATTAATGACATCCTATGTATTTAAAAGTAAATCCCGTTTAGTCTCCACCACCTCCGCAATCTCCACCCCCACTATCGCTTGCACTACTACAATTATTATCACTGTAGTTTATAAATCCACTTGATGAATTGGAAGAATTGGAAAAGCGTTTCTTTTTCTGCTTTCTTTTCTTATCTTTTTTACTTTCACGACTTGGCCATACTGTATCAAACACTACAAAAAACAGAACGAATGGTGCCAAAAAAGCCCCCCACTGAAAGATATCTTCCAAAAATTCAGGTCTTATCTCTATTTGATAACATACACCGAACAAATACATACTTAAAATTACATATAAAACCATACTAATATACCTAGCAATTCCCTCTATACGAATAGCCAACTTCTTTTGAAATGGTATATTCTGCTCCTGCTTTTTCTTTATATATTTCTGTCTTCTTATTTGTTTTTTCTTACTACTTTTTCTCCCCATGACATCCCCTCTTTTATTTTCCTTACGCATACAATTCCAAACTATCATATAGAGAGCCCTATCAACAAGAAAAATATACCAATCGAAAGACTTTCAACATATAAATACTCTCTAATTTCATCTATGTAGTAGTAATACTTCCTTTACATTTTGTAATGTTTTATATACTTTTAGTAAAGTTATATTTACATTTTACCTAAAAATGGTTATTGTAAAAGTAATAATTTTACATAAAGGAGAAAGAGGAGATTTGATTGTAAATAAAGTTAAACAATTCCGCGTTGTTAGAGACATCACTCAAGAGCAACTTGCTTCCGCTGTTAACATCACCAGACAATCCCTCATCGCCATCGAGAAAAACAAATATAACCCCAGCTTAGAATTAGCTTTAAAATTATGTGAGTTTTTTGATTGTAAAGTAGAAGATTTATTTCAATTAGATAAAACTGGGGAGGGAAAGTAATGAAAAATAATTTTATACAAGAAATTGTATCGCATATTACTATCCTTATATTAGGGACGACATTTCTTTATTTTAATGAGGAAGGATTTCGCTCTGCTCTTATATTTGCTAGTGGCTATATAATCTTGGGATTACTCATAACAGTGGTTAGGGGAAGATTGTTTAAGAAAAAGAAGAAAGAACAAGAACAGTACCCATTACCAGAAATGGACGAAAGAATCGAAAAGCTGAGTTTGAAATTTATGACTCAAATATTCGGGCTTTCTCATCTAGTCGGTGCTGCAATACTTTTTGTTTTATTTATTACTAACAAAAATTCAATGATACGGGTAGAGTATGTTCTGTATTATGTCATGGGAGTTCTTTTCTTTACAATGATGTTTGGCTTAAGAATTGTAAAGAGATTTGATCAATAATTGAAGAAAAAAGAAAGCAATTGAAGAATTACTAAAAAAGAATAGAAGTAAATTCTGTTCTTTTTGGTATGTGGACAATTTCTTTTATTTTTCTTTTTCATAAAAAGATAATCCCGGACTAATAGAAAGTATTATGTTTATATTCCATTGCCAAATACAAAAAAGCCCCTCCTTATACAAGGAGGGGCTCACAATCATTTCTATTATGATAAAGCAGGAGCTTTTTCAAGAAGCTCTTTCGCATCAGCATATTGTAAACCGTGAGCTTCTGCAACTGCTTCGAATGTTACATAGCCATCTAATGTGTTAATACCTTTTAATAATGCAGTATTGCTTAGGCAAGCTTGTTTGTAGCCTTTGTTTGCAATTTGTACTGCATATGGCACTGTTACGTTTGTTAATGCAAGAGTTGATGTACGTGGAACCGCACCTGGCATGTTTGCAACTGCATAATGAACAACACCGTGTTTTTCGTAAGTTGGGTTGTCATGAGTTGTAATGCGGTCAGTTGTTTCGAAAATACCACCTTGGTCGATTGCGATATCTACGACAACAGAACCTGGTTCCATTGATTTAATCATTTCTTCTGTTACAAGTTTTGGCGCTTTTGCACCTGGAATTAATACTGCGCCGATTACAAGATCAGATTCTTTTACAGCTTCTGCGATGTTGTAAGGATTAGACATTAAAGTTTTCACTTGGTTACCAAAAATGTCATCTAATTGACGAAGACGTTCTGCACTTAAGTCAATAATTGTTACGTCAGCACCTAAACCAACTGCGATTTTCGCTGCGTTTGTACCAGCTTGACCACCGCCGATAATTGTTACTTTACCGCGTTTTACCCCTGGAACGCCTGCTAGTAAAATACCTTTGCCGCCTTTTGTTTTTTCAAGGAATTGCGCACCAATTTGTGCAGACATACGGCCAGCTACTTCACTCATAGGTGCTAAGAGTGGTAAAGAACGATTGTCTAATTGTACTGTTTCATAAGCAATTGATGCTACTTTGTTATCAATTAAAGCTTTTGTTAATTCTGGTTCTGGAGCTAAGTGTAAGTATGTGAATAAAATTAAACCTTCACGGAAGTAACCATATTCGCTTGCAATTGGCTCTTTTACCTTCATAACCATATCTTGATTCCATGCTTCTTCAGCAGTTTCAACAAGTTTTGCTCCAGCTTGTACATATTCTTCATCTGTAAAGCCAGATCCTAAACCTGCGCCTTTTTGAACAAAAACTTCATGACCATTGTGTACTAAATGTACGGCACCAGCTGGCGTCATTGCCACGCGGTTTTCATTGTTTTTAATTTCTGTTGGAATACCGATACGCATTATTAATTCCCCCTTGAGTTATGAAATGACCCCTGAATCATTTTTTAAAGCGCTTTCTACGCTCTTATATTTTAACATAATATCTCAATATTTGACAAAAAATAATGCGAGTTTTCCGATAGATTTTATCTATTTTTGTCGATATCTATGAATGACGTCAACTGCACCTGTTACTTCTATAATTGTGCCCGTAATCATATCGGAATCTTCCTCGCATAAAAATGCAATGGTCCGAGCGATATCTTCACCTGTTCCTGATCTACCAATTGGCGTCCTACTGTCTTTCATTATACGCGCTTCCTGAATCGTCGCTTCTTTCATTTCACCAATGATATCGCCTGGACAAACCATATTTGATGTAATGCCATACTCTGCTTCTTCATAAGCAATTGTCTTTGTTAACGAAACAAGTCCTACCTTTGCAGCTGCGAATGCGGAACGATACATCCAACCAGGTGCACTATCTGCTCCTTGAAATCCATAATTAATAATTCGGCCAAAATGGTGTTTTCTCATAATCGGAACGACAAGCTTTACTAAACGAAACACTGCTGTTAGGTTTCCTTGTATCATTTCATTCCATTCATCTTCTTCGTAATCAATTAAATTTTTACGTTCAAATACGTAAGGACCCGCATTATTAATTAAAAAATCGATTTTGCCAAAGCGGCCGATTGCTTCTTCTACTATTTTATGTAAATCTTCTTTATTAGTGACATCCGCTTGCACAAACTGCAAACGTTCTTCTAGATGTTTATATTTTTCCTTCATTGTTTCTACAGCACGCATATCACTATGATATGTTACGGTTACTGAATATCCTTCAGCCAATAATTTTTCTGTTACTTTCTTTCCTAAACCTTTCGTACCGGCTGTAATGAGCGCGTGTCTCACAAAGGTAGCCTCCTTTTTATTCCTATAATCAATATGTAACAAGTTCTCCCTACAATTACAACTAAAACGAATTGAAATAGATTTTTCAAAATTCTGTAACGTTTCCAGCAAGCACGTTACCATATTTTGCTTTATAATTAAGTTGTAAAAGGTTATAAAAACGAATTGGGAGGAATCTACTATGAATAATACATATACAAATATTTTAATTGCAGTGGACGGTTCCAAAGAAGCAGAAAAAGCCTTTAAAAAAGCAATTCAAGTCGCAAAACGTAACAATGCAACATTAACAATCGCTCATATCGTTGATGTAAAAGCATACTCTGCAGTAGAAGCATATAGCCGTGCAATTGCCGAGCGCGCAAATCTCTTTGCAGAAGATTTATTAGAAGACTACAAAAAGACTGCAACTGAAGCTGGTCTTGAAAAAGTAGAACTTGTATTAGAATTTGGTAACCCAAAATCTAAAATTTCAAAAGAAATTGCTCCAAAACATAGAGTAGATTTAATTATGTGTGGTGCAACTGGTTTAAACGCTGTAGAACGCTTCTTAATCGGTAGCGTCTCTGAACATATTATTCGCTATGCGAAATGCGATGTCCTTGTTGTTCGTGGCGAAGAAGAACAAGGTGACATTTAATAAATAACGAAAACACCAAGTCTTATACGGACTTGGTGTTTTTTATCTTATGTATTTTCCTATGAAAACAAGACAAGCTATGATGAGAATCACAACGGCATATAAATGTGGTGGGAGGAACTTGATTGCCCATAATCCCATCGTAATGGTTGCAAGTGTCAAATAACTCATTTTCGCATAGTATGTCATTTTTTTTCGTAAAAGTAATACATACACATAACCAATTGGTGGTGTAACTAAACAAAGAATGAAGATAAGTGTTGAATTGAAATACCATTTTTGTTTAGCTAATTGCTCCATTTCTTCTTCTATCATTTTATCTTCTTGTTCTTGTATATCTTTTTCAAAAGGATCCTCATCTTCCCCAGTCTTTTCACTCATATACGGAATAAAGTGAAAAAAGAAATAATAGAAAAACATGGTTGCCCCAAGCTTTAAATCGAATCCCTTTTCCGCGATGCGTTCACTTACAAAACTCAGAACTATCGGAAAAACAAAAACGTATGTCATCATCCAAAATGATTTTTCCCGCTTTTCCTTCTTTCTCTCCTTTTTATTTTGTTCCTGTTTTCTCCTATATATCCATAGCGAGATGCAGCAATCCATTACAAATATACAAAAAATAAAAAACGCGATATACATAGGTTTTATATATTGTAAAGTAAAGATGTTAGGAAATGCATATGTGACTATAATGACCGTATATAAAATAATGACAAACCTATAAAGCAACTCTATCTCCCCTTATTTTTAATATCCTAATAAAAAAACATTAACATATAAAATACAACTATTGTTATACAATCAGGAACTTTCGGTTACGCTAAGAAAAAACGAAATGAGGAATACTATATGGGAGATCACGAACGAATTATTTTAGATGTAAATGATGAAGAGATTGAAATGCTCGATACAATCTGTTCTCATTTTAAAGAAAAGCATGGCGTTGAGCTAAGCCACGGTGCATTACTACGTGATTTAATGGATATTGAATATATTCGTATTACAGAAAACAGACATAAATATGAATAAGAAAAAAGAACATAACATTACACTTATTAGAGGTTATACGATTGTATACCCTCTTTTTTCATCATAAAAAGACGTTCATTCCGTGGCAAAACCACTTTACTGAACGTCTTTTCAATCACTTTTATATAACTATCTTATGCCTTTTTAACAAATTCAGATTTTAATTTCATAGCTCCAAAACCGTCAATTTTGCAATCGATATCATGATCTCCATCAACTAAACGGATACTCTTTACTTTCGTGCCTATTTTAATAACGGATGAAGTTCCTTTTACTTTAAGGTCTTTGATTACTGTTACAGCATCCCCATCGTTTAAGATATTTCCATTTGCATCTTTCACAACTTTTGTGTCTTCACTATTTTCAGCTTCTGACTCTAAAGCCCACTCATGAGCACACTCTGGGCAAACAAAAAGACTTCCATCTTCATACGTATATTCTGAATTACATTTCGGGCAGTTTGGTAAGTTTTGCATATTTTTTTATTTCCTCCATTATAAAAATCACTTTTAATTCCCTTTTTATAGCTTCATAACCATAACAATTACGAACTTAAAATTCACGAAAAGTAGGGATAGTCCTTATATACTGCCATAGTATTTTCAGATTGACAAGCCAACTTTATGTGAACACTTTTTCTAAAAAAAAGAGAATGCATCATATAATGTGCTCTCCTTTTTTACATTGATAGCGATGCAGTAAACTTAGATTTTCAAACATACTATTCCAGATGAAGAGTTGTTTTAGCATAGATTACCCTCCCAAAATACAAAACAATCATAACGATGGTATAATTAGGAAAATGAAACGGAGGGTTCTGGTACATGAAATCTGAAAGTATATCAAAACATTTTCACACATTACATCAAAAGAGGATACTTAACTCCTGGACGGAACTTAGTATCCTCCCATGTTCATAAGAAATCATTCTATTTATATCGATTTTATACTTCAAAGTTCAAGTATCTACTCAACACTTTCTTTACTATTTAAGCTCTTGATGTTTTCCATCCATACCACCTGATACATTTGTTTGTTGATTAACAGAGGGTTTATTTGTCTTAGGATCTCGCCAAACTTTATAAGTATATGATTCATTGGGTTCATCTTTAAACATTACATTCATGCCGTAAGAACCTTCTTTACTATAAAAGGCAGGTTTTATTGATAAAATATCACTTTCTTTATATCCGTTTTCTTGCAAGTGCCACATTGTTAGCATAATTGCTCCTTCTCGTTTTTCACGTTCTCCTATATACATATATTTATCTATCAGAAAAACCTTCGCGTTAACAATTAAACTAATTAGTAATATAAGAATAAAAATTATCTTTTTCATACATCCTCCTATCAAATACAAGTATCGTTCATGACCCGCAGCAAAAATTTGAACTTTTTACTCCTTATTATAAAACGATACTATACATATTTTGTAAAATCTAGAAAACTCAATATTAGGTTAAGTATCTGTATGAAAATATGTTATGTACAAAAAAAAGAGAGTAATATGCTCCTATACAGAACATATTCCCCTCTTCGCATCCTTATAAACTTACTGTCTCTCCCACTAACACTTTCGCTTTTTCCAGTGCTTGTTCTATTTGAACAAACCCTGTTCCACCTGCACTATTACGACGTTTTACAGCTGCATACGGTGAAAGAACTTCATATAAGTCCTCTTCAAATAACGGACTCATTTCTTGATACGTTTCTAACGGTACATCTAATAGATAGATACCTTTTTGCGTGCAATGAAGAACAAGCTTTCCGACAATTTCATGCGCCTGACGGAATGGAAGTCCTTTACTTGCTAAGTAATCAGCAATTTCTGTTGCATTAGAGAAGTCCTGTGTTACGGCTTGCCCCATTTTTTCTTTGTTTACAGTCAGCGTTTCTAGCATGCCAGCCATAATATGAAGGCAGCCTTCTACTGTTTTCACTGTATCAAACATTCCTTCTTTGTCTTCTTGTAAGTCTTTATTATAAGCAAGCGGTAAACCTTTCATTACCGTTAATAAACTAAATAAGTTGCCATATACTCTCCCTGTTTTACCACGAATAAGTTCAGCCATATCAGGGTTTTTCTTTTGCGGCATAATGCTGCTTCCTGTTGCATACTGATCGCTCATTTCAATAAATTGAAACTCCTGACTGCTCCATAAAATGAGTTCTTCACAAAAACGTGATAAATGCATCATTAATATGGATGAATTGCTAAGAAACTCTAGTATGAAATCACGGTCACTTACCGCATCTAAGCTATTTTCATAGATTCCTTTAAAACCGAGAAGCTCTGCGCTATACGCACGATCAATCGGAAATGTCGTTCCCGCAAGTGCGCCTGCACCAAGCGGAGAAATATTAATACGCTCCAGTGAATCTTCATAACGATTTACATCGCGCTCTAACATCCAAAAATATGCAAGTACATGATGAGCGAACGAGATTGGCTGTGCACGCTGCAAATGGGTATACCCTGGCATAATGGTTTCAATGTTTTTCTCTGCTTGATGAACAAGAACCGTTTGCAGTTGTTTCGTTGCCTTTATAATATCTTTCACTTTATTACGTAAATATAAATGCATATCTGTCGCAACTTGATCATTACGGCTTCTTCCTGTATGAAGTTTCCCACCAACGTCCCCAATTTGCTCAATTAACATTTTTTCAATGTTTAAATGAATATCCTCAGCATCTACAGAAAAAGTTAACTCATTTGCTTTCGCTTTTTCTAGTAAATGTTGTAAGCCTTCTTTAATTTTCTCTGCTTCTTCTTTTGTCACAATCCCCTGCTTCGCAAGCATTGTAACGTGGGCAATACTTCCTTCTATATCTTCTACCACTAATTGTTGGTCAAAGGAGATGGAAGCTCCAAACTCCTCGACCCATTCTTCTGCTTCTGCTGTAAAACGGCCACCCCAAAGTTTGCTCACGCTTCCACCTTCTTCTGATTCACTTGGCTGTATACTTTTGTTGGAAGACCAAATAAAGAAATAAAGCCAACTGCTGCATCATGGTTAAATTCATCATCCACTGTATACGTTGCTAGTTTTTCATCATATAGAGAGTACTCTGATTTACGTCCTTCTACAATTGCATGACCTTTAAATAATTTCACACGCACTGTACCTGTTACTGATTTTTGTGTTTCTTGTAAGAAAGCAGCAAGTGCTTGTTTTAAAGGCGAGAACCATAACCCGTTATAAATAAGTTCTGTTAATTTTTGCTCAATCATCGGTTTAAAATGAGCTACTTCTTTTACAAGCGTTAAATCTTCTAACTCTTTATGTGCTGTAAGTAATGTCATTGCAGCTGGACATTCATATACTTCACGTGATTTAATCCCAACAAGGCGGTTTTCCACATGATCAATACGTCCAACACCATGTTTTCCAGCAAGGTTGTTTAACGTTTTGATTAGTTCCGAAAGTGAATAAGAAGTGCCGTTTAATGTTGTTGGTACACCTGCTTCAAATCCAATTTCCACAAATTCTGGTTTATTCGGTGTATCTTCAAGTGCTAATGTCATTTCATATGCATCTTCTGGAGGTGCTGCCCATGGATCTTCTAAAATTCCACATTCATTACTACGCCCCCATAAGTTTTGGTCAATGGAAAACGGACTATCTAAATTGATTGGGATTGGCACATTGTTTTCTTTTGCGTATGCAATTTCTTCTTCACGTGACCATTTCCATTCACGAACCGGTGCGATAACTTCTAAATATGGGTTTAATGCTTGAATGGAAACTTCAAAACGAACTTGGTCGTTCCCTTTTCCTGTACATCCATGAGCTACTGCACTTGCTCCTTCCTGCTCCGCAATTTCTACTAGCTTTTTCGCAATTAACGGACGAGATAACGCCGAAACAAGTGGGTATTTTCCTTCGTATAAAGTATGGCCTTGCAGGGCCATCAATGCATATTCATTCGCAAATTCTTCTTGAACATCGATCATATATGATTTAATCGCACCTACTGAAATTGCTTTTTCTTTTACAAATGCTAAATCTTTACCTTCCCCTAAATCTAAACAAAGTGCAATAACATCATAATTTTTCTCTTGTAACCATTTAATTGCAACGGAAGTATCAAGACCTCCGGAATATGCTAACACAACTTTTTTCTTCTCCATTTTATATCCCCCTAAAGAATAAATATTCATTACAATTTATATTAATTCAAACTTTAACACCTTTTACAAAATGAATCAAGGGATATTAGCAAAAATTTTTCAAACAATTTCGTCGAACTTCTTTCTTTTTTTCGGTACAATGGAAACAGAAAATGGGGGTGTCTATATGGAACAATATTTTATATACGATGAACACCTAGGAATAGAAGTACCTGAGTTACAAGAAGAATGGGAAGATATCCCTGAAAAAGTGCAGCATGCTATTTTATTAAAGTGGGAACAAATTCGCGGGAAAATTCCTGATCGTATAAAAGAACTTGAATATCATATTAATCAAAAACAACATCGTTTAAATAACGAGGAAAACTTCGAAATTTCCTGTAGACTCAATTCTGAAATTGCCGATCTTGCCTCTATCATTAATGATTTATGGCTTTGGTATCGCCTTACACAAAATGTATCTGAGGGGAAAGCGCATCAGTAAGAAACAAAATAAAAAAGCATCTATAAATAGATGCCTTTTTATTTGTAATTCAATTCTTCTCCCTATAAATCCGCTCCCTTATTTCCATTGAATTTTCAAATACAAGTCTTACCTTCCTCAAATAGCGAAATAAAAAATCCATCTCATAAACTACTTCTTCTTTTCTCTCATAAAAACTTCTCGCAATCAAAAGTTTTTTATTGTATCATGATGCAGGTGCAGAGGAATAGGAAAACCATTCCAAATCAGCTGTATATTAAAAACTAATAATTTAACGAATCTAGCTATCTATTTATCAAATACATAAAGAAAGGATTGTAAATAAAAAAAAAGCTTCCAGTTATTATTTTATCTAGTGCTTTATTGTTATCTCCTATACATAGTTATGCGAACACAGAAACAGTGAAAGATTCTCTTCATACAGAAGAGCCTTCCAAAGCTACTGAACAAACAAAAACGTTAAAAAAAGAGGAATCCTTAAACGATACTCCGAAGAGAAACGATAGCTCAACTGACCAAAAAGAACAAACGCAAGAAAATGATGTAACCATTGATAAAAAAGAGCAAATTCAAGAAAATAACATAACTACCGATAAAAAAGAGCACACGCAAGAAAACAATCTAGCTCCTGCTATAAAAGCACAAACGCAAGAAAATAAAGCGGAATTGGAGACAAACAAGGAAAAGAATAAGCAAAAAGAAGGCTGGATTAAAGAAGACAATAATTGGTACTACTACTCAAATAATGCGAAAGTAACAGGATGGAAAAATGATCAAGGTAACTGGTATTACCTTCATACCAATGGTGCTATGGCTACCGGATGGACGAAAGTAAACGGAAAATGGTATCTCCTTGCTCACGATGGTGTCATGCGTACAGGTTGGTATTTTGACGGCGTTAACTGGTACTATCTTCATAATGGCGGCGATATGGCTACCGGATGGACGAAAGTGAACGGAAAATGGTATCTTCTTGCTCACGATGGTGTCATGCGTACGGGATGGCATTTTGACGGCGCTAACTGGTACTATCTTCATAATGGCGGCGATATGGCTACCGAATGGACAAAGGTGAACGGAAAATGGTATCTCCTTGCTCACGATGGTGTCATGCGTACAGGTTGGTATTTTGACGGCGCTAACTGGTACTATCTTCATAATGGCGGCGATATGGCTACTGGATGGACAAAGGTGAACGGAAAATGGTATCTCCTTGAGCACGATGGCGTCATGCGTACAGGTTGGTATTTTGACGGCGCTAACTGGTACTATCTTCATAGTGGCGGCGATATGGCTACTGGATGGATTCAAGATAATGGAAAATGGTATTACTTATATGAAGATGGAGTCATGAAAAAAGAGTCTGTGTATTTAGATGCTCCGATGATTTTCCAACTACCTGAGCTACGTAATGGATGTGAAGTTGTTTCCATGACAATGATGCTAAAATATCACGGACATAATGTAGACAAGCTAACATTAGCTAAACAATTACCTGTTGATTCTACACCTATGATAAGAGGCGCTGGATCTATTTTAACGTGGGGAGACCCTTCAGTTGGATTTGTTGGAGATGTAACAGGCGCATCTCCTGGTTATTCAATTGATCCAGCCCCATTAAAAAAAGTATTAGACCGTTATACAAACAGCGGTATCAATTTAACAGGCTCTGATTTTTCTAAAATTGAGCGTTTAGTAGGACAGGGCAAACCGGTTGTAACTTGGATTACAGCATCTTTTTCACATCCTGTATCTCCAAAAAGTTGGAAAACTTTATCAGGGAAAGTGATACAAGCGGATTTTGATATGCACGCCGTGTTAGTCACTGGGTATGATAATGATTATGTATATATTAATGACCCTCTTCGACGTGGCAAAGGGGCTAAAATTCCAAAAAGCAAATTTATTAGCAGTTACAATTACATGGAGAAAAAAGCATTAAGTATGTAGTAAACACAAACAAAAAAGAGATAAAATGAATTTCATTTTATCTCTTTTATTTTGTAAATTTACTCATTTATACCATATAATAAATAAAAATAGATTTTGAAAGGAGCATAAAAGTCATGAGAGCTTTTGTCATTATTGTCCTCACTTTTCTTAGTGTCATTAGTTGGGAGGCTTTCTTTAAAGACAAAACAGATACAAACAATACAAAGCAGCAAAATGAATAATTTTGTCTTGCCATGATTCAAAATCCCGCCTTATTTCCACCCTCTATTCCTTATGTATAACTTATCGTTACTATCATGAGCACTACCCACTTATTACTTATAAATCCTGAACAAACAAGACTATTCTACAAAAATATATAAGAATCCTAATTCAATCGCAATGAAACTGCAAATTATGTAGTTTTTTCTTCTGTTATTGTCGGTTTCCATCCACATACATTTTTAGAAAGTATGATATAATAATATAAAATCTTTTACAGAAAGGATTTAGATATCATGATCGCTCGAAGGAGCATGTGGCATCGAATTGATGAATCTTACACGTAGCGTATTTTTCAGCTCAGATCTTTTAGTCTAGCGAAAAAAATACGAGAGTGGGGAAATTATGATTGCCCGAAGGATAATTTGGCAACGAAAAGACTCTTCTTACACATAGCGTTTTGTTTAAGCCTTTATTGTTACTCGCTAAACAAAACGAAGAAGAGAGCAGGATTGCTAAATAACAAATCCTACTCAAAGTTTTGTTTAGTCGTTTTTAGACTTAAACCAAAACGAAGGTAGGGAGAATTGATGGACGAGAGGATTATTCGTTATTTCTTCAGCGACATATAGCGTAGTTAGTTTTACGTAAACTAACTGAAGGCTACATGGGCTCGTAGTTAGTTTACAACACAAAAAGGACTACTAACTACGGAAAGAAGGAATAACGATGAGGAACATCCAAAGTCGACAAATTATTAAAGAAATTTTTATGGTTTTAATCGGTTCATTTATTTTATCAGCAGCACTGTATCACATTCATTTCCAAAACCACTTAACTGAAGGTGGCTTTGTAGGAATTGCACTATTTATCCAAAACTTTTTTGATATTTCACCGTCAATTTCAACTGTATTAATGGATATCCCTGTCATTTTATTATGCGCTACATTTTTAGGTAAAAAAATGGTTGGTTATTCATTTATGGGCTCGATTTCATTCGGAGTATTCTATTCTTTAATGGAAAACTATTCTCCGTTTACAGTAGATTTATCAAATCATTTATGGATAGCTGCAGTAGTAGGCGGCGCGCTAGCTGGTATTGGACTCGGTTTTATATTGCGATTTGGCGGTGCAACCGGTGGAGACGATATTTTAACAATTGTACTAAGCAAAAAAACTCGCTTTACAATTGGGCAAATTTTCTTCGTCTTTGACGCGATTGTTCTAGCGCTTTCATTATATTATTTAACATGGACAGAAATTGCTTTTACTATCCTTTCAATTGCCGTTCAGGCAAAAACATTGGATTTAATTTACTATCCAAAAACAGAAAAGAAAGCAGTATCTATTCCAATGTCAAAAAAACATGCAACAAACTAAAAAGCGAAAGGCCTTTGCCTCTCGCTTTTTTATGCTCTTTTTTCTTTTTCTAATATGTAACGCACTTGATAGAACCTGTTTGCAAACTCTGTTACATTCCGCGTTAAGCGATAATTCACCGTGGAACCAATCGCGATCCCTAACACAGGAATACCCTGGAATAGTTTGCGACGAAGCGCATAGATGGAAAAAGTCTTCAAAATTTGTTTTAACACAACTTCTGTAGAAGCCGGTTTTAATACTTCTTCTTCCCCTTCATAAAAGAACGAATCTTCTTGTTCTAACTCCTGAAGCAAGTTATACCAAGCATATTGCTGGAGTCTTGCTGGCAGTAGGGCCGCATGGAATACTTTTAAAGCGAGCATCATTTCATAAGGCTTGTTCACATCATGACCAAACGACGTTGCAATCAGCTGAACAGCTTTTACATTCAGCGCAATCATGACAGGAAAATCAGCAGTCAGTAATAACAAACCACCTACTCCCGTCGCTCCTCCCTGTACGAAAGAATACAAACGATGACGCGCCGTTTGTTGTTCTGCTATATATGTTAACTGATCAATAGATAATTCTTTCAATTCTTCCAGTTGTTCAATCGATTCATCAAACAGCCGCGCTGTTCCTAAAATACGATTTCGCGCATCAAGCTGTGATTGTGAGCTTTGAATCAATGCATGAAGGTGGAATAACCATCCGTCTGCTTTCGCAAAAAACTCTTTTCGCTTTTTCTCTGGAACTTTTGCAATTGAAGTATGCAACCACTTATCAAAAACCTTTTGAAAATCGGTAGACTCCTGTTCTAACAATTGTCCTTCCCAGTTTTTAACCTCTTGTAAAATGGCTTGTTCTCGCTTTGATCGCATCGTAGCAACCACCTCGCTCAATTTTTTTCTATTGTAACATATTTCCGGTTTTTCTTTGTAAATCTGATAAGTTAAACATATATTTATCCAGCACACAGGAGGGATATTTATGTATCCACGCGCAAAGGTATTTGGAATTGTACTTCATAACGAACGAATTCTCGTTCAAGAGTATGTTACGGAAGGTGAAACATATTATAGGCCACTCGGCGGTTCTATTGAATTTGGAGAGAAATCAGCTGAAACAGTGATTCGTGAATATAAAGAAGAACTGGGGACACAGATAGAAGTGATTGATTACTTAGGATGCCTTGAAAACATGTTTCATGGGGGGCATGAAATCATTCAGTTGTACTCTCTTCGTTTTTTAGATCCATCGCTACATGAAAACGAAATGATTCCTGTGCGAGATGGCGAACGTAATGCATATGCAAAATGGATTCCTATGATAGCATTTCTTGAGCAAGAAAAAGTTTTGTATCCAAATGAACTCATGCATTTTCTCACAGCAAAAATAAAAGACAGGATCCTATAGGATCCTGTCTTTTTTACATATATTAACCAATGTTTCCAAGACGTAATACGTCACGAGCAATCATAACTTCTTCGTCAGTTGGAATTATGATAATTTTTACTGGAGAGTGAGGGAAGCTGATAAATGCTTCTTCACCGAATACGTTGTTGCGTTTTGCATCAAAGTATACGCCCATAAATTCAAGGCCTTCTAATACGCGCTCACGTACGATTGCACTGTTTTCACCAATACCAGCTGTAAAGATGATTGCATCAACGCCTTTCATACGAGCTGCGTAAGAACCAATGTATTTATGAATACGGCTTACGAATACATCTAATGCTACTTTCGCACGCTCGTCGCCTTCTTCTTCTTTCGCGATGATGTCACGTAAGTCACTAGAGTAACCAGTAAGACCTAACATACCACTTTTCTTGTTTAATACGTTAACTACTTCTTCTACATTTTGACCTGTTTTTTCCATGATGAATGGAATTAACGCAGGGTCAATATTACCAGAACGTGTACCCATTGTTACACCAGCAAGTGGAGTAAAGCCCATAGAAGTATCGATAGATTTTCCGCCTTCTACAGCAGCAATACTTGCACCATTACCTAAGTGGCAAGAAAGTAAACGTAAGCTTTCAAGTGGACGACCTAATAATTCAGCCGCACGCTCTGTTACATATTTATGAGAAGTTCCGTGGAAACCGTATTTACGGATGCCGTATTTCTCATAGTATTCATATGGTAAGCTGTAAAGATACGCAGATTCCGGCATTGTTTGGTGGAATGCTGTATCAAATACTGCTACTGCTGGTACGTTTGGAAGTACTTCTTGGAATGCTTTAATACCTACAATGTTTGCTGGGTTATGAAGTGGTGCTAAGTCGCTTAAATCTTCGATATCTGCTAATACTTGGTCAGTAATTAAAACAGAATCAGCAAACTTTTCGCCGCCGTGTACAACGCGGTGGCCAATACCACTAATCTCATCAAGAGATTTCACGATTCCGTTTTCAGTTAATTTGTTAAGGAGCATATTAACTGCTACTGCATGATCTGGAATGTTTGTAATTTCCTTTTGTTTTTCGCCGTTCACAGTAATTGTGAAGATACTATCTTCTAAACCGATACGTTCTACTAAACCTTTTGTTAATACTGTTTCACTTGGCATTTCAAATAATTGGAATTTTAAGGAAGAGCTTCCTGCATTAATCGCGATGATTTTTGACATCTAGTCTTTCGCCCCTTTTTCTCTTGGTAGTTGTGTGGATGAAACCACAAACCGCTCGATTTTATCTGATTAAATTTACCAAAGATGAAAACGTTTCATTCCCAGTAAATTTTATACTCACGAGTTTAATTTAAACATCGTACGACATATATTTCAAGTGAAAAAATTGTAACACCAAGAAAAAATATATATTACAGATTTCAAAAAAATTCAGTTTACTCTTGTATATATTAAAAGTAAACACACATGATATAAAAACTGTACTATATCACCAGATACACCTGTTACATATTTTACGCCTTATGAGTTGCAAACCAATTATTTAATTGGTCCATGATGTCCTCCATCGCTTTCATATTGGAAAACTTAGGTAATTCCACTAGTAACGCCTGCTTTGGCATCGTTACATTTGGACCTTTCTTTTGAAGAACAAATATACTTTTTGCATTTTTCTCGTTTTTAAACATGGAAACAGGGAGCTGTAATAGCCCTTGAATAAAGCTTGTTTCTTTAATAAATGCATGTAATTTTGGAGCTTGATCACTTTCAAAGATGAAGTTAGGTACTAAGAAGAATAAATAGCCACCTTCTTTAGTATGCTTTACACTTTGCTCAATAAATAAGTGATGTGCGTAAGACATTCCTTCATCTGCTTTTAAAGTATATTCACTTGCACCAATTTCGTTTGGATAAAACCCAACTGGTAAATCACAAACAACTGCATCTACTGGGTCAATATAAAGCGGGGCTAGTCCATCTTGATTGAAGAACTCGATTGCTTGCTTTTGTAAATTCGCATTCACTAAAGCAAGTCTAACAAGTACATCATCCACTTCTACACCAAATCCGCTTATCGTTGTACCTTCTTGCGCACCATTAAAGATTGTCGTCATTAAGTTACCTGTCCCAATAGCAGGGTCTAAAACAACGATTTCTTTTTGATCTTTCATAAATTTATGGAATAAATAGCTCATAAACATTCCAACTGCATCAGGTGTCATTTCATGATTGGCTTGTACACCCTCTTTCATCCCTTTTAGGATGGCAAGCTGAAACGCTTTGCGAATTTCTTCGCTTTTATATGTTTCTTCATTAAATTTACTATATTCACGATTCAACCGTTCAATTGTTGATTCAGATAATTCCTCTTGCAGAATCGCTCCTTCAAACAAGTTATCTCCTGTTTCTACAAGCGCTTCTAAATATGTTACATCCAATTCTTTACGTAAAATTACGGTAGAAGAATCAAAAATAGAAAATAATGTTTCTACTGCCTGACTCACATATATTCCTCCTTCAGTCAATTACACATAACCTATATCATACCATAAAGTGAAACTTTAATCAGTGGGGAGGTTTCTTCATCCTCCACTGATTATTAGCCGTGACCAATCGGGCATTTACGGGCAGTTTATCTCCCAACTAGATTCTTTGTGTTACTACATCTTGAGGTAGGAGCTTTACTGCCCGTTAATGCGGGGTAATCTAATTTTTTCCCAAAAGAAAAAGCGACCTCTTTTTTAGAGCCCCCTTTTCAAAATGAAGATTATATCAGCAATTTTTTCAATATAACGGTTCGACAATACGTAAGAAAAAACGACCTCTTAGAAAGAGGTCGCCTTCCTTAGCATTACTTCGCCGCTTTTGCTGCTTCTAATGCCGCTTCGTAGTTTGGATGGCTTGTGCCTTCGCTTACGTATTCTACGTAAACTACTTTGTCGTTACTGTCTACTACGAATACCGCACGAGCAAGTAAACGAAGCTCTTTCATTACTACGCCGTAAGCTTCACCAAATGAAAGGTCACGGTGATCAGAAAGTGTTGCTACGTTTTCTAAGCCGTTTGCTGCACACCAGCGTTTTTGAGCAAATGGTAGGTCCACACTAATTGTTAATACTTTCGTGTTTTCAATACCTGCTGCATCTTGGTTAAAACGACGAGTTTGTGCATCACACACACCTGTGTCGATAGATGGCACAACACTAATTAATTTCACTTCACCTTTGTATGTTTCTAAACTTACTGGAGATAAGTCATTTGCTAACACTTGGAAATTTGGCGCTTGATCACCAACTTTAACTTCTGTTCCAACTAAAGTAATTGGGTTACCTTTAAAAGTTACGTTTGCCACTTAAAAATCCTCCCTTATTTAAACAAAATATGTACAATGTAAATGATAGTTTGTCCCCATGCAGAATGCAAATAAAATCGCTTTATTTACAAAAAAATAAAGAAGCTAACCAATCGATTAGCTTCTTTTCGGTGTTAGATTTCAAATTCTGGTTCATCACCTTTTCGCTTCTCCATCATTTCCTTCACTTTATCGACGGCTTGTGGTGCTAGTTCAATCATTTTATCGATGATATGTGCTTGATTATCTAAAGGTAGGACTTTTACACCTTTTCCATTTATAACAAGAAAAGCAACCGGATTAATGGAAACTCCACCACCGCTACCTCCTCCAAACGGATGACGGCCAGTATTTTCTATTCTTCCAAATTCACTACCGCCAGCAGCAAATCCAAAGCTCACTTTAGAAACCGTTAAAATGACGCTTCCATCCGCTGCTTTAATTGGATCGCCGATAATTGTATTTACATCTGTCATTTGCTTTAAATGCTGCATTGCAGTTGTCATTAAACCTTGAATTGGATGATCCATTTTATCCCCCTATGCTTGTGCAGATTTTTCAACTGCACTAGATCTTTGTTTTCTCATAAACCACAGTATTTTTACTCCTGCCACTGTAGCACGATATATGCGAAAGGATGCTGTTAATTCGCCTTTCGATGCAAATCCTTTCCCTTGAAACACAGGTGTAATTTCAAACTCGGGTATATCAATAACATGCGTATATTGCCCCAAGACTCCAGCGACCATTCCTTTTGTCCCCCATGCATATCCAGTGACAATTCCGGTGCTAGCTGCATCCCCAGTTCCAATTTGTGAATGCCATTTCCACCTATTGATTTTCACTTTTTTAAGAAAATCTTTAATGATAGTATGGATCTCTTGTAGCTTTTTTATCAGTTCCCCGATACTATCAAGCTGCGCCATAATTTTATTCTCAATTCCTCCATCTTCTTCTGCTTTTTCAATTTTTTGTCCGATTTTTTTTTGCTGTTTTTCAATTCTTTCTAAAATATCAAACGTATAGTGAATCATCCATATTTTCACTTGAAATAAACATTGTTTCTCCATTTCTGAATATAAAAACGTCACTTTAAGCGATAGTCTCGACAATAGTATAAGTAAAACGAGCAGGAGAAGAATCCCAATTCCAATTACAAGCCACTTCATTCGTACCATCCTTTCACTCCACATCCATTATCGACAGGTTCAAGCAGGATTAAACAAGAAGTGATAAAATTGAATATAAAAATTTTTCTAAAAATAAAGAGGGATTTTGACATTTTATATCGAAATATACTATTTGAGCATACCATCAGTTTTTCTAATGGAGCACAACGCTAAATTTGACTGCAATGGAGGGATACAGAATGGCAGATCGTCGCAATTTATTTTTCTTTTATGGTGATGACAAAGCAACGCTTGTTGAAAAAATGAAGCCAATATATCGTATTTTAGAGGAAAATGGATTTACCATATTAGATCATCCAAAAAATGCAAACGCTATCGTCAGTGTTGGAGATGATGGAACCTTCCTACAAGCTGTTCGCAAAACAGGCTTTAGAGAAGATTGCTTATATGCAGGTGTTTCTACGAAAGATGAAATTTCTTTCTACTGTGATTTCCATATTGACCATGTCGATACAGCCCTTCAAGAAATTACACAAAATGAAATTGAAGTGCGTAAATACCCAACAATTCAAATAGATGTTGATCATGACACATCTTTCCATTGTTTAAATGAATTTTCTTTACGCTCTAGCATCATTAAAACATTTGTAGTAGATGTGCATGTTGATGATTTATATTTTGAAACATTTAGAGGGGACGGCTTAGTTATTTCTACTCCGACAGGAAGTACAGCTTATAATAAATCATTGCATGGCGCGGTTGTCGACCCACTCATCCCATGCTTCCAAATAAGTGAACTCGCTTCTTTAAACAACAACACATATCGTACACTTGGATCACCGTTTATTTTAAACCATGAACGTACTTTAACGTTAAAACTTATTCCAGACGGTAATGATTATCCTGTTATTGGCATGGATAACGAAGCACTTAGCATTAAACAAGTTGAAAAAGCAGTCGTACGTTTAAGCGATAAACAAATTAAAACAGTAAAACTAAAAAATAATTCGTTCTGGGAAAAAGTACAGAGAACGTTTTTATAAACAGCAAAAAACGAGTGCCAGAAGATTTACTGGCACTCATTTTATTGTGATTCACACGTCGTGTATTAGCGAACCGCTGCTATTATTTTTGGTATACAATTTGACCATCTATTACAGTTGCGATAGCTTGTATATTTTTTATTTCCTCTGCTTCAACTTCAAATATGTCACGATCTATAATTGTAAAATCCGCTTCATATCCTTTTACAATTTTACCGCGTTTGTTTTCTTTTCCAATCGTATAGGAGCTTCCAGTTGTAAATAAAGAGACAGCTTCAAATATAGATAACTTCTCTTCAGGTATGTAACATGCTCCATCAATAAAGCTTCTCCGCGTTACCGCACTATAGATTCCTAAAAACGGATTTACTTGTTCAATTGGTGCATCTGATCCACCTGCGCAATGTAATCCGGCACCGAGTAACGTTTTCCAAGCATACGCATACCGAAGACGATGCTCTCCTAACTTTTCAATCACTGATGGAAAATCAGATGAGACGAAAACAGGCTGAATATCAATGATGGCCGGCAAGGACTTCATCCGCTCAATTAATTCTTCGCGCGCAAGCTGACAATGAATAATACGATCGCGTAGCCCTTCTGCCGGTGGGTATAGTTCTAGCGCATCAATCACATACTCAAGCGATAAATCACCAATTGTATGAATCGCAACCGGCATATGTAAATTACGCGCTTTTCTCACTAGTTCGGCCAGTTCTTCCCGAGAAAAGATTGCCACGCCATTCGTTTCCTTGGCATCTTCATATGGCTCACTGAGTAGTGCTGTTCTTCCACCAAACGAACCATCTGAAAAGATTTTCATTGCACCAAATTCAATATAATGCTCATTCTTATACTCTTTTCGTTCATGTGCGACTTCATGGTGCACCAATAAATGCGCTTTAAATGGCATTTCCTTTATGACGTATGAAAATGCGTTATACGTTTTTTGAAAACCGCCGTAATAATTTAAGTCTTCCGTATGCCCTCCTACTAGGCCGTATTTCCAGCAATCTTGAATCGCAGTTTGCAGTGCCCTTTGTAAATACGCTTCATTAATTTCCGGCTGAACGTGCTTGATTAAATCTTGCGCCTGTTCATACAACAGCCCTGTTAGTTCACCTTTTGTTCCACGACCAATTTTTCCACCTTTTGTATCTGATGTTTCTGCTGTTATACTTGCTCTTTCCAATATGTAAGAATTCACCCATGTAACGTGGCGACAAACACGTTTTAATAAAATCGGATGTTCTTTCGAAATTGCATCTAAATCAAGGACATGAACCTTTTTAATATCTGTGAAATTATTTTCGTTCCATCCTTCTCCAATAATCCATGAACCTACTGGTACCTCTTCTATCCTTTCCTTAACAAGATTGAGTACTTCCTTATAAGATGTACAACTTGATAAATCTAATCGAAGCAACCTCTCTCCATGCCCAATAAGGTGCATATGACTATCCACAAGACCTGGGATCATCGTTCTTCCTTTTAGATCGTGTAACTTTTCAAATGGATATCGACTTTCTAAGTCCTTTTTATTTCCTAAATCGACGATCTTTCCATTTTCAATATAAACCGCCTCGACTGTTTCATTTTCTTTGTTCATCGTATAGATATTTCCGCCGTACCATATCTCTCCCATCATCTCATCCCCCTTTTTCTTTCTAGTCTACGAAATCAAAACGTAGAAAAAAAGCACCATTTGTATCACATGGTGCTTTTCCAAAAACTAATCCTGATTAGCAGGGATTGTTGACACTTGCCATTCTACGTTAAATTTATCTTTCACCTGTCCATATGCCGGGCTCCAGAAAGTTTCTTGAATTGGCATAATGACTTCACCGCCATCTTGCAATTTTCCAAATACTTCTTTTGCCTTCTCTGCATCACTCAATCTAATGGCCACCGTTACTTGTGATCCAATTTCGTATGGTTTACCTGGGAATGTATCTGAAATCATCAGGTCTGTATTCCCAACTTTTAAATGCGCATGTAAAACGCGATCTTTCACCTCATCTGGAACAGTAAATCCTGGAGTTTCAGGCATTTCTCCAAACGTTTGCATGATTTCAACCTTTGCATCTAATGCATGTTCATAAAACTTCACCGCTTCTTGTCCATTACCATCCAAAACTAAATACGGGTTAATACCTAAAATCATAAAAGGCACCTCTTTTTAATTTTTTGGTCAAGCATTACATAGTCATATTCAAACATATATAGAACATACGTTCTTGATAAGAATATCACATATTTCATGTGTACGCAACAACTCAGTTGAAATATTCTGTCTCTTTTACCAAGTAAACGCTGTTGCAAAATCTATAATCGAAAATGGAGATGCTCTTTCCTCATCAAGATTTAGATATTTTTCTATATTCGCAATATCTGTCTTACTTTGATGCAAGCCCCATTTCTTGTTTTCTAAGTTCAACGCGTCTAATTTTTCCGGAAATTGTTTTTGGTAGTTCTTCTACAAATTCAATTTTACGAGGGTATTTATATGGTGCTGTTAATTCTTTAACATGTTCTTGGAGTATAGGTATTAATGATTCTTCTTTTTCTTGCACATTGTCCCTTAAGACGATAAATGCCTTTACGACACTTCCACGAATTTCATCTGGACTTGCCACAACAGCACATTCTCTTACATACGGATGTTTCACAAGCGCATCTTCGACTTCAAATGGGCCAATTGTGTAACCAGAGCTAATGATAATATCATCACCGCGACCCTCAAACCAAAAATACCCTTCTTCATCTTTTTTCGCTTTATCACCTGTAATATAATAATCACCACGGAATTGCATCGCTGTTCGCTCATCATCTTTATAATATTGTTTAAAGAGTGCTGGTGTTTCAATATGAACAGCAATATCTCCTACTTCTCCAACAGATACAGGTTGTCCTTCTTCATTTACAATGTCGACATGATTACCTGGCGTCGGTTTCCCCATCGATCCTGGCTTAATTTCCATCCCTTTCATAACGCCAACGAGTAAAGTATTTTCTGTTTGTCCATAACCATCCCGGACTGTAACATTAAAATGATTTTGGAATGTTTCTATTACCTCTCGGTTCAGCGGCTCTCCTGCTGATACCGCACTATGTAACGCTTCTAAATTATACTGCTGCAAGTTCTCTACTTTTGCCATTAAACGATATTCTGTCGGTGTACAACAAAGCACATTCACTTTATTATCATCTAATAACTGTAAATATGTTTTCGGTTCGAATTTACCATGATATACAAACCCTGTCGCCCCTGAACCGAGCGTCGCTAAAAAAGGACTCCAAATCCATTTTTGCCAACCTGGACTAGCCGTTGCCCATACAACATCATTCTCTTCTATTCCAAGCCAATTCGGAGCGCTTGTACGCAAATGTGCGTAGCCCCAAGCATGTGTATGAACAACGCCCTTTGGATTTCCAGTCGTCCCGGATGTATAAGATAAAAAGACCATATCTTCTCGGTCTGTCTTTGCGATTGCTAATTCATCACTTTCTGTTTCTAATGCGTCTTTTAAATTGATCCAACCATCTACCGACTGCTCGCTCAATACGAATTTTTGAAGAGACTCTACCATCTCTACACCTTCAAATTGCTGAATATACGGTTCATGACTGACAATTGCTTTTACTTCTCCATGCTGAATACGATATTCAATATCTTTTTTGCGAAGCATTTCTGAACTTGGAATGACTACAAACCCCGCTTTAATTGCGGCAATATACGTCATATATGCTTCAATTAAGCGTGGCATCATAATGAGAAGCTTGTCTCCTTTTTGCAACCCACTCTTTATAAAAGCGTTTCCAATTTTATTCGCTCCTTTTATCAATTCACAGTATGTAACCTCACGTCTATTTCCTTCATCATCCTGCCAAATTAAAGCAAGTTTCTGCTCGTCATTTGTATATTTCTCTATCTCTGCAACTAAGTTATAAGATGGTGGTGCTAATAATTCTTCCCTCTTCATAATAATCATCCTCCTTTTTCTCTATGCCTCCCTTCTATAATAAAGAATTTTCAGTAAATTTTAAACCTACTTCTTTTGACAAATTTTTTAATTACTTGTCGACAAAAAGAAGGAGCGGGAAAACCCGCTCCTTCTAAGCCATCGTATATGGGATTATTTGTGGAAACCGCCTAATTGTTGTTCAGCTAGTGAAACTAGACGTTTTGTAATTTCGCCACCAACAGATCCGTTAGCGCGAGATGTTGAATCAGCTCCAAGTTGAACACCGAACTCTTGAGCGATTTCGTATTTCATTTGGTCTAATGCTGATTCAGCACCAGGAACCGCTAATTTATTTGTGCTTCGTGCCATATAGTATCACCTCCTTGTGAGTATAGAGTGTGATAAACCATATGACTTCATACATTTTTAGATATGGTAATTTATGGTTTTAGAAAAGATCTTCAAATTGCTCTTCTTCAGCCACTTCTACTGTTTGTAATACCATTTTTTCTGTATTAGCAACAGCGGCTTCAATAAGTGGTGTGAAGTCATATTTTGATTCGAAGCGATTTGCTTTTTCACGCTTCGGTTTTGTCGCTGGACTTGCTGGTGTGAATACTGTACAGCAGTCTTCATATGGACGAATTGAAATATCATATGTTCCAATTTCATTTGCAATTTTAATAATTTCTAGTTTGTCCATCGTAATAAGCGGACGAATGACTGGATAGTTTGTAACTTCATTAATCGTGTGCATACTATCCAACGTTTGGCTCGCTACTTGTCCAAGACTTTCACCCGTTGTAATTGCAAGTGCATTACGCTCTTCTGCAATACGTTCAGTAATACGCATCATCATACGGCGCATAACTGTCATAGAGTAGCTAGATGGAATTTCTTTATTAATTGTTTTTTGTACTTCAGTAAATGGAACAAGATGAAGCGTCAAACGTTTGCAATACTTCGTTAACTCTTGTGCTAAATCAATTACTTTTTGCTTCGCACGCTCACTTGTGAATGGTGGACTATGGAAGTGAACTGCCTCCACTGATACACCGCGCTTCATTGTTAAGAAAGCAGCTACTGGACTATCGATTCCGCCAGAAAGAAGTACCATTACTTTTCCACCAACACCAACTGGTAATCCGCCTGCTCCCATACGCTCATCACACATAATATAGCTATAACCACTACGAATTTCTACGCGAACATTCACATCTGGATTATGAACATCCACTGTGATGTCTTCTGTATTGTCTAAAATGTAACCGCCAATCTCCGGAAGTAACTCCATCGTTTGCATCGGGAAATGTTTATAAGAACGGTGTACTGTAATTTTAAATGTTTTTACATCGCCTTTTACTTGTAAGAAAGCAGCAAGCGCACCTTTTTTAATTTCTTCTAATTCTGATGGCACTTTCATTGCTAAGTTAAACTTGTGAATACCAAACACATTTTGTAATCTCTCTGCAATCGCCTCGTGATCTTCACCATTTAACTGAATGTACATGCGGTCATGTGTCGCATCAATTTTGATGTTTGGGAATTTCTTTAATTTAAATTTCACGTTATCTTTTAACGTGTTTACAAACTTGGAACGATTTTTTCCTTTTGTCGTCATTTCACCATAACGAACTAAAATATATTCATATTTCATCATGTTTCTTTACCTCATCACTTCGTATAATTTTGGCAATGTTTCTTTTATAATGCCTTCAAATTGTGTTACTTCTTCCATCGTATTTTCAGGTGCTAAACTAATGCGAATCGCACTTGCTGCGGCAGCATGCGGCACACCCATTGATACTAACACACGACTTACTTCATTTGCTTTTGAAGAACAAGCTGATTTTGTTGATACATATACGTCACGTTCTTCTAGAGCATGAACCACTACTTCTGGTTTTAAACCAACGAATGACACATTTAAAATGTGCGGTGCCGAATATGCAAGCGATGTATTAATTGTTACATCTTCCATTCCTTCGAAAAAACGTACGAGTTCTGCTTGTAACTTTTGTAAGTGGTCATACTTTTCACTCATATGTTCCATTGTCATACGTAACGCCTTGACCATCGCAACAATACCAGGTAAGTTCTCTGTACCTGAACGATAACGAAGTTCCTGCTGACCACCTGATAAAATCGGATCTAATCTTACACCATCGCGCACATATAAAAGTCCTGTTCCCTTTACGCTATGAAATTTATGTCCAGATATCGAACAAAGATCAATATGAGAAGCATATAGATCAAGTGGCACTTTTCCGATACCTTGCACGTGGTCTACATGGAATCTTATTTTCGGATAGTTCGCTAACAATTTCCCTACTTCAGAAACAGGTTGAATCGCCCCTGTTTCATTATTCACATGGATCATAGAAACAAGGATTGTATCCTCACGAAGTGCTCGTTTTACATTTTCTACTGATACAATGCCATGTTCGTTTACAGGTAAATAAGTAACATCAAAGCCGAGGCCTTCTAATTGTTTATATGCTTCAAACACAGACGCGTGTTCAATATTTGTTGTAATAATATGCTTGCCACGAGAGCGATTCCTCATCGCTATTCCTTTAATCGCAAGGTTATTTCCTTCCGTCCCACCTGATGTAAAAATAATTTCAGAAGGCTTAACATGAAGGAGCTGCGCTGCAATCGTCCTCGATTGTGTTAATAAACGCTCTGCTTCTCCCCCGAGCGAATGAATAGAAGAAGGGTTCCCAAAATATTTCCCCGCAACCGTTACATAAGATTGAAGGACTTCTGGATATGGTTTCGTCGTCGCACTATTATCAAAATAGATCATCGTTCTTCCCCTTTCAGCGCTGTCACATCATATAATCATATCACAAATACATGCAATTACGCTAAACATACTCAAAGGTTCCATTTTAAAATATAAAAGTATACTTTTATATTTTAAAACGAAAAACACTGCTGTATTCCGCTATTCATTATAGCAATATCATCCGAGAATTTACACAAATCCAGCGCAAAAAACAAACCCCTTTTTCATCAAGGGGTTTGTTCATTATCAACAAATTCAGCAATTTTTTGGACCACACCAGGCTCAAGTTGTTCTAAAACAGAAGCTGCTTGTTCTAAAGCTGCATCATATTCATATTCACGGAATAATCTCTCTGCATTTTCTAAGCTTTGCGCCAAATCAGTATCATGACTGCGATAGCGATTACCATATTGGATTAGCTTTTCTACTAAATGCGCCTGTCCAATTAACTCCTGCGTCTTTTCAAATACACCGTTTACGATTGTATATGCTTCTTCTAACATGCTATTTACAGCATGCATATTTAGCGGTTTTAATTCTAACTGTCCATAAACACTTTGCATTGCCTCTTGTCCTCTTTGTAAATCTTCCATAATGATTTGTGGAAGACCTGGTAAATTAGACTTTTGCATAAAGCGTTTTGCTTCTACAATCATATGGCGCATTTCTTGTAATTTTTCACGTGCTTCAAACTCTTCCTTACGCATCGTTTGGAGCATCTCTTTATATTCTACATGAAGTACCTTCAATGTTTCACATTGCTCATAAATCTCTTCCAGTTCTTCACGAATAACAGAGAAGGCGATGTCTTGCTCCGCAATGCGTAGCTGTAATACTTCAAAGCGTTTCATTAAAATATGCATTTGTTTTTCAATCAACTTTTGTGACTCAATGTCTTTATCTTGCAATTGATAACTTTGTTTCACAAATTGCGTTTCAGATTTTGTCTCAATTGCTTTTTCATGAATTCCCTCTAAATCTTCATAAACAGTAACTGACTTTTTCTCTACATAATGCTTCGCATGTACTTCTTGTTCTAATTGATCATACAACGTATCCAGACGCTTTTTTAATCCTTCTATTTTCTCATTTGCTTCTGTTATATGAAGCTCTTCCAGATCAATCAGACATGTTTGTAGTTGTTTGTTCATTTCTCGTACTTCTTTAGGGATTTCTAAATGATTCAATACATATCCTTGTCTTTTCATATCATCATGACCTTGTAATAAATCATCTAATTGCACTGGTAATGTCGCTTGACACTCCACTAATAAATCCGGAACTTCATGGATGATCATTTCTAAGTTCGCTAATCCATCTTCTAAGCTTTTTACAATGTCACGCGCCTTTAAATAATCACCGTTCGCTGTTGCCTCGTCAAATTCTTGAAATTTTGCCTGTTCTATATCAAGTAACTCTTCAATTTTCTGTTCAGATTGTCCAAACATATGACGATGAGCGAGTACGCTCTTTTTCATACTACGATATGTATCACGTAAATCTTCAATTTCCGAACTATTTTTCTCATAGCTCTCTAGCAATTGTTGCAATTCATTTAACATCTCCGTAATGCGGTTATCTGCTTCATCTAAATCACGAATGGATTCACTCATCAAACGCTTTGCTTTTCGGAAGGAAAATTGTGAGGCTGATTTTTGGGCGCTTTCTAATGTTTTATCAGCTTTTGGCAGAAGGTTTGTAACAATTTCATCCCATTCTTCACGCCACTTTCCAAACAGTTCTTCTGTTTGTCCAGTCATATTTAAATCCTTTACCCGTTTCAATTCATCTGCAACAGGTTTATCTTTTATTTCTTGTTTCCACTGCTCAACTGCTTCAATATCTTTATATAAACGATTTCTTATCACGAGCTCTATCATGAGCAGCACTAAAATAGAGCTTACTACAATGATAACGATCGTTAGAATAGAATCCATGCAAAATAGCCTCCTACTTATATCTCTTTTTTTGTCCGTTCCGTTTATGAAATGGAAGGCATTATGTATAAAAGGGGAATCCCCTATATTTAACAACTGACAATGTACTAATCATACCATGTAATGACGTGTTTTTGACCTAGTTTTTTTTAAAATTTCATGTTTCTTTTGTTGTATCGGTAATATCGCTCCCAAAAAATTTATGGATTTTCTTTCATACATTTACAAATATTCACTGTAACACCTGTAATAAAGACATCTCTTCTCTATGCGATATAAAATAAATCGCTCTCGTTAACGCTGGTTCCACTTGTATAACGCTAATCCCATCTTTCACTGCCTGATTTACCGCAATTTCTGGCAATAACGTAACGCCAAGACCAGCTCGAACCATGGCAAGCATTGGTTCAGCGTATGATGTTTCTACTGCGATAGTGGGCTGAATTCCCATTCCTTTAAACGTTGTCATAATCATGTTTCTAATATCACAAATTTCCGGATAAATAATGAGTTTTTCATACTGTAAATCCTGTATTTGAATTGTACGTTCATCTTTATAAGCATGTTCATTCGAAACAACACACACAATATTCTCTCTGTTTATTTCTTTAACAAATTTAGCCTCTTCCACTTCCGAATCAATTAACATTGCATCAATTTTTCGCTCCCGAAATAATTCCATTAATACTTTCGTATGTTCAATTTTCCAATCTACTTCATATGTTTCTAATACACTCTTACATTTTGATATGTAATGAGCAGCCAAACTGGGCAATACCCCAATTGAAATCTTTTTCTTTTCTTGATACTCTTTCAGCTCTCTCTTCATACTATTTATTTGTTCTATAATCGGCTCAATCCGTTTTATAAATAGTTTACCAGCCTCTGTTAGTTCCACTCCTTGCGTGGACCGTTTTAATAACTTTACTTCTAAGCCTGCCTCTAATCTTTGAATTTGTTTACTGAGAGCTGGCTGTGAAATATGCAGACGTTTACTTGCTTTTGATAAACTTCTCGTATGTTTCACCTCAATAAACGATTGTACCGCTTCTAAATCCATCTCATATACACCTCTAACCAAAAGTTATAACCCCTATAACAAATCAATATTTCCTGTCTGCAAAAAATGAACGTTATACTCATCTCGTGCTTATTTTTATGAACTTACTATATCGAAAGAAGAAGGAGAAAGATACTCTTGGATAAAAAACAAATACTATTTGGTTCTCTTTTATGCTTACTTGCTGTAACAGCTTGGGGCTTTATGTTTCCGGTTATGGCCAGCGCTCTGGAATTTATAGACCCATTCTTTTTCACTACTTTTCGTTACGGATCGGCAGCTATCGTTTTTACCGTTCTTCTCTTCATAATTGAAGGGAAACGTGCTTTCCATTTAGAAAAACAAGCTTTATATTTGTTATTTTATGGTACAGTCGGTTTTGCCGGATACGGATTTCTTGTTTTTTATGGACAACAATTAGCAGGACCTTCAGGTGCAATTCACGCAGCCATGATTCAGTCTCTTATGCCTTTACTTGCCTTACTATTACAATGGGGCTTACAAAATAAAAAACCACAAAACTATACATTCCTTTGTATGTTTTGTGCGCTTATAGGCGTGCTACTTGTTATTTCAAAAGGCAATATTCATATGTTATTTGGAGCAGCAAGCCATATCTCAACAAACATATTTATGCTCTCTGGCGTTTTTTGCTGGGTTGTTTACACAAACGGCGGCTCTCATTTTCCAACTTGGTCGCCACTTCGTTATACAACACTCACCTGTTTATTTGGATCTATTTCGTTAGTTCTTACTGTTACTGTACTAACATATTTGAAAGTGATTTCTATACCTACATTCCATACGATCGCTACAGTGCGATTTGAACTATTGTATATGTCTATTATTGCTGGTGTGGTTGCAGTCTTTTGCTGGAACATGGGCAATCGCCTTATTTCATCTATTAACGGCATCTTATTTATGAATTTAGTCCCTGTGCTCGCACTAATAGGATCCATTTTTCGTGGCTATCAAGTTGAAAGAATTGAAGTAATAGGAGCGATCATTACAATTATCGCTTTACTATGCAACAACTTATGGCAACGAAAACGAGAGCGTATACAAGAAGAAATCACTTCTTGAAAAATACGCCATAAAATATCCCCACCTACAATATGGCGGGGGTATTTTACATATGAACCGCTCGCGGCAGAGGATAATACATATGTGTTACACATAATTTTTGTTCCATCCATTGCTCTACTTCTTTCGTATACATCTCCAAAAAGAATGTTTCTGATGGAAACGAATGTAGCACCTCTGATATATACTGCGGATATAAATACGGCATATTCATCATGCCCTTTAATTGCGTCATAAACATTGTAAAAGAAACCTTCTGAAACTCCTGCTGCATTTGTCCCTGCTTAATAATTTGCTCTATATAATATCTTTCTTTAGAAAAATAAACCGTCATCACTTCTCGAATTAACGTTGTATCAAGGGAGAGCTCTCTATAAAAGAATCGCGTAAGTTCCCTATGTTCAAACTGATAACGCAAAATCCCTCGTACAATTTGATTTATCACTTCTTTAGCTGGCAAGTACTCTCTTTGTTCAAACGACCTCTCAATTACCTCGATATATCCTTCTAAAAAATCCGTTATAAGCTGTTCTAATAAACCTTGCTTTCCAGCAAAATAATATGAAATATTAGCCACATTCACATCCGCCCGCTTTGCAATATCTCGCACCGATGTTCCATCGTACCCTTTCGTATTAAACAATGAAATTGCCGCATCAATTACCTTTTGTTTCGTCTGCTTCATGCGCTCACTTCCTCTCACTCTGAACAACTATAGTCTAAATTTCTTGACTTTTAAGACAAATTCCTTTAATTTTCTATCGACAAAGTCATATGAAATACAGCGTATTTTGCTATGATTTTACATTTCTCGATAGAAAGGATGACGTTTCCATGTTTACAAAAGAAAGTTATGCAGGATCACGTGAGCAGCAGTACGAAACAGTAATCAAACAACTCGATGCATTGTTAACGGGCGAATCAAATGTAGTCGCAAATTTAGCAAATGCCTCCGCACTACTTAATCAATTTTTAGAGCGCATTAACTGGGTTGGTTTTTATGTAACAGAAGGAAATCAACTTGTACTTGGGCCTTTTCAAGGAATGCCTGCGTGCGTGCGCATCCCATTTGGACGCGGCGTTTGCGGCGCAGCAGCGGAAACAAAAACAACGCAGCTTGTTGCTGATGTTCATCAATTCCCAGGACATATCGCTTGTGATAGCGCATCTAACTCTGAAATCGTTGTACCGATTATCAAAGAAGACAACGTCATTGGTGTATTAGATATCGATAGTCCTGAAAAAAATCGCTTCGACGAAGTAGATCAACACTACTTAGAAAAATTTGTGGAAACGCTCTTAAAACATATGTAAAAGATGAGAGCCATCAATCTCATAGATCGATGGCTCATTTTTTTATCCCGCTACTTTAGGGCAGTAATACTCCCACCTCAAAATTCGGCGGGAGCAAAGAAGTTAGGTGGAAGAAAAACTGCCCGTAAAGACCCGATTGGTGAGAGCTGATAATCAGTGGGGGGATGAAAAAAAAACCACTGATTAAAGTTTCACTTTATTCTCCGTTCACATGAGAAAATGTATTCGATAGCTTTTGCAGTGCATGCGCTAAATCTAGGGCAATATCCTCCCACGCTTCCAATCCAACAGACAGGCGTATTAAATTATCAGAAATACCCATTTCATGGCGAACCTCTGCCGGAATAACAGCATGTGTCATCGTTGCTGGATGCTGCACTAACGTCTCTGTATCTCCAAGGCTCACCGCAATTGTAATAAAATTCAACTCATTCATAAATGCCTGCGCTTCTTCTTTTCCACCTTTAATCGTAAATGAAATCACGCCACCCCCGCGCTTCATTTGGGAAGATGCGATTTCTCCTTCTGGATACCATACCGATTCAATACTTTCGTGATGTTTCAAAAACTCTACCACTTTTTCTGCATTATCACAGTGCCGATCCATTCTTACAGCTAACGTCTTTAAACCACGAAGCAAGAGCCATGCATCAAAAGGCGCCATAATTCCGCCAATATCTTTTCGAATCGGACGAATTTGTTCAGCTAGCTCCTTCGTTTTACAAATCGTCACACCCGCAACAACGTCTCCATGCCCACCAATATATTTTGTCGCACTATGGAGAACAACATCACACCCGAGTGTAAGAGGCGTTTGTAAATAAGGTGAGCAAAATGTATTATCGACAATGACAAGCAGTTCATTTTGTTTTGCCACTTTGATAACCTTTTCTAAATCGATGAGCTTCATTGTCGGATTAATTGGCGTTTCAACAAATATCAATTTTGTATTCGGACGAATTTTTTCCTGAATCTCTTCTTCTGTTTCCATATCACATAATGAATGTGTAATCATAAATTTCTCTTCTAGTACTTCTAAAAAACCGTACGTACATCCATACAAACCATTCGAGCAAATAATATGATCTCCAGCACGTAAAAATGCGAGAAGTGTCGCCGAGATCGCTGCCATTCCAGAACCGAACGCTAGCGCCGATTCTCCTCCTTCTAAAACAGCCATACGCTCCTCAAACAATTCCACAGTCGGATTTCCAAGTCTTGAATAAATGTAAGATGGATCCTGCCCAGCGAAACTTGCTTCGCCTTGCTGCGCTGTTTCAAATGTATACGTTGAAGTTTGAAATAGCGGTGGTGTTAAACTCCCTTTGTGCATTTTAGAATCATACCCGTGATGAATAAGTGCTGTTTCTATCTGTTTCTTTTTCATACAAACATCCCCCTTATACTTCTATAATATGTAAGCGTTTTCTCTCTGTTGCTATCCTTTCTTTCATACTGTTTCGAATTCCTTCTTGCAATTTCCAAACTTTACATGTATAAAACAAAATGGAAACTCGCTTGACGAAATTCCAGCAAAAAGATATAATAGCGTTTGTGTAAAATAAAAAGGCAGCCTTGTAATGTGAGTTTATTGTTTGTATTTTGTTCCTCCATTTTGAGGTGTATCTCGTAACTCCCTGCTGCTGGAGCGAAGGTACATGAAAACAAAATGCGCATAAATGTCGATTACGTCTGTTTTTATTTTACGAAAATAAAAACACTAAAGGAGGAGTCAACTATGGCTCGTTATACAGGTCCAGCTTGGAAACTGTCTCGTCGTCTTGGAATCTCTCTAAGCGGCACAGGTAAAGAATTAGAAAAACGCCCTTACGCACCAGGTCCTCACGGTCCGAACCAACGTAAGAAACTTTCAGAATACGGTTTACAATTACAAGAGAAACAAAAACTTCGTCACATGTACGGCATGACTGAGCGTCAATTCCGTCGCACATTTGACCAAGCAGGTAAAATGCCAGGTAAACACGGCGAAAACTTCATGATCCTTCTTGAAGCTCGTCTTGACAACCTAGTTTACCGCATGGGCTTAGCTCGCACTCGTCGTGCAGCTCGCCAATTAGTAAACCACGGCCACATCATGGTAGATGGCGCTCGCGTAGACATCCCATCTTACCGCGTAAAACCTGGTCAAACTATCAGCGTTCGCGAAAAATCTAACAACCTTGTTGTTGTTAAAGAAGCGATCGAAGTTAACAACTTCGTACCAGAATACTTAACTTTCGATGCTGATAAATTAGAAGCTACTTTCACTCGCTTACCAGAGCGCGCTGAATTAGCTGCTGAAATCAACGAAGCATTAATCGTAGAGTTCTACTCTCGTTAATGACGAAAAGCCAATCCTTTTGGATTGGCTTTTTTCGTTCTTATAGTACTAAAAAAAGGATGATAAAGAAAGCCAGCAGCTATCCTTATCATCCTTTTTAACCTTCTCTTATATATAAAAAAATTATTTATCTTCTTGTTTTTCCACATATACATAAGCATCTTTTGGATTTGTATGTATATCACCTTTCGTATTCTCTGCAAGCTGACTCGCATTTAGCAAAGAAAAGATGATGAGCGCTTCTAGTGACATTTTGTTTTACCACTCCTTTCGTCCAATGTATTATATACATTCATTATAACGCTTACATGTGATTTCCGTATGAACATGAAAAGAAGATTAAAACAAAAAAGCTTTGAGATTGTTGAAAAAGAAGAATTAATGATGATGTAGGTTGATGGGAAAATAGTAAATGAAATTTTATCGGCGGAAGTTGGAATATATCGACTATTTCTTGAAATATATCGGCGATTTTTTGAATATATCAACGTTTCGACAAAGGATATCGGCACTCCGACAAATAATGACAAAAACAGCAGTCTGCTAGGTCCTGTTTCTCAGCACGCTAAAAAAAGCTTTGAGGAGTCCTTCTCCTCAAAGCTTTTTTTAATTAGTAACGAATTAAGAAATATTTCTTCTTACCACGGCGAATAATTGTAAATTTACCTTCAATGCGGTCATTTTCTGTTACAACATAGTCTAGTGCTTGTGTACGCTCACCATTTACATAAATCGCACCATTTGTTACATCCTCACGAGCTTGACGTTTTGATGGTGAAATTTTGCTTTCCACAAGTAAGTCGATTAATCCTGTATCTTCTGCACTGCGTTCTACAGATGGTACGTCTTTGAAACCTTGTTCAATTTCACTTGCAGTTAGATCAGCTACAGAACCGCTAAATAATGCTGCAGAAATTTTAATTGCTTGCTCTAATGCCTCTTCGCCGTGGACAAGTTTTGTCATTTCAGAAGCTAATGCTTTTTGCGCTGCACGTTTTTCTGGTGCTTCAGCTACTTGTTTTTCTAGCTCAAGAATTTCTTCATGAGATAAGAATGTGAAGTATTTTAAGTATTTTACAACATCGCGGTCATCTGTGTTGATCCAGAACTGGTAGAACTCGTAAGGCGTTGTTTTTTCTGGGTCTAACCAAATTGCACCGCCTTCTGTTTTACCAAACTTCGTACCATCAGATTTTGTAACAAGTGGAATTGTTAAACCGAATGCTTTCGCATCTTCTTCTGATTTACGAATTAATTCAAGACCTGCTGTAATGTTACCCCATTGGTCACTACCACCAATTTGCAAGCGGCAACCATGTTGTTGGTATAAGTTTAAGAAATCGTATGATTGTAAAATCATGTAACTAAATTCAGTAAATGAAATACCCGTCTCTAAACGAGATGCTACTGTATCTTTTGCTAACATATAGTTTAAACCGAAGTTTTTACCGATGTCGCGTAAGAATGTAATCACATCTAAGTTTCCAAGCCAGTCATAGTTATTTGCCATCGTTGCTGGGTTTTCTACATTTTCAAACTCTAAGAAGTTTGAAAGCTGATTTTTAATACTTTCTGTGTAGTAAGCAACTGTATCTTTTGTATTTAATGTACGCTCTGCTTTTTTACCACTTGGGTCGCCAATCATTCCTGTACCACCACCAACAAGTGCAATCGGTTGATGACCAGCTAATTGGAAGCGACGTAACATTAATACTGGTAGCATATGACCGATGTGTAAGCTGTCTGCTGTTGGGTCAAAACCACAGTATAGTTTTACACTTTCTTTTTCTAATAATTGTTCTAAACCTTCAGCATCTGTTTGCTGATTAATTAGTCCGCGAAATTCAAGATCTTGTAAAATACCCATATCCTACATACTCTCCTTTAAATTTATCGTGCGTGAAATGTGAAAACATAAAAAAATCGTCCCTCAAATAAGGGACGATTTTGATCATCGCGTTACCACCCTAGTTGCAAGCAAAAGCCTGCCACCTCATTCACATAACGGCTCAGCACCGTCTTTTCCCTTTTGAATACAATTCAATCGAAAAAAGATGCTCTAGGGGCGTAATTCGCGATCATCTATGTGCTGATTTCCACCGACCATCAGCTCTCTAAAACAGGGAAATGATCACTACTTCTCCCTTTCCACGCTCAATTATTTATATACTTTTCTTTATATCATTATTTGTATGGGCGTGTCAAATAGAGGTGGAATTTCTCTCCCTACCAATCCTTTACAACGTCGCAATGAATATCGTAATAAGAGAGAAAATTGGTATACCAACTAATAACGAAATATGAAAAACAATTGATAAATCATTTCCGATTGTTGCTTCTACAGGATCTTTCGCTGGAGAGGCAAGGAATCCAAGTAATCGATCAAAGCGACTTATCGTTTGTGGAAAATCCGGTACTTCTACATGATCACTATCTAAATGTTGCTTTAATTTATATTCATTCTTAAAGGGATTTTCACTCAATTTCATCCACCTCCAGCAATTGTTTCAATTTCTTTATACCATTGTGAAGTCTCGATTTCACTGTCCCTACAGGAATATCTAAAACCTCTGCAATTTCTTTTTGCGGCATATCATGATAATAAGAAAGAATAAGGACAGCTCGCTGCTCTTCAGGAACTTTCAAAATTGCTTCTCTTACCGTGAGCCGGTCTTCTTGTGAAAACTCCTTTTCCTGAATCGGCACTAAAAATGGTAAAAGAGAACTCCACTTCTTTCTTCTATTCAATTTATTAATCATAAGACGGTAGCCAATTTGAAATAAATACATTTTAATTTTTCCTTTTTCGATTTCATACATATGCTTCTTACGTTCCAACGTCAAAAACGTATCTTGCACGAGGTCTATACTTAATTGTTCATCTCGGTTAAAGCGATACAAAAATGTATATAGCGCTGGTTTCATTAAAACATATAGTTTTTCTCCCGCTTGCCTATCTCCATTTTGATACGCAAGCATGAGCTCCTCCTCAATCCCAATCTGCGCCATGTTTTTTGATCTCCTTTATTCCTTTTAACGTTAATGAAATGCGGGAAATTAAATATCCACTTGCTACAATAATCCATACTTGTGATTGATTCGTAAAAAATTGAACATAAGGGTTTTGAATTGTAGATCCACTTGAAACTAAAATGTTTAATACTTGTACACATATGCATGCATACACTGCAAGACAGACAGAAATTGTATCAAATACATTCCATCGAAAATACACTTTTGTTTTTGTAAAATCGATTTTGTTTCCCTTTTTCCGTACAATATATTTTCTATCAAATGGAATAATAATTGAAAACATAACAATCATTATAACTCCAGCTGTAATCATTGAAACTTTAAATCCAATTGCCATAGGCAATAACATACCACAAGAAAATACAACTATAATTCCAAGTGAAGCAAACATAAGAATCCATTTATTAGACATATAAAACGCCTCCTCCATCTATTTTTTCATAAATGTATACAGACGGGGAAGGCGCTTCGTTCAAATATTATTTTATTTTTTTAATTATCTTCGCAGGATTTCCACCAACTACTACATTATCAGGCACATCTTTCGTTACAACTGCCCCAGAAGCAACAACTGCATTATCTCCAATTGTAACACCGGGATTAATAATTGCTCTCCCACCTATCCAAACGTTATTCCCAATTGTTACTGGCTTCCCAAATTCTTTGCCACTGATACGTTCCATTGGATCAAGCGGGTGTGTTGCCGTATAAATGTGAACCCCTGGAGCTAGCATACAGTTCTTACCGATTGTTACAGGACATACATCTAAAATCACGCAATCAAAATTTGCGTAAAAGTTTTCTCCGACATGAATGTTATAGCCGTAATCACATTTGAAAGAAGATTCAATATGAATATTATCTCCTGTCGTTCCAAATAGTTCTTTTACGACTCTGCTACGTTCTTCATATTTTGTTTCTGGCGTTTCATTTAACTTTCTTGTTAATATGCGAGCCTGCTCCCTCCCTTGTACTAATACTGGATCAGCAGGTATGTACATTTCTCCCTGAATCATCTTTTCTTTTTCTGTTTTCATTTTATTCTCCCCTTCAAACTCATATATATATAAGTTAGCTATTCCCTATGATAACACAAAAAAGAAAGGTCTGAACGTATACTTAGTTCAGACCTTTCTTTTTTAATCTTCCATTGTTGATAAATCGCCTGTCGGTAAGTTTAGCTCCCATGCTTTTAACACGCGGCGCATAATTTTACCACTTCTCGTTTTCGGTAATTTATCTCGGAATTCAATTTGTCTTGGCGCCGCATGAGCTGCAAGGCCCTTTTTCACAAATTGACGGATATCTTCTTTTAATTCATCAGATGCTTCATATCCCGCGCGCAGTGCAATAAACGCTTTAATAATTTCACCGCGTACTGGGTCTGGAATACCAATTACACCCGCTTCTGCTACTGCAGCGTGTTCAATTAATTTACTTTCTACTTCAAATGGTCCAACGCGCTCACCAGACGTCATGATTACATCATCAATACGCCCTTGGAACCAGAAGTATCCATCTTCATCCATATATGCAGAGTCACCTGATACATACCAATCGCCTGGCATGAAGTAAGACTCATATTTTTGTGGGTTATTCCAAACTGCACGCATCATCGCTGGCCATCCCTTAGCAATCGCTAAATTACCCATTGTATATGGCGGCACTTCATTTCCTTCATTATCAACAATTGCCGCCTTCACACCTGGAATTGGTTTTCCCATTGATCCTGGGCGAATTTCCATACAAGGATAGTTACAGATCACTTGTCCTCCTGTTTCTGTCATCCACCATGTATCATGAATGCGAAGACCGAATGCATTCATTCCCCAGCGAATGACTTCTGGGTTTAACGGTTCCCCAACACTTAGTACGTGACGGAGTGCTGATAAGTCGTACTTCTTAATCGCTCCTTCGCCCGCTCCCATCAGCATACGAAATGCTGTTGGTGCACTATACCAAACTGTTACACCGTAATCTTGCAATGCTTCGTACCATGCCTCTGGACTAAAACGTCCTCCTAAAACGACATTTGATCCACCTACTAACCACGGTGCAAAAATACCGTAAGCTGTTCCTGTTACCCAGCCTGGATCAGCTGTGCACCAATATACATCGTCTTCTTTTAAATCAAGCACCCATTTTGCCGTTTGATAGTGTTGCACCATCGCATTTTGTGCATGAAGGACACCTTTTGGTTTCCCAGTAGAGCCTGACGTATAATGAAGGATTAATCCATCTTCACGATCTAACCATTCAATTTGCAGCTTATTAGAAGCTTGTTCAAATAATGGATTAAATGCGACAAGCTTTCCGCCCTCTTCTACATTCTCTCCAACAAGAAAGACTGTTTTTAATGCTGGTAAATCATTTAATGGTACACGCTCTAGCAATTCAGGTGTTGTAATTAACACCTTTGCTTCGCTATCTTCTAAGCGATCGCGTACCGCGCCTTCCATAAATGCTTCAAATAGAGGACCCACAATCGCACCTAATTTCACCGCACCAAGGAGTGCGAAATATAATTCTGGTGAACGCGGCATGAAAATAAAAACGCGATCTCCTTTTTCGACATCACCATAGTTTTTTAGGACATTTCCCGCTTTATTGGAGAATTCCTTCATTTCTTTAAATGTATATTTCTCTTTACGCGATCCATCTTGATAATAAAGCGCTACTTTATTCTTCCGATCAGATTTCGCATGTTTATCAATTGCTTCATATGCCATATTTACTCGACCAGTTTCATACCAAGAAAAGTTTTTATTCACCTCTTCCCAGTTAAAACCCGCATATGTTTCTTCATAGTTCAACAAATTATTTTCTCCTTTAATGACAGGAAGCGTTTCCACTTTCATACTTTACATCCCCCTCCTATGTATTCTATTATCTATTATAATAATATTATTTAAAATTTTCAGTATATTTGTTGATTTTTAGACAAATTTTTACTGACAAAATTCGATTCACATCGCATATATTATAAAGTACGATAGTTTGTAGATTCACAAACCCTCAAGGTGGTGAGCAAAACATTGATTCATAAAAAAATATATAATGCACGAAATTTAAAAACGGCAAGAAGTACTTTAATCATTGAAGGCCCAGTATCTACACATAATCTCGAAATGTATGAATTTCACCCAGACTTAGTTGCATTTCGCCCTGCTGATCAACAATATAAAGCAATTGTCGAAATTTCTAAGTTACCCGAAGCTCGTCTCATTATTGCGAGACAAGACCAAACAATTGTAGGATATGTTACATACTTATATCCCGATCCGCTAGAAAGATGGTCAGAAGGAAAGATGGAGAATTTAATTGAACTCGGGGCAATTGAAGTTATCCCAGCGTTCCGTGGATGCTCAGTTGGAAAAAATCTATTAGAAGTTTCTATGATGGATGACCATATGGAAGATTATATTATATTAACGACTGAATATTATTGGCACTGGGATTTAAAACAAACTGGTTTGAATGTTTGGGAATACCGCAAAGTGATGGAAAAGATGATGAATGCTGGTGGATTAGAATGGATGGCAACAGATGATCCAGAAATTTGTTCTCATCCCGCTAACTGCTTAATGGTTCGCATTGGTAAACGCGTTGATACAAACTCCATCCAAGCATTTGACCGTTTACGCTTTCAAAATCGTTTTATGTATTAAGAAGGGGGGCATATAAAGTGATTGTAGAAGAAATTATGAATCATGACGTGATTACGCTGCGTCCAGATGACACAATTGAAACCGCAATCCGTACAATACGTACAAAAGGCATTCGTCACATTCCAATTGTTGGTCATAACAACAACGTAGTCGGTATTATTTCTGACCGTGACGTACGTGATGCAAGTCCATCTATTCTCGATGAAGAAGTGTCACTGGATATGCTTAAGCAGCCAATTCAATTAATTATGAAACAACCTGTAATGACATGCCATCCGCTTGATTTTGTTGAGGAAATTGCAACACTATTTTTTGAAAATAAAATTGGTTGTCTTCCTGTTACAAAAGGCGGGAAACTTGTTGGAATTATATCGGAATCCACAGTATTGCATACACTCGTGAAACTAACAGGTGCCCATCAGCCAAGTTCACAAATTGAAATTCAAGTAAAAAATGAACCTGGTATTCTAGGAAAAGTAGTTGCTATTTTTAGTGAATTACACATTAATATTGTAAGCGTTCTTGTCTATCCAGCAAAAGATGAGAATGAGAAAGTACTCGTTTTCCGTATTCAAACGATGAATCCACTAAGAGTGATTGAAGCGTTAGAGAAAAAAGGCTATCATGTTTTATGGCCAAATATTATGGGGATGCAGGCATGAAGAGCGCCTTCATCTATTCAGATGATTTTCAGGGCTATTCCTTTAGCCCTGAACACCCTTTTAATCAGCTTCGCGTAACACTCACCTATGATTTATTAGTAAAGAGTGGATTCATTCATCCATCTCAAGTCATTCCACCGCGAATGGCGACGGATGAGGAAATTGCTTTCATTCATACGGAGGAATACATAAATGCGGTAAAACGTGCTGGAGAAGGAAAATTAGAACAATCAATCGCTATGTCATACGGCCTTGGAACAGAAGATACACCGATGTTTCCAAATATGCATGAAGCGAGTGCGTTGCTTGTTGGTGGTACATTAACAGCTGTAGATGCTGTCCTGTCAGGTAAAGTAAAGCACGCATTAAATTTAGGCGGTGGACTGCACCACGGATTCCGGGGCAAAGCATCTGGCTTTTGCATTTATAACGATAGCTCGATTGCTATAAAATATATGCAGAAAAAATATGGACTGCGCGTTTTATATATCGATACAGATGCTCATCACGGCGATGGTGTACAATGGTCTTTTTATGATGACCCTAACGTCTGCACGATCTCCCTACATGAAACTGGGCGCTATTTATTCCCTGGAACCGGTGCTGTAAATGAGCGTGGTCAAGGCGGTGGCTATAGTTATTCTTTTAACGTGCCACTCGATGCGTTTACAGAAGATGGATCTTTTTTACAATCGTATCGCACAGTTGTAAAAGAAGTAGCAGCTTACTTTAAACCGGATATCATTTTAACGCAAAACGGTGCCGATGCACATTATTACGACCCTCTTACTCACCTTTGTGCAACGATGCAAATTTATCGTGAAATTCCAAAACTTGCACATGAAATCGCTAATGAATACTGCGATGGACGCTGGATTGCCGTTGGCGGTGGCGGCTACGACATATGGCGCGTCGTACCAAGAGCATGGGCACTCATTTGGCTTGAAATGAACGACATCCAAAACATCTCAGGTTATCTCCCTCCAGAATGGATTGAAGCTTGGAAAGGACAAGCACCTATCGATCTCCCTCTTACATGGGAAGATCCTAACAACATGTATAACCCCATCCCTAGAAAACCAGAAATTGAAGAAAAAAATGCGTTAACAGTGGCAAAATGCCTTGAAATTATTCGGAATAATACAAAAAAAGCTTTATATTAAATGATAAGAATAGGGGGTTTTCTCCTATTCTTATTTTATGGAGGTGAATAATCATGTGGAAACAACAGCTCTTACATACAAAACGCGGTATTTTTGAAATTTTTATAAAAGGCAGTGGTGAACCACTATGCGTTACACATCATTACTCCGAATTTAACAAATCCGGTGATTATTTTGCTGAAAGCTTTACTTCTACTCATCAAGTATTTCTTATTAATTTAAGAGACGCTGGTCATTCTGCAAAAGCTACAAAAGAAAATGAATTAAGCATGAGCGAAACAGTTGAAGATTTAGAAGCAATCAAAGAATCACTACACCTTTCAACCTGGCATTTCGCCGGACATTCTACAGGTGGTATGCTTGGAATTCTATACGCTATTACCTATCCTGATTCCTTGCAATCCTTAGTTGTTGTCGGTACTGCTGCTAGTAACTATACAGAAACACCCAATTCTATTTACCACCCTGACCATCCACAATTTCAATATATGCAAGACATCATCGAAGAATTAAAACTCCCACATCTTACAACTGAAGAGCGAAGTGTATTATCAACCAAACGAACAAAATTATCTTTATATGAGCCCGAACACTATGAAATATATTTTTCAAAACCTATTTATAAAACAATGGCAGCAAGTCGGATGAATGCTTTTGCTAAAGAGTACCCACAATTTGATTTAAGACACCAACTTTCATCTATCGCAGTAAAAACATTAATTATTTGCGGGAAACACGACGTTCAGTGCCCATTGGAATATTCAATAGAGATACACAAAGGTATACCTAACTCTATCTTTATTCCATTTGAGTACAGCAACCATTATCCTTTTTTAGAAGAAAGCAGTCGTTTTGCGTCTATCCTTGAAACTTTCTATAAATCATTACAAAATAAAAGCAGCAAGTACTAAATCACTTGCTGCTTTTGTAAATCTCTTCTTTATTTCGCTACAAACGTAACCTGATTTGCAGTTGCCCAGCCGTTCATCGGTACAACCGTATATTTCTTACCTGACTCCAATGTAGCACCATTTTGTAAATCAAAGATTCCTACTGCTCCTTTTCGAGAAGTAAAACGATATTGTGCTTCTAGTTTCTTTCCATCTTCACCTTGTAATTCTACTTTTCGTCCAGCAAATAGTTCCATATTTGGATCGTTCTCTAACGTGATTTGAATTGATTTATTATCTATCGCTTCTGCACTTTGAAGTACAAGTGGAGCAATTGTTTCTGCAGTAAAAGTTGGATTTTTAACTGTTGCCCAATCAGAAGTTATTGTATACGTCATACCTGGTTGTAATGTTTGACCAGCAGGTAGTCGAAACTTCGGTGCTTGTCTGCCATCTGCCGCTTGTGTAAATGGAACATACCCTGCTACAATTTGTTCCCCTCCACTTGATGTAATCGTTAGCTTTCGATCACGTAAGGAAGAAATAATTTGATATTGTTTTCCCTCTTTATCTTTATTTTCTTCATCTAATTGAAACGCTTGATTTCCTCGCCCTGCTTTATACGCTTCAATAATATTTGCATAATCTGTCACACCATCTTCTAAAAAGGATTCAATTTGAAACGTATCATTCGTCACTTGTTTTGCTTGACGAACATTAATTTTTTCCGTACTTGCCTCAAATTTTTCTTTTTTTCCACCTTTATAACTTACTTTATATTTTGTTCCTGGTTTTTGAACTGTAACAGGTACAATATATGTACTTGTAGCTCCCGTTTTCAATCGTGGTACATTCACAATTTCTAAGCCATTATCAAATACAAAATTTTTCTTAATCGCCTCTAAATTTTCTGGCTTTACCTCTTCTTCTGATAAAGTTTTAGAAAATGTTAGTTGTAATGTCATTGCGTTTAATGACTGTAATTTTGTAATCTGTGCTTTTTGCTGCTTCTTTTCTTTTTTCGCTTCTTGTTTTGTCTCCTGCTTTGCTTCTGCTTTTGTTTCCCCTTGCACACAACCTGTTACCATTACTGTAAATCCAATCATCGCTGGTACTAAAAATTTTATTTTTTTCATCCTCATCAAACCTCCAAATAATTATTTTTCTTTCAGATTCAATCATCTAATACATAACAGATAACAGTTTCCTCAAATCACTTTATCTGTTCATTTTCTTTCTGTGATACCTATAGTAAATGGCAAGTATAAATTGCCAATAAATAAATTCTTAAATAAAGATAAAATAAAGGTAATATATTTTTTAATTTTGTGGATTTTACTACTCTTAAACATAAAAAAACCTGTCAACACTTTGACAGGTTCGCTACACATTAAAACGATATCCAGCTCCCCACACCGTTTCAATATATTGCGGATGGGCAGGGTCTCTTTCAATTTTCTCACGTAGCTTTCGCACATGAACAACAACTGTAGCTAAATCTCCAGCTGAATCTAATCCCCAAATACGTTCAAATAATTGTTCCTTGCTTAACACTTGATTCGGATTCATCACAAAAAATGTTAACAGATCAAATTCTTTTGTTGTAAAAGCAATTTCTTCATTGTTTATGAATACTTTTCTAGCACGTTGATCAATAGAAATCCCATGGATATATAACGTATCTCGCTGCTTAATTATATTTCCAGATAATCGTTCATAACGAGCGATATGTGCTTTTACCCTTGCGACTAATTCACTTGGACTGAACGGCTTCGTAATATAATCATCAGCCCCGAGTCCAAGTCCACGAATTTTATCGATATCTTCTTTTTTGGCTGAGACAAGTAAAATCGGAATATCTTTCACTGCACGTATTTGTTTACAAATTTCAAATCCATTTATTTTTGGAAGCATGATATCTAAAATAATTAAATCGTATTGTTTCTGTAAAGCGCAGTGCAGTCCTGTTTCTCCTGAATGTTGTACATCAACTTGAAAATCATGAATCTCTAAATAATCCCGCTGTAATTCTGCAATACTTACTTCATCTTCAATTAATAACACTCGCTTCAATTTACTCACCACATTCCTGTACTTTTTTCAATGAAAAGAAAATACTTGTGCTTTCCCCTAATTCACTTTCCGCCCAAATCTTTCCGCCGTGCTCTTCAACAATCTGCTTTGCGATAGCTAAGCCAAGACCACTTCCACCTGTACTAGAATTACGTGATTGTTCAGCACGGTAAAAACGTTCAAAAATATAAGGAAGTGTATCAGACGCTATACCAGATCCATTATCTGTCACTCTCACGATTACCATATCCGCTTCCTCTAGTAATGTAACTGTAATTTCTTTCTGTGGTTTATCCATGTACTTCACACTATTATGAATTAAATTCGATATAACTCTCTTAACTTTCTCACGATCAGCAGTTACATATAATGGCGATTTACGAAGTGATTGCAAGGATAAATGGATTCCATCTTTACTTAAATCCATCTGTATTTCTTCTACTATATCTTCCATAAACGTATACAATTCTATCGTTTCAAATCGAAACGGCACCCGATTCAAATCTAATTTCGAAAATAAAAATAGCTCATCAATGAGTGTATCCATATGTCTTGCCTTTGTATAAATTGTTGTTAAATATCTATCCATTTTCTCCGGTGTATTTGCAACTCCATCTTTTATCCCTTCTACATAACCAATAATAGATGTAATTGGTGTTTTTAAATCATGAGAGATATTCGAAATGAGTTCTTTTCGATTTTCTTCATATTGCGCCTGCACTTCAATTGATTCTTTTAATTTCTGCCTCATCTCTTCAAAAGCTTGATTTAACTGCCCAATTTCATCATGAGACGTAACCGGAATTTGAAATTGCAAATCTCCGTCTTTAATTCTCCCAGTCGCATCTTTCAAGATTAGAATAGGTTTTATCACACTTCTTGAAACAAAGTAACTTAATAATCCAATGATAAAAACGGCTAAAAGCAATAACGATATAAATAAAATAGGAAATAACTTTTGCGTTAAATCTACATATGAGCTTTGCTTATTTAATACGAATATACTTCCTTCCTCATGATGAGGAAAATAAAAATCAAACTTTACATAGCGATAAAATGTATCATTTAGTTCCGTCGTACCGCGGCTATTAATATTCGTTGATTCAAATTTAGGGAGAGCTCCTTTCAAATTTGAACTTTCAATTGCTTTTGATGCATATGAAATTGCATCTCCTTTTCTTACAACTATTTTCACACCTTTTTTCTCTAAGAGCGGCATCATTGCTTCATCCAATAGTTGCGATTGGTTCTGCTTAGCTGCTACCTTCAATTCAAGAAAAGCATTTTCCTCCTCTGGTGTCAGTGGCTTTTGAATATAAGAACTCTTATAAAAATTTTTCACTGATTCTAAATTCCCTGTTATAGAAAAAACAATTAAAAAACCCGTAACCAATAACAGAGTAATTGAAACAAAAATCACAGCAATATAAGATAATAAAAACCTTGTTTTAATAGACATAACTCCATTCCTCACTTTACGAACCTTCCTTATTATTCATAAGCATAAGAAGATATTTCCGAATACTCAAGCGATTTTATATTTATTTTAGACACAGTTTATAAAAAATTAATATTTATACTTTACAGTATAAAGGGAAGCACCTGTATTCTAAGACGATTCTTACATTTCCTGAGAAGAAGGTGGTGAAATTCAATGCTAAAAAGAACATTAAATATGATATGTTGTTTATTCTTTTTGCAAGGTTGCACACAAAATCAAGAACCTAAAAAGGAGATAAAAAACATGGAGAAACAACTACTTACGGCTGTAGAACAAAGAGAGACAGCTACCGTTCTATCATTGGTTCAGCAAGGAGTAAATACAAATGTAACAGATAGTAAGGGCCGCACTCCTGTTATGATTGCTACCTATGGAAATGATGTAAAAACCGCAAAAATACTGATTGATGCCGGGGCTGATGTCAACATCCGAGACGGGATGAAGAATAACCCATTCTTATATGCTGGCGCTGAAGGTTATTTGGAAATTCTAAAACTAACAATTGATACCGGGGCCGATCCAACACTTACAAATCGTTATGGAGGAACGGCTCTCATTCCGGCAGCAGAGCATGGGTATATCGAAGTGATAAAAGAACTTTTGACTCGAACAAATATTGATGTAAATCATGTTAATAATCTTGGCTGGACAGCTTTAATGGAAGCGATCGTATTGAGTGATGGTAGTAAAGAACAGCAACAAGTAATACGCTTATTAATTGAACATGGCGCAGATGTAAATATTTCAGATCATGATGGAGTTACTCCACTGCAACACGCACGTGCTCACAAGTTTAAAGAAATTGAAGAAATTTTATTACAAGCTGGTGCACAAGAATCGAACGTTTATAAGTAAGAATGTACTTCGGGTATATTTAAATCTTAATTTTTGCCTTTCTCCTCACACTATGCTACAGTTATTCCGTCAAACATAGCTATACAGCTAGACAACCTAGATATTTATAACAGGGGGGGAAAATACATGAACAAACCTCGAATTGGTATGATAGGACTAGGAGGCATCGCACAAAAGGCGTATCTCCCAACACTTACAAAAGAAACAGATTGGACATTTGTGGGAGCGTTTACACCGAATGCTGCAAAACGCAAGCAAATTTGTGAGCAATATCGTATTCCAGACTTCACCAGCTTACAAAATCTCTCTTCAGAATGCGACGCAATGTTTGTCCATAGTTCCACTGCAACTCATTACGAAATTGTTTCTGAGCTTCTTCAAAAAGGAATCGATGTTTATGTAGATAAACCGTTAGCTGCTACAATTGAACAAGCTGAAAAATTAGTAGAGCTGAGTGAAAAGTATAACCGAAAACTTATGGTTGGCTTCAATCGCCGCTTCGTTCCAATGTATGTTGCTGCAAAAGAACAAGCTAATGATATTTCATGGATTCGTATTGAAAAACACCGAACAAACAAAGTTGGTCCATACACATATGATTTTACAATGCTTGATGATTATTTACACATCGTCGATACAGCACGCTGGTTAGCAGATGGTGATCTTCATGTTGTTCATAATATGATACAAACTAACGAAAAAAATGAACTCCTTTATGGCCATCATACATATACAAGTTCAAATAACACATTACTCTCTACAGCTATGCATCGCCATGCTGGCACAAATCTAGAACAAATCGAACTTGTGACAACAGGGAAAATTATTCGTGTGAAAAATATGAATACATTAGAGATTGAACAAGATAACCAAGTTACACAAAGTGGTTCGCCATCATGGGAAACAACATTAAAACAGCGCGGGTTTGAAGATGCTGTGCATCATTTCATACATTGTGTACAAGGGGATACAAAGCCTCTTATTGATGGAGTAGAAGGACTAAAATCACAGCAACTATTACAATCATTGCTATACCCCATTAAAAGAAAATAAATAGCAGAATTTAGATTTCACGTAATAAAACGGATACATTTTTCAGAATTTACTTTCATTCCCATTTTCCCTTTATTTCTGTCCCGAACTTATATAGAATATGTTGATAGGAATTATAAATTTTATACTGAATCGTGGAAAGGATGGGAATCATAAATGTGGAATGAGTTTAAAAAGTTCGCCCTAAAAGGAAATGTTATTGATTTAGCTATCGGGGTTGTAATCGGAGCTGCTTTCGGAAAAATCGTAAGTTCTTTAGTAAAAGATATTATCACACCATTAATCGGTATGTTAATGGGTGGTATCGATTTTACAGGCTTAAAAATTACGTTTGGTAAAACAGCTATTATGTATGGTAACTTCATTCAAACTATCTTTGACTTCTTAATCATCGCAGGTGCTATCTTTGCATTTATTAAAGTCTTCAACAAGCTAACATTCAAAAAAGAAGAAGAAAAGAAAGAAGAAATTCAAGAACCAACAAAAGAAGAAGTACTTCTTGGTGAAATTCGCGACCTATTGAAGCAACAAAATACTTCAAAAGACAACGCATAATTGAACGGACAAAAGGCATGCCCCTCATGGGACATGCCTTTCTTTCTATCTTATAATGTTTCCGAATTCATATGAATGAACAAAATAATACCGGCAACCATTAACACCATAATAGAACCTGCAAATAATGTAATCGCAACAAATACGAAGCTTGTGCTTACATCTACTGAAATACTTTCAATAAAAATAGAAGCTATATACGTGATAAGGGCAATTCCTGCAAGAATACTTCCTGGAACAAAGCGCTTTAAGCCATTTTGTTTTAACGTCATATATGCAAAAAAAGCAGTCATACAAAGCGTAATTATCCAAAGAATGATCATCTCTTCCCCCCTCACAAGCCTTTTCTTTCTATTATACATGACATTGTGTAGTTATAGGGAAATTTACATTCAAACAAAAGATGGTAGAGAAAAGTTATGAACAAGGAGTACCGAAATAAGTATCGAATTTTCATATATCATGACCCCATTGTAAATACGAATTGATCTGAAATATATGGAGGGATTACTATTGAAAGATGACTACACTAGTTATGCCGTATTAGAACAAGTAGAAAAGTTTGATTATATTACAATCGATTTAGAAAACAAATTCTTTTATATTGAAGTGATTGATATAAAAACGAATAAAGTATTATTAAGTGTATCACTTGATTTAAAGAGAGACAAAACAACAGTAAACGGTGATATAGAAAAGTATCACACTTTACAAATTGATGATTTGTTAACAGGATTCAAAATAACGGCGCAAATGTGTATAGATAATAATCTGCGTAATACAGAGGAACTATGGGCGTTTATCGAAAATAATTAAGAGCATACATTTACACAGCAAAACGAATCCGTTACTTAGAGAAATAGAAAACGTCATTGAAAATAACAAAATCATTGGAACAAAATAAAAAACTCACAGGATCCCCTGTGAGTTTTTTCTATTCTTACTTCGTTGAATCTCTAAATTGGATACGGTGAGGTAAGATAACTGTATGATCTTCTACTTTTTCTTTGTTCATATATTTTGTTAATAGGCGCATTGCTACTGCACCGATGTCATACATTGGTTGTACAACTGTGGAAAGCTGTGGACGTACCATTAATGCAAGGCGCGTGTTGTCAAATCCAAGTACTTCTACGTCTTCTGGTACATTTAATCCAGCATCTTGTGCCGCGTGGATAACGCCTAGTGCCATTTCATCTGAAGAAACAAAGATTGCTGTTGGTTTTTCATCAAGTTCCCAAAGCTTCTCAAATGCTTCTAAACCTGAATCGTATGTGTAATCTCCGTCAATTACAAGATTTTCATCATAAGCGATACCAGCTTCTTCTAAAGCTTTTTTATAACCTTGTAATTTCTTTGCACTTCCCGCTTTGTCAATGTAAGGACCTGATACGAAGCCAATACGCTTATGTTCTTGTTCTAAGAAATATTTCATTGCATCATAAGCTGCTTGTGTATAATCAATATTTACTGATGATGTTTCATTCTCCTCATCAAATGATGCTGCTAACACGATTGGTACTGGAGACTTTTTAAACTCTTCTACATGCGTATCTGTAATATCTTCACCCATGAATACAATACCGTCCACTTGTTTACCAAGCATTGTATTTAATAAGTGGAACTCTTTTTCTCTATTTTGGTCAGAGTTACTTAAAATGATGTTATATTTGTACATTGTTGCGATATCTTCGATTCCACGTGCAAGTTCTGCATAAAATGTATTAGAGATATCTGGAATAATAACACCTACTGTTGTTGTCTTTTTACTTGCTAGTCCACGTGCTACCGCATTCGGGCGGTACCCTAATCGATCAATTGCTTCTAATACTTTCTTTCTTGTTGTAGGCTTTACATTTGGATTACCGTTTACAACACGTGATACGGTTGCCATTGAAACGTTCGCTTCGCGCGCTACATCATAGATTGTTACGTTCATCTCTTCGCACACTCCTTCTATATTATGTTATCTATCTTTATGTATCGGTTCACTTAAATGAAAAAAAGACATCAACTCTACTTGAAGATGTCACTCCCGAGTCCTTTTACTAATGATACGATAAAAATGCAGGCTCATACAATATTTTCCCGCAAAAGTTTCGAAAAAATTCGCTTCTTTTCTCCTATTTTCGTATTTTTTATGTAAAAAAGGACAATTTCCGCGAAAAAGTCTATGCAACAAGTGTCGCATAGACTTTAAAATCCATTCTATATACATCCAAATTAAAAAACGAACATCAAACCATTCTTTTTAAATGGGAGAGAGCATCCGGCCATGCATAGAAGCGGTCAGTGCCTTTTTTAGCCCCATGCCAAGTGAGAACAAAAGGAGAAAGCGAGTGGAGATCTTCTTTTGTCTTCATAACCACGACTTAGGTGCTTGAAAATCAAAATGGATTTATATGTTGGAAAATCAAGTTGGATATATAACTATCTACCGCGAAATGTTTTTAGTTCTTTCATAAACTCATTGAATTCTGGAATATCCATCTGTTGTGCTGAATCTGATAACGCAACAGCCGGATCTGGATGTACTTCAGCCATAACCGCGTCAGCGCCGATTGCCATCGCTGCTTTTGCAGCCGGTAATAAGAGGTCACGTCGTCCTGTAGAGTGCGTTACATCGACTACAACAGGTAAATGTGTCTCTTTCTTCAAGATCGGCACAGCGGAAATATCTAGCGTATTACGCGTTGCCTTTTCATAAGTCCGGATGCCACGCTCACATAAAATAATATCCCCGTTACCTTGTGCAATAATATATTCCGCTGCATAGATAAACTCTTCAATCGTTGCTGATAAACCACGTTTTAATAATACTGGTTTTTTCACCGATCCAGCCGCTTTCAAGAGTTCGAAGTTTTGCATATTACGAGCGCCAATTTGAATCACATCAACATAATCTAATGCCATTTCAATATCATTCGGATTTAAAATTTCACTAATAACCGCTAAATCATACTCATCTGCCACTTGGCGTAATATCTTCAAGCCTTCTAAGCCAAGACCTTGGAAATCATAAGGTGATGTACGAGGTTTAAACGCACCGCCGCGCATCAGTTTTAAACCTTGTTCTTTCATCGCTTCTGCCACTTGGCGCACTTGCTCATAACTTTCTACCGCACATGGTCCCATAATAAAGTGAGGATTGCCATCACCAATTTTTTCACCTTTTATATCAACAATTGTATCCTCTGGTTTCTTCTTACGAGAAACAAGAAGTGCCTTACGATGATCATCTTCTTGTAACTCTAGGCTTGTTTGGAAAATTTGTTTAAAAATATGTTGAAGAGTCGATGTTTCAAACGGTCCATCATTCTTCTCAGCAATTAAATCAAGCATACTTCTTTCACGTACAGGATCAAATCGTTTTACACCTTGCACTTCTTTTAATTTACCGACCTCTTGAACAAGACGACCTCTTTCATTTAGTAGTTCTAAAATTTGCAGGTTCATTTGATCGATTTGAGAACGTAAACGATCTAATTCTTGTGATGCCATAAGAAAGCCACCTCTTTCAAGTTATATATCAAAATCACCTTATTATCATGGTTAAGATAATTTATTATATCCGATAGATGTCAGGTTGTCACATGATATACTCAGCTTCAAAAAACTCAAAAAAAAGGAAGACTATGCAGTTTTAACTCAATAACAGCAAAAATATCCATAGCCATCCAGTTAAAACTCTATAACTCCTAAAAAGCTAAAAGTCATTGATACTTTACACATTAATAAAAATGAAGTGAAGCGCATAGCCTCTATTACTATTTAAAATTGAAATTCCATTCGTTTATTCCATTGGCAGGGCGACCCAATGCTCTTCAGACACCTCTACAAGCTTGGATTTCCGTAAAGAATATTTATCCTCTTCATTTGTTTCTTCTATTATCACTCTTTTTTTCTTCGATTCAATTTTAGGATCCGGAATTGGTATTGCAGATAGCAAAGATTTCGTATACTCATGTTGTGGATTCGTATAAAGCTCTTCGCTTTCAGCAATCTCCACAATTTTCCCAGCATACATCACAGCCACTCGATCACTAATGTGCTTCACCATTGAAAGATCGTGCGCAATAAATAAATACGTCAACCCTAATCGATTCTGCAGTTCCTCTAACAACTTTACAATTTGAGATTGGATAGATACATCAAGTGCAGAAAGTGGTTCATCGCATACAATGAACTTCGGTTCTACCGCAAGCGCACGTGCAATTCCAATACGTTGACGCTGTCCACCAGAGAACTCATGTGGATAACGCATTGTATATGCAGGATCAAGTCCGACCATATCAAGCAATTCTTCAACTCTTCTTGTCCTTTCTTTTTTACTCCCACTCAATCGATGCACATCCAATACCTCGCCGATAATATCAATAACTTTAAAACGAGGATTCAGAGATGCATAAGGATCTTGAAAAATCATCTGCATATGCCGACGCATCATTTTCATTTCACTCTTTGAAAAACGATTCACGGCCATTCCTTGGTATAATACATCTCCAGCTGTTGGTTCATGAAGACGTAATATCGCACGTCCTGTCGTGGACTTTCCCGATCCAGACTCTCCTACAAATCCCAAGGTCTCACCCTCCCAAATTTGAAAGCTAATATCATCTACTGCTTTTAAAACGTTCCCTTTTCCTAAATCAAAATATTGTTTTAACGATTTCACTTCAACTAAAGGTTTATCGAGAGGCTTACTATGTACAAATTTCGTTTTCTTTTTTTCATGTAAACGCGGCAATGCATGGAGGAGCTTTAATGTATACGGATGCTTGGCACTTTCAAAAATTTCTTCTGTCGTTCCAGTCTCTACAATCTCTCCATCTTTCATTACAGCGACTCGATCACACATACTAGCAACAACTCCTAAATCATGTGTAATCAATATAATTGAAATTCCAAAACGCTCTTGAATATCTCTCATTACATTCAAAATTTGCGCTTGAATCGTTACATCAAGTGCTGTAGTCGGTTCATCAGCAATTAATAAAGTAGGACGACAAGCAAGTGCCATCGCAATCATAACACGTTGCCGCATCCCTCCAGAAAACTCATGTGGATATTGATTATAACGTATTTCACTGCTTCTAATACCTACAAGTTCAAGCATTTCAATTGCTTGTTCCTTAGCCTCTTTTTTAGATAAACCTTGATGTTTCATCAAAGTTTCGGATATTTGTTTCCCAATTCGAATAGTTGGATTAAGAGACGTCATCGGATCTTGAAAAATCATACCAATTTCCTTACCACGTATGCTTTCCATTTCCTTCTCCGTTTTATAAGCAAGGTTATCTCCTAGAAAGATGATTTCTCCTTCTTTTATATCAGAAGTAGCTAGTGGAAGAAGGCGCATAATAGAACGAGCTGTTACACTCTTCCCACTTCCTGATTCGCCTACAATTCCCAGTGTTTCTCCCTTTTTCACCTCAAAATTCACACCTCGAACAGCCTCAAATTCTTGATCCCTTGACTGAAAAGACACACGTAAATTCCTAACTTCCAAAATAGATTCCAAATCTCCAACCTTCCTTTATATATATTTAAAATAATCTGAATATTGACTTTTTAAAACCCTTAAAATAAAATATACTATACACATCGGAATAATTCAATTTACTATTTAAAAAAGGAGGTTCAATCTATTGGAAGTAACAAAAGTAAAAAAAGTGAGTACTACCTACGGAAGATTCAATCTAGCAAATATTATTAATCGTACTCATGGAAAAATGCAACTACGTCTTCCCTACAAATATTTACTCCTTATACTTGGCTTACCAGTTAATATCGCTGTCTTTTTTATCTACCTATATAGAAAAAGGGGAGATTCATATTTCTCTATTTTGGAAGAAACAAAGAACTCTTTACTTGAATCTGGATACCGTGAACATGTAAGACATGAGTTATTAGATCAAGCCCTACGGAAACAGGAGTTTTTTGGTCAAAAGGTTAGTATCCAGAAAACGAATCAACTGGTAGAAAAATGGACAGAAAAACAATTTCACAAAACTGTGATTGAAAAAGCAAGTCAAATTCTTGAACAACAAGGTAAACAAAGAATAACATTTGAAAATACTTTTCAATCTCTTATCTCGTATCCTATTTTTTTAACTTTATCATTTATCCCAGGTTTATTTATGTACATATTCATTCTTCTCTATAGTAATTCCTATCTAAAATATATTTTTGAGAGACTAATTATGAGTGTGTTTGTAATTTTTGGAGTCTCCATTCTTGTGTTTACCATTTTATATTTATCACCTTTTGATCCAGCATCAAACATCCTTGGTGAAACAGCAACAAAAGAACAGATTCATGCATTTAATCATTTGTATGGCCTCGATCAGTCATATTTTCAACAGCTATGGAATACTCTTAAAGGCATTGCAACTTTCGACCTAGGTATTTCTTTCTCAGGTAATGAAGAAGTGATTGCAAGTATAGCAAAAAAATTCCCTATAACACTTACACTAGCTGTCATCTCATTACTCATGGCTATCATTATTGCAATCCCAATCGGTATTATTTCAGCGACAAAACCTAATTCATTTTTTGACTATACTTTTATGTTCATCGCTCTTATTGGATTATCTATTCCGAATTTTTGGCAAGGGCTCATATTTATTTTGAATTTCTCTATTAAATTACATTGGTTACCAGCAACATTTAACCCTGAAAATTGGCTATCTATCATTATGCCGATTATTGTACTAGGAACTGGATTTACAGCATCGATTGCCAGAATGACACGTTCATCAACACTCGAAGTGATTAACGAAGATTACATTATAACAGCTAAAGCCAAAGGTTTAAGCCAGAACTATATTCTTTGGAAACACGCTATCGGTAACGCCATGATTCCAATTATTACTGTAATCGGCCTGCTATTCGGGGGAATGCTGGGCGGAGCTGCTGTTACTGAAAAAGTATTCAATATAAGTGGTATCGGAAGTTATATCGTCGATAAACAGTTTATTCCTGATATTCCAAGCATTATGGGTGGAGTTATTTATGTAGCGATTACCATCTCCTTAGTGAATGTATTTATCGACATCTTGTATGCATTTTTTGATCCCCGTATCCGTTCGAAAATGAAACAATATTAAAGAAGGTGTATTCATGCTCAAGACCATAAAATCAATAAAAAATCATCAAAAGACACAAATTCTACATTCACTCCCAGAATACACACAAGCTAGTTTCACATGTATTCTATCTTTCACACTCACTTTTATTCTAGGCCTAAATATCTATGACTTTAGCCATCAAACATTAAACATATATATATTCGGTACGTTTATCGCCTACATTCTATTTACATGCTTGCAATTTATTATCACACTTAAAGTTAAGCATGACCTTCTTCATGTAGGGTATGTACAAAATAAGACGAGGCTACTGGGTTACATACAACTTTTAAGTATCTTCGTCGGTAATATCTTTATTACTATCACTGCATTCCATTTAATAAAAAAACAAAAGACACTTGAATATACATTTGCTGTATACATGTTTCTTACACAGCTCCTTATTATTGCTTTATCAGCACTTAACCTGTTTAAACCGTATGTTGCAGATACATTTCTTTCATCAATGTTTATACTACTTCTAGTCTTAATATTCCAGCTAATCACACTTTTGCTAATAGCAAAGTATGTACAAAATAATAAAATAGCACCTTGGTTCATATACATAGCCATTCCACTTTTACTTACAGCTATAACAGGTAACCTTTTTGCTCTATTGCTTGGAATAAATCTGATTCTAAAAATTTACAGTAACGATAAAACGAGAATGATGCAATGGGATAGTATGTGGAAAAAAATCACGCAGAATACAACAGCTATGCTAGGACTTTTCTTTATCGTTTTTATATTTTCTATTTCTATATGTAGCTATTTAACATTCGACTACAGTATGGCTGTCGAAAATAATTATAATGTTATTCTTCAGGCTCCAAGTCTTGCTTACCCATTCGGAACAGATAATTTCGGAAGAGATTTGTTTTCTAGAATCGTATTTGGAGCTCGTATTTCGCTAGTTGTTGGTTTAATCTCGACGATTATTCCTGTAGTTATTGGTGGTATTTTAGGAGCATTATCAGGCTATTACGGTCACCGTACAGATAATATTATTATGAGACTCCTAGATATCTTATATGCAATTCCAGGTATTTTATTAGCAATTGCAATAATTGCTGCTTTTGGAGCGAATACAACAAATTTAATTGTCGCACTCAGCGTTGGATCCATCCCAACATATGCTCGAACAATGCGAGCAAATGTAATGATGGTATCAAATTATGAATATGTGCTTTCCGCACGTGCATACGGATTAAATAATTTTTCTATTATTTTTAAACATATTGTCCCAAATTCACTTGCGCCAATGATTGTTAAATCGACCCTTACGATTGGAGGTGCTGTCATTGCGACAAGCAGCTTAAGCTACCTAGGATTAGGTGTCGAACCGCACATACCAGAGTGGGGGAACATTTTAAAGATTGGAAGCACGTACCTTGAATCTCATTCCTATTTGGCAATATATCCAGGTCTTGCCATCATTGCTCTTGTCTTATCCTTCAACTTTTTGGGTGATGGCTTGAGAGATGCACTAGATCCAAAATTAGATTAAATCTATCACTATGCTTTGAGGAGGAATTTATTGTGAAAAAAGTTTTAACTTCTCTCCTGCTAACATCTGTATTGTTAGTAGCAGGATGCTCTGTAAATACAAAATCAGAAGTGGCAGAAAAAGAAAAGAAGAAAACTAGTGTAGTTGATGATAAAAATCCAGTAGAAATCGAAATCCTTGGCCAAAGTGGTAGTGAAACGGACATTAATATCGTTCGAGATCAACTTACCAAAAATGGATTCAAAGTGAAATTAAACATCCAACCCGATTATGGAAGTTTCAAAGCGCAGCAAAATGCGGGTAACTATGATGTTGCGTTATCTAGTTGGACCACAGTTACCGGTAATCCTGATTATGCAGTACGTTCATTATTCAAAACAGGTGGAGACTACAGCATACTGGCTGATGCAGAAATCGATAAACTAATCGATAAAGCGAGCACACAGACTCCGAAAGAATATGCAAATACGTACAAACAATTAGAACAACGTCTTGTATTTAATAAAGCCTATATCGTACCGCTTTACACATCATTGAAAACACAAGCTATCAATAAAGATATTTTAAATAAGGATTCAGTAAGATTGGCGAAATCTCGTGCTCTCGTATGGGAATCAATTGATTTCAAAGACACTAGTAAACGTGAAACAGCACCTCTTGTTCTTACGCAAACTGCTTCAACATTAACATCACTTGATCCTATTAAAGGTAATGATGGCTCTATTAATATGATCAATACAAATATGTATGTTCGACTTATCAACCTTACAGATAATGACAAAATCACATCTGAGGGATCTTTATCTCATAACTACAGTATGGCGGAAGGGAATTCAGAATACTATTTCCTACTTAGAGATGATATAAATTTCTCGAAAATTTCGAACAAAAAGGCAGAAGATACTGGTGAACGTGTAGGAGCTGATGATGTAATTTTCTCACTGAATCGAGCAAAAGATAAAAAATCTGTTCCTGATCACCGCACATATAGTTTACATGAACATATTCAAAATGTAGAAATCGTTACAGACCTCAGCACGCTCGATAAAGTGAAACAATCCGGTAATAGTAAATCCGTAAGAGAAGAGCTTGAAAAGGGATTAACTGCAAAAATTACAGAGCTCGTAACTGACAAAAAACAAGCCAATAATAAGGAAGGGAAATATCAAGTTGTAAAACTTACAACTACAACACCTTTTCCACAGGTATTGAACTATTTAGCGCATCAATCCGCAGGTATCGTCTCTAAAGCACAGGTAGAAAGCATCAATACTTATGATGTTGCTTCATTTGATGTAAATAAAGACATTCCTTACGGTGATCAAAATACAGTTACAGATGGAAATAAATATAATAATACGTTATATGCAAGTGGTCCCTATATTCTTTCTTATAAGAATGATTACGAAGCATTTTTCCAAAATAACCCAAATTATTTAAAAGGGACAAAGCATGAGCCGAAAATTTCAAATGTAACCCTTCGATTCATTAAAGACACAGATAGTGCACTTTCTGCACTACGCAACAATGAGATTTATTTATATTCCAGTGTTCCAGAAACAAAACATGACCTTATCAAAAATGACAATAAATTAGCATTACAAAACATCGAGAGTAATGGTGTAAGCTACCTACTATTTAACACAGCAAATCGCGAAGTTACGAAAAGTGAAGACTTACGAAAAGCTGTTCTCTACTCTATCAATCAAGATGAGATTCTAAGCATTTATCAAAACAAAAAAATTAAAGCTATTTCTACAGTCAGCCCAATTGTGAAAACAGGAAATGAGCTGAAAGCCGATCCAGAGAAAGTACAAAAATTCTTGAGTAACTATAAAGCAAGCAAAAAATAAAAACAAAAAGAGAGTGAACCTAAAGAAAATCTTTTAGTTCACTCTCTTTTTTATTTGATGTTCTCTTCTAAAGTTTGCTTCTTAATATTCCAATGGGATGTATGCCATACCGCCATGCCATCTTTTATGTATAATACTTGTGGTGACTCATGTTTAATACCAAAGTGCTCTGCAGTACGATTCGAAACTTCTCTTGCATCTTGCACATATAAATAATAAGCAGGTACTTCTTTGGCATCGTGACAATATGTCTCGAACTCTGCGTATGCTCCTTGGCTAATTGGGCATGTTGTACTATGTTTAAAAAGAATATATGGTTCTGCTGTTTCTAACAATGCTTCAAACTCTTCCATTGTTTCGATTTTTGTCATGCTCATGTTATTCACCTCTCATACGAATTGGAAGTCTAGAGCGCTTCTCTTTTTTCTCCGCCTTCTCTAACTTTTTCTCTGCTTTTTCTAGTTTTTTCTCTTGTCTAGTAGCTCGAAAATGATTATATACTTCAATCGCTGCGCTACTCCATTGTACAACTTGGGCAACTTTGTCTGCATTATTTTCAATTTCATTTGTTACAGAATCCGATACATTGCGAAGTTTCGTATTTAAAGAATGAATTGTCGTTCCAATTCCGTCTACGCCTTCTACTACTTTATTTAACGACTGAGATTTCTGTTGAATATCATCGGCTAATGCATTCGTCTTATGTAATAATTGCTCTGTCTCTACGCTTATCCCTTGCATTTGTTTCTCTAAGCCTTCTAATGTACTTGCAACATTTTCTAACGTCTTCTGCAATGATAATAAGGTTCTACATGTATATATCACTAAAATTGCAAAAGCAACGGCAGCTATAGCTGCACTTACGTATAAAAGAACTTGCATTTCATCACTTCCTTTATCTTTTTCATACTTTCTCCTATTATACAATCATTTTCCGTTTCGTTCTAATCCTTATGGATCCGCAAGAATTTTCATACTTGTTCGTCAACTGTAACATAAATCAGTCAACAAATTCCAGCAAGTAGGGTACAATAGAAATGGATATATAATTACTAGGGAGGCTTTACATATGAAAGACCCACGTATTGAAACTTTAGCACACAATTTAATTAACTACTCCATCCGCTTACAAAAAGGCGAAAAAGTATTAATCGAAAACTTCGGTCTGCAAAAAGAACTTGTAACTGCACTTGTCAAAGAAGCATATGCAGCTGGTGGTTTCCCATTCGTTTCATTGAAAGATCATCAAGTTGATCGCTCTTTATTAATGGGTGCTACTGAAGAACATTTTGAGCAAATCGCTGCATATGAAGCAAGCGTAATGAAAGATATGGATGCTTATATCGGCCTTCGTTCTGGCGACAACATTAACGAACAAGCTGACGTTCCAAGTGAACGTATGAAAATCCACGGTCAAACAGTTGGTAAAAAAGTTCATAGAGACATCCGCGTTCCAAAAACACGCTGGGTTGTTCTTCGCTACCCAAATGCATCTATGGCGCAGCTTGCGAAAATGAGCACTGAAGCATTCGAGGACTTCTACTTCGAAGTATGTAACTTAGATTACGGTAAAATGGACAAAGCAATGGATAACCTTGTTGAACTGATGAACAAAACAGATAAAGTTCGCCTTGTTGGCCCTGGAACGGACTTAACATTCTCTATTAAAGACATTCCAGCTATTAAATGCTCTGGTCATTTAAATATTCCAGATGGTGAAGTATACTCTGCACCAGTTCGCGATTCTGTTAATGGTACAGTTTCTTACAATACGCCATCACCATATAACGGCTATACATTTGAAAATGTACAACTGAAATTTAAAGATGGCAAAATCGTTGAAGCAACTGCAAATGATACAGAACGTATTAACAAAATCTTTGATACTGACGAAGGTGCACGCTACGTTGGTGAATTTGCAATTGGCGTAAACCCATACATCTTACATCCAATGGGTGATATCCTATTTGATGAAAAAATCGATGGTAGCTTCCACTTCACTCCTGGACAAGCTTACGACAATGCATGGAACGGCAACAACTCTAACATCCACTGGGATTTAGTATGCATCCAACGCCCTGAATACGGCGGCGGTGAAATTTACTTCGATGACGTATTAATCCGTAAAGACGGACGCTTCGTTGTATCTGAATTAGAAGCATTGAATCCTGAGAATTTAAAATAAAAAGAAGAAGAGCTCTCCTTCTAAATAGGAGGGCTCTTCTTGTATTTCTCCACTCTCTTTTCCTTACTTCTAGTCTGACGAGCATGATAATAAAACAAAAGTACAACTGCTAAAATGCCTACTGCTATTGATAAGTATATCGGCCATCCCCAGCGAACATACCCTCTCATACAAACGACGAGTACCATCAATAATTCAAAACAAAATAACAGTCTAATATGCTTCATTGCTCACTCCCGTTATGCTTTCACATCTATTTTCACATGTGGATTTGCTTCTTGAATAAGCAACAACAATTTTTCCTTATTCCGCGGCATGGCAATCATATGCACCTTATATTGATTTGTTGTAATTTCGAGGGATTTTCCAACTTGGCGAACAACTCTCACATCGGATAGTACAATGTCATCATTTAATATACCGTACTTGAGTACACCATTTTCTACCGTATGCTTTTTAATAAATACATCCCAAACGAGCGGGACATTTACAATAAGACAAATTGCCATTCCAATTAGTGCTGATCCCCAGTTTCCATTGTCCATAATGAGCATTCCGATTGGCCAAACAACCATAAGAATTAACATTACACTTACAAAAATCATAATGGGTGTACTTCTTTGGATAGGAAAGTTCATATCATCACCCCTCAACCAAATTATACCATTTGATACAATAAAAAAGCTAGAGACTACTTTAATCTCCAGCTTTCACAAACTATGAAACGCCTTATTCAGCAATATTCTTTGTTGGTCCCTCCATTAAAATGAATGCAACTCATATGGCTCATTGAATCTTCTTCCATTCTGAAGCCAATAAACTATACACCGCAAGATCATGAAAATGATCATATAACCATTCTTCATCTCGCAAAATACCGTCTAAATTAAAACCAAGTCGCTCTGGAATCGCACGACTTTTCTTGTTTTCTACCCCACAACGGATTTCAATCTTGTTTAATTTTAAATCCTCAAACGCATAACGAAGTACCGCTTTTACACTTCGTGTCATAATTCCTTTTTCGCCTGCTTCTTCTGCAAGGTAGTATCCAAGACTTGTTGCTTTCTTAGCCCAGTTCACCTCGTGAATACCAACCATTCCAACGAGCTTTCCTTTGTAACGTATACCTGTCTCAAAACCGTTTCCATCCGCAAATTTCTTCAGCCACATCGGAATAATTTCGTCATATGCATCAGCAGATTTTGTGCCATCTACCCATGGAAGCCATCTTTTTAAATGCTCTCTGTTTTGATCTACTAATTGATATAACTCTTCTTTATGATGTTTTTCTAGTAATTGAAGTTCGATTTCATCATCAACGTGAAGTATGAACATTTCTCCATCCCCCTTTTTAATTTCTTATTATTCTAACACTTTAAATCAGGGAATGTTAAGATTTATATATTCACACTCTCTTTTTTCGTTTTTATAGTAAGAAAACCGGAAGAATATAAAACACCCGTAATAACTAAAATCATTCCTAAATATTGCGGGATTGTTATATTTACTCCTTCCACAAAAGAAATAAACATCGTAACAACGGGAACTAAATTAAAGAACAAAGATGTTTTTGCTGCTCCAATTTTCGCGACTCCTTTATTCCACCAAAGATAACCAAGCACGCTCATTCCAATCGCCATAAATAGGATTGATAGCCATGCTAGTAGAGGAATTTCTGAAATAGGCGCTACACTCTTTTGCATGAAGGAGACCATAATGAAAGCAAGTGCTCCAACAGTCATTGTATATGTGGTTGTTTGTATCGGAGTACCATCCTTAATAAACTTTCTTCCTAGCACACCGTATAAAGCCCAACAAATATTCCCTAATAAAATGTAGAAATCTCCTTTTGAAAAAGCTAAATTTTGTATGACAAAAAACGAACCTTGCGTAATAACAAAAATAACTCCAAGCAATGCAAGTAACATTCCGATAGCTTGACGTTTTACAATTCTTTCGTGCAAAATTATACTGGCCAATATCGTTGTAACAAGTGGATTCGTCGCCATAATAAGCGAGCCGTTTATAGCCTCCGTATTTTTCATTCCTAAAAAGAAAAAGAAGTTAAAGCCAAATACCCCAACTATGCCGAGTAAAATATAATAGCCAATATTTTGTTTCCATACTTCTAACTCAAAGTTTTTTCTTATCTTTAAAATACATAGCATTACAAGAGCAGCTATTCCAAAACGCCATGCCGCAATGTGAACTGCTGAAAAATATTGTACTGCGTATTTCGAAGCATTGAATGTCCCACCCGTAAATATTGCAAAGCCTAACAACTGAACATACACTTTATTTTTCATTGTCTTCCTCCAAGGCTTTGTCTTCTAAAAAACCATAATAAATCTCTAATTTATTCTCTGTTAGTTCTATTACACGCTGTAATTGCTCTTGCTGTTCCTTTAAACGTTCCAAATGAACCGTTAAAATCGAAATACGTTTTTTTATTTTAGCTGGTACTTCTTCTTTTCTTTGCTTAATTTCTTCTATAATGCAACCGTCACTTGCAAACTCTGCTATCTCTTCTAGTGACATTCCTGTTTGTTTTAACGAGTACAAAAATTTCAACAAGCGTACATCTACTTCTGTATATTGGCGAATGCCGCTATTCCGTGTCGGTGGTGGTAATAATCCCAGTTTTTCATAATAGCGAAGTGTATGAATGCTCATCCCTGTTAACTCTGCTACTTCACCAATCTTATACATGTTATCTCCCCCTTGTTTTTTCACATTTTCATCTTACAACTTAGAGTTAACTCTAGGTCAATACATAAATAAAAAAAGACGTGCAGCCACCGCTGCACGTCTTCCCTTTATTACTTCTCCGCAACTTGCACTTCTTTCACGTAAGCCGCTTCGAATTTTTGGATGTCACCTGCGCCCATGAAAATAAGAACGCCGTTTTTATGTTTCTTTAATACATCCGTTGTTGTATCTGTAATTAATTCTGCACCATCAATACGTTGTTGCAGATCTTGAATCGTTAAGTCACCTTTGTTTTCACGTGCTGATCCGAAAATATCACATAGATATACTTGATCAGCCTTGCTTAGGCTTTCTGCAAACTCATCTAAGAACTTTTCTGTACGTGAGAATGTGTGCGGCTGGAATACAGCGACAATTTCACGCTCTGGATGTTTTTGACGAGCTGCTTCAATCGTTGCGTTAATTTCTGTCGGATGGTGTGCATAATCATCAATGATGACCTGTTCTCCCATCGGCTTTTCATTAAAGCGACGTTTTACACCTTCAAACGTTGTTAATTGATGTTTTACTGCTTCTACATCAACATTTTCATAATGACAAAGCGCAATAACTGCTAGTGCATTTAAGACGCTATGATTGCCGTATCCTGTGATTTTGAACGTTTCATAATACGTATTACGAACGAATACATCGAATACAGTACCATCTGTTCTCTTTTGGATGTTACGTGCTTGGAAATCATTATCTTCACCAAATCCATAGAAAATAACAGGTACTTTCGCTTGAATTTTTTGAAGTTCTTCATCATCACCACATGCAATAATTCCTTTTTTCACTTGAAGCGCCATCTCTTGGAATGCACTAAACACATCATTAATGTCTGTAAAGTAGTCTGGATGGTCAAAATCAATATTTGTCATAATTGCATAGTCTGGATAGTAAGACAAGAAATGACGACGATACTCACATGCCTCAAACACAAAATACTTACTATTTTCTACCCCATGCCCTGTTCCATCTCCAATAAGGTAAGATGTTGGGTGTGCACCTTGCATTACATGGGCTAACAAACCAGTTGTTGATGTTTTTCCATGTGCACCTGTTATAGCAACACTTGTATACTTACTCATAAGGTCCCCTAAAAAGTGATGGTAACGGTGTACTGGGAGATTTAACTCTTTCGCCGCTACAATTTCTTCATGCGTATCAGGGAATGCATTTCCGGCGATAATCACTTGTCCTTCTTTTACATTGTTTTTATCAAAAGGAAGGATGGAGATACCACGCTTTTCCAATGCTGTTTGTGTAAAGAAACGCTTTTCAAAATCAGAACCTTGAACAGTATGCTTCATATCATGAAGAATTTGTGCTAATGAACTCATTCCTGTTCCTTTAATTCCTACAAAATGGTAAACTGTCATCTTAAAGAACCTCCAACATTTCGAACTAATACAACGGCCTATCTATAAGACAGTATATGAATCTTTTCTTATTTTGGTAATCATCATACATTTTCGATATAGCGGAACTTTTATCATTTCTCACCAATCGGGATAAACACGTACGTACTTCTTATATGTCCACAACAAACTTATTATAGCAAAAAACAATCCGTTATACTATGATAACAGAAAAACTGATAGGGTCAATCACCTATCAGTTTTTCAAGTTTTTACATCTCTTCTCTTTTTTCTAATTCAACACGCTCTAAACGTGGGTTTGGACGATATTTACGTCCAGCCTTCGCTTCTGGTTTTCCATTTAATTCTACATTATCACCTGTAAAACCAATATTCATCTTTAATAAACTGCTTCCTACTCCGTATAAATCTACAGGAACATTTTGTGCTTCAAATTCACGAATACGTTTTTCATCGAATCCACCAGTTACAACAATATCTACGTGCTGGAACCCTTCCTCATCGAGCGCTTTACGAAGAGCGAAAACAAGTGATGGATTGACACCACGTGGGTCAAATGTTCCAAGCACTTCTGGATGACGAATGAAATACTGATCAATCATTGTACGTGATGTATCAATACGTACACCTTTTAATTCTGAACCGAATTCACGTGCAACGCGAAGCCCATCTGTAATAACATCATTGTTATAGTCAATCAGTACAACAAGATCGTCCTCTGGAAACTTTTTATGGTATGCTTTCGCAGCTTCTACAACATCACCATTAAACATTTGAATTAATGCGTGAGGCATTGTCCCCATTCCACTCTTGCCCCACCATTCATTCATTGCATGCGTTGCCTGTGCGCTCATGCCACCGATATACGCAGCATATCCGTCACCAGCTTGCTGTGTATAATGATCATCACGGTCTCCCATGAAAATAACAGGTTTTGCTTTTTCACCGCTGCGAGCAGCTTGTACAACGTTATATACATTTGTCGCAACAGATGTACGACGAGCTAAAATCCCATCAATTACACCTTCTAAAAATCCGAAATATTCATAAGGCCCTGTAATTGTTAGAACTGTTTCAAATGGATTAATATTGTCCCCATCCTTTAAAGAATGAATTTCAAGTTCTTCAGGATGTGTAGCGAATGTTTGTAACAATGCTAATACTTCATCTGTTCCGCAAAGTACCGCATGTTCTTTTTGGAAAAATTGCATTGTCACAACACTTTTTGGGCGAAATTCTTGAATAATGTCACGAGTTTTTAAAAAGTAAACAGCAGAGAACCAGCCTTCCCCAACTCGTTCATCAAATTTAAATGTTTTATTTGTTAGTCGATTGATTTCACCTTTTAATTTTAATTCAATTTCTTTCATGTCGTTTACTCCCTACTTTACTATCCAACATTTTCTCTTAGTATACAGCAAAACCGCTTCCTATACATTCGTTTCCTGCATAGCAGCAAACTCATCCTCTGAAATAAGGACATCCCTCGGTTTTGTTCCCCGTGCTTCGGAAATAATTCCTTGCGCTTCCATCTCTTCAATAAGACGTGCCGCACGATTATAACCAATACGGAATTTTCTCTGTACAGAAGATGTGGACGCGCCCCCTTGTTCTACAACAAATTGACATGCATCAAAAAACAGTTCATCTTCGGCTTCATGTTGCTCTGTTTTTGCCAATAAATCCTCTTGCTTAAATAAATAGTTTGGTTTCATTTGCTTTTTCACATGTTCAACTGTTTTTTCAATTTCATCATCTGATACGTATACACCTTGCACACGAACAGGTTTTGACGTACCGTTTCCTAAAAATAGCATATCACCGCGGCCAAGTAATTTTTCCGCGCCCCCAATATCAATGATTGTACGTGAATCGACTTGGGATGATACTGTAAACGCAATACGCGTTGGAATATTCGATTTAATTAATCCTGTAATAACATCTACAGATGGACGCTGCGTTGCAACTAATAGATGAATACCACAAGCACGTGCTTTTTGAGCAATACGGCAAATTGCTTCCTCAACATCACCAGGAGCAACCATCATTAAATCAGCTAACTCATCAATCACAATGACGATATATGGTAATGCCTCACCTGGAACTTCCTGCTCGCTCACAATTGTATTATAACGATTTAAATCACGTGCACCAGCATGCGCAAACAATTCATAACGGCGCTCCATCTCTTCTACAGCCCATTTTAACGCTGCTGTAGCTGCTTTTACATCGGTAATAACAGGTGCTACAAGATGTGGAACAGAATTATATGGTGCAAGCTCTACCATTTTTGGATCAATCAGCATCAACTTCACTTCATGCGGTTTTGCTTTATATAAAATACTCGTTAAAATCGCGTTAATGCACACACTTTTCCCTGAACCAGTCGCACCAGCAATCAGTCCATGTGGCATTTTCCTAATATCCGTTACAATTGGTTCTCCAGAAATATCAAGCCCAAGTGCAACCGTAAGCGGGGATTCACTCTTCGTGAACACAGGGCTTCTCAAGATTTCCCTTAGAAATACCGGCTTACTCTCTTTATTCGGAACCTCAATTCCGATTGCGCTTTTCCCTGGAATCGGTGCTTCAATTCGAATATCTTTTGCAGCTAAACTCAGCTTAATATCATCGCTTAAGTTTGTAATTTTATTTACTTTCACACCTGGATCAGGTTGTACTTCAAAGCGGGTTACAGCCGGTCCTTGTGAAACATTAATAACATGAGCCCCAACATGGAAATTATTAAACGTCGTATCTAATAATTCTTTCTGTTCTTCTAACCATTCTGTATTATCTAACGCCGCTTGCGTAGGGATCGTCAATAATGTTAATGGTGGCATTGTATATTCCGGCGGTGTTTGCAGTACATTACGCATATCATTCTCTCTTTTGGCTACAACGTATGCTTTTTCTTGTACTCCTCCATTTGCAACAGGTGCCTTCACTTCTGTTTGCTGTACTGGCTTCCCTATTACTCGAGCTTCCGCTACAACTCGTTCTACTGGTCTCTCTTCTACTTGAGTTTCTACCACAACTTGTTCTACTGCTCTCTCTTTCACTTGAGTTTCCACTACAACTTGCTGTGCTGGTTTCTCTTCCACTTGGGTTTCCACTACAACTTGCTGTGCTGGTTTCTCTTCCACTTGGGTTTCCACTACAACTTGCTGTGCTGGTTTCTCTTCCACTTGGGTTTCCACTACAACTTGCTGTTCAGTTCGCCCTTTTTCTTGTGGTATTTCTTCCACTTGTTGCACAGGTTGCGCGTTCACTTGCGAAGTTTCTTCAGCTTGTTTTACAGGAGTCTGCGGTGTTTGCACCCTAACCGCATGCCTCTCCATCAACTTTCTTCTGTCTTGCTTTAACATCACAACATTAAACGGCACATGGCGCTTCTTCTCACGCTTCGGTTCTTCTTTTTGCTTAACAGGCTGTTCCAAAGCAACCTCTTGCTTTTCTTCTGCCTCTTCAATTAATACATTTGCAAAGTTTTGAATCACTTCTTTCGTATGCTTATCCGCCGCTAAAGCTGTTTCAGAAATATCGTTTTCTGCTTTAGAAACAAACTTCTCTTGTTCTGCAGGTTCTTCTACTACTTCAACTTCCGGCGTTGTTTCAGATTCTTCCGCTACTTCAACTTCCGGTGCTGTTTCACTTTCTTCCACTACTTCAACTTCCGGTGCTGTTTCATTTTCTTCCGCTACTTCAACTTCCGGTGCTGTTTCACTTTCTTCCACTACTTCAACTTCCGGTGCTGTTTCACTTTCTTCCGCTACTTCAACTTCCGGCGCTGTTTCACTTTCTTCCACTACTTCAACTTCCGGCGCTGTTTCACTTTCTTCCACTACTTCAACTTCCGGTGCTGTTTCACTTTCTTCCACTACTTCAACTTCCGGCGCTGTTTCACTTTCTTCTACTACTTCAACTTCCGGCGCTGTTTCACTTTCTTCTACTACTTCAACTTCCGGCGCTGTTTCACTTTCTTCTACTACTTCAACTTCCGGTGCTGTTTCACTTTCTTCCACTACTTCAACTTCCGGCGCTGTTTCACTTTCTTCCGCTACTTCAACTTCCGGCGCTGTTTCACTTTCTTCCACTACTTCAACTTCCGGCGCTGTTTCACTTTCTTCTACTACTTCAACTTCCGGCGCTGTTTCACTTTCTTCTACTACTTCAACTTCCGGCGCTGTTTCACTTTCTTCCACTACTTCAACTTCCGGCGCTGTTTCACTTTCTTCTACTACTTCAACTTTTTCTTCAATAACATTTTCTTTCAAAACAGCGTTCTCTACTGACTGTTCTTCTGTCTCTTTCTTATATTCAATTTCTTTCGTTGACGTTGTATTGATGTTCTCTACAGTAGAGTCTTGTAATTGGCCTTGTAGAGATTCTTCATTTCCTCCGTTATCATCTTGTGATAACACCACTACATCTGGTTCTTGTCTAAATATCTGTACGTTTTGAGCATTATGTTCTTCTTTCTTGTTATCCTGTCCAACTGATTTATGTAACAAGCTATCAGTTGCAAATGGACGCGAGTCTGAAGCGATATCTACCTTGCCTTGCTCTTCTAACGAACTAAGTGAACGTTCAGAATCGTAACCGTTTTTCTCTAGCCACTGATCAACAACGGATTTTTCCTCTTTTTTACTTTCTTGTTGTTGATGATCTAGATTTTCATCCTGCTTCTCAGAAGGAACAAAGGATTCGTCTGAGAAATCGGCAAGTGAGTATCCTTTTTTCTCTAGCCATGCATCGACGACTGATTTTCCTTCAACCGATATTTCAAGATCTTCCTGCTTTTTTTCTTCCGTCTTCACTTCTTCTTTCTCCATAGACGGACGTTTATATCCAAAGATCGGTGAAATCATCTCTGTTGGGCGAAATGGTCTTCGATTTCCTTCTTGTGTTGGTACAGATTTTTTTTGTATGAACGGCTCTGGCTTAATTTCTCGTTCAGCTTGTTGAGGGACAAATGTATGAATAGGTTCTTCTACATATCTCGGTTCGCGCCTCTCCATGTTTGTTACTCTCGGCAGTGGCTGCTTTTCAACATGTGTTGATTCTTCCACATTCTCCTCATCGAATCCATCATCAGGCACTAACGGAAATCGGCATTTCACACCTGAATTCCGACTAGCCATTTGCGCTTCTCTTGCTGCAGTGTAGTGGTTTACACGAGGAATTTTCGGCTTACTTTCAGTGTTCTTCGGTACTTCTTTATTCATCGCTGTTTTTTCTTCCTGATGTTCCTCTTTGTTAAACAGCTTTTTCATCCAATCTAACATGTTTACCACTCTTTCTACTAAATAGTAACATCCTTTATTGTATCAGCATTCGGCAAAAAGTGCAGGTAAAATTACGTTCTTGTATTTTGTACACCATATTCAAATTTTCAGTAAGTATAATACAAATCTATTTTAATTTTTCAACATATAAGTCGGTACCCGAAAAACAAAAAGTGACCTTGTACTCGTGTTCTCGCAGGAAGGTGACCTGATCGCTTCTATCCACGATCTGATACTCTCTACTACCTTAAAAAGTTGTTTTTATATAAGAAAATAGCAGCCTCATATATAAGGCTGCCACTTAGAGCTTAATCCTCCGGTATTCTTCTACACTCTCTGCCACACTTTGCAGTAAAGATCCTAAATATTGTGTGTCTGATAGTTTCTGATCTTCTTCAGGATTCGACATAAATCCAAGTTCAAGTAAAACGCCTGGAACTTTTGACCAATTGAATCCGGAAAGATCATCTCGAAACTTAATCCCATTTACTTTTACTTGGCTGTTTTCTTTCATTTTCTTTACGATTATTTGAGAAACTTGTAAGCTTTCTGTATAAATTTCTTTTGTATATGTATTTCCTTCCGCTGGCGTCAATACAGCAAACCCTGTTTGCGCTCGATTTTCAGAACCATCTGCATGAAGACGTAAAAATAAGTTCGCTTGATGATCATTCGCAAATGTCGCACGTTCTTTATTACTGATGTCAACATCATGTGTTGTTCTTGTCATCAGTACTTGCATGCCTTTCGCTTCGAGCTTCTCTTTTAGCATAACCGCAGCTTCTAATACAAGAACAGATTCTCGTTTTTTCGTCACAACACCAGTCGTTCCATCAGTCACTTTATATTTCTGTTCAACTGCACCCGGGCCAATTGGTTCTAAATTTAAATTTGCTTTCTCTTGATGCCCTGGATCAATCACCACAAGAAACTTCCCTTGTTTTTGCTCAGCATCTACTTTTACCGCAGGAGGGTTCGCTGATTCCTCAGCCGGTGGTACTTGTTCTACCTTTGGCTCTTGTTTTTGATCTTGCTCCGTGGATAACTCTTGTTCAGTTTTTTTCTCTTGTTCTCCATTTTGTTCCACTGGTAATTCAGTTTCTACTTTCTTCTCTTGCTTCTCTTGCTTCTCTGGCGGGGCTTCTTTCTTGTTTTCTACAACCTTTTTACTCTCTTCTTGAACAGTAGATAGCGTTTCTTTTTCTTGTTCTTTCGAGCATGCACCCATATATATTCCAAGTAATGCAACTACACACATCATTTTTATATACTTCATCGTTTCTCTCCCATCTAAAAAGAAAGATTTCATGCCGGTTTTTCAATTTTTATTTAGGTTTTCGCATATAAATCGCGGCTATGAAGAAAAAAGGACCTACTCTTATTCTCTCTTTGTTTTCACTCCGCATAGGGTAAGGTCGACGCTCTCTTCCAACTTAAGAGAAAGGTTTTCAATTAGATTTTTCACTTTTTATGTCTATATTTAAAATAGTTTCATAATCTCATCAATACTACGTGCGATACAAACTGGTTCCCATATCTCTGCTCCTTTTTCTGCTGTGTATATGGGCTGAAGATCATTCTTTATATCAACAAAGATAGGATCACCCATATCCGTCTCATATCCAATAACAATCCAACCCTCTTGCCAATCTCCCTTTTTTCCACCAATAAGCGAATTTTTGTTTTTATCATATCGATATCCCGTTTGTCCCTTTTCCAATTCATTTTCATGAAATAAGTATATTTCAAATGATTGTAATTCAATATCATGTTTCCTCGAAGTTTCGATAAGACCTAGAAGCTCTTTTACTTTTGGATGCTGTTTCATACACTCCTATCCCCTTCTATTTTTTCTAAATTTTAACTAATTTGTTTTTGAAATACAATATGATTTTTTGGGAAAAGCGTTACAATCTAGGGACATTTCCGCAAAAAAAGTAGCCTCATTTTATAATGAGGCTACTTTTCTATATCAATTAAAATTTAAATTCTTGTCCAACTTCATAGCTATCTTCTAATACAAGGATACCTTTTTCTTGCGGAGCATCTGGAAGCTCTAATTCACGTGCAGAGCAAAGCATACCAGAAGATGGAGTACCGCGAAGTTCAGCTGGTTTAATTAGCATACCACTTGGCATTACAGCACCGATTTTTGCGACAACAACTTTTTGTCCTGCATCAACGTTTGGTGCGCCACATACGATTTGCAATGTCTCTGTACCAATTTCCACTTTACAAATGCTTAATTTATCAGCATTTGGATGTTTTTCTTTTTCAGCTACGTAGCCAACAACAAATTTCGGCGTTAGATCTGCTTCTACTTTTTCTTCAAAGCCATTCTTCGCTAAGATTTCATTGATCTTTTCAACAAGCTCTTTTGTCAAAGTAAGGTTTCCAGTTTCCTTTACTTCTACATAAGAAGACGCATTAAAGATGTTAAATCCTCCTGTTACATTGCTTTCACGATCATAAACGCGAGCAACATCTCCTTTGCGGTCAAACGTACGGTTTTCTAATGTGATATCTTGTAAGGCAACGATTAATGTGTCGCCAATTCCTTCAAGGTTATAAAAAACGTTCACTTTGTTCATCCTTTCTCTTTTCCATCTGTCTTCTTCCGATTTTTTGCTAAAATAAAGATCGGCTCAAAGTTCCCATCTTCATATACAAATGAAAGTGATGTAATCGGAACATGACCCTCAGCAAAAAACTTCATTGTCATTTGTGCAATAATATCATAACCGATTTCGTTCACGATATCAGCAATAATTAAAACATCTTGGTGCGGAACAGCCACCACCATGTCGCCTGAAATCTTTTCACGCATTGATTGTAATAGCGATTCATTCAAAATACGACTCGCATCATAGCCATCATTTGTGTTTAAGAAATAAAATGTATTTCCTGCTACTTCATCTTGCTTAAATGTATGACTTAATGAACGCACATTAAACAATGCCATTTCACGTACTTGCTGCTCAGTAAGCCCTAATTTTTGTAATAAACGCTCATCAATTAAGCGATATGTTTTATTAGAGTCTAATGCATAATAAATGCGCGTTTCTGCTGTATGATCCGTCATTAAAAACGGATTGCCTTCCTCGGCTTGTTTCGGGAAAGAAGTAGAGCGAATAACCGGCAGAATTTTTGCTGCACTGCTTTCTTCTTTATGCATTGCAACCAGTGCCTCTTGCACGTAATAGACGACATCTTCAATTGCCGCTTCTTTTTTCACTTCCCATTTTGCTACAACTCCTGGAAGCGAAATGTTAATACCTTTTTTCGTATCTTTTTGCTCAATGCGAAGTACATCTTTTTCACTATCATAATGAAATTCCCATTCTGGGCGAGCTAATCTACTCATTAGCTCTTCTTTCATTTTTTTATTTGTCATTTTCATCTTGTTTGCCTCCCTTCCAAAAAAATAACCTCCCCCGCGAAGGTAGAGGTTGCTTTTACAATTTAATTGGCTACTCGCCTTATTTTAACCCTTCAATAAACGCTTCAATTTGTTCTTGTGTTTTACGATCTTTGTTTACATAGCGTCCAGTTTCTTCACCTTTATTGTACGCTACAAAGCTCGGAATGCCAAATACGTCTAATTTCACGCATAGATCAATAAATTCATCACGATCTACATAGTAAAATGAGAAATCACTATATTTCTCTTCCACTTCCGGCATAAATGGATCAACAAAACGGCAATCTGGGCACCATTCTGCTGAGAACATAAAAATTACTTTCTCTTCATTTTTTAACTCTTGGAATTGCTCCATACTTTCTAATGATTTCATCTATATTTCCTCCTCTAACGAAGTGTATCTTTTCATGTGTAATCTTTCTTTTATACTACCATACATCACGCATGGTGCAAGGTTTATGCTTGCTTTTCATCATACTTATATTGTCCAATTAACAGCTTTACAATATGTACAAATAACCCTGTACGATCCACATGATGATCTGTGAAGATTCCAATTGCACCTTCATGACTGCGAATATCTTTCCGCATTACAAATTCCTCCATGACTTCGCTTAGCTCTTTCCCGCTTTCAAGAGGAGCAAGAAAATCGTCGGGTAACTTAATACGCGCCCCGCCCGCTATAAATATTTTCCCTTCCCTTGTTGCTAAAGCACCCCAGTTACACATAAACAAGCCGTGATCTGTTTTCATAACGCCTCCTTCTAATCCAAACCCGATGTCAGCTTGCTCTGCTTCTAGCGCTCGCTTTGCTCTATTGATTGCACCTTGCATCGTTTCTTCATCAGAGAATGGTTGCGCTGCGACTCCTGAAGGAACGGAAACTGCAGTAATAATCGCATCTTTCCATACTTCTTGTACGGCTCCTACTTTTGTTTGATTTTTCGATCCAATTGCTACTTTCATCTTATCCACCTCGATCTCTATATACATCCTGGTCAATACGAAAAAATTCGAATTATTTTTTATGGCAATTCATATTCCCATCTATGCGTACATTCTGTCAGCATGTATTTTCCTGTGTCTCTTTCTAAATCCCGCTTATAACTTATGTAACTACATTGCTCTGGCGAAGTAATAATTTCAATAGGAAGATCCGGTGACTGCTTGAAACGACTCAGGTCAGGTATCACTTCTATCCAACTTTCTTTTGTTTTTTCATCATAATGGGATTTTAAATGATATATGAGCCAACCTTCTGCCTCTTTAGGTGCATCACTGGCTAAAGAAGCCTTTCCTCCAAAATATTGACGAGCTACTGTAATTTCTCCCTCTTTTCCGTTCTTCATGTCCTCCATAAATTGTACGATTTCATGAATATCTGCATCTTTCACTCCCTCCTCAAAGACACTGCGATTCACCAAAAATAGTATAGCTATAACCGACACTATAATACCGATTATTACCCATTTTTTTGTCATGTGGTTCCTCCACTATTGATTTATAAATGAGCAGACACTCTTTTCCATCAAAAAAAGAAAGGGTTTTATCCCTCTCTTTTAAGCGTTATTTTTAATTGTTTCTAACGTCGTTTTATCTGTTGCTTTCACAAGTTTCGTAATCAATTCTTTCGCTGCTGCATAATCATCCACATGTAAAATAGATGCATGTGTATGAACGTAACGAGCGCAAACACCAATTACTGCTGACGGAATACCAGAGTTACTTGTATGTACACGACCAGCATCTGTACCACCTTGTGAAACAAAGTATTGGTATGGAATGTTATGTGTTTCTGCTGTATCTAAAATAAATTCACGTATTCCTCTATGTGTTACCATTGTACGGTCATAAATACGAAGAAGCGCTCCTTTTCCTAATTGGCCGAACTGCGTTTTATCCCCAGATGCATCATTTGCTGGACTTGCATCAAGCGCATAGAAAATATCTGGCTGAATCATGTTCGCAGCTGTTTGCGCCCCTCGAAGTCCTACTTCTTCTTGTACAGTTGCACCAGAATATAATGTATTTGGTAATGTTTCATCTTTTAGTTCTTTTAATAATTCGATCGCAAGCCCACAGCCATAACGGTTATCCCAAGCTTTTGCCATGATTTTCTTTTCATTTGCCATCGGTGTAAACGGACAAATTGGAACAATTTGTTGTCCTGGTTTCACACCAATTTCAAGCGCATCTTCATAACTATCTGCACCGATATCAATTAACATATTTTTTATATCCATTGGTTTTGCACGTTGCGCATCACTTAATAAATGAGGGGGAATGGAACCAACAACCCCAACAACCGGTCCGTTTTTCGTCATAATTTGTACACGCTGTGCTAGTAATACTTGACTCCACCAGCCGCCTAGCGTTTGAAAACGAATCATTCCGTTTTTCATAATTTGCGTAACCATAAAGCCGACTTCATCCATATGACCAGCTACAAGTACACGTGGGCCAGTTTCATCCCCTTTTTTCAGGCCGAATACGCTACCTAAACCATCTTGGACGATTTCATCTGCATATTTACTTAGCTCTTGTTTCATAAAGCGGCGCACATCATGCTCAAATCCTGATGTACCTTGTAATTCTGTTAACGTGCGAAATAATTCTAATGTCTCTTTATTCACGAAGTCCCCTTCTTTCAAACCTTAGTAGAATACCTCTTTTTATTGTAACGAAATTTTCGAAATGTTTCTAGTTTCTTCTTTTTTCGTTAAAATTGCATTATAATTGTTATCGATACACTATTTTATAGAAGTGAGGTGAATATATGAGCTGGAAAGGTTTACTAGCTGGTGTTGGTGTTGGTTTTGCAGCTGGTTATCTTGTTGCAAACAAAGTTCAAGAACAATCCCATATTTCTTCAGAAAAAGCATTGAAAATGGTGAAACAAGCATTAAGTCATAAAGGCGAAGTTACTGGCTCTTGGGTACATATGGTTCCAGAGACATTTGAAAAATATGATGTCGCGTACGAAGTATACCGCGGCGGTCTTACAACAATTTTGAATGATATACAAGAACGATTCGAATTTTTAGTAGATGCAAAAACAGGTACAGTTTTAGAAGTAAAAGCGGCCTAAAGGAACTCTAAAAATCCGAAAACATACGTTTAAATAAAGTAAAACTTTAATCAGTAGAGGGTTTGCTTCCTTATCAACTGATTATTAACTCTCACCAATCGATATTTTACAAGCAGTAGCCACATAACAGCGTGCAGACGAATTTCTGCACGCCTTTTCACATTCTTTCAATTATCGTTGCAGTCGACATCCCATGTCCAATGCAAATTGTCAGCAGGCCATATCTTCCCTGCCTCCTCTCCAATTCATGAAGAAGAGAAGTCATTAATTTCGCACCAGTTGCCCCAAGTGGATGACCCAATGCAATTGCACCACCATTAACATTGACCTTTTGCAAATCTGCTTCCATTTCCTTTTGCCATGCTAACACAACCGATGCAAATGCTTCATTAATCTCTATAACATCCATATCCTGAATTGTTAAATTTGATTTTTGCAGCACTTTTTTCGTTGCAGGGATAACACCATCAAGCATTGTCGTCGGATCAGAACCAACAACCACTTGATTCACAATACGAGCACGCGCTTTACACCCCAGCTCTTTCGCTTTTTCACTATCCATCAGCAAGATCGCTGCAGCACCATCACTAATTTGGCTTGCATTCCCTGCTGTAATTACTCCATTTTCTTTAAACACCGTTTTTAAATTGGCTAACGCTTCATAAGAAGTATCCCTTCTCGGTCCTTCATCATTTTCAACTAATATTTCATTTCCTTCTTTATCTACACCGCGCAGTGGGACAATCTCTCGCTGAAAGTTTCCAGATTCAATCGCTTGAAGTGCTCGTCTATGACTTTCTAACGCGTAAGTATCTAACTGTTCACGGGTAATACCGTATTTTTCTGCAATCATCTCAGCAGACACACCTTGATGTACAATTTGATACTTTTCATGAAGACTACTTGGGATAGTCTGTTCATTTCCATCGCTTAAAATAGGAACTTTTGTCATATGTTCTACACCAGCTGCAATTGTAATATCGATATCCCCTGATTTAATTTCTTGCGCGGCAAAGTGAATCGCCTGTTGCCCAGAACCGCAAAGACGATTAATCGTTACTGCCGGAACTGTTATAGGAAAACCTGCTTCGAGTGCTGAAAGTCTTCCAATATTAAAACCTTGTTCGTTAATTGGCGTTACACAACCCATAACAATATCTTCTATGAGTCCTTTCTCTATATTTCCCCGTTTTGTTACTTCATCCAGTGCAACTGCCGCAAGTTGTACTGGATGAAGTAAACGAAACGCTCCATTTCTTTTACCAACCGGCGTACGTACAGCTTCAACAATGACAACATCTCGCTTCATATTTTCTCTCCTACTTTCCCTTTTGAATAATCATAAAAACCTTTCTCAGTCTTTCTTCCAAGATGCCCTGCTTCTACAAGTTTCACAAGTATTTGCGGTGCTCTAAACCTATCACCAAATGCTTCTGTTAGTCCTTTGCTCGCAAATAGCATTGTATCTAGTCCTACATAATCTGCTAGTTCAAATGGTCCCATTGGATAGTTCAAACCAAGCTTAATTGCTTTATCAATCTCCTCTTTACTTGTAATGCCTTCTTCATACATACGCATGCACTCTAACATATGAATAGCAATTGCCCGCGATGTCACAAATCCTTGCATATCTTTCACAACTACCGTTTCTTTTCCAAGTTCTTCTGATACTGTTCTTACTGCTTGTATTGTGCTTTCTGCCGTAACCACTCCTCGTACAATTTCAACGAGCTTCATAACAGGAGCAGGGTTAAACCAGTGCATTCCGACTACTTTTTCGGGACGACTCGTTGCACTTGCAATCGCAGTTACACTTAACTCAGAGGTATTTGTTGCTAGAATGGTAGATTGCGCTGTATATAAATCTAGCTTTTGAAAAATCTCCTTCTTCAACTGTAATATTTCTGGTACAGCTTCAATAACAAGCTCTACATTTTGGCAAGCCTCTTGCAATATAACTGTAGAAGTTATATTGGATAAGATTCCATTTTTCTCTTCATCCGTCATACGTCCTGCGCTTACGAAACGACTCAAGCTTTTGGTGATCGTTCCATAAGACTTTTGTAAACTTTCTTCCGATACATCATACATTTTCACATGTTTACCACCCATCGCTAACGCCTGGGCGATTCCACTTCCCATAATTCCTACACCAATTACTGCGATATTTTGAATCATCGTATTCCTCCTACCATTACTTTTCATTTTTTCTATGTAATGCATTCAAACAAAACATTCGTTGCAAAATAGTCTTGAATACTATTGGGTAATAGAATGAGAGATATCAATAACGATTATTCCTTACAGCATCATAGGTCCATACTTTTTGCAATTATATTTTTCATGATTTCATTCGTCCCAGCATAAATCGAACTTACCGGAATATCACGATAACGGCGCGCAATCTCATATTCTTCCATGTAGCCATATCCGCCGTGCAGTTGTATGCACTCCGCTGCTACTTTTTTTGCAAGATCTGTTAACCACCACTTCGCCATCGATACTTTTGTTACAATATTCTCGCCATTCATATGAGCAGTAATACAGTCATCTACAAATGTTTTACCAATTTCAATTTCCGTATACATCTCTGCTAATCGAAACTGTACCGTTTGAAAATCGCTTATATGTTTCCCGAATGCTTTTCTCTCTTTTACATACTTTTTCGTTATATGTAGCATCACTTCCGCTGCTGTTTTCGCTGCAATTGCAACGATAAGACGTTCTTGTTGCAACTTTTCCATTAGATAATAAAAGCCTTTTCCTTCTTCCCCTAACAAATTAGAAGCAGGGACTTTTACATCTTCAAAAATAAGTTCCGCTGTATCTTGACTATGTAAGCCAATTTTTTTTAGTTTTTTTCCTCTTTTAAATCCTTCCATTCCTCTTTCTAAAACGAGCAGGCTCATTCCTTTATGAACTGGTTTAACATTTGTGTCTGTCTTACAAACAACAATGACTAAATCCGCATGAATACCATTTGTAATAAATGTTTTTTCACCATTCACGACATAATCAGCACCTTCTTTCCTTGCCGTTGTTCGAATACTCGCCAAGTCAGAACCTGCTCCTGGCTCTGTCATCGCAATTGCAGTTATATATTCACCGCTTACGCATTTTGGTAACCAGCGTTTCTTTTGTTCTTCTGTTCCGTACTGCGTGAAGTATGGAACAACAATATCATTATGCAAACCAATTCCAATTAAACTTGATCCAACCTTTTCAAGTTCCTCATTAATGACAATCGAATATCCAAAATCAGCACCTGCTCCACCATACTGCTCATCTACCATCGGACAAAGGAAACCTTTATTTCCCATACTTGTCCAGAAAGAACGAGGAATCATCCCGTTTTTTTCCCATTCGTCATAGTATGGATATGCTTCCTTTTCTAAAAATTTATGAAAAGCATCACGAAAAATGTGATGCTCTTCCTGTAAATACTTATGTTTCATCATATCCTCTCCTTAGATTCCTCTTCTATCACTTGGCTACGTAAAATAAATTTTTGAATTTTACCGCTCGCATTCCTTGGCAATTGTTCAACAAATACATAGCGACGCGGACGTTTATAATCAGCAAGTTTATCACTTGCTTTACAGTACTCATCTAATATTTCTGCGGTAAGAGACTGATCTTTTGAAACGATGTACGCTAAAACACTTTCTCCCCAAAGCTCATCTTTTTCTCCAAGTACCGCAACATCTAAAATGCTTTCATGCGTATACAAAAAATCTTCGACTTCACGTGGATAAATGTTTTCTCCACCGCTAACAAGCATATCGTCAACGCGATCTGCAACATACAAATAACCATCTGCATCTACATAGCCTAAATCTCCTGAATGATACCATCCTTTATATAGGGCTTTTGCTGTCGCCTCTTCATTGTTGTAGTACCCTTTCATCAAACAGGAACCCCGCATAATAATTTCTCCGATTTCATACGGCCTTACTATATCATTGGGCTCAGATGGACCTTCTTCATTTGGACGGACAATACGAATTTCATGATTATAGGCAGCTTTTCCTGCAGAACCTACTTTAGTAAGTTGCTCATTCTCTCGTAAAAAAGTAACTGCCGGTCCCATTTCCGTCATACCATAAGCTTGTACTAATGAAACATTCAATTTTTCATCACAAGCTTTTACAAGTGCCGGTGCCATTGAAGCTGCTCCATATAAACCGTACCGAAGAGAAGATAAATCATATCGCATTAAATCTTCCTGCAACATCATATTCCACATGGTAGGTGCCGCAAACATAACAGTAACCTTTTCTTTTTCAATCATTTCAAGAACATTCTTTGCATCGAAATGGTGCAGAATAATATTTGTGCCACCGCTATGTACCCTTGGAACGAAACAACAATGCAGCTCTGCACAATGAAACATTGGTGCTGTTACAAGACCACGACTATTTTCGGTGTAATGTAAATATGCGATTCCCATCAAACTTTGATCAATAATTTCTCGGTGCCGGTGAAGTACCCCCTTTGGATAACCAGTTGTTCCACTTGTATACATAATGGAACAAACATCATCTTCTTTTACTTCTACTGCTTCAAATTGTGGTAATGCATTGGATAGTTTTTCTTCATATGAAATAGAAAACGACGGATGAGTTTGGTCGATGTACCAGAACTGAATATGAGGAAATTGTTTATGAATGCTTTGTACTTGAGAGGATAATTGCTGTTCAAAAAGTACGATTTTTGGAGAGGCATCTTCTAATATATAACTGAGTTCTTGTGGTTTTAATCTAAAATTAATTGGGTTAAATATGGCACCAATTTTTGCACAAGCAAAACATGTAGTTGCGAGCTCACTACTATTAAAGAGAAATGTCGAAACGCGGTCACCTTTTTGTATACCACTTTTTTGAAGTGCATGAGCTAGCTTATTCACTTGTTCATTCCATTCTGTATACGTCCAGCGAATATTTTTCTTCGGTTCAACAATTGCTTCTTTATTTGGATAACTTTCAGTAGTCAATTCAAGCAATTTTCCAATCGTTATATACAATATATTTCCCCCTTTCGAATAAAGTGAAACTTTAATCAGTAGGGGGTTCTTCATCCCCCACTGATTATTAGCCCTCACCAATCGGGCTTTTACGGGCAGCCCTCCCCCTACCTATCTTCCCCGTTTCCCTCTGAATCTTGAGGTGGGGGCTTACTGCCTGTTAATGCGGGATAAAACGCTTCTCATATAGAACGTGTAATAATGTAGTAACTCAGAGATATTATAACAATTTTCAGAATATTTTAAAGTTTATTCTTTCGACAAATCCTTACAACGAAGTGGTTTGTAGTTGTAAGGAAGCATGAAGTGGAGGGGTCCTCTCCACTTCATGCTTCTATCTTTCTTACACTTCGCTTGATACATTCACTTCTTTTCGTTCTACCTTCTCAAGCATATTTCCTTCTTCATCCCACTTCACAGCGCGGTAATACGCATCATGGTAAAATGTAAACCACGCCTTTTTCTCCATTCCATACTTCATCCACTTCTGCTTATGTTCAATAGATGTCATTGGGTAATCATCATAAGCCATGACCCATAGTACGTTTTGGTGAGCGTGCGTTGGCAATAAATCTGCTAAATGGAGCATCGTTTCCCCCTGACTTTCAAGAACAATCACAGCATGACCATCACTATGTCCGCCTGTATGCACCATTCTTACTTCATCTGAAATTTGGATTTCTTCTTTGAAGGTGACAATTTGCTCTACAATCGGCTCCCAATTTTCTTTCCAATATGTATTACGAGAACGAATATTAGGACTTTTCATTTCATTCCATTCTGTTTCTGACACGTATACTTTTGCATTTGGGAACGTTGGAACAAGCCTACTACCTTCCCACTTCGTTAATCCTGATGCATGATCAAAATGAAGGTGCGTCATTAATACATAATGGATATCTTGTGGCTTTAAACCAAGCTCGGCTAAAGAAATTTCCACTGACGATTCTTCCGTCACACCTTGATTCCGCTTCATCTTTTCATTCATTTTATCATTTCCAATTCCTGAATCAATAAGCATATTCCCATCTTTCGTTTGCACAAGCAATGGGTCTGTCCGTAAATAAATATGATTTGTATCATTATGTTTATATTTGCGTGACCATAAAACTTTCGGTACAACACCAAACATTGCTCCCCCATCTAAATGTGTATTCCCACCGCAGAGCCATGTCACTTTGATTTCTCCGATTTTTAAAGATTCCATTCCACATTCCCCCTTTTCATCTTTATTTTAACATAAAATTCAGATTATTTTTCCGTATAAAAAAACCTGTGCATTACTGCGCAGGTTCTGTACGATATTTCGCTTCAACACGATAAATACGATGTCCTTTACTAGAAAATTTCTCTTCATATTCCGTCATAATGTTACCTTCAAAATCACTATTATGAAGATCTAAGCTAAGGAATGTGAGTAGCATACCATATTCAGCCATACTCATAAGAGAGTATTCAAATAAACCTTGGTTATCCGTTTTAAAATGAATTTCTCCGCCCGTTACTAACACTTCTTCATAATTACGTAAAAACGTTTTATACGTTAAACGACGCTTTGCGTGGCGGTTTTTTGGCCATGGATCTGAGAAATTTAAATACACACGGTCAATTTCACCGTTTGCAAAGAACACGGTTAAATCTTCAGCATCTTTATTAATCAATTTTAAGTTTGGTACTTCTTCTTCAATTAACTTATCAAGCGCATCTACGATAACACTTGTGAATTTTTCAATTCCGATATAATTAATATGCGGGTTCGCTTTTGCCATCTCATAAACGAAACGGCCACGACCTGTTCCTACTTCAATATGAATTGGATTGTCATTTCCAAACACTTCTTGCCAATTGCCACGACGCTCCTCTGGATTTCCAATTACAAACTGTGAGTATTCATTAATTCGATCCATTGCATATGGTTTATGTCTTAAACGCATAGATGTCTCCCTCTCTTTACCAGACTATTTTTTGAAGGTTCATTCCTTCTTTCTTTTTTAATCAATCTACCAAACAAAAAACCAAGTACGTACGAGCACTCGGTCCGTTTCTTTCAAGTATAAGGTGTACCATTTTGATACAAACTACAAAGAGCATAGAACGAAACTTTCATTTCTGTAGAAAGGTTTCGTTAGCCACTGATTAGCTACTCCATGACGAAACAGAAAATTTCTCTTACTTGTTCACATTGAACAACAATCGAAAGGATGATCCAGTCATGCCGATTAATCAACAACATCAATTAGAAGTTTTAAAAGATATTTTAATCAACCACCAAAGTGATTGCTGTGGAACGGTTTCTGAGTGCGAACAATTAGAACGGCTCATTCAATCATTGCTTGCAAACGATAACGTGAACAGCGATGTAAAAGCAATGCTAAACGATGTATATTACTATAGTCAATCGGGTAAATATTCTCCTGATTTAGACAATCATATTTCTAGTAATCAAGAGCAACTCACACAATGGATTTCTGGAATGGACAATTTCTCTTAATTCTTTACTCTGAAGCAAGTAGTTGCTGTAAATATTGATGCCAATATTCAGCTTCTGCTTGCTGTTTTTTTGTTATATGCCATTGAATAGATAAAATAGTTTGTGCCACTACATACCATTTCATACGCTGAACCAATGATTCATTCATTTGAATCCCATAATACGCTAACCACTCGTCCCATTCGTGACGCGGAACATACCAATGTAATAACATGCCAAGATCGAGGGCAGGATCTGCAATAACAGCTCCATCCCAATCAATTAAAAATAATTCATCTTCATTCGATAATAACCAATTGTTATGATTCACGTCACAGTGACATACAACAAATTCATCATATTCAATATCCTTCAATGTAGCTTTTAAATACTCCAGCCCTGTCTGAATCGTTTCATCCGTTCTTATGTCTCCTCTTAAAATAAAATACAATTGTTCTAATAACTCCTGTGCATGCAGCGGCTGCTTTCCAAGCCTTTGTATCATTTGCACAAGTGCTTTAGACGAATGTATTTTTTTTAAAAGCTTCGCAACACGCTCTAGTTTCATATCCTCTGGCTCTAGCTTTTTCCCTGGAAGCCACTTTTGAGCCGAAATTACATCGCCGTTTGTCACTCTTCTTGTCCAAAGTAATTTTGGAACAATTCCTTCTGCCGACAATACCGCTAAAAAAGGCGATGTATTCCGCTTTAAAAATAGCTTTTGTTGTCCATTTTGCGCAATATACGCATCGCCCGTTGCCCCACCAGCTGGTATGAGACTCCACTCTTCTCCTAATAATTGTTCCAACCATTCCATATTCATTACCCGTTAACAAATCCTTATCTTTTATAGTTATGAAAAGAAAAACCGCAACACCTTTTGAACATGTTGTGGATTCATATATTTTTTTACTGTAATTAAATGAAAGAAAACTTGGCATAAGCCAAGAGATGAGGACAAACGAACCGCCCATCCTTTTACTTTATTTTACAAAATCAATAGTAGAATGACAATTTATCGAAATCGTCACCTTTGTCAATTCTACATTTATTACATTCTCATCGTCAAGTAGCGATTTGTCACATTATCGCCAATATATACGAGCTAATCGGAGCCACTTGAAATTCACTTCCTTGAAATGAAGAAATTGGCTGTATTTTTGCTTTTGTATCATCGGCTAATACGTACCACATTTCATGTTTTGGCAGCGAAATCCTCTCTAATTGCACACCATTATGAAACAAAACAACAATTTCTTTCCACGGACCGAACTCCCCTACATTTTGTAAATGATAAGCAACAATAGCAGGAGGCGCTTGTAAAAATGTCATATGCTTCTTTATAAGATGAGCCTCCGGTAAGCGAAACGCTCTATGCGCCTTACGAATCGCAATCAAACCTTGTATATAAGCAATCGTTTCCATTTCTTTCTCTTTTTGATTCCAATCAAGCTGATTAATTTCATCAAGCGCATTATAACTATTTTCATTCCCTTTCTTAGAACGATAAAATTCTTGTCCTGCGTGTAAAAACGGGATTCCTTGTGAGAGTAATGTCATTGCTGTCGCTAGGCGATGACGTCTTTTTTGCACTTCTTCCGCTTCCTGATTGCTGCGCACGAGTTTATCCCACATCGTCATATTGTCATGACATTCCACATAGTTAACACTTTGAATGGGCTCTAAAAATAACCCTTCTCTTTTTTCATTTACAAGACTTCCTGTTAGCACATATTGTAAATGGGCGTGATCTACACTTCCTCCAAACGCAAAACCACGCTTACTTACATCAAACGTACTACCTTTTATCGCATCACGAAATTGATCGTTGAACTGTGCTATTCGCGGCATTTTGTTTGCATTGTTAAGCGTCGCTTTCTCCTCTAGCGAAAGCGGTGTTTGTAAATCCCAACCTTCCCCCAACAACAGTGCATCCTTTTTTATTTTTCTGACTTCCTTTTCTAATTCATTCATTGTTTCCACATCTAAAACTCCCATTAAATCAAAGCGAAAACCATCAACGTTATATTCAGTAAGCCAATATAGAACAGAATCAATAATAAATTTCCGCATCATTTTTCGTTCTGATGCTATATCATTCCCAACTCCCGTTCCATTTGATGGCATGCCATTTTCATCATGTCTGAAATAATATCCCGGTACAAGCTTTTCAAAAGATGACGTTTCTCTTTCATATACATGGTTGTATACAACATCCAAAATCACGCGGAGGCCACGTTCGTGAAACTTCTCAATAAGTTGTTTACAATCCTTGATTCGATTATAAGGATCGGTAGGATCACTTGCATACACGCCTGTTGGGACGTTGTAATACAATGGATTATAGCCCCAGTTATACGCCGCAAAAGGACGCATTTCATCTACTCCAGCAAAATGATGAAGAGGTAAAATTTCAACATGTGTAACCCCTAAGCCTTTTATGTAAGAAAAGGCCGTCTCTGTCCCAAGTGTCCCCTTCGTATTCTCTTCTGTTAATCCCGCATATGTCCCCTTTTTTATCACACCACTATTTGGATGCATAGTAGCATCACGAATATGGACTTCATAAAGGATTGCATCGGTAAAAGAATCTATTTTCGGCAACGCATTTTGCTTCTTTATATATGTCTTCTCAAGATCAACCACAATTCCATACTTACCATTAACTGATACGGATTTTGCATATGGATCTACAGCTTCATTCCATATCAAATTAATACAAACGAGAAATGTGTACTGCGCCCCTTCAAAATCTCCTTGTAAAACATAGGACCAAACACCATTCTCTTCTCTTTTCATCTCATAATCCATATACTCTTTATCGTTTTTATAAATTCTTACTTTCGCAAGTCTTGCAGTTGGTGCCCACATCTTAAAAGTTGTTTTTTCCTTTCCATAACAAACTCCTAAATCGCTACCATCATAATAATATTTTTCATCAAATACAGCTGTTCGAATAACCGCTCCAATTTGTAAATCTGTTTCCTCATTTCGCTCATCTCGCACTGTATAATACTTTCCCACATCAAGTGGATCTTCTATATAACATTCATACTTTGTTACATCTGAAAGAGATATGATTTGAACAATCTTAAGCTCCCATACATGATTTCCTTCCTGTATAAAAAATGTCCGGCTTGTTCCATACGTATGCGGGAGCAAGATTGTAATTTTATTCATTTCATCTAAATAGGCTTCAAATGGACGCTTTACTTTCAGCATAAAAAATCACCATCATTCTCGAAATTAAAATGAAACTACCTTTTAAAAATAGGTATTCCTAAAGGTGAATCGCACACTACACACAAACTTACTATTTTCTATAGTATATTCACATTCATAAGAAACGTTTTTTACACTTTAAAGTTCTGTAACTTTATTTCATAAATTGACTTATACTTCGGAGTTTGATGGACGTGAGACTCGTACAATGTAATGGTGTCAGCTTGAAACAATAACGCATCCATTGTTTTCAGGTTTGTAAGATTAAATTTTTCTTCTCCCATCCACTTACGGGCAACAGTAATATGCGGATGATACGGACGTGTTTCAAGTAAAAAACCATTTCTCTCACAAATCGCATGCACCTGCTTTTGCAAATCAAATAACACTTGATTTTTTTGCAATCCAGCCCAAAATATACGCGGGCTCTCTACTAGGCCGAATGTAGAAAAGTTTTGCAGCGTAAGATTTAACTCTGGTGTATTCACAAGGAGTTGTAATCCTTTCTCTATTCCTTGCAGTTGTTCCTGCGTTGCACTCCCTAAAAAAGCAAGTGTAATATGATAGTCTTCTTTATGTACCCATGAGCGAAATGGTAACTTATCTTTCATTTCTTCTTTATAACTCGCAAGCCTTTCTTTTATATGATCTGGCAAGGTAACTGCTAAAAAATAATGTGGTACCATTTATATCTTCTCCTTTTTATTATTGTTGCTCTTCTTTTGTATCTCATTCCAACAATATAAAGAAACCCGCCCTCCAAATAGAGAGCGGTCATATTTCAGCATACAATTAACCTATTTCGCTAATTCATAAATTGCTTGTGCATAAATTGCTGTTGCTTTTAGTAAATCTTCTATTTCAATATACTCATCCTTTTGATGGGCAAGTTCTTCTTTACCAGGGAATAGCGGTCCGAATGCAACGCCAGCTTTTAATGAACGAGCATATGTACCACCGCCGATTGCTAATAACTCTGCTTTCTCTCCTGTTTGTTCTTCATACACACGTTGCAATGTACGAATTAAAACATGATCTTTATTAACATGATGTGGACGTGAGTTAGAGTAATCAGCTACTTGGAAGTCGTTCTTGCTGGCATAGTCTTTTAGTTTCTGCACTGTCTCTTCAAAATTCGTTGTTACTGGGTAGCGTACATTTAATCCTAAGTTTCCGCCTTCTTCTTTCGTATAAGAAAGGCGCCCCACATTCACTGTTAACGGTCCGCTAATTTCATCTTTATAAGCGATCCCTGCTTTTTCTCCAAGCGTATCGTTCGTAAATGTTTCTGCAACAAATGCCGCAAATGAAGCACCTTTACCGTCAAGAGCAATCGTTGTTAAAAAGTTCGCTAACAAGAGACCAGCATTTTCACCTTTTTCAGGAGTAGAACCGTGAGCAGAAACTCCCTCTACTTGTAATGTCACAGTATTTCCTTCTACATTTGCTGTCCCTGTTTTCTTCTCAGCTTGTAAGTATTGTTCGTAAGTATCTTTAATCGTCGCTGCCTTTTCAGTCGTAATCACTGCTTCTGCGAAATCAGGAACCATATTTAAACGACGACCTGAAGAAAATGAAACAAGCTCATATTCTCCGCTTTTTGTTTCACTATTCTTTTGCACAACTTGTATATCAGAGATCCCTTTTTCCGCATTAATAATAGGAAAATCAGCGTCTGGTGCAAATCCCATTGTTGGCATTTCTTCATTCTTAAAATAGTGATCAACACATTTCCAGTTACTTTCTTCATCCGTTCCTAAAATCATACGTACGCGTTTTGAAAGTGGTAACCCTAATTCTTTTACAATTTTCATCGCATAATAAGCTGCCATTGTCGGCCCTTTATCATCAATTGCACCACGTGCAAAAATCTTTCCATCACGAATATCAGCGCTGTATGCAGGTGTTGTCCAACCATCTCCTTCTGGTACAACGTCAACGTGACAAAGAATACCCACTAATTCTTCTCCTTGTCCCATTTCAAGATGCCCTGCATACCCTTCTAAATTTTTAGAAGTAAATCCTTCTACTTCCCCTTTATGTAGCATGAACGAAAGTGCTTTCGCTACACCTTCTCCAAACGGCGCCCCTTCTTTTGCTGTTTCTTCTTCCCATACGCTTTTAATTTGCAGAAATTGCTGCGCGTCATGAATTAATTCTTCTTTTCTTTTCTCAACTTCTTCTGTCCAATTAATTACTGACATAACTCATTCACCTCTTCTATATTCTCTCTTTCATCATAGCAAACGAAAATCTGATATGCCAACAGGAGAACATTAAGTAACGAACAATTGTAATATTTCAGATATTTCGAACTAGTTTTTCTTTTGTTTTTCTAAAAAAATTTGCAGGAATTTGACGGTTTACGTAGAAATTTATGTGGTAGTTGATAGAAGAGACATAGAATGTCAACTACCAATATTTTTCTATTTTATTATTTGTTAAACTTTTGTAAAATTTAACTAGATGAAAGCATGAAATTTGTCATGTGGAGTACAATGGAAGTAAAGACCTTCTTTCCTGAATGGGGTCAAAAAAACTAGTAGAGGAGTGGTTTTCTCTTGAAACCTACAACTACTCGTATGCTAACACGCATTAAATCAATTTATATGTACATCAATGAGAATGGTACGGTAACGACGAAAGACCTTGTAGATGAGTTCGGGATCACACCACGAACAATACAACGTGATCTGAATGTGTTGCAGTTTAATGAGCTCGTGTATAGCCCTTGCCGCGGTAAGTGGACAACAACAGGAAAGAAAGTGAGAATGACCTCGTAACGAAAACAATTGTATCTAAAATATAATACATACCCCTTTCTGTGAAATCAGAAAGGGGTTCTTTCTATTTATTGGAATCGGTCTCAATCTTAGCTTTCTGCTTGAACTTGATATGTTTTTAACATTTCTACTTCTTCATCTGTTAATTCGCGATACTGACCAAGTTCTAATTCTTCATCTAACACTAAAGGACCCATCTCTGTTCTCTTTAAGTAAACAACTTTCTTTCCAACAGCTTCAAACATACGCTTCACTTGATGGAATTTCCCTTCTGTAATAACAAGCTCGATTTCAGATACATCATCGCTTTTCAGAATGGTAAGCTCGCCCGGCTTTGTTTCATAGCCATCATCTAAAATAACACCTTTTGCAAATTCTTCTACATCTTTTTCTGTTACAACTCCAGCTACGTGTGCATAATATTTTTTTGGTACATGCTTTTTCGGAGATAATAGCTGATGAGCAAGTTTCCCGTCATTTGTTAATAATAGAAAGCCTTCTGTATCAATATCAAGTCTTCCAACTGGAAACGGATCAAAGATTGCATCTTCCAATTCCAATAAATCGACAACTGTTTCATGGTTATCATCTTCTGTTGCCGAAATAACGCCCTGTGGTTTATGCAGCATTAAATATACAAATTCCTTATATTCAACAATCTCACCGTGAATCGTCACTTCTTGTTCTTCCACATTCACATGAAACTTCGCGTCTTTTACTGGCGTTCCATCAATTTTTACAACACCGTCTTTTAATAGTTTCTTTACTTCTTTTCTACTTCCGTATCCCATATTTGCTAATAATTTATCTAATCTCATTCTTTCACCTTCTTGTATTTATCATAGAAAAGGGACGTGTATTACGCCCCTTTTGATTTCAACTTTATTTTCAACTTACCGCCAAGTTTGCGCTGAATCTTTTCTAAAGCTTCTCCACCAAATACTCTTTCTAGTACACCTGTGCGAATTGCTAATAATCCGTAAGCAAGACCACCAATACCAGCACAAATCGCAACTGTAATGAGTGCACCAAAACGGCCATCAGGCGAAATCACAAAGGATAAAATTCCTTGGGATAGTTTGACTACAACGACCATCACAATTGTTAATACTGCAATTTGGAAAGTTCTCTTATATACGACACCGAATGAATAGTGTGCATATTTTCGAATCTGTTTATTCGTATACCAGACGGAAACTAAGAAACCGACAGCTGTCGCTAAAACAGCTCCAATTGTGCCGAAATAACGAATAAAGATTACGTTACATAAGAATTTCAAAATAACACCCATACCAAGTGCAATGATTGCATGTTTTTGTTGGTTAATTCCTTGCAAGATGGCTGCAGTTACTGTAAATAAAGCAAATAGTAACGCAACTGGCGCGTACCACATCAGTATTTGTCCACCTAATGGATCCTTTTCATAAAACGCTGTATAAATCGGATACGCAAGCGTAGAAATACCAACTACCGCCGGCAATGTTAAAAACATATTTGCCTGGAATGTTTGCGTAATTTGTAGTTTTAAATAACGAAATTGTTTTTCTGTAAATGATTTTGTAATTGCTGGAACAAGCGTTAAACTAAACGCCGTCGCAAGTGAAACAGGAATCATAATTAATTTATGCGTCCACATTGTGAAGATACCGAGTGCTCGCTCTGCAATATCCCCTTGTCCAATTGCTTGCATAATAGAGTTAAATGTTAATGTATCAATTTGTTGATATAAAGGAATTGTTAACCCAATAACAACATAAGGAATTGCATACGCAAATAATTCTTTAAATAATTGAATTGTACTTACTGTTGATTCTGGGACAGTTTGTTCAATTAAATATTGATCGAGATGCTTTTTGCGTTTTAACCAGTACCATATTAACACACCGAGCGCTCCCACAGCTGAAACAAATGCTGCGAAAGTTGCCACTCCAACTGCTGCTGCTACTGATCCTCCTATTACTTTAATGACAATAAAACTACCCGCTAATAAAAAGACAATACGAATAATTTGTTCAATAATTTGCGATACCGTAGTTGGCCCCATTGATTGATGACCTTGGAAATAACCACGAATTAAGCTTGCTGCTGGTACAACAATAAGCGCAAAACTGACGAGGCGAATAACCATCGTAACGTCTTCTATACTATTGTGTACACTTTGTTTACCCAGCATTGCCTCAGCAAATAATGGCGCAGACATGTAAAGAACGAGGAAGGAAAGGATTCCTGTTGCAATCATCATAACCATTCCCGAGCGGAACATTCTCCGGCTCGTCTTATAATCTCCAAGCGCATTATATTTAGAAACAAATTTTGAAACAGCAAGCGGCACCCCCGCCGTTGCAATACTTAAAAAGATCGTATATGGAATATATCCATACGTATAGAGCGTTCCGCCTTCTGTGCCAACTAAGGCATGAAATGGAAAGACATAAATCATGCCTAAGAACTTAACTAAAAAAGTTCCTAACGTCACAATAAGCGTTCCGCGCAGAAATTTTGAATCGGACATAGATGATCCTCCTACATATATAACGCTGAACTCTAACCTTTGTATTGTACCACAATTCTTCAGTGAAACAGTACCTCACTGAATTTTTCTTTTCTACGAAAACATGCTATTCTTTTAGGCAGGAAATGTAGAAAATGAGGTCGATATACTATGCATTATGATGTTATTGTCATCGGAGGAGGCCCTTCAGGATTGATGGCCGCAATCGGTGCTGCTGAAGAAGGCGCACGCGTCTTGCTTCTTGATAAAGGAAATAAACTTGGACGTAAACTTGCTATTTCTGGTGGAGGTCGCTGTAACGTAACAAATCGCTTACCACTTGATGAAATTGTCAAACATATACCAGGAAATGGTCGCTTTTTATACAGTGCTTTTTCTATTTTTAATAATGAAGATATTATTACATTCTTCGAAAAGCTTGGCGTAAAGTTAAAAGAGGAAGACCATGGCCGCATGTTCCCTGTCTCTAATAAAGCACAATCAGTTGTAGATGCTTTATTAACAAGACTAAACGAACTAGGCGTTAAAATCCGTACCAATACACCAGTTGAAACAATCGAATATGAAGACGGTCAAACAAAATCCGTTGTTCTCAAAACAGGTGAAGTGCTTGAAACAAACCATGTTGTTATCGCCGTTGGCGGGAAATCTGTTCCTCATACTGGCTCAACTGGGGACGGTTACGCTTGGGCTGAAAAAGCTGGGCATACCATTACTGAGCTTTTCCCAACAGAAGTTCCAATTACTTCAAGCGAACCATTTATTCGTGATCGTACACTGCAAGGACTTGCTTTACGCGATGTAAATGTAAGTGTACTGGATCCAAAAGGTAAAATTGTCATTTCTCATAAAATGGACATGCTCTTTACCCACTTTGGTATTTCTGGCCCAGCTGCTCTTCGTTGTAGTCAATTCGTTGTAAAGACGATGAAAAAATTTAAAATGCGTGCGGTAGAAATGAGCATTGATGCATTGCCGGAAGAAAATGGCGAACAACTCTTCCAGCGCATGATGAAACAAATGAAAGAAGAACCGAAAAAAGGAATCAAAAATGTGTTAAAAGGATATGTTCCTGAGCGTTACTTCTTATTCTTATTAGAAAGAAACGAAATTGACGGTAGCGAGCAAGCTGGACAAGTTTCTAACGAAAAGATTCGCGCACTTGTGAAAGACTTCAAAGAGTTTAAAATAACAGTAAACGGCACACAGCCTCTTGAAAAAGCATTCGTTACAGGCGGCGGTGTTTCTGTTAAAGAAATTTATCCGAAAGAAATGGCCTCTAAATTCATGAATGGCCTATACTTCTGTGGGGAAGTTCTTGATATTCATGGTTACACGGGTGGCTATAATATTACTTCTGCTCTTGTTACAGGTCGAATTGCCGGAACAACTGCAGGACAAAACGCGAAAGTGCGGTACTAAAAAAGAAACACGGGTGGATTCTTTCCACTCTTGTTTCTTTTTTGTTGCTTTATATAGCTTAGTAGCTTTATATTTTATAATGTTGAATAATTGAAACAAAGGGGAAAACATATGCGAAAACAAGTCATGATATCTTTAATGTTAATGACGTTTCTTTCCGCTGTAGAAGGAACGATTGTAAGTACAGCAATCCCTCGTATAACGAGTGATTTATCTGGAGTCGAACTTGTTAGCTGGGTATATGCAATTTATATGCTAGCAACAGCTGTCTCAACTCCCATTTATGGGAAATTAGCCGATTTATTCGGCCGTAAAAAAGTACTTCTCATTGGTGCAGCCATCTTTTTAATTGGTTCTGCACTATGCGGAGTCGTGACATCAATGGAACAATTAATCATCTTCCGTGCTCTTCAAGGTATAGGTGCTGGCGCTGTTATGCCAATTACAATGACGATTATCGGCGACTTATATAGCGAAGCAAAAGATCGTGCAAAAGCACAAGGTTGGATGAGTGCTGTTTGGGGCGTTTCAGGTGTTATTGGGCCGCTAGTAGGTGGATTCTTAGTTGATTCTCTTTCTTGGCGTTACATCTTTTTCTTAAACGTTCCATTTGGAATTCTTGCTTGTGCGATGATTGCCATTTCTTATAAAGAGTCAATTAAACCAGCGAAACATCATATCGATTATCCTGGTGCAATCATCTTCTCACTAAGTACAATTGCGTTACTTTATGCACTTCTAACAGGAAGTAGTAAGCAAAACTGGGGCGACATTACAATTATCGGCCTCTTAATCTTTGCAGCTATTTCATTCATTATTTTCTTATTCGTTGAGAAAAAATCTCCGGAGCCATTAATTCCGTTAGCACTTTTTTCTAATCGTACATTATCAACAGTAAACATCCTAACACTGATTGCTGGTGCAATGATTATTAGTATTACAATGTACCTTCCAATTTGGAGCCAGGGTGTATTAGGAAAAAATGCGACAGAAGCTGGACTTATTCTTATGCCAATTCCTGTTATGTGGACATTCGGCGCGATTTTTTCTGGCAATTTAGTTGGTAAGTTACAAACGAAACAAATTATTTTACTTGGAGCTAGCATTTTATCCATTGCTACCTTCTTATTATTTACATTATCAACTCATTCACCAGCATTTCTTATTTATGTTGCAGTCGGACTCTTCGGGTTAGGGATGGGCCTTATCACACCTATTTATATGGTAACCATTCAAGCAGCTGTCCCAGCACACACACGCGGAACAGCAGTCGGCTTAAACACATTTATTAATACATTTAGTCAAACATTAGGTGCTGCTATCTTCGGAACAATCTTTAATACGATGATCCACGCGCAAGGCATGCAAAATGTTGATCTTGTCTCAGGTGGGCACGGCGGCGCAGCAAATGTAGTAACAAAATCACAAGAGGCATTAGCTTCTAGCGTACATGTTATTTATATGAGTACATTTGCGCTCGCACTACTTACACTATTTATCGGCTGGCTTCTATTAAAGCCAGCAGGGCAAACCGCTGAACAGTAAAAAAAGAGGCTGATTGCTTATAGCGATCAGCCTCTTTAACATATTGGGAAACAAGAGCCAGTAGACTCTTGTTTTTTGTCATTATTTGTTGAAAGGTCGATATCCTTTGTCGAATCGCTGATATATTCGAATTTGCGCCGATATATGGTGAGAAATGGTCGATATATTGGAAAAATCGCTGATATAATCTCATTTACCAATTTACACCTCTCCCCTCATATATAGAACAACACTTACTCTTCATTTTCCACCACATATTTCAGCATGGACAATTTATTGTTCCAAAACTGTTCATAATACGAAAGCCACTCTTGTAATTCAGCTAACGGCTCGGGCTGCAAACAATATATCTTTTCCCTTCCAACCTTTCTTCCTCTTACTAATTTCGCTTCTGAAAGAATATGAAGATGTTTCGCTACAGCTGTACGGCTCATCGGAAAATGATCTGTTATTTTAGAAATTGGTAATTCTTTTTCAGTTAATAACCGGAGTACTTCTCGGCGCGTTGGATCAGCAATTGCTTGAAAAACATCATATTTCGCTGTTGATGAGGACATTTACCCTTCAACAACCTTTTTCAGTTTTTCATTTACAATCGTTACCCAGCCGCCGGCCATTCTATCACGAATAACAGAAGCTTTCTCGTTCGCTTTCGAAATCTTTTCATCAGACTGTTTCCATCCACCATGAATAAGAGTGAACTCCGTTTTATCTCCTAAATCTTTTAAAACAAACGAAACGATCCAGCCATCTGTATCCCATGAAAACGATAAACGATGAGGCTCATCGATTTCTAACACTTTGCATGGTGATGGTCCAAAAGGTGATTGCACGTGAAATTCATGTCCTACCTTCGCTTCAAAGTCATTTGGCATAAACCAAGATGCAATTCCTTCTGCAGTAGATACTACATTCCATACCTTTTGAATAGGCGCTTCAAAAATAACTGTTTGTTTAATATCTTGTAATGTATTTTGCTGATTCATATTATGTCTCCTTTATGAAGTGTTAAAATATAACACCTTTTGGTTTCGTTTTTTATAATATAACACCTTTTGGTTTTATGTCAACTTATGCAATTTCGCAATGATTGTTGAGAAATGCTCAACATTTTTTCAACAGGACAAACACCTTTGCAACATTTCCTCATAATATACTCACAAAAGCAAACATACCTCACCCATTAGCCTTCCTCCCTCCCTTCGGATTTATTTTAGAAAGCGAGATATGTTGCCTGATCCATTGGAGCAAGGAGCGATTGTCTAACTCCATGCAATTCCTACTTGCTCACTCTTTTTCTTTATAGATTTTCTACAATAAAAGGAGATGAAAGATATGTACTATTGCATTCATTGTTCTGAAATTCACCACGAAAAAGGTGGAACCGATAGAATATTTAAAAACGGTTTTTACATTGATCCTTTCTTAGGTGAACGTTATCACCTCGGCATGTGCAAAGACACCCTTGCCGGTGAAACAATTCTATCTATAAAAGAAAACCTAGCACCCCAATCTATCATGAACGCTTTACCAACGCATATCATTTCTACTTAAAAACATAAAAAAGAGCTGGCTCCCCAGCTCTTTTTTATGTTTTATAAACAACCATCGCCGAAAAACAATAAATTTGATTTTCATCATCATTAATGGATACACCAACTTGATATTTAATATCTATAAGCTGTTCTTCATTTAGTTTCTTCAAAAACACATTTACGGAGTCTTCCAAGTCCTTTTCATGACTTTCATCAAACATCTTGACTCGAATCATTTTAACACCATCCTAGATCGCAGCCCTCCGCCGCTTGATTATTGCCACGGTGCGTATCTATGATGCGATAAAACTTACCATCTTCATATATATATCCGTCTTCTAACACATATTTCTTATCTTCAGTATAGACATAAAACTTACCTATCATAAATTTACTCGTATATAATTCCAAATAATTTGATTTGAATTTTGCTACTACCTTATTCGTAATATCAATTTTAATTGTGCGCCCCACCTTCTCTCCCCTCCTTTAAAAAGAACGGATTTAGGTATATTGTATTAACGAGTTTACATTTTATGATTAAAAATAGTTGGATATGCCCCTATTTTTCTCCGGACGTTTCTGAGAATACTCACTCCATTTCACATACAGCTCTTTCAACAAAAGGTGTGATTCATTTCCGTCTAAAAACGCGATAAAAAACAACAGCAAAACCATTGACACCAATATATAACATATGATAATATAATAAATTTGATATTTTTCTCCATATGTGTTATCATTACATATAGTTACCACATATGGAGGTGGATGATTTGTTTCAAATCGGCGATAAAATTGTTTACCCTATGCACGGAGCAGGAATAATCGAAGCAATTGAGGATAAAGAAGTGTTAGGAAAAACACGTCAGTATTGCGTGATACACATGGTGATTAGTGATATGCAAGTGATGATTCCTATGGATAAAGTAGAAAATTCAGGCATACGTTACGTTGTCGACAAAAATACATTAAACGATGTATTAGTTGACATTCATAATGGTGAAGCTGACCACTCCCTCTCATGGAAACAAAGATATACCATGAACATGGAGAAGATGAAAAACGGGAATCTTCTAGACGGTGCTGAAGTTGTTCGCGATTTAATTCGTCGCAATAAAGAAAGAGCATTAAATGCGAGTGAAAAGCAAATGTTAGACAACGCACGCAGAATTTTAATTAGTGAAGTTGCACTTGTGCAAGATGTTTCAGAAAATCAAGCAACTGATTTCCTTCAAAACACAATCAGTCATTAACATGAAAAATATATGCAAATTTAAAATAGCTGACCGCTATTTTTTTTTGCATAAATACAAATTAAAAAACTGACGCACAACCTTTCCTTTTGGCAGGAAAGAGCATCTAGCCATGTATAAAGGCGTTCAACTCCTCTTCCTGCACCATATCTCAAACCAATACAAAAAGCAGCATGACTCCGGTACAAAAACTAGAATCATGCTGCTTTTTTCTATCTTTTTAAGGAACAGTACAATCATTTCTTCTATTTATGATTCAACATCACTAACAACTTTTCTTGACTATACATCCACACTGTAATAATTAAACATGCAAGCGCTACTTCTGACAGTGCCATAAACCCAATTGCATAATGACCTGTTAATTGGAATAGTAACGTTAAAATTAACGGTGGGAAAAAGCCTCCTAAGCCACCTAAAGCTGCGACAAGCCCGTTCACAACCCCAGCTTGTTCAGAAAAGTACATCGGTACGAGTTTAAAGATTGTTCCGTTTCCAATTCCTGCACAAAATGCGACAAGCAGGCAACCGAATGTATATACGTTCATACTTGGCATAAACGATAAAATAATGCCGGATAGTGTTAAACCGATGAATACGAAGATTAAAATTTTAAACGGATTAAATTTATCACCGAGCCAACCACCAATTGGGCGCATGACTGTTGCCAATACGATAAAACCAGCTGTTCGCATACCTGCATCTACCTTTTCTAATCCAAAGTGAGATACTAAGAAGTTTGGTAAGTATACTGTAAAGGCAACAAACGATCCGAAAGTTAAGAAATAGAAAATACATAAGAACCAAAGTTTTTCATTTTTGTATACACCTTTTAACTGTTCCATTAATGGTGTATTTACTTTTCGCTCACCCCGATCTCCTAATAAAAAGTTCAGAAGTGCAAAGACAGCAAGTAAGATTAAAAAGGATTGGACAGTTGCTCTCCAGCCAAATGAAGTTGCGATTACAGGCGCTAAGAACGAGGTAACCGCTGTTCCTGCGTTACCTGCACCGTAAATACCATTTACAAAACCGTGACGCTCTTTCGGATAATATTTTGGCAAGGACGTTACACCTACGGAGAACACTGCTCCGCCAACCCCGACAAATAAACCACCGATAATTAAATCCATCATAGAGTTCGCAACGCTAATATAAAAGACAGGGAATAATAAAATGATAAAGCTTATAAAGAATAATTTTCTTGCGCCATAACGATTGGTCCAATAACCAATTGGAATCCGAAGCACTGACCCTAAAATAACAGGTACTGCTGTAACAAGGGAAATTTGCCCTGCTGTTAATGCAATATCCACTTTAATAAATGGCATTAGCGACGATAAAATCACCCATACCATAAAACCAATAACAAGATTAGAAGTTTGTAACCCTAATTGAAAATTCGGACTTCTCATCTTTTTCGCCTCCTATTTTGCTCATTATTTCACAATATATATTAATTCCCTCCAGTCTAATCACAGATTTCCGTGATTAGACTGGAAAAAATCAACCACCGCTCACTGGCGGAATCAATGCGACAACATCACCAGATTGTATTTTGTCATCTTCATTTGCATATTCTTCATTAATCGCGACCATAATTTGCTCTGAAACTGCGATATGATGTTCTTTCGTAATGATATCTTTTAATTCTGCAACAGTAATATTTTCACAGTCTAGTTTCAGCACATTTGTTCCCGCTTCTTCTTGTAAATGCGCAAACAGTAATACTTGAATCATTTTCCCATCTCCTTTCCAGGTTCCCCATTTGGATACGATATTTTTTCTAATTGATCACCAATCCATGAATCGCCATCTTCCCAAAGCTCTTTTTTCCAAATCGGAACAATTTGCTTGATGCGTTCCATAATGTATTCATTTGCTTCATATGCAGCTTTCCGGTGCGGTGTTGATACAGCAACAACAACGGCAATATCAGAAATTTGAAGTGTACCGATGCGATGTGTAATCGCAACGTGTGTCCCAGGCCACTTCTCTTTCACTTCATCTCCAATTTTTGCAAGCATTTTTTCAGCCATTGTCTTATAGGCTACGTACTCTAAATATAACGTACGGCGCCCTTTCGTAAATTCTCTTACAGTACCAATGAAAGTTGTCACAGCACCACATTCACGGCGAATGACTTTATTTGTAACCTCTTCAATCGAAATTGGTGTGTCTATTACTTCATAATACGTATATGTCATTGCGCACCCCTTATTGTTTGTACGAGCCATTCCATATATAATGCTTCCTCTGATATATGGAATGTTTTATATGTTTCTTGTAAACTTTGCATAGCATCATTCCATGTAATAACCGCTCTCACATTCTCTACTTTATCTAGTAAAGCAATATCTTCATTTGTCCGAAGTAAAACTACTTTGGGATAGTTTTCTGTTTTATATCCTTCAATTAAAATGAGATCTACTTCAAAAAATTGATATAATCGTATGATTTCTTGTAAAGGCCATTCATCCCGAAGAGAAGAAAGCGATAATAATCCAGCTCCTTCTACAGCGCTCACGACCGCACCCGCTTGCCTATGTCGTTCACTATCCTTTTGCGGCACTTCTGGATAGCCACCATGTCCGTGATGCTTAATTGTAGCAACTTTCATACCTTCATCCGAAAAAGCTTGAATTAATTTCTCTGTTAGCGTCGTTTTTCCGCTATTTTGATAGCCGACTATTTGTAAGACTGGAGTGGTTCTGCCCACGGCCATTCACTTCCTTGGCTCGATTCTAGTAATAACACCGAGACTGTCATCCCAGCTTCAAATCCTCTTGTTCCTCCTGGTAATACAATTAAAGCGTTACTATCCGCAAGTGAGGAAATTGCACTTGATTTATCGAGTCCAACTGGAGTTACTTGCAACTGACCATTCATAAACTCTACTTTTCCTCTTACAAATCGCGTAAATGGATTTGCCTTTGGAAAATCCTTCTTTAAAATTGCATCCGCTCGATATGCATGTGGTTCTTTCACATGAAGGAATGTCTGAATAACTGGATAAACGAGTAATTCAAAACCGACATAACAAGCAGACGGGTTACCTGATAATCCAAATAACAATTTCCCATTTACTTCAGCTACTGTTGTGACACTACCTGGTCTCATCGCGATTTTATTAAACAGGACATTCGCATGTAACTTTTCGTAAATCGCAGGTAAATAATCATAATCACCTACCGAAACACCGCCTGTTGTGATTAAAATATCCACTTCATTCATCGCAGTTTTCACTGCTTCATAGCAATCTTCTAAGTCATCAGCAAGCTGTCCATAATACTTCACGATTCCACCGGCTCTAGCAATTTGAGCTGCGATCATATAAGAGTTACTATTTCTAATCTTTCCTTGCTGAAGTGGTTCATGCACTTCTAGCAATTCACTTCCCGTCGTTACAATTCCGACAACTGGCTGTTTCACAACCTTTACTGAACTGTAACCAAACGTCGCTAACAGTGCTGCTACACCCGGATTAATCTTCGTACCTTTTTTCACAAGTATTTGATTTTGTTTCACATCCTCACCTTTAAACGAAACATTATCACCGGCCTTAAAAGAACGCTTTAACTTCATATACGTTTTACCGTTATGCTCAAACCCTTCCGTCAGTTCTAACATGACAACTGCATCACAACTTTTTGGGATTGCTGCACCTGTCATAATCCGAACCGCCTCGAAAGCCTTTACTTCATCTCTAAAAACAGAACCAGCTCCAATTTCTCCGACTACTTCAAATTCAATTGGATGATTTTGACTCGCCTCTTTTGTATCTTCCGCTCGAATCGCAAATCCGTCATAGGGAGAGCGGTCAAAATGCGGTACATCGTGATCTGCTACAACATCTTCTCCCAAAATTCTTCCGTAGCTTTCGATAATAGCAACTGTTTCTATCTCGCCTTGCTGAGCATAGTTCATAACCTTTGTTACTGCTTCAGCAACTGGAATTGGTACTCGTTTTTCTAACATTGTTTTCACCCCATATTTGCAAAATATCACATCTTGGTTACACTTTATATTGTACAATGCTAATCATAATAGCAATTACTTCAAGGAGGAATTCCATGTCTTCATTTACTCATTTTAATGACCAAGGCCGTGCGAAAATGGTCGATATTAGCGATAAAAAAACTACTGTACGAACAGCAATCGCTCGCTCTAGCATCTTAGTTACGAAAGAAATTTATGATAAAATCTCTCAAAACGAAATTGGTAAAGGCGATGTATTAGCCGTTGCACAAATCGCCGGTATTATGGCTGCCAAACGGACTTCTGATATTATTCCGATGTGTCACCCTTTACTTCTAAAAGGAGTAGATGTCTCTTTCGACTGGGAAGTGGCGAAAGAACAATATCGTTTACTCATTGAGGTAAAAGTGAAAACAGAAGGTAGCACGGGAGTTGAAATGGAAGCTTTAACAGCAGCCTCTGCAACTGCTCTTACCGTGTATGATATGTGTAAAGCCGTTGATAAAGGTATGATTATTGGCGAAACATATTTACTTGAAAAAACAGGTGGGAAAAGTGGAGACTACGTTAGAAATCCACATTCCTAATCCCCCCGAACCTAAAGGTTTTCCTTTAGGTTCATCCTATATATCTCGCATACAACCCTTTTGCCACCGTCATATCATTCGTTCCATGAATAAACGCCCTGCCGTCTGTAAATAAAACAAAACGATATTCATCAACAAAGAATGATAATAAATATGGTGTTGTTTTCACATCTACGCTTTTTTGTAAGCGCTTTTTAATTTCTTCTAAATTAAGAATTTGCGGTACTCCTGGACGGATTTGCACCGTGTTTCGTCCACATAACACTTCTGTTTTCATTTGTGATTCAAACGTTAAACTTGGATACGTGCGCAGTTTTCCGCAAGATGGACACGTTTCTTTTTTCTGCCTAGTTACTTTAAACGCCATATGCTGATTGTTCCAAAGATCAAATGACAGCATCGTTTCACGAAGTGCACCAAAATCTTCTACCAATATTTTAAGGGCTTCTGTCACTTGGTGACTGGCGACCATTTGGACAGCTGGTTGTATAATTCCCGCCGTATCACATGTTGCCCCGCTTGATGGATGCTCCATCAGACAACGGAAACACGGTGTTTTCCCTGGAATAATTGTATATGTGACCCCGTAGCTTCCAACACACCCTCCGTATATCCAAGGAATATTGTATTTTTGCGAAATATCGTTAATAAGCAGACGCGTTTCAAAGTTGTCAGTTGCATCTAATATTAAATCCACATTCTGAATTAACTCTTCCATTTCTTGCACCGCTACATCCGTTACAACCGGTACAATCTCCACTTCAGAATTGATCTGCCTTAAACGTTCAGCCGCTGCAACTGCTTTCGGCTTATACCACTTTGCATCTTCTTCTGTATATAACTGCTGCCTTTGTAAGTTGCTCCACTCGACATAATCACGGTCTGCAATCGTCAGCTTGCCAATTCCCGCCCTTACAATCGCCTCTGAACTTGCTGCTCCTAATGCACCAGCACCAATGATGAGCACATGCTTTTCCCTTATTTCCCTTTGACCTGTCTCGCCGATTCCTGAAAATAACATTTGTCTTGAATAACGCTCCTGCACATGTCTTTCCCCCTTCCTTATCCACCGATATAAGACATTTCAATTTTCGGGCGGTTATTTGCACTTTCTTCAGTCCGCTCATCAGAATATCGATCTTTTCGATATTCCCATACGTTTTGTATTGCCTTTAATAAATCGGCATCCGAAATATCCTCTCTAAGTAAGCTTCTTAAATCTGTTCCTTTCGTTGCAAACAAACAAGTATAAAATTTACCGTCTGCCGAAATCCGTGCTCTCGTACAGGAAGAACAGAAAGATTCAGAAACTGAAGTGATGAACCCAACTTCCGCATCACTACCCACATAACGATAACGCTTCGCAACTTCTCCAAAATAATGAGGATCTACAGGTTCAATTGGGTATACCTGATTGATTTTCTCAATCAATTCTTGCTTCGTAATGACCTGTTCAAAATTCCAGCCATTCGTACTGCCAACGTCCATAAACTCAATGAAACGAAGCGGAATTCCTCGCTCCTTAAAATAAGAAGCCATCAGAAGAATTTGATTATCATTCATTCCTTTTTTCACAACCATATTTACTTTTACATCAAGTCCAGCTTCTTTTGCTGCGGCAATTCCTTTTAGCACAGGTTTTGTACTAATATTTCGGCCATTAATTTTGCGAAATACATCGTCTTCTATTGCATCTAAACTAACATTCACTCGGTGTAATCCCGCTTCCTTTAACGCCTTTGCTTGCTTTGTTAAATGAATCCCATTTGTCGTAAGTCCAATATCTGTTAAGCCATCCAACTTTACAAGCCGTGTAATAAGCTTTGGCAAATCTTTACGTAGTAATGGTTCCCCGCCCGTAAGTCTAATTTTCTTTACACCCATACCTACAAATAATTTTGCTAATCGTTCAATTTCATCAAATGTAAGCAAAAATTCTTCTTGTAAAAATGCATAATCAGGCCCGAACACTTCAGCTGGCATACAGTATGTGCATCTGAAATTACAACGATCAATGACAGAGATGCGTAAATCTTGAAGTGGACGCTGCAAAGAATCTGTAATCTTCTCGCGCATCGTTATCCCCCCCTTTTCTGCTAAATTCTATCTGTCTTCATTCTATTATAATATATTTTTAAACTGCGATGTTTTTGCTTAAACTCTTTATTCACTTTCTATGTTTTTTAGTTGCCTCCATCATAAAAAAGAAGAAGAAGGTACGTTGTGATATTTCTCACATCGCCTTCTTCATTCAAAAATTCTTCACAAATTCGTTCAAATTTTATTCACATTTCAGTTACAATCACTGTATTTGCGTACGGTACTCCTCACCCCACTCACGCATAAGTGTGATAATTGGTGTAAGGGATTTTCCGAATTTCGTTAAAGAATATTCCACTTTTGGTGGAACCTCTTTATATACTTCACGATGAATTACTCCAGCTGCCTCTAGTTCTCGAAGCTGCCTAGTTAGCATGCGCTGTGTGATGCCAGGCATTAATCGTACAAATTCATTAAAACGAATCACTTCGGCATTCATTAAGTGAAATAGAATAACCCCTTTCCATTTCCCACCGATTACATCTAACGTTACTTCTACCGAACAACGATTTATATCTTTCTGTTCCATTTTGTCACTCTCCATTAGTATACAAATTGATACTATATGCTAAAAATGTGCGTACTTACATCTTTTATTTTACTATTGTAGAATCAATTTTGTAATCAGCTTACTATAAAAAAGCAAATTATTAAAAGGTGGTTGTTTAAATGGAACATACAAAAGAAGAAATTTTAAAAGCTTATCAATTTCGACATGCATGTAAAGAATTTGATGTAAATAAAAAAATCTCTGATGAAGATTTTCATTTTATTTTAGAAACTGGCCGACTTTCTCCAAGTTCATTTGGTTTTGAACCTTGGAAATTTGTTGTGATTCAAAATCAAGATATTCGTAACAAGCTTCTTCCTGTATCTTGGGGTGCGCAAAAACAATTACCAACAGCAAGCCACTTTGTCGTTATATTAGCTCGTAAAAAAGAAGAGATGATTTATAACTCATCCTATATTTCTAACTTTATGAAAAATATTCAGCAACTTCCTGAAGAAGTTATAACGATGAAACGCGGTTTTTATAAAGAATTTCAAGAATCTGATTTTCAATTACTAGAAAGTGATCGTGCCATGTTTGATTGGGCTTCTAAACAAACTTACATCGCTCTTGGCAATATGATGACTGCCGCTGCTCAAATCGGCATCGACTCTTGTCCGATTGAAGGGTTTCATCAAGAAAAAGTAGATGCAATTTTAAAAGAAGAAGGAATTATTTCAGATGATGCATTTGGTGTGTCTGTTTTAGTTGCTTTTGGTTATCGCGCAGAAGAACCAAAACGTGATAAAACTCGTCAAACAATGGATATGGTTGTGGAGTGGATTAAATAAAGTAAAAGGGTGTCTACAAAAGACACTCTTTTTTTCAGTACGAAATGTGCGCTTGTTCACAGCTAAGTACTAACTTATCACCTATAATGAAAAGATATTTCTTGCATTTTCACCATGTTTACATCCACAATAAGAAATAGACTGCTTTTAAAAGAAAGGTGATTGCTGTGACAAACCGTACGGCATTATCAGAAGATTTAAAGGAATTGCTTGCATCTGTTGAATATAAAATGCAGATTAATAAAGGAAGTTATATTTTCCAAGAAGGTGTGGAGGCAAAAGAACTCTATATCGTTCGCTCTGGAAAAGTGCAGATTAGTAAAATTAGTGCTGACGGACAGGAGTTAACACTTCGCATTTGTTCAACGCATGATATCATCGGAGAATTAACATTATTTACGGACAATGCAAAGTATTTATTAAATGCGAAATGCCTTGAAAATGTTGAGGTTGGCGTAATTAAACGAGATGCTTTAGAGAAGGCATTACTTGAAAAACCAGCCCTTGCCTTTGAATTTATGAAATGGATTAGTGAACATTTAAGGAGAATGCAAACGAAATTCCGTGATTTAGTGTTACATGGTAAAAAAGGTGCTCTTTATTCGACTCTTATTCGTATGACGAATAGTTATGGCGTATTAAAAGAAAACGGCATCCTTATCGATCTACCTTTAACAAATCAAGAGCTTGCGAATTTCTGTGCAACCTCACGTGAAAGTGTCAACCGTATGTTAAATGATTTAAAAAAGCAAGGAATTATTTCTATTCATAAAGGAAAAATCACGATTCATAATTTACAATTTTTAAAATGCGAAATTGCTTGTGAAGATTGTCCCGCCTCTGTGTGTAGTATTGAGTAGCCTCTCTATTTGAGAGGCTACTCTTTTTTCTTTCTCCTTTATTCTACAAAAAAGAATCACTCTTCGATGTGAAAAATGTCACAACTTCCCAAAAAATGTTATAAGTCTGATTTTTGACAATCTGTTGAACTGTGATAGATATCACATCTCTATTTGACGCGCTCTCTTATATTGAAAGTAAGCAAGAGAGACGTAATAAAGGAGTGAACAGTATGAAAAAGAAACCTTCAGCATTAATGAAACGTTTAAAATATTTTTCTCCAATAGATCGCTATAACAACAATCATACACAAGAAACGTATGAAGATCGCGAATGGGAAAACGTGTATAGAAAACGCTGGCAACATGATAAAGTCATTCGTTCTACACACGGTGTAAACTGTACTGGTTCTTGTAGCTGGAACATTTACGTAAAGGATGGAATTGTAACTTGGGAAGGCCAAGAGCTGAACTATCCATCAACGGGCCCTGATATGCCAGACTTTGAGCCACGAGGATGTCCACGCGGAGCAAGTTTTTCTTGGTACATTTATAGTCCACTTCGCGTGAAATATCCATATGTCCGTGGCGTACTTTGGAATATGTGGCAAGAAGAACTTCAAAACCACAAATCACCGCTAGACGCTTGGAAAAGCATTGTGGAAAATCCTGAAAAAGCACGTACTTATAAGCAGGCCCGGGGTAAAGGCGGATTCATCCGTGCTAGTTGGGATGAAGTATTACAACTTGTTGCCGCTTCTCTACTTTATACAGTAATCAAATACGGCCCAGATCGAAATGTTGGTTTCTCACCAATTCCAGCCATGTCGATGTTAAGCCATGCTGCTGGTAGCCGCTTTATGCAGCTCATGGGTGGTCCAATGCTTAGCTTCTACGATTGGTACGCTGATTTGCCACCAGCTTCTCCGCAAATTTGGGGTGATCAAACAGATGTACCAGAAAGTAGTGATTGGTATAACTCTGGTTACATTATGACGTGGGGTTCAAACGTACCAATGACAAGAACACCAGACGCTCACTTCTTAGCAGAGGTGCGCTATAAAGGAACGAAAGTTGTTTCTGTAAGTCCTGACTTTGCGGAATCCACAAAGTTTGCTGATGATTGGATTAGCGTAAAACAAGGTACAGACGGAGCACTTGCAATGGCAATGGGGCACGTCATCTTACAAGAGTTTTACGTGGACCAGCAAGTGGAATACTTCACAAATTATGCAAAACAATATACTGATTTCCCGTTCTTTGTCACATTGAAACAACAAGGAGACCAATTTGTTGCCGATCGTTTCTTAAACGCGAATGATATTGGCCGTGAAACAAAGCTTGGTGAATGGAAACCTGTTCTTTGGAACGATAACACGAACGATTTCGCAACACCTCATGGCACAATGGGGTCACGCTGGGATAACGAAAAGAAATGGAACTTGCGCTTAGAAGATGAACAAACCGGCGAAAAAATTGATCCACGCCTTTCCTTACTTGGTATGGAAGATGCTGTTGGAACTGTACAAATTCCGTACTTCTCTGATGATGGAAACAAAGTATTAGAACGCACAATTCCAGTGAAAAAAATCACGACTGAAGAAGGCGACATTTTCGTTACAACTGTATACGACTTAACGTTAGCAAACTACGGAGTTAACCGTGGACTTGGCGGGCAAGAACCGAAAGACTTCAATGATGATATGCCATTTACACCAGCATGGCAAGAGAAAATGACCGGCGTAAAACGAGAACTGATTATTCAAATCGCTCGTGAATTTGCTCAAAATGCGGTTGATACAAATGGCCGCTCAATGATTATTGTCGGCGCTGGTATTAACCATTGGTTTAACTCTGATACGATTTACCGCGCAGTTCTAAATCTTGTTCTTCTCGTTGGAGCGCAAGGTGTAAACGGCGGAGGCTGGGCACATTATGTTGGGCAAGAGAAACTACGTCCAGCAGAAGGTTGGCAAACGATCGCAATGGCAAAAGACTGGCAAGGTCCACCGAAACTACAAAACGGTACATCTTTCTTCTATTTCGTAACGGATCAGTGGCGCTATGAAGATACACCAGTTGGGCACCTAGCATCACCAGTTGTCGGCAACTCACGCTATCAACATCACGGTGATTACAATATATTAGCTGCTCGCCTTGGCTGGCTCCCTTCTTATCCAACATTTGAGAAAAACGGAATTGAATTATATAAAGAAGCTGTCGCTAGTGGCGCAACAACCCAGGAAGAAATCGGAAAATATGTTGCGCAACAACTAAAAGAAAAAGAACTGAAATTTGCAATTGAAGACCCAGATAACAAAAACAACTTCCCGCGTAATTTATTCGTCTGGCGCGCAAACTTAATTTCAAGTTCTGGTAAAGGACATGAATATTTCTTAAAACATCTATTAGGTACAACAAACGGATTAATGAATGATGATAGCGATTCATTGCGACCAGAAGAAATAAAATGGCATGAAAAAGCACCTGAAGGAAAACTTGATTTACTCATTAACTTAGATTTCCGTATGGCTGGAACAGCACTTTATTCTGATATCGTCCTTCCTGCTTCAACTTGGTATGAAAAACATGACTTAAGTAGTACAGATATGCATCCATTCGTGCATCCATTTAATCCGGCAATCGGTTCACCATGGGAAGCACGCTCTGACTGGGATATTTTCAGCTCTCTTTCTAAAGCAGTATCTAAGTTAGCAACAGAACTTGACCTTGAACCAATGAAAGAAGTTGTCGCAACACCACTTCTTCATGATACACCACAAGAATTGGCACAGCCACTTGGCAAGATTAAAGACTGGAGCAAAGGTGAATGCGAACCAATCCCTGGAAAAACAATGCCGCAAATTCATGTTATGGAGCGGGATTACAAAACGATTTATGACAAAATGACTGCGCTCGGACCAAATGCTGGGAAACAGCCAATCGGTACGAAAGGAATCTCTTGGTCAGCAGAAAAAGAATACGAACAATTAAAGAGTCGATTAGGCGTTGTTCGCACTGATTCTATCGCAAAAGGATGCCCTGACATTAAAGAAGCAATCAATGCTGCTGAAGCAGTGTTAACCCTTTCTTCTACAACGAATGGTCATATGGCCGTAAAAGCATGGGAAGCTCTTGAAAAACAAACAGATTTACAGCTTCGTGATTTAGCGGAAGAACGTGAAGAAGAATGCTTCACATTCGAACAAATTACTGCGCAGCCAAAAACGGTGATTACCTCCCCTGCCTTTACGGGTTCTGAAAAAGGTGGACGTCGTTACTCACCATTTACAACAAATGTCGAGCGCCTTATCCCTTGGAGAACAGTAACTGGACGACAATCGTTCTACTTAGATCACGATATGATGAAGGAATTCGGTGAAACAATGGCTACATTTAAGCCAATTCTGCAGCATAAACCGTTCCGTAAATCACGTCCTGAAGTAGAAGGAAAAGAAATTACGCTGAACTATTTAACGCCGCATAATAAATGGTCGATTCATAGTATGTACTTCGATTCCTTACCGATGTTAACGTTATTCCGCGGTGGTCCAACTGTTTGGATGAACAAAGATGACGCAGCTGAAGCTGGCGTTGCTGATAACGACTGGATCGAATGCTTTAACCGTAACGGCGTTGTTGTAGCGCGTGCCGTTGTAACGCACCGCATACCAAGAGGAATGGCCTTTATGCATCACGCACAAGATCGTCACATTAATGTGCCTGGTACGAAACTAACGAGCAATCGCGGAGGAACACATAATAGCCCAACACGTATCCACGTGAAGCCAACACATATGATTGGTGGGTATGGTCAATTAAGCTATGGATTTAACTACTACGGTCCAACTGGCAACCAGCGCGACTTAAACGTCGTAATCCGCAAACTGAAGGAGGTAGATTGGCTTGAAGATTAAAGCGCAAGTCGGAATGGTAATGAACCTAGATAAATGCATCGGCTGCCACACTTGTAGCGTAACGTGCAAAAACACCTGGACGAATCGTCCAGGTGCTGAATATATGTATTTCAACAACGTGGAAACAAAACCTGGTATCGGTTATCCAAAACAATGGGAAGATCAAGATAAATATAATGGTGGCTGGGAATTAAAAAATGGAGAAATCCAGCTAAAATCCGGTTCAAAAATGAAACGCCTCATGAACATTTTCCATAACCCAGATCAACCTACTATCGATGATTACTTTGAACCTTGGAACTATGATTATGAAACATTAACAAACAGCCCGCAGCGAAAACATCAACCAGTAGCTCGCCCGAAATCAGCAATTACTGGTGAATTTATCGACAAAATTGAATGGGGACCAAACTGGGAAGATGATTTAGCAGGCGGACATATAACAGGATTACAAGATCCGAACGTCAAGAAAATGGAAGAAGATATAAAAACAGACTTTGAAAATGTCTTTATGATGTATCTCCCTCGTATTTGCGAACATTGTATGAACCCATCTTGCGTCTCTTCTTGCCCATCTGGTGCGATGTATAAACGTGAGGAAGATGGCATTGTCCTTGTTGACCAAAATGCATGCCGCGCTTGGAGATTCTGTGTATCTTCTTGCCCATATAAAAAAGTGTATTTCAACTGGCAAACAAATAAAGCAGAAAAATGTACAATGTGCTTCCCGCGTATTGAAGCTGGTATGCCAACGATTTGCTCTGAAACATGCGTAGGACGTATTCGTTATATCGGAGTTATGTTATATGACGCTGACAAAGTACAAGAAGCGGCTTCAGTAGAAGACGAAAAAGATTTATATGAATCTCAGCTTACTGTTTTTCTAGATCCAAACGATCCAGAAGTAGCAGCTGAAGCAAAAAAACAAGGTATTCCTGAAGAATGGATTAAAGCTGCTCAAGAATCACCGATTTATAAAATGATTATTGATTGGAAAATCGCCCTTCCTCTTCACCCTGAATATCGAACAATGCCGATGGTTTGGTATATTCCACCGCTTAGTCCAATTATGAACATGGTGGAAGGAAAAGGAAGCAACTGGCAGGCAGAAGAAATTTTCCCGGCTATCGATAATATGCGTATTCCAATTCAGTATTTAGCGAACTTACTGACAGCGGGCGATGAATCACACATTCGTCTTACATTGAAAAAAATGGCTGTCATGCGAACACATATGAGAGCACTGCAAATTAATAAAGAACCAGATGAAGCTGTCTTACAAAACTTAGGCTTAACGAAAGAAGATATAGAAGATATGTATCGCCTTCTTGCCATCGCAAAATATAAAGACCGTTTCGTTATCCCGACATCTCACCGTGAACAAGTTGCAGATTTATATAGTGAGCAAGGAAGCTGTGGCCTTTCCTTCGCAGGTGGTCCAGGTTCTTGTATGACAATCTCTTAAATAAAGGAGGCAGACAAATATGAAACAAAGTTTACAAACTACGTTTTCTTGTTCTTCCTTTCTTCTCTCCTATCCTGAACTAGGTTGGAGAGAAGCTTTACTAGAATTACAGGAAGAGATTCAAACGATTGAACACGAAGAAATCCGAGCATCACTTACAACATTTATAAAACAAGCGTTAGAAAAAACAAACGATCAACTCATTGATTCTTACGTATATACATTCGACTTTGGAAAGAAAACAAATATGTATCTCACTTACATGAACACAGGTGAACAAAGAGAGCGTGGAATTGAATTATTAGAGTTAAAACAACACTATCAAAAGGCCGGTTTTGCGGTAACAGATAAAGAATTACCTGACTATTTACCGCTTCTACTTGAGTTTCTTGCAAACGCCAAAGAAGAAGATAGTGAACCGATTATGAGTAAATACACAAAAAATATACAAGCATTACACGGGCAGTTAAAAGAAGCAAATTGTATGTACGAACCAATTCTTGCTGCTATTCTCCTCGCTATCGATGCCTGGGGCGTACAAGCGAATTAGAAAGGAGTGTCGTCAAAATGATGGATCGATTTTTATGGGTACTGTTTCCCTATATCATTTTCGCAATCTTTATCGGTGGACACATTTTCAGATACAACTATGATCAATTTGGCTGGACATCAAAATCTAGCGAACTATTAGAGAAGAACATGCTCCGAATCGGCAGTTTGCTCTTTCACTTTGGCATTATGTTCGTAATCGGTGGACATATCATGGGAATATTAATACCAGAATCTGTATATACCTCTTTTGGTATTTCTGAGCATATGTATCATATGGTTGCTATCGGTTTCGGTCTTCCTGCTGGAATCGCTTCTATTGTCGGATTAGTGATTTTAATGTACCGCCGCTTTACAGTGAAACGTATTATCGCAACAAGTACAAAAGGAGATTATGTGGCCCTCGTCCTCTTGTTCATCGTAATGTTAGCAGGTCTATCTTCTACATTTTTAAATATTGATGCAAAAGGATTTGATTATCGTACAACAATTGGCCCATGGTTCCGCAGCCTCTTTATTTTCCAACCGAAAGCGGAGTATATGGCAGAAGTACCTCTTTGGTTTAAAATTCATATCATTGCAGCGATGGGACTCTTTGCAACATGGCCATTTACAAGACTTGTACATGTATTTAGCGTTCCTGTGAAATATTTACGACGCAGTTATGTCATTTATCGTAAAAGACAGCCTGTCGGATCTAGCAAAATAAAAATGTAATAAAAACAGCACCTATCTCATTTTCCAATGATTAGGTGCTGCTTTCTTATTTAATCTTTCACTTTTACTTTTACTTTTTTAAATCCGCCATAGCTTCCATTTCTTCTAGTTCATACTGATACGTTAATACATGCTGACCTGATGGGATTCCCCATGCCGTGCTACCGCCTTGATTTGTTGAAATATTTAAGTATACTTTATTATTTTTTAATGTAAATTCAATTTTACCAGAATGTCCCCATCCATCATCATCAAAATGCAAGACCGCTTTATTATTTGTAAATGTTACAACTCCACTAGCTTCAGCATATCTTGTCCCCTGACTTGCCATGTATCCTACTCCAACTGATGCCTCATTTTCAGATATGAAATAAATCCCTGCACTTAGAACAGTCGGAATGTCTCTCCAATCTTCTACATCTGATACATCCACATTACTCCAACTTCCTTCGTATTGTGAAAGATTATCTGTATGTACAGCATTCGGATTCCAAACACCGTTACTTTCTAAGAAATACCACTTTCCATTATCCTGAATCCAACCCGTTTGCATTGCTCCGCTTCCGCTCATGTAGTACCAAGCACCACCGATTTGTTGCCAACCTGTTTGCATTGCTCCACTTCCATTGAAGTAATACCATACGCCGCTGATTGACTGCCAGTTTGTTTGCATTGCCCCGTTGTTATTGAAATAGTACCATGCTCCATTAATTGACTGCCAGTTTGTTTGCATTGCTCCATTGCTATTGAAATAGTACCATGCTCCATTAATTGACTGCCAGTTTGTTTGCATTGCTCCGTTGCTATTGAAATAGTACCATGCTCCATTAATTGACTGCCAGTTTGTTTGCATCGCTCCGTTGCTATTGAAATAGTACCATGCTCCATTAATTGACTGCCAGTTTGTTTGCATTGCTCCGTTGCTATTGAAATAGTACCATACGCCACCAATTTGCTGCCAACCTGTTTGCATTGCTCCACTTCCATTGAAGTAGTACCATACACCGCTAATTTGTTTCCAACCGGTTTGCTTCACACCATTTGCATTGTAGTAATTCCATACAGATCCATTTTTTTGCCAACCTGTCTGCCCTGTTTGATCCTGTTTCATCTTACCGTTAGCACCAATTATATGACCATCAATTGTTGTATTTACTGCCATTTGGCCATTATTGTAAAAATAGTACCATGCACCATTAATTTCCTTCCAGCTTTTCGCTTTCGTTCCACTTTGATCATAGAAGTACCACTTTCCATTCTCTTGTTTCCAATTGTTATGATAATGATATTCTCCTGTTGCAAGTCCATACTTTCCACAGTTTGTGCGGCAAGTATGTCCACCATTTTTATCCAATCCACCAGGACTCGCATAAGCAGCTGTCGTTGATCCCATCACAGTTAGACCCACTGCCATCGCTAAAATTTTCATATTATTACCCATAAATCCCCATCCCCTTTTCTCCCTATCTATGTCTCTATCAAGCACTATTATATGATAACTGAATGATATTAATAAAGATTATTTTTTATATATTAGGCCATCCTATTCTTTATCTATTGAATGATTTCTCTAAAAAATTATCCGATTATAACAATAACTTCTTTGTCAAAAATGATGTGGACGAGGTACCTTGTCTGTCTCGTCTACCTTTCATATTACAAAGTAGTAGTTTTCACCAATTGTATTTCCCATTTTTAACACAACGGATTCTACTTGTTGCTTAACATCAAAACAAATTTGCGCAATATCTAAAAATCGTTGCGAGTATCCTCTCATGTCGTTATCCTGTTTTCCTTGTAAACGAAGCAGAAGAAAACGATGATATGTTATAAGTATGTGAAAAACCCCCTGCTTTTGGCAGGAGGTTTTCCTATAAACCTGGCGCTGAATCAAAATCATCTGTATTCGGAACAGCTTGCATAGTACCAACTTGGCTCACACTTGGACCATTATTTGTATCAGTTCCTGCTGGTGTCCCTCTCGTATATGTTGTTGTTACCGTATCCCCTGGCTGTAAACAAAGCTTCGTTGTTGTTCCAATTACTGTAACAACATCAATACAAGTTGGTCCGGATGCTCCACTATATGTCTTTGATGCGGTAAATGAAGCATCCTTTAAATTATCTCCTGTAAATAAATTTCCATAGTTATTTACAATCACAAATTCTTTAATATTTGCCGGCATTACCAATCAACCTTCCTTTACGAACCTAATGTTAATTCACTCGTTTCTAACGGAGGAATAAATACAGTCCCCCTTGGTACCTCTGCTGGCATGCGTTTCCCATTCAAGAAAGTAGCAACACTAGAGCCACCAGATCCAGCATATATTTTCGCTACAGCAAATGGTTCGATACTATAACAATCGCCTACATTTACCGCTCCTCGATTATTTATAATTTTTATTTTACGAAGAAATGCGCTCATAAGTCCTCCCCTTTAAGAAATTGATTTCTTTGTACACTGTATGCAAAAGAAAAAAACTTGAAACAAACACGTTTCAAGTTTTTAGAATGAATTATTGAATTTCACCTTCATATTGCAGCATACCGCCGATCATATTCACAGTTTTAAAGCCTTGCTCATTTAAATAATGGCATACATTTTCACTGCGCATTCCTGATCTACAAATAAAAATATATTCATTTTCTTTATCAAAGAAATCTACTTTGTTCGGGATATCCCCCATTTTAATATGTACAGCTTCTGGAATTTTCCCTTGTGCTACTTCCTCATCTTCACGTACATCTACTAAAAATAACGTTTCTCCATTTTCTAAACGCTTTTGTACTTCTTCTGTTGTAATTGTTTTTACTTCAGTCATCTTCACAATTCCTCCTTATATACAATAAAACTTTAAGCAATCATTTTTTAGCAATCTATCCATCACCAATTTTAGCATGCAAAAGTACGAACGCAAAGAATCGAAGCTTCTCATATTTTTATTTTTTTCAACACAATTGTAAATGAATCTATTTACAAATCCAGCTTTTACATTGTATCCTCAATATACTTGTTTTACGAAAGGAGTCGATCGACATGACACTTTTTCTTTTCATTATAGGTCTCATTTTTTTAATTCTCGCTATCATTTCACTTGGTATATTTAATAAAAGAAAACCTACACCATCTTCTCAAGAGCGATCATTCATTTATTTATTACTTAGTATAGCTTGTCTTGGAATATGTATTGCTACATACGTCTTCCGTTTAAAAATTTTCTAAAAAGGTGCTTGCTTAACCGCTCGCACTTTTTTCACACCTTGTTATATATTGAAGAACAAAAGAAAGCTTGCACTCGCTTTCTCCTTTTGGTTTCACTTGGCATGGGGCTCAAAAAGGCACTGACCTCTTCTAACTAAAAAAGAGTTGGTTTTTATGCATTTTCAATTTACAGAAACCCTTCTCTTCAAAAACTCATTCACTTTCTTTTCAAATAAATGAACATCTAATACACCGGCCATATGGCCATTTATACTTTCAATCTCATAAACTTCTGCATACTTTCCTTGTTTCTGAAGCATCTCGACCATTTTATAATTATAGCGAGCAGGTTGCAGTAAGTCTTGTTTGCATGGAATCATAAGCACATCTGCCTCTATTTGCGAAATTGCTTCTTCTAAAGAAGAAAAACCGCGTGCAATATCATGTAATAATGTTGCTTTTGCTGTATACATCCATGAATTTGCATCAACAAAAGCGATGTTTTGAAGTGTTAATGTATCTATATTTTGTTCAAATGATGTCTGCACTGCAAAACTCTCATAATCTGCGGTTTCTATGCTATTACGCGGAAATGTCGTTTCATAATAATGAGCATCAAATGCATTTATAAACATCATCTTACCAGCCAAATGTAACCCTTTCGTTGGTTGTTCTTCTCCATAATTTCCACCATTCCAATTTGGATCTAATTGAATAGCTTCAATCGCATTTTGCAATACATTCACCGATGTCACAACCGGATTTTGCGGGTTTGTAATGACACCAATCATTCTTTCTATCATATGCGAATAATGAACAGCCCACTGCTGCGCAATCATTCCACCAGCTGATGGGCCTATGACAGTATGCAGTCTTGTAATTCCCATTGCCTTCACTAATTCGTATTGCACACGTGCTACATCTAAAAATGTAAATACCGGAAATTCCATTCCATATTCGAATCCTGTTATTGGATTAATCGACTTTGGACCTGTTGTAATCACATAAGGATTTTTCACTTGCACATTACAAATGTTGTCGGTACATATGACAAAATAGTGGTCTGTATCAATTGCTTTCCCCGGCCCAATCAGTCCATCCCACCAACCAGGAATGAGATCTTGTTCCGTATATTTTCCTGCCGCATGGCTCGTTGCACTAAAATAATGACAGACTAAAATCACATTTGATTTTTCTTTATTTAACTTACCGTACGTTTCATATCCAATCTGAACAGGAAGCTTTCTGCCATTTTCAAATGTGAATTCTTTCAAATGAAAGCTTTCCTTTTTCACTTGTAGCATAAATTTCCCCTCCATTGTAAATACGTCATTATGTATCAATCTTCCATAACAAATCGATTCCGTTTATCAAAACAATTATACGTTTCCAAAAGAAACCCTTCTTTTAACAAAAAGGATTTTCGTTCCCCCCTTAAACATGTGCATAATATACAAAATAAACCACAAACTAACATTATCTTACATAAATTAAAGAGGGACTACTTATGATATGGAAATGGTTTAGAAAGGAAAAAAAATCAAATAAAACAGGCTTAGAAGAGCAACATCAAACTACTGAAAAAGAGGAGCAAACACAAGGAAAGCAACACCAAGCTGCTCAAACTGCTAAACAAGACACTCAAATACAAAATAAACAACATCAAGCTACTCAAACGACTAAACAAGACGCGCAAATACAAAGCAGGCAACATCAAGCTGCTAAACAAGATATACAAACACAAAACAAGCAACATCAAGCTGCTCAAACTGCTAAACAAGACACGCATACACAAAGCAAACAACATCAAGTTGCTAAACAAGATATACAAACACAAAACAAACAACATCAAGTTGCTCAAACTGCTAAACAACAGGAGCACATACAAAACAAACAACATCAAGCTACTCAAATTACTAAACAAGACACTCATGCACAAAGTAATAATATCAATAGCATTTATGATTTCAGTAAACCTGAGAAAGAAAAAATTCACTCTCTGCAAGATTTATTAGAAAACCTAAAAGCATCTAGTGATTTTGTTAGTTATCACACGTCAGATGATGAAACAATGCCATACTGGATCTCCTATTATCGTCCATCACTTGATGGAGAAAAGCTGCAAAAATATTTAATGCCTGCTTTACTAGAGCGTACCTGCTCTACATTAGAAGAATTAAAAGAACATATTCCAATGAGCGGAATTACAATTACAAATGATCTCCAAAAAATTGAGGATATGGTTTTAAAAGGACACGCTATCGTACAGTTACATAAACAAGATCAAAAGTGTATCTTAGCAAATATCACAATTGATAATTATCGGGCGCCATCTATTCCATTAAATGAATCGACAGTTATTGGTCCACAAGAGGGATTTGTAGAAGATATTGATACCAATATTAACTTAGTACGTAAACGCCTTCCAGTGTTAGCACTACAAACAAAGGAAGTTATCATTGGAACATTCTCTAAAACAAAAGTTGTCATCATGTATTTAGAGAATCTTGCTGAAAAAGACAGTGTGGATTATTTAGAAGAATCACTTCGTGCAATTGAATACGATCAAATTAACGACAGCTCCTATATCCAAGAATTGATGGGAGAAAAATCTATTTTCCCGCTATTTATTAATACAGAGCGTACGGACCGAGTAACAACGGCACTAATCGATGGAAAAATTGCTATTTTTACGGATGGTTCACCAAGCGTCTTACTTACTCCTGTTTCATACTTTGATTTTTTTGTTTCGCCAGAGGATTATAACGTATCTTGGCTATACGCTACGTTCTCAAGATTTTTACGTCTCATCGCTGTTTTATTTTCTATCTGCGCAACACCTCTATATGTTGCCATTTTAAGTTACCATTACGAATTAATTCCGAGCGATCTACTCGAAACATTAATTTTATCAAGAGCACAGGTTCCATTTCCTCCCTTAATAGAAGCTCTCTTTTTAGAACTTGCTATTGATTTGCTGAGGGAAGCTGGAGCTAGACTTCCAATGAAAGTAGGACAAACACTCGGTATTGTAGGCGGTATTGTAATTGGACAAGCATCAGTAGAAGCAGGTCTCACAAGTAATATTTTATTAATCATTGTTGCATTATCTGCGTTAGCTTCCTTTATCACGCCAATTTACAAAATGGGAAATGCAATTCGTTTACTACGATTTCCATTCCTTTTATTTGCAGAATTAGGTGGGCTATTAGGCATTTCACTTGGATTTATCTTTTTATTTACACATCTATTCAGGCTGTCTTCTTTACGAAAACCATACGCGCTCTTTTATCCAGCAAGGCAACAAGCATTAAAAGACTCTTGGATTCGATTTCCGTTATCTATGATTGATACAAGAGATATTCAAGCAAGGCCACAACACGTAAAAAAATCAGCAAATGGGATTTCAACAAAACATACATCTGATTTTGATGAATAAAAAAGCGAGGTGCATATATGAGTAAAGTCAAAACAAAATATCAAATATCTCCTATCTTTGTTTTCTTTTTAGTTCATAGTGCACAATTCGGTGCTGGCGTTCTCGGATTTGCCCGAATTATCGCGAAGGCGGCTGGATACGATGGGTGGATAGGCGTTCTTATAACTGGCATGATCATTCATCTTCTCGTTTGGATGATATATTACTTATTAAAGAATACAGAAGGAAACATAATAGACCTTCATCAGCAAACCTTTGGAAAATGGTTTGGTAATGCTATTAATATTGTATTCATGCTTTATTTTCTTCTTGTAAGTATATCTGTTGTCCGAACGTATGTTGAGATTATTCAGGTGTGGATGTTTCCTACCGCTTCTACTTGGATGCTAACAATCTTTTTTTGCTTATTAAGTTATTACATCATTTCATCAGGATTCCGCGTCATTACTGGTATCTGTGTAATTTCTGTCGGCGGGACTCTCGGTTATATTTTCCTTAGCTGTTTTATGTTGAAATACGCACATTGGGAAAATTTGCTTCCAATTTTTTCTCATTCTTTCGGAAATATTCTACAAGCATCTCAATTATCAATTTATAGTATGACAGGCTTTGAAATTCTTCTTATGATCTACCCATTTGTGAAAAGTCCTGAAAAATCTCATAAATATGCACAATACGGAGCTTTATTTTCTAACATTTTGTATTTATTTAGTACGGTGTTAGCATTCGCTTTTTTTAGTGAAAAACAATTATTAAAAACGATTTGGTCTCAGTTGGCGATGACACAAGTTATTAAATTACCTTTTATCGAACGTTTAGAGTATATTGCAATCTCAGGCTATGCTCTTGTCATTATTACGAGTTTTCTTCTTCCTTTGTGGGCTGCTACAAGGGGAACGCACGAAATTTTTCATGTGAAGCAAAAATATGTTTTACTTTCTTTCATGTTCATTACAATTATTGTGTCGCAACTTTTAACAAACAGGCATGATATTAACGATTTCATTAGTCATTCTTCAAAAGTTAGCCTTTGGCTTATCTATGTGTATATCCCAATCTTATTTCTTATTGTGTGGGTGAAAAGAAGATGGAAAAAATCAAGAAAAAACTAATGCTCCTTTTTTGTATTTGTCTGCTCAGTCTAACTGGCTGCTTACAAAAAAATATCATTGATGACGTACATTTAATTCAAGGTGCTGTTTTTGATTCAGCAAAAGATGATAAAGTAAAAGTAACTTTTGTTTGTCCGGTACAGCAAAAAGGGAATAAAGTACAAGTCTTTGAAGGAATCGGTAATGCTGTTAAACAGGTAAAATCTGATACTTCTTTAGAGTCTTCTCAACCATTTGTAAGCGGACAAATGCGTATTGCTCTATTTACTACAAAAATTGCAAAAAAAGGATTATCTACTACCTTTGATACATTGCTTCGCGATGTAACGATCGGGAACTCATTATATGTTGGATTATTAGAAGGGAATGGCCTTGAGCTATTAACAGGAAAATATACAACTTCCGCTAATGTAGCGATTTATATAAAGAAACTGTTGGAGCATAGCATGAAAACTGGTCCTGTACCAACTGATAACCTATATTTAGGAGCATTCCGATATTATCGAGATGGCCAAGACTACTTTATTCCTGTTCTCAAAAAAAGCAAAGATAAAATCAAAATTACTGGTATCGCTCTTTTCAAGAAAGATAAATATATCGGAAAAATTGATCAACAAGATATGTTTATTTTTAAAGGATTATTAGAAAAGCACCGATTGGACTCACACGAATTTAAAAGTAATGATGGGTATGTAATGATTAATAATATACGTTCCAAACCAACATACATTGTAAATATAAAAGATGGAAAACCTTCCTTTCTAATTAAAATAAAAATGGATGCACGCATTTTAGAACTTTCAAAACAAATAAATCTAGATAATAAAAAGAACACACAAAAAATAGCAAAAGAAGTGGAAAAACAACTAGATGCCAAAGCTGCAAAACTGATTAAAAAATTTAAATCTCTAGATGTTGATCCACTTGGACTTGGAGCTAAATATAGACAACACTATCGACCGTTCAAATTAGATGAATGGAAAAAAATGTATAAAGATGTTCCCGTTACAGTAAAGTATAAAGTTGATATTACAAACTCAGGTGTAATCGAATAATGTGAAATATTGCTTTCTCAAAATGTAAGATTATGATTGAACTCCTCTCTCCGGCATGGTACAACGGAGAGAGGAGTTTTTAAATTACTTACAGAGAGAAAAAAGATATTTACGGGGGAGCTTATGTCTAAAAAGTTAGTAAAACCTATTTTAAATGGTATTCTGTTTCTCGGCGTCTTTTTATTTGCTCATACATACTTAAAAAATGTTTCATTTGTGCGTTATTTACTTGTTGTCGTACCCATGCTACTTGTGGGGATGTTTGGGATTGATCTTGTTTTGTCATTTTTAATAAAGAAAGAGGAATAGGGAGGAACATCTTATGAATAAGATGTTCCTCCCTATTTATGTTACAATGAAACTCGGCACAAAACGAGAAAGGATGAAACAACATGACAAACGAAAAGGGTTTAGATAAAGGATATGAACTTGTTGCAAAAATGCACGAAGTATTTGGACATCCTGTTACAGATGTACCAACAAAATTGACGGAAGAGCGTGCAAAAATTCGTGCAAGCTTTATGCAAGAAGAATTAGAAGAATTTTTAGAGGCAAGTACCGTAGAAGATCAATACGATGCATTAATTGACCTTATTTATTTCGCATTTGGAACATTTGCAGAAATGGGAGTTCGTCCTGATAAAGGCTTTGAAATTGTAAACAATGCCAATATGGCAAAACTATTCCCAGATGGAAAACCACGCTTCCGTGAAGGCGATGGAAAAATTTTAAAACCAGAAGGCTGGCAAGCACCAGAACCACAATTACGTGCTGAAATTGAGCGCCAACGTCAAGAAGCATTAGCAAAAGTAGGGAAATAAATAGCTCGGTTACTTCTATTTTTGTGTCTTATTTTATCGAGCAGTCGATATACTCTAAAAGCGCCGGTATATGATGAAAAGGAGCTATCTTTCTGTACAGATAGCTCCTTTTTGCTTATTTTTTCTTTTTCTCTACCGGTTGGCTTTGTTTAGCGAAATTAGATGAATCATCGAAATTCGGTTGCTTTTTACCAGCATTATTACTTCTGCCTTTTCCCATATGTACACCCCCTCTACTACTTACTATTCCCAAAATAAAAAATCACCTTGCTTCCAAGAGAATTTTTTAATATGTTCTTTTATCCCATTAATGACCAATGTGTCCTGCTTGCTCCTGCTGTTCCTGCTGTTCCTGCTGTTCCTGCTGTTCCCGTAACACTTCCTGCACTTCCCGCCCCACCATACCATATTTGATGTTGTGGATGATGTTGATTGTGGTGCTGGTGGTGACCGTGATGGTGATGGTGACCAGGGTGGTGATGGTGACCAGGGTGGTGGTGGTGACCGTGATGGTGATGGTGGTGACCATGTATCATTTGAGGAGACGTACCTACTCCGCCTACAAAAACAGGAGCAATACTACCAAATCCTGGTTGTGTCCCCACAGGTGTAGGAAAGGTGGTTGGTGCTCCTACGGGAACTCCGCCTACAAATGTTGGCATTCCTGTTTGCATACCCGCTACAGATGTAGGAGATCCTCCTGGTCCTCCGCCCATCCATGCATGCCACCATATCCTTGTTGCCCATGTCCTCCCATTTGCATCATCTGTGCATAACCATCCGTCTTACCTGGCATAAAACCGTGCGGTGCATTATTGCCCATCCCTTTCATTTCTTTCACCTCTTCTTCACAATTTAGCCTACCTTTTTTATCATATTTCACATGGAAGAATAGGTGTTTGTCTATGCCTGAATCCCGCTCTTTTTTCAATTGCCTCAAAAAAAGAGCAGCCCTCTCATGAGGACTGCTCTTTCGTATTAGTTTGCAACGATATTAACAAGTTTTCCAGGAACAACAATTACTTTACGTACTGTTTTCCCTTCAATTTGTTCTTTAACTGCTTGGATAGCAAGTTGTTCCATTTCTTCTTTTGATGCGTCTTTTTTCATTGTTAGTTTTGCACGAACTTTACCCATAACTTGAACAACGATTTCAACTTCATCTTCTACAAGTTTAGACTCATCAAATGTTGGCCAGCTTGCATATGTGATTGTTTCATTGTATCCAAGTTTGCTCCAAAGTTCTTCCCCGATGTGAGGTGCAACTGGCGCAATCATTTTTACGAAACCTTCTACATATTCTTTCGGAAGTGTTTCAGCTTTGTATGCATCGTTGATGAATACCATCATTTGAGAAATCGCTGTATTAAAGCGAAGCTCTGCATAGTCTTCTGTTACTTTCTTCACTGTTTGGTGGTAAGCTTTTTCAAGCTCTTTATTTGGTGCATCAGTAATTTTTTCACTTAATTCACCGTTATCTTGAACAAATAGACGCCATACGCGGTCTAGGAAACGACGAGCTCCGTCAAGACCATTTTCAGACCAAGCGATTGAAGCATCTAATGGTCCCATGAACATTTCGTATAGACGAAGTGTATCTGCCCCATGGCTTGCTACGATGTCATCAGGGTTTACAACGTTACCTTTTGATTTACTCATTTTCTCGTTGTTTTCACCTAAGATCATACCTTGGTTAAATAGTTGTTGGAACGGCTCTTTCGTTGGAACTACACCAATATCATATAATACTTTATGCCAGAAACGAGCATATAGTAAGTGAAGTACAGCGTGCTCTGCTCCGCCGATATAAATGTCAACTGGAAGCCATTGTTTTACTTTTTCAGGATCTACAAGTGCTTCGCTGTTGTTTGGATCAATGTAGCGTAGGTAGTACCAGCAGCTACCAGCCCATTGTGGCATTGTATTTGTTTCACGACGACCTTTTTTACCAGTTTCAGGATCAACAACATTTACCCATTCTTCAATGTTTGCAAGTGGTGATTCACCTGTTCCAGATGGACGAATGTTATCTGTTTTCGGAAGAACTAATGGTAATTCTTCTTCTTTCACAGCTGTCATTGTGCCATCTTCCCAATGGATAACTGGAATTGGCTCACCCCAGTAACGTTGACGGCTAAATAACCAATCACGTAGACGGTACGTTACTTTTTGATTTCCTGCGCTTGTTACCTCAAGCCATTCAATCATTTTTGCAATTGCTTCTTCTTTATTTAATCCATCAAGAAACGCTGAGTTTACGTGTGCACCATCACCTGTGTACACTTCTTTCGTAATGTCTCCGCCTTTTACAACTTCCTTCATCGGAAGGTTGAATACTGATGCGAATTCATAATCACGCTCATCGTGAGCTGGAACTGCCATTACAGCACCTGTTCCGTAAGTCGCAAGAACGTAATCAGCGATCCAGATTGGTAATTTCTCACCATCTACTGGGTTAACTGCGTAAGCACCAGTGAATACACCAGTTTTCTCTTTCGCAAGTTCTGTACGCTCTAGATCACTCTTCATTTTTACAGAATTAATGTAAGCTTCTACAGCTTCTTTTTGCTCTGCAGTTGTAATTTCTGCAACAAGTGCATGCTCTGGAGCAAGTACACAGTATGTTGCACCAAATAATGTATCAGGGCGCGTTGTGAAAACTGTGAATTTTTCGTCTGTACCATCAATATTGAAGTGTACTTCTGCACCTTCAGAACGACCAATCCAGTTGCGCTGCATGTCTTTTAAGCTTTCTGGCCAATCAAGATCTTCTAGATCTTCTAATAGACGATCTCCGTAAGCTGTGATTTTTAACATCCACTGTTTCATCGGACGACGTTCAACAGGATGTCCACCGCGCTCACTCTTGCCGTCGATTACTTCTTCATTCGCAAGTACTGTACCAAGTGCTGGGCACCAGTTTACAGGTACTTCATCAACGTAAGCTAAACCTTTTTCAAATAGTTTTAAGAAAATCCATTGCGTCCACTTATAGTAGTTTGGATCTGTTGTATTTACTTCACGATCCCAATCGTAAGAGAAACCTAGTGACTTAATTTGATTACGGAACGTGTTAATATTTTTCTCTGTAAATTCAGCTGGGCTGTTTCCAGTATCAAGTGCATATTGCTCTGCTGGAAGACCAAATGCATCCCATCCCATTGGATGAAGAACGTTATATCCTTGCATACGTTTCATACGAGATAAAATATCCGTTGCTGTATACCCTTCTGGATGTCCTACATGCAATCCTGCACCTGATGGATATGGGAACATATCTAGTGCATAAAATTTTGGTTTTTCTGTCTCATCTGGCGTGCGGAATGTTTTATTCTCTTCCCAATACACTTGCCACTTCTTCTCAATTTCTTGATGATTAAAGCTCATGAGATATCCTCCATTCAAATTGTATTTATTTTCACCGCCTAAAATACAAAAAACCTCTCATCCCTAGAAAGGGACGAGAGGTTGTAGATTCCCGCGGTACCACCCTAAATTAATGTAATAAAAGATGTTTATAACGTCCGGTAAAGATCGCTAAACAAGCATCCATATATACATTCGCTTAGATCCGTAACGTGGATGAACGGCAATTGCTACTTTGGTTCACAACTGCAACTCAAAGGCGAGTTCATAACGAAACGTGGATTGACTTGCACCAACCGTCAATTCTCTAAACCAGTTTCTATTACTACTACTCCTTCTCACTGTTATTACATATGAGTTAATTTAAATATATTCTAAAACAAGTTACATGTTCCGTCAAACTAAACTGCAATTTTTTCTTCTACTGTTTCTTCGACCTTTACTCGTTTATCATACATACGCGTTGCGATAAACGCTACTACAAGCATTACCATGATTGCGATAAACAATACTTCCATATTGTATAAGTCAACAATCGCTCCACCAACAACTGGTCCAAACATTTTCCCAACAGTCGCTGCACTATTTACAACACCTTGATAAAAACCGAGCTTATCATTTGGCGCAAGAATGTTTGCAATCGTTGGAACAGCTGGCCATACGAATAACTCACCAATTGTTAATGTCACCATTGCAACGAGGAACATTGTAAATTGCTGTGCTTGACTAAGCACGATAAATGACACTGCAAAAATACCGATTCCGATCATAATTTGTTGCTTTAAAGAACGCTTCATTGCGCGAATAATCATACTTACAAGTGGCTGCGCACAAACAATCATCGCTCCGTTTATCGTCCATAATAAGCTGTAATGACGAAGGCTAATATTTAATTCCTGCATATGTGTCGCAATCGCGCCTTGCCATTGTACATATGTAACCCAGCATAAAGCATATGCTACACATACGATAAGAAGCGCCTTGAACCCTGGTGTAAGTGACCAACCTTTTTTCGTTTCGACCTTTGTTTGTACACTTTGTTCTTTTTTGTCTTCCATACCGCGGAATCCAATAAAAGCAATTAAGAAGAAAATAAAGTATAAAATAAAGTTTGCTAAGAAAATATAATCAAAACGATAAGAAGCAACTAAACCACCGCACGCTGTACCAACAGCAATCCCAACGTTTTGCCCAACGTACATCGCATTAAACGCTCTTCTTCCGCCCTCTGGCCAAACCGTACCCACCATCGCATACATCGATGGAAAGACCATTCCAGAACCGAATCCGATTAACGCAAGCCATACCACATAAAATGGCCACCCATGGAAGAATACAAGGCCTAATATTGATAATAGTGTAATCACAATTCCAACTAAAATTGACTTATATCCACCCCACTTATCAAATAAAACACCGCCGAGTAAATTTCCGATTACTCCTGTTAACGAGTTAATCATCAACACCATTCCGGCTACAGATAGAGACTTTCCTAAATGATCATGTAAATAAATTGTATTAAAAGGCCATAAAAAAGAAGCACCCGTGACATTAATAATCATCCCAGCTACTAATAGCCATACTTTCTTTGGCATAGTTCCCCCTCCTATTCTGTTGTTTTTCGTTCTTATATAACAGTAAAATTGTAGTCGTTTTTATATAGGAAGGCAACTGATTAATAGTTGGTGAAATTCAGATAATAGTACCTACAACAAAACCCGCCTCTGCGTAGAGAGACGGATTTCTTTTTAACGCTTTTTCTTTTCTTTTACATAATCTATATAAACCAAAACAGCTACAAAAATAAAACTTATACTAACAATCCGGAAGATCATCTCTAAACTTACCCATTTCGCTACAATTCCTAATACAAATGCACTAACCCCAACGCCAACATCAAAACTTGAAAAGAAGGTTGCATTTGCCGCTCCGCTTTTTTCTGCGCTAACCTTTTGCACCGCCCACGTTTGTAAACAAGGCATAACCGTTCCGTAACCTGCTCCAAATAAAATCGCTGCAATAATAAGATATAAATTATTTGTCGCATAAGATAACATAACAAACGATAGAAATCCTAATATTGCTGAGACGATAATAATCGACCAAGGCCCTTTTTTATCGTACCATTTTCCCGTAAACGGACGTAGTAAAGTGGAAACAATTGCATTAACTAAGAAGAATAGAAAGATGTGATCTAATCCTTTTTGTTTTCCAAAAAGAACTAAAAAAGTGAGAATCGCTCCAAAACCGAGTGTTGTAATAACTGCTAGTAACGCTTGAAACCATACTTCTTTTTCGAAAATCATCTCAAAAAAGCGAAATGGTTGTTTCTCACGTTTTACAGGAGTAGGAGCATGAACAAATAAAAGCATAATAGTTGCTAGTAAACTAAGCGTTACTGACGACAAAATTAAAATCTCAAAAGAAAAAGTATTGTAAATAAAAATCCCTATACTTGACGCAATAATAGCTCCGACTGTTGTAGAAACAGAAAAATATCCCATTCCTTCTCCTAATCGCGCCTTAGGAATTAACTCCACAGCCATTGTACTGTTAGCAGTTGTTGATACGCCCCATGCAGCACCATGAAAAATCCGTACAAATAAAAACAGCCATACCATATTAAGAAACGGATATATACATGTAATGCTTAGTAAAGCTACACTTGCACCAATCGCCAAGCTTTTCCCTTTATTATCGATTAAATAGTATCCTACTAATGGTCTAATGAATACGGCACCTATCGTAAATAACGTTGTTACTAAACCTACTTGAGCAGAAGATGTATTCATACTTATTAAGTAGGCTGGCAAAACAGGGAGTATCATCTCAAACCCGATAAATATAAAAAAATTACTAAGAAATAAACAAATAAATGATCGATTCAATATTTTTTGATTTTCCATATCATGATTCCTCGCTTCTAAATTGTTTTTTAACTTAGAAGCGACCAGATCACTGAAACGTTTTTCAATCGTCTTAGTCTTTTAGCCAATTGAATCACCCTCTCTCGTTCACATTACAATCTATATCAAAATATCGTTTTAACCCCAAATAAAAATCCCGTATTAAAATAACACTTTTAATACAGGATTTTACTTTATATAATCATTTTTGGCAACTTCCTTTAGTATCCATTTAAGAATGAGCAACCTACCCAATTTAAGGTTTTTTGAAAAACTTCTATAACACTGGAATCGTTCCCTTACAAAAACCATCTAACTTCTTTTTTCCGTTTTGCACTTTCTTTAGAGCTCCATTTAAATATTTTGTCCAATAGAGAATATATTCTCGCAGATTCCTTCGTTAGTAAAGGTCCTAACGATGCCAATATTAAAACATATAAAGCTGAAAATGGTTTAATTGTTGCCATTAAGCCACCAGCTATTCCAATATTAGCGACAATAATGGAGAATTCTCCGCGTGATACAAGAGTTAACCCGATATTCGTAGAAGCCTTATGTGATAACCCGGCTTTACGACCAGCAATCATACCAGCTGTAAAGTTACCGATAATCGTTATCAAAACCGCTCCTAAAGTTAGCCAAACAGCTCCACCTAACGAAAAAGGATCTATACTTAAACCGAAGCTGAAGAAGAATATAGCTCCAAAGAAATCACGAAACGGAACGACAAGATGCTCAATGCGGTCACTATGCTCTGTTTCAGAAAAGACAAGTCCTAATAATAAAGCACCAATCGCCTCAGCAACATGGATTGTTTCTGAGAATCCAGCGACGAAGAATAAAATAGCGAATATTACGATAATAAAGATTTCATTAGACGAAATATCCAGCACTTTATTCAAGAACGGCGTAGCTGTTCTTGCAATCACAAAGAATAGCAACATGTATCCTAATGCAATTAAAACAGATATCAGAGCTCCTACAAATGAAGTCGCACCTCCGAGTACTAAGCCTGAAACGACAGATAAATATACTGCTAAAAAGATATCATCAAACATAATGATCCCTAATATTAGCTCTGTTTCTTTATTACCTGTTCTTCTTAAATCAACAATTACTTTCGCTACAATTGCACTTGATGAGATTGTAATAATCCCGGCAATAATTAATGTTTCTAACAGAGGAAAATCCATTACATATCCATAAAATAAACCTAATGTGAAATTAAGTGATATGTGAATCGTGCCTCCAATGGCGATTGATTTTCCTGATTTAATTAACTTTTTCATTGAGAATTCTAACCCTAAATAAAACAGGAGGAATATGACACCAATACGGCCTAGGAAAGCAATTACTTCTCCACTTTCAATGAACCTTAAGTCTATCATTCCTAAATCCGGGGCATGTGGTCCCACTAACATACCGAGGATAATGAGAAACGGAATAATCGAAAACTTTAGTCTTGTAGCAAGGATGGCCGCAAATGCCACTAATACTAACGCAGTTCCAACTTCAAAAATTAAAGTATCCATCGACTACGAATCACCTCCTGCTGAAAGCACTTCCTTAATAATTCTTTTAATTTCGTGCCTTTCCCCTGATAATACCAACATATCACCAGCATCAATAATAGAATCTGGGCCTGGATTAAAAAATTTCTTCATATTCTTCTTCAAAATAGCAATGACAGTTACGTTATACGTTTTTCTAATAGCTAAACTACCGATTGTTTGCTGAACCGCTGGCGCATGATTCTCCACTTTAAACCACTCAATCGATAATCCTTCAAACGCCATTTCAATCGTATCTAAAGCTTGCGGCCTGTATACCATTCCGCCTAAAATGGCTGCAATTTGCCTTGCTTCAGAGTCACGAAGAGAAATGCTTGAAATACTTTCTTCATGATCAGTATCAAAATGATACATTTCTCTTCGCCCATCATCGTGAATAACGATAACCATTTTTTCATTACCTTTTGTTATGACTTCAAATTTACATCCGATACCTGGAAGTTCGCTTTCTCTAATATTCATATTCATGCCTCCTAAAATTTTTTAGTTAAGGCTCTTCCCATTTACAAATCTACATCAATTTCTGTTTTGAACTTTTCATCTTTCGAGATCCCTAAATACTTTAATGTTTCTGATGGAGTTGCGTGATGAAAATGTTTTTGAAGAAGCGCAATCGCTATTCCTCTTTTATACGCATGAAATCCAAATGTTTTTCGCATTGAGTTCGTTCCGATCTTACCAGGAATTCCAATTGCTTCTGCCGCACGATGAATAACACGGTAAGCTTGTTGGCGCGTAATCGGATTTTTTGTTTTATTAGATTGAAATACGTAGTTCTCTCTTTCTATAACAGAAGATTGTACGTAATCCAAAAGCGCTTCTTTTACTTTTGTATTTAAATAAATATCTTGTTTAAATTTTTCATCTTTCACAGGAAGAGAGTAAAAATCTTTAACAGTTCCATCTTCATTTATTACATCTTCAAATTTCATGTTTAGTAGCTCTGTAATCTTTAATCCAGTATTAATTCCAATAACAAATAAAAGGTAATCTCGCTCTGAATGCTCTTTTAAATGTTTTTTCATAGCCTGAATTTGATTTATATCTGTTAACGCCTCTACACATTCCATACATGTATTCTCCTCATCTTATGATCGGTAAATTTTCTAATTATCTTGTTCATTTTACCTTATCATGCTAGAAGATTTCCATGCATTATCCATTTATAATTCCTTCATTTAATCTGTTATTGAAATTTCCAAAGCTAAACAACTGGAGCAATATACTTTAATACCCCAAAACATTCCGGATATTTATAATTTGGCAATTTACTATTATAAAAATAATGGGGGATAAGGATGAAAATAGTAAAACATCTTTTGATCTTAGCATTAAACCTATTATTTCAAGTCAAGATTCATCTTCTTCATGCAAGTAGAATTCCTCCTTTCATCTCTCTAATTTTTCATTTTTCACCTTCTTACACCTTAACTTTATGTTACTTAATTATATAATATACTATAATTAAGTAACATAACAAGGTTTTTTTATTACTTTTCTGAAAACAAATTCATTTTCCATTGGAAACAAAAAATACCGAGCACCCTCTGCTCGGTATTTTCTAATTCTTAGTCCTCTTTTGGAAGAACAATTCCTTTATACAATTGAACTGTAATGAAGTAGTAAATCGCATAAATGACTACGAAAATCACAATTGGCAGCCAAATACGGAAGTACGGATCAATTAAAATAAATCCAAAGATGTTCATACCAACTAATACGTGTACAATCCCGACAATCGCTGGGAATAAGAACACTAAGAATAACTCTTTATAAATTGATTTCGTTAATAATTCACGACGCACACCGATTTTACGAAGCATTTGGTAACGCGTAATATCACTTGATGCACCAGATAGAATTTTAAACATTAAACAACTTGCCATCATCGCTAAGAAAGCAATTCCGAGGAAGAAGCCCATGAATACTGTTCCGCTAGCAATGCTATAAAATCCAGTATACATTACATTTTTACTTTGTAAGCTTTCTTCTTTTACATTTTTATATTTATCTAGTTGCAAATCGTCAAGTTTTTTCCATTCTTTTGTATATGCTACAAAATCATCTGTTTTTCCAAGGAATACAATACCTTCTTTCCCTTGCACACTGTCATACATCTTTTTATCTACAATTTTAATCGTACGATCAGGATGTACATAGAAATGTTCAATTGTATGGAACGCTTCGCTCCATTCTTCTGGCATTTCTTTTGCATTAGGATCTTTTTCATTTCTATCTGAAACAGCTCCTACTGGAAGCTCTTCAGAAACCTTTTTAAACTTCGCAACATCTTTTAGTCCATTAGCATTTTTCTTATCAGGTATATCTCTTACTAAAGGACGATTTTTCTCTAAATCTTCTTTTAAATAGTAAATAAATTTATCGTCTACTTTATAGCGGTATTCACTTTTCTCTTTAAATGGAATATCATCTAAAATCTTCTTTTCTTCAGCTGTTGGATTATGAACCACTGAATCATATACTTCTAAAAGATCAACAGTCTTCATTACATTATTTTTGAATGCCATACCGCCAGAAATCGCTCCAGCACCAAGTGCAATTAACATCGCTACTGTTGCTAGTACTTTTGTTAAACTATTAATACGGAAGTTTAGCTGTGCAAATGTAAAGGCATTAAGTCCTTTTTCAGTACGCTTTTTATTACTTTTTAACTTCTTAATGAAAAGTGGTAGGAACGTTCCAAATAACATGTAAGTTCCTGATGTTACTGTAATTAATGCAATCACGATTCCCATTTCTCTTAACTTATCCATATAAATCATAGAAACGTAACCGATTGCTAATAAAATAATACCAATGACAGCAAAGAAAACGGTCTTGGCACCTTTCACAGAAACACGGTCTGTTTTTGAATCTGCATGTACAAGTTGCAGAACTGTAATACGTGATAACTTAATACTATTCATAATTGCTGATAGTACAAATAGTGCAAGGAAGAAAATACAAGTAACAATTGTAGATGGAACATAAAACGCATGGTATCCAGGAGCTGCAAAATCAAGTTGCTGCATTAGTAATTTACCAATTCCTTGTGCAAGCCCTACACCAACTGCAATCCCGACTACAAGAGATGCCACCCCTAATACAATTGTTTCGATAAACATAAGTAGTGTAACTTTATGTTTCTTTGCTCCTAACATCATATACATACCGAACTCTTTTTGACGAAGTGACAATAAGAAAGAGTTCGCATATAAAATGTAGAAGAATGTAATAATTGCTAGTAAGAATGAACCAGCTTGGAATACAAATCCAATTGACTTAATAACAGCATTCGCTTCAAGAAACGCTTTATTCAGCGCTAACGTTTGAAACATATAAAAAATTGAAATAGACATAACAAGACCAACAAGTAAGACGATATAGTCTTTCAGCTTACTTTTTAGTCCTGACATAGAAAGCTTAAATAACATGCCTGAACCTCCTTTCTTACGCTTTTTGTGTACCTAAGTCTGCAAGCACATCTAAAATTTCTTTATAGAACGCTTCACGCGTACCACCGCGGTGAATCTCTTTATATAGCTCACCATCTTGAATGAATAAAATACGCTCACAGTAACTTGCACTATATGGATCGTGCGTTACCATCATAATCGATACGCCTTGTTCTTCATTTAAGTTTGTCATCGCATCTAAAAGGCTTGTTGCATTTTTAGAATCAAGCGCTCCTGTTGGCTCGTCTCCTAAAATAATCGCTGGCTCATGTACAAGCGCACGCGCCGCTGCTGAACGTTGTTTTTGTCCACCAGATACTTCAGATGGGTACTTTTGAAGAATTGCTGAAATCCCTAGCATTTCTGCTACCTTTTCTACTTTTGGACCAATCTTTCTTGAAGGAACACCTTGAAGGGAAAGTGGCAACGCAATATTTTCATAAATTGATAGATTTTCGAGTAAGTTAAAGTCTTGGAAGATGAATCCTAATTTTTGAGAGCGGAAATCTGAAAGCTCACCTTGCTTCATCTTTGTAATATCCGTACCGGCGATTTCAACAACGCCGCCCGTTGCTTTATCCAATGTTGAAATAACATTTAGTAATGTTGTTTTACCAGAACCAGATGGCCCCATGATTCCAACAAATTCACCCTCTTGAATGGAGAATGATACACCTTTTAAGGCATGTGATTGGCTCTCACCTTTTTTACCGTACACTTTTTGGACGTTCTTTACGTCTACAACTGGTTTGTTCATCGTTATCCTCCTACGTTTGTTTTTCCGTTTCCTATTTTGCGCCTTTTCTAGGATATCTGCTATTGGTTAACATTACATTTACCTTACATTTTTGTAATATAAAAAAGCTGAGCTTATATCAGCTCAGCTTTTCATCGCATTACCCTTTTAAAACAAACTCATTTCCTTCATTATCTTTAAAGATAGAGAATGTACCCCAAGGCATTTCGTTTGGCTCTTGCGTAAATTCTACACCGTTATTCTTCATTGTTTCATACGTTTCTGTAATATTTTCTGTTACAAATACGATAGATGCCTTTAACTCATTTGCATTTGGCATCATTGTTTTGGGGTAAATGACTAAGTGAGAACGTGTCCCTTTTGGTCCTACTTCAATCCAGCTCGCATTTGGTCCCATCGGATCGTTACGATATACTTCAAATCCAGCTTTCTCTGTCCAAAATTCAAGTGCTTTTTGTTGATCATCTACATAAACTGCTACTGTACCGATATGTGCAATCATTATTTATTCCTCCAAATCTGTTCTAGGGCTTTAGTATAATATATTTACTCCTCACTTTCTTGTAAAAAAGCGACATCTTTACCGTCTCGTTTTATTTGCTTTATCCAAGTATGATACTCTTTCGGTGACATTCCTAAATAGTTTCGGAAATCCTTTGTAAAATGAGAATAATCGTAGTAACCGAATTTATACATAATTTCTTGCATACTCATATGGGGCGCAAAAATCATACAAGTTCTCGCTGCATCAAACCGCAAAATTGTGCTTAATTTCTTGGGTGACACGCCTATATGTTGTCGAAAGAACCTTTCCATCTGCCTTTCAGATATATAAAATTCCTCTGCCATACTCTTTATATGTATGTTTCCCTTTTTACTCTTTAACTTACTGACCATTGGAATCATGATTTCATTTTGAATCCCCGTTAATCTCTTAACTAAAAACTTTTCTAATATAGAAAGCGCCTCTTCTTTGTTTGCACCATATATCATTTCTTCCAGTAATTTCGCTTCGTATCCGATAAGAGTTTCCAGTGGAACCATTTGATTCGTAAGTTCCTTCATTGTTTCTCTAAAGAAAGATGCAAATCCCCATGGTTGAAAACGAACTCCCATTAAGCTAACATGTCCATCTGAAATAAGATCCATATATTTTGTTAACGGACCTATTACGAAACTATGTGGCATTTGGCGATTTTTATTGTAGTATCTTGAACCGTAATGAAAAAGTAACTCTACATTTCCATCTGGCCATACAATTTCTTTCTCATCTTGATGATACGTCCGCTCTAATGTCCAAAAACACTTTACATAATGAGCCAATATGCCTGTTGGTTTGATTTCTTGATACTTCATGTTCTACTCCTTAATCGGTGTATATACCCATAGTATGGCTTTCATTCCTTCTAAGGCTACTTCATAATATAACAAAAAACTGCTTCCTTTCTGAAGCAGTTTTCTTCTTATTTCTTTAACGGCGTAACCGTCCAATACGTAACCACACGCCAAATCCATTCAAATGGACCCATCTTAAAGAATTTCATCCAGATAATACTGAAAACAATTTGAATTGCATAAATTACGATACATACATATAAAGTCTGTACATATGTTAAATTTCCTGTGAAGTTAAACATACTACCCGCGATTAAAATCATTGCAGTTTGTCCAACATAATTTGTTAGTGCCATACGTCCGTAGTATTTTAGTGGTACTAATAATGTTTGAACTAATTTTGTTTGTAATAATAAAATTAATAATCCAACATAGAATGCCGAAACAATTGGTCCAACCATTACACCAATAGTCATAAACATATTTGCTTGTTCCATGTTTGGATCATCCACGCCACCTAAAATAACATTATCAAACGGCAAAGCAGGTACTTGTTGATACTGATACCATAAACCAATTGCACTTAGAATAAACATAATGGCTGTAAACACAGCAACTTGTGTTGTTTTCTCTCGAATATTTTCAAATACTCGATATTGTCCAGCTGCAAGTCCCAATAAAATAAGCGGAATTGGTAACAGCGTCTTACCGCCAAAAATACCAATAACAATTGTTAAAATAAGACCGATCACTAAATTGATTCGTTTGTTTACTTTATAAAACGGTAAAGTAATTAATCCACAAACCGCATAAATTGCTAAAGCTTCCCCTGGCTGAAACATTTGATGAATTACACCAAAAACAAATAATGCCACTAACCTACGTAAAAACAGAACATATCCATTTTTCCCTTTCGCAATGGCTCTTGTAATAAAGATATAGAACCCGACTCCAAATAAGAATGAGAAGATAGAGAAGAAACGTCCCTCTACAAATAAGTATAAAAATCTTTGATAGCTTGCATCAATCGTACCCGGATCTGGTGTTTTAATATTAAGTAGTGCAAGAATATTTACTAAAATAATCCCCAGTAATGCAAAGCCACGAATGTAGTCTAATTCGTCAATTCGTTTGTTTGTAATATTTTTTCCCATGCTACAACTCCTTATGCTAATTTTAATCCTCCTTTACTCTACTGGAAAAGTAAGACTCCACCTATCGCCTAACCTTACAGAAATCTTACACTTTTGTAAGATGACAAAATAAAACCAGGTCATATTGCGACCTGGCTTACTCTGATTGTTTCGATCTTTGTGGTTGTCCCTTTTTACGGTTACGCTGTTTTGCTTGTACGACTGGATCGAGCTCATTTGAAAACTCGGCGTTATGTCCATTTTGCGTTTTTTGCTCTGGATTGTTTTGATCTGAACGCTTTGCCATTTTCATTCCCTCCTTATTAGTGCGGCGTAATAATCATTTGATGCTGCAGTTGACGAACTGCCATACGCGCACGGTTTAACTGCTCACGCTGTTCATCATTCGCATGTTCTTGCATAACTTGTAAATCGTTATACGCTTGTTCTAATTGTAACTGAGCATCGGAATACTCCATTGTGTTGTAATGCTCTTGTCTACTTCCGATATCTAATTGCTTTTTTGCATATTCGATCGCTTGCTCTGCTTGCGTAATATATTCTTCAAGTGATTGACGCTCTGCCATTATGTTAGCCTCCTTACCTTTAATTCCCCTTTAGTGTGTCCCTTCCATATCGACCTTATGAGTATGTTATAATGGATTTTGTTTCATTTTAGGCACTAGGAGGGATATGTAATGAAGGTTCAAAACCCTTTTCCATATACAAATGACAATAAACGTTACCATACGTGGAATTATCACTTACGAAAAGAGTTCGGTGAAAAAATCTTTAAAGTTTCATTAGATGCTGGATTTGATTGCCCAAACCGTGATGGCACTGTTGCATACGGCGGTTGTACGTTTTGCAGTGCTGCTGGTTCTGGTGACTTTGCTGGTGATCGCCGCGATGATGTTGTAACGCAGTATCATGAAATGAAAGAAAAAATGCACTCGAAATGGAAAGATGGCAAGTGTATCGCTTATTTCCAAGCGTACACAAATACACACGCTCCATTAGAAGTATTAAAAGAAAAATTCGAACCACTTTTAGCTGAAAAAGATGTAGTTGGTCTTTCCATCGCAACTCGGCCAGACTGCTTACCTGACGATGTTGTTGAATATTTAGCTGATTTAAATAAACGCACGTATCTTTGGGTAGAACTTGGACTACAAACGGTTCATGAACGCACAGCAAATCTTATTAACCGTGCTCATGATTATCCAACATACGTGGAAGGTGTAAATAAACTTCGTAAACATGGCATTAGAGTATGCTCTCATATTATTAACGGACTCCCACTTGAAGACTACGACATGATGATGGAAACTGCCCGTGAAGTCGCAAAACTTGATGTACAAGGCATCAAAATTCATTTGCTTCATCTATTAAAAGGAACGCCAATGGTGAAGCAATATGAAAAAGGACAGTTAGAATTTCTCTCTCTTAAAGATTATGTAAGTCTCGTTGTTGACCAACTTGAAATTATTCCAGCAAATATGATTGTGCACCGCATCACAGGTGACGGTCCGCCTGACTTAATGATTGGTCCAATGTGGAGCTTAAATAAATGGGAAGTATTAAATTCCATCGATGCGGAATTCATGCGCCGCGGAAGTTGGCAAGGGAAATATGCAAACGAGGTGAAAACATTATGAAATTAGAACGTGTCTTGCCGTTTGCACGCACGCTTTTGCAAACAGCTGTTAAAGACGGAGATTACGCCGTAGATGCAACGCTCGGAAATGGTCATGACACTTGCTTTTTAGCGGAGATTGTTGGAGAAAATGGGAAAGTATTTGGATTTGATATTCAGCGTGAAGCGATCGAAAGTTCAACTACTCGCTTAAAAGAAAAAGGATTAGAAAAACGCACTGTTTTAATTCACGATAGCCATGATACGTTATTATCTGTACTACCAGAAGATGCGAACGGTAAAATAACAGGAGCCATTTTTAACTTAGGTTACCTTCCTGGCGGCGACAAACATATCGTTACAAAACCAAACTCAACGATAGCTGCTATTGAACAATTATTAGAAGTAATGGCACCAGAAGGAATCATCGTTCTTGTCATTTATCATGGACATCCAGAAGGACAAGTAGAGCGCGATGCGGTACTGAAATTTGCTGAAGAACTCGATCAAAAACAAGCTCACGTACTTCGTTACGGATTCATCAATCAGCAAAACAACCCGCCATTTATCGTGGCGATTGAGAAGCGTTAAATATATCGGCGATTTTTTTGATATATCGAACGTAACTTCAATTATATCGGCGCAAATTGAAATATATCGACTGCTCGACAAAAAACGCAATAAAACAGACGTGCATATGTTGCACGTCTGTTTTTATTGTTACACCTCAATATATACCATATAATGGATATATAAACATTCTAGAGAAGGAGTGTACCATTTTGCTGCTAGAACTAAAAGGGATACAAAAGAAATACGACAAACAGCTTATACTAGAAAACATCCATTTATCAGTTCCAAAAGGACAAGCAGTTGCCATTATCGGCGGCAACGGTACCGGAAAAAGCACTTTACTAAAAATCATCGCGGGATTTATTCATCCTACGGTAGGCACAATCCACAAAGCGTCAAATTTGAAAATCGGATATGTACCAGAACATTTTCCAAAAGATATTCGTTTTACGCTAGAAGATTATTTATATCATCTCGGTCGTATTCATGGTCTATCGAAAAAATATCTACAAACGAAAATTCCTTCGCTATTAGAAACTTTTCATTTACAGCATGCCAATCATTCCGTTATAAAAAACTTTTCAAAAGGAATGAAACAAAAAACGAATATTATGCAAGCACTCCTTAGTCATGTTGATATATTGATTTTAGATGAACCACTTTCTGGGCTTGATCCAAAATCTCAGAAAGAAGTTGAACATATATTACTTACATTGAAACGACAAGGTCTCACAATTCTCTTCACTTGCCATGAAAAACAACTCTTAGAAAGCTTTGCCGACCGAATTGTAACAATCGCTGATTATACCATTGCAGAGGACAAGCTTTTGGCAGCTGATATAACCCAAAAAGAACATATTTACATAGAAGCGACCGTACCACACACATTTTCCATCTCAGAATTACAGAAACAATCCGGTTATGTACATGTTACATATGACGCAAAACAGAGCTTCATTCAATTACAAATTGAAAAGACTTGTACAAACGATATACTTCACTATTTATTACATACCAATGCATCCGTTACATTATTACAACCTAAATTGTTAAAGCGAGAGGAGGATTTCTATGCTCGCACTCATTCGTTACAATTTTCTTGATTATACAAAGTCATATAAATATGTTCCACCAATCGCAATGTACATCGTAAGTTTACTTTTTGTTTATACTTATAAACCAAATCCAATTGTTGCAACGTATTTAGAAACTGCTCTTACGCTCTACTTACTGTCAGCTTGGATTACGATTACACTGTTTCATACGGAAGATTCTGTTCAAGAACAAATTACTCTTTCTCATACAAAAGACATACAGACTTTATACCTTGGTAAATATGTAACAGTTCTTCTTATTTGCGTAGTTTTATCTCTAATTTCGGTTATATATCCTATTGCCTTTCAAATGTTTAACGAAAAAATGACACTCTCATTATTTATCACGGGATTCCTTTCCCACTTTTCTTTATCTATACTTGGGATCTCCATTGCAATACTATTTACGCGAAACATCATAAAAAAAGCAAGTACAGCTTGGCTTAGCCTTTCATTTGTATTACTGATTACAATTGCATCCATTCGTCTCAAAAAAGACATGCCGGAATTATTATGGTTTTTCCCGCTTATCAATGATTTTATGATGCTTGGTTCTTATGAATACAACTTGGCTATCCATGCACTATGGCTTACTTCATGGGCTCTTTTCTATTCATTTGTTTTAATGAGTTTCTTTCTCTATCTTGTACGAAAAAGAAGGAACATGTAGACGGAAACAAGAATTTCTAAATTTAGATTATGCAATCAGGAGGATTACAATAATGATCGGAATACTAGCAGGAATGGGGCCGAAATCAACAGGTCCATTCGTTGATACAGTCGTTGAGCAATGCCAAAAAATATACGGTGCAAAACATGATATGGACTTCCCTCATATGATGATTTATTCTTGTCCAACACCTTTTTATATCGATAGACCGATTGATCATAAGGCGATGGAACAAACAATTATAACTGGTGCACAAAAACTTGAAAGTACGGGTGTCGATTTTATTGCCATGCCATGTAATACAGCTCACCTGTATTTTGATGAATTACAGAATTCAGTTTCCCTTCCCCTTCTAAATATGGTAGATGAGACACTGAAAGAAATACCAAATCACGTGAATAAAGTGGCACTCTTAGCAACTGATGCGACTGTTCAATCTGGTATATATCAAGCCGGAATTACAAAACGTGGTATAGACTATATACATAAAAATAGCTGGCAAACAGCTATCACTCAAATTATCTCGAAAATAAAAGTAGGGGACCTGCATGAGGCAAGTGAATTATGGCATACACTTTGCATAGAATTAGCTGAAGCAGTAGATAGCGTTATTATAGCTTGTACTGATTTAAATGTTGTATCAAATGCAGGCACAAATAACCTTTACTTTGTGGATTCATCGGTTTGTCTTGCTAAGGCGGTTGTTCATAAATATTTAGCAAATCAATTGTAAATTATATACATATTCTATACATCAAGAACAAAAAGACGTACATATGCTGTACGTCTTTTCCTATTTCCCGAAGATTTTTTATTTTTTTCACATTTTTTTCAAAGTAATCACACCTAGTCTCGTTATATTAAATACATATTTTATTCATATATGGAAGGTTAGGGGCATTAAAGTATGAAACTAAATCGTTCGCTTCACTACATTTTCTGGAGGTGGCATTTTTACGCCGGTTTATTTATTACACCACTTCTCATTACTTTATCACTCAGCGGCATTGGATATCTGTTTCGAGAGGAAGTTGAAAATTTCATTTATAAAGATTTATATTTTGGAAATAGTGAGCAGACCGAATCTCTGTCTATGTCTGAATCTGTTTCGCTAACAAAAAAGAAGTATCCTCACTATACCGTTACAAAAATTAGTCATTTTAAAGACGAACATAATACTAGACTTACAATGAAAAATGAACATACAGGTGATCAAAAATATGTTTATTTAGATAACAATAATCAAATTGTTGGAGATCAAAACGCAAATGAAACGTTTGCCAGTATAATGCGGGAATTACACAGTTCTCTTCTAGTTGGTGGAACTATTGTAAACTACTTAGTAGAACTTGCTGCTTGCTGGACCATTTTTCTAATTGTTACAGGTTTGTACATGAGTATAAAACGTTTCAAAAATACTCCGATAGCAAATGCTAGAGAGCGTTCAAAACGACTACACAGCATAATCGGTATCGTATTTACAATTCCACTCGTTCTCTTAGTACTGACAGGATTACCTTGGTCTGCTTTCATGGGGAAACAAATTTATAATATCACAACTTCAAGTGAATCACTTGGGTATCCAAAATTATATACGGCGCCACCAGAGTCTAAATTTAAAGAGCTACCGTGGGCAACTAGACAGGAAACACCACCGCAATCAAATTCAAACGAGCAGAAGGCTCTTTCAATTGATGCCCTAGAAAAAAAGGTTCAAATCGAGAAACCTTATGTAATTGCATTACCAGATGACCCAAAAGGAGTATTCACCGTTTCAAAATCTAGCGGATCAGGTATTACAGGAATGCATGTATCACCAAATGAAGAGATTACTGCATATTTTGATCAATATAGCGGGGAGCTCATTTCAAAAATTGACTATCGTGACTATGGATTATTTGCACAATGGTTTTCCTATGGTATCCCGCTTCATGAAGGACATTTATTCGGATGGCCAAATAAAATACTATGCTTACTTACAGCCTTATCCTTGTTATTTCTCATTTATTTTGGTGTTAAAATGTGGCTAGCAAGAAAAACAAAAGGTAAGCTCGGCGCGCCACCAAAACAAAAAGATAAGAAAAGCATATTGGCCTTCATACTTATTATGATTCTCTTAGGTATTGCCATGCCTTTATTTGGTTTATCTGTTCTTATTATTTTTATTGTTGAATTTTTACTATATCTATTCTCTAAAATCAAAGAACCAAAAGCATAAGAAAAAGCATTTGTACACTTTGTACAAATGCTTTTTCTACATGAGCTGAAAGCTATAATACGCCATTCGATATTTTCTTTAACACTGGATTTAATACTTTTAAGCATGAAAATATAACAGCAAATATAATAACGAATGAAACAACAGTTTTCAAAATCCCAACTGGAATATGACTCACAAGCCAGTTTCCACCATAATATATGGAAAGAAAAGCAATGAAAATTGCTATGACATATGAAATAAGAACACCGAAAAATTGCATAATAGTCAATTTTTTATACGTTCCTGTTATTTCCTTTCTATATTTTAATGTCACATATACAAATGCCATTATCGATAAAATTGAGAATATACTCCCCATACTTCCCCCTCCACTTTAACTTACTTTCTTCTTTTTATCACTCATCAAAAACAGAACATCTACAATAATAATAACCCCGATAACAACCTGTGTTATATAATCCATTGTAGTTGGACCGCCAGCTCTATTTATCATCGTATATACGCCAAGTAGGAATGAAACAGAAAGACATACTAACAATGTAACTCAATCATTACTTTGGGGACATTTTTTAAATTACCACCATTTCTTCGATTTTTTTTACGAATACACTAGGGTCTGTATGTTGAATATGTTTTATCTTGATCCAATCCGTCCCATGCTGAATGGAAATTTTCATCCCAAACAAACCTTCTTTCACTTTTATAGCGGATATTTGATCAAATGAAAATTCTTCAAATAATGTATTTCCAGCAATATCAGGCCCACAGAAAAAGAGCCTTCTATTCGTCAAAATGATTACACCTGATCGCATGACACTTCGATATATGAAAGTTTCTAAAGAACATTGCAGGTACGATATGATATTTTCATCCTCATATAATTTTTCTTTGGCTTGATTCAATACATTTTCCATGCTTCCACCGCCTTTTGAAATGACTATACTTTAATTATCCTAAAATTGGAATATAAAGTCAAAACAAAGTATAGCAAGGATTCTCGTCAAAAAACAAATCAAAAAGACGTGCTTCATATACACGTCTTTTCATCCTTCTATCACTGCGCCATTTTCTTTCTATACATCTTCCCGTTCCAATAGAAGAATCGTGAAGTGAACCCACCGTATTTCACAATACGCCGTGCCATTTGCTGCATATTCTTTTGCTCTGATACCTTTTGGTCCGATAAATAAATTCCAAGGAGACCACGGCTAATAAGACGATGAAACTTCGCATGCGGTAAGTCACCGATATTTCTTTCTGCTTCTTCTACAAAATGCTTCATTCGCTCTAATATGACTTGTTCATTTTCATAATAACTACAGAAGTTTAAGTCTCCGCCAAGACGATCTTCTTCTTGATCAATAAAATAATCAAGTAAAATATGAAGTCCTTGTACATATGGAAAATAACCTTGCTTAATCTTTGCAATATCTTCATCAAGTAATTCATCATGAAACGCATACGCAACAAGACAAAAGATTCCAAGTGTGGATCCTGCACATGCAGAAAATTCAAACCAGCTCATCGCTGGTACATTTTCTTTATGAGCTTCAAACCATGTTTGCAAGCGTGGTTCTCGCTCTTCTAATTTCACATGCTTATGAATTTGCAAATCACAATAGTAACAAGCAAGTTCGTGAAGGATTGGAGCAATTTTGTCATAGTGCTTTGTTTTTCTTAGCACATCTTGGCATGTTGCAACAAGCTCATCTAAATAACCACCATCATCTTGATCATCACGGTAACGATAGTAATTCGTTCCTTCACTTTCAGGTGTTAGTGCTGTTATCATTGATTCATGCAGTGCGGCAAAATCATTCGGATCAAGCGATGTACTACGATCACATAAATTATCTAAGTAATCACTAATCGTCTGATATGCCACAATAAAACGAATACAATCCTCACGGTGCTCATTTGCAAGCAGCGCTAAAATACCACCGCCTTCACAATGAAACGTTTTATGTTCAATACTTGCAATTGCCTGATTATGAAGCTCATCATTCGGAATATGGTAGGCACGCTCTTTCCACATCGCTAGCTCATGGTGTACAACCGGAAACACATCACGGTATACTTTCGCCATGAGCGTTATGGGATTACTCGGTACGTTCACTTCTTCCTTCATCTCCTCTATAAAATGTACAAATCATTATTTATTTGTTTCTATTATGTTATTTACATGTATTTCAGTAAATGCTTTGATATAGCTAAAAATTTCATCTCGCTCATACTCATTTAATAGCTCATGGTAACAATTTGACCATTCCTTATACGCCTTATCACTAATCTTTAAGTTATCAAACCATTTACGGACACGTGTTTTATCTACAAGTTTATCCTCACACGCCTGCATTAGCAAGAGCGGAACATCTGGAAACTCATCAATTTTGTCATGCGCAGTCTCAATAGATTTTATCAATTCACTATACCAACGAACTGACACCTTGCGCAAGAACAACGAATCATTTTCCATTGCATCACGAATTTCTTTATTCCTCGTTGACATTTCTACTGTAAGGTTGGTGGGAAATTGAAGTTTCGGCGTGAGAATATTTAACACTTTTGAGGCAGCTCGAAGCGGTGCGGCAGGTACCGCTAGAACCCCTAAGCACGGCGAGCTTAATACAATTCCATCTATATCTTCTCTCTTCGTTTCTTCCATCATTCGAATCACAATAAGTCCGCCCATACTGTGTCCAAATAAAAAAATAGGAAGCCGATATTTCCTTGCTTCTTTCACCCATAATTTCACTTCTTCTATGTATTCATCAAATGAATCAATATGTCCTCTATTTCTTGAAGTTGTTCCATGAGCCGGAAGATCTCCCATAACAACATGATACCCGAAATGATTCCACATTTCGGCTAGCGCTTCATAACGTCCATGATATTCCATCGCACCGTGCACAATCACGATTACCGCTTTAGCTGTTTCCGCTTCATAATTCCACATACGAAACTCCTCCATTTCACTCTTTTCTGTAATTTGATACACTAAAACTAGTTTCTAGGAAAGGAAGGCTTTACATGATATATCCTTATAAAGATAAAAATCCGAAAATTGCGAGTAGTGCTTTTATCGCTGACTACGTTACGATTACAGGCGATGTCACAATTGGTGAAGAATCAAGCATTTGGTTTCATACAGTTATTCGTGGTGATGTCTCACCAACAATCATTGGAAACAGAGTAAATGTGCAAGATCAATGTACACTTCATCAAAGCCCGCAGTACCCCCTTATTTTAGAAGACGATGTGACAGTTGGACATCAAGTGATTTTACATAGCTGTACGATTAAAAAAGATGCTTTAATCGGGATGGGCTCTATCATTTTAGACGGTGCTGAAATCGGCGAAGGTGCATTTATTGGCGCTGGTAGTTTAGTTTCACAAGGAAAGAAAATTCCTCCTAATACGCTCGCTTTCGGTCGCCCTGCAAAAATTATTCGCGAATTAGCAGATGAAGATCGAAAAGATATGGAACGCATTCGTAGACAATATGTTGAAAAAGGACAGTACTATAAATCACTGCAAAAATAGCATTTACTTGCTGCCACTAAAATGGCAGCTTTTTTTGTTAAAACGCTAACCTTTTCTTTACAAAATCTTATTATTCCCTCAATAAAATTTTATTAAAATAGAAGATATCATCTGAATATATATGTAAATGAGAGGAGAGAGGTTTCATGAAGGTCAGCTCCTTATATAAAATAGAATGTTACATTTTCAAAGGAATTAATCGTTACTTTGATCAAAAAACATTAAATATCTTTTTCCGCACGATTACACATATCGGTGGGGCAATCTTTTCTATCTCACTCACGTTATGCTTCCTTATCTTTTCAAAAGGGCTTCTGCACACTGCCGCAATTGCAGCAGCTCTTTCATTAGCAATAAGTCATATTCCTGTGCAAATTTTAAAAAGGTGGTACCCACGTAAACGGCCTTATTTAACAATTCAAGATGCAAAATACCCATTGCATCCATTACAAGATCATTCCTTTCCATCTGGTCATACAACAGCTATTTTTTCAATTGTTGTTCCATTTATTTGTCATGATACAAACTTGGCAGCCTTTTTACTTCCATTAGCAATGATTGTAGGAATTTCTCGTATCTATCTTGGGCTTCACTATCCATCAGATGTACTTGTAGGTATGTGCTTTGGCACATGTTCTGGCATCATCTCTTTTTATCAATTCATTCCACTTTTCATGTAAAGGAGCGATTGGATGAGAGTCGCCATATTTACTGATACATTTACACCCCAAGTAAACGGCGTGGCAAAAACATTAGATCGTTTGACCTGTTATTTTCAAAAACAAAATATTTCCTATTCCGTATTTGCACCGCAGCATACAGCAGAAGATGACTTCTTAGCCAATGTGAATAAAATGAGAAGTATCCCGCTGAAAATACTATATCCAGAATGCCGATTTGCATTTCCAAATCCACGTATTAAGCGAGAGCTTCTTAGCTTTAGACCCGATATCATTCATGTCGCTACTCCTTTTAACATGGGACTATGCGGCATGTATTACGCAAAAAAATTAAATATCCCTCTTGTCGGTTCTTATCACACTGACTTTAATGCCTACTTGAAGTATTATAAAATTGAATTTTTCTCCAATATGTTATGGAATTATTTAAAATGGTTTCATAGCCATATGCAAAAGAACTTTGTCCCTTCTCTCGAAACATTGCAGCAATTAGCTAAAAAATAATTTCAAAATTTATATATATGGGGACGAGGAGTAGATTGTTCTCTCTTCCATCCTGCTTACAATAAAGACGTATTCCGAAAAAAATATAATATTACTGCTCCATACATTCTTTCATATGCCGGACGCATCGCCCCTGAAAAAGATATCGAGACGCTTCGTATATTGATTCAAACAACACTTAAAGAACGAACAGATAATATTCATTGGCTTATTGCTGGAGATGGCCCCCTTGCCAAAGAATTACGTGAAACCGTGCCAACAACTAACGTGACCTTTACAGGATATTTACAAGGAGAAAACTTAGCAGAAGCTTATGCATGCTCTGATCTGATGGTATTTCCATCAGCCACCTAAACATTTGGCAATGTCGTACTTGAATCACTCGCATGCGGTACACCAGTAATTGGTGCAAATTCTGGCGGGGTAAAAAATATTATTACAGATGGAAAAACAGGTTTTCTTTGCGAGCCAAAAAATGCGAACTCATTTTTATCATCCATTTATCAGCTGTTAACTAACAAAGCAATGCGTAAACAAATGAGCATAACCGCTAGATCCTACGCCGCTACACAAAACTGGGATGATATTTTCCACGGCTTATACATGCAATATGAAGAGGTGCTTCAGCAAAACAATGCCGAACTACTTGCGTAATAGAAAAGTTCAACTCATAAAGTGAAACTTTAATCAGTAGTTTTTTTCTTCATCCCCACTGATTATTAGTTGAACGAATCAGGCTTTTACGGACAGTTCATCTTCCACCTAACTTCTTTTTTTCGCTGAATTTTGAGGTGGGAGTGTTACTGTCCGTTAATGCGGGATAAATGAAAAAGGTATGACGCTATAACGTCATACCTTTTTCTTCTTTTTCTCATTCAGTAACCGGACATATTCCTCTTGTGTATTTACATTCATAAACAATTCCTTCGCCACATTCCATTCTTCTTCCATCACATACTTTACATGACACTGCGATAAAAGCTGTCCCACACTTCGTTTTTCTTCATGTAACAATGCGTATATTTTTTCTTTTACACGATTATGATATGCCGCTAATAATGGCTGCTTTCTTCCATCAATAACCGGAATAATCGCTTCATATTCATCATTTATTTGCCCTGTTAATGCTGTAATCCACTCACTTGAAAGGTTTGGCGTATCACAAGGAGAAACGATATACCAATCTGCATTTATATGCTCCATCCCCGATACAATCCCCGCAAGCGGACCATCTCCTTTATAGGAAGGAGTATCTTCTATAACAGGAACGTCTACTAAAGTAACAATTCTTTCTTTTATATCAGGATGACTAATCACAACTACATCTTGCACGGCAGTCTGCATGACCTGAACAATGTGTTCGATAAAAGTATGTCCTTGCCAGCTTGCTAAGGCTTTCGGCTCACCAAAGCGTCTTGACATACCACCTGCTAATACAATTCCAGCGAGCCTTTTCATTGTCGATGCAGCTCAAATGTAATATGTCCAAGCTCTGGCAAAATCAATTTATTCATTGCAAGGCGAACAGCCCCGCTAGAACCAGGCATCGAAAAGACAACTTTTCTTCCGATTGTTCCACCAATTGCTCTACTTAGCATTGCAGCGCTTCCGATATCTTCTAAATAACTAATCATCCGAAACAGTTCACCAAATCCAACGATTTCCTTATCTAATAATGCTGAAACGGCTTCAATTGTCACATCACGCTTCGTAATGCCTGTTCCGCCGTTTGTTAAGATAACGTCAACATCTTCTTGGTGATAGCCAGATAATACAGCCTGTTTAATATCTTCTTTATCATCTTTTACAATTTCATAAGCCGTTACCATGTGTCCTGCTTCTACTAATAATTCTTTTAATAACTTGCCGCTCTTATCAGTCTCTTCTGTACGTGTATCAGAGACCGTAACAATTTTACAGCGCACTTTTTTGGGCGCTTGCTTTTTATGTTCTATTACACTCATTTTTATTCGCTCCTTCTTATGAACTACTCATCATTTTATCATATCGTATCGAAACTTTATGAAGTATGAAATACATCACATGTCTACAATTATGTATCAAATGAACAAAACATCATGATACAATATAAGTATATATAACCATAAAAAGGTATTTTTCCACAATCCAAATTGTATTTAACAATATAAAACAACTTGCACCAAGTCCCATTTTTAATTCATCTAAGCCACTATCAAATTATTTCCTATGGATGAGATATCAATATTGTAAAAACTCTCTATCCAAATGTCCGACGGTTCTGACCACACATACTTAACAAGTACAGCAATTCTTCTCGCCCTTTCCTATTGAATTGGATTTTGAATCGCGCGGAACAATCTGATGCAAACTAAACAAATTTTCATAATTAGGAGGCTTATTCATGGAACTTTATCAAAAACTTACAACGGTATTTATCCTTCTATTTGTCGCTTCCATCAGTGCTGGGATGGCATTAAAGGATGCTGTTCCTTATTCAGCAATCGGTGGCTGGGGATTCGCAACGCTCTTTTTGCTATGCAGTGCATTTTGTGCTGGAAAAGCGCGTCAGAAGAAAGGATGATAGCATTTGTTCCGTTAATGCGGGATAAACTATCCAAGCAAGCTTGAACTTATAATCCATACAATAAAAAAAGCTTTGCGCCTTCGCGCAAAGCTTTTTCTTCTTATATTATAGACCAGCTTGCTCTTTTAAAGCTGCTGCTTTGTCTGTACGTTCCCATGAAAGATCTACATCAGTACGTCCGAAGTGTCCGTAAGCTGCTGTTTGTTTGTAAATTGGGCGACGTAAGTCTAACATTTTGATAATGCCAGCCGGGCGAAGATCGAAGTTGTTACGAACTAGTTCTACTAGTACTTCTTCAGATACTTTACCAGTGCCGAATGTATCAACTGAAATTGATACTGGTTGTGCTACGCCGATTGCGTATGCAAGTTGTACTTCTGCTTTTTCAGCAAGGCCAGCTGCTACGATGTTTTTCGCAACATAACGAGCTGCGTATGCCGCAGAGCGGTCAACTTTTGTAGCATCCTTACCAGAGAATGCACCGCCGCCATGACGAGCGTATCCGCCGTAAGTATCGACGATGATTTTACGTCCTGTTAAACCAGCATCCCCTTGTGGTCCACCGATTACGAAGCGGCCAGTTGGGTTAATGAAGAATTTTGTTTCCTCATCCATTAATTCTGCTGGTACGACAGCTTTGATTACTTGCTCTTTTAAGTCACGATCGATTTGTTCCCACGTAGCTTCTGGGTGATGCTGCGTTGAAATTACAATTGTATCGATACGTACTGGTTTACCATTTTCATCATACTCAACTGTAACTTGCGTTTTACCGTCTGGACGTAAATAATCTAATGTTTCATCTTTACGTACTTCCGTTAAACGACGAGCTAATTTGTGAGCAAGTGAGATTGGAAGTGGCATTAATTCTTTTGTTTCATTACATGCGAAACCAAACATTAAACCTTGGTCCCCTGCACCGATTGCCTCAATCTCAGCGTCAGTCATTTGACCTTCACGTGCTTCTAACGCTTGGTCAACACCCATAGCGATGTCAGCAGATTGCTCATCGATAGATGTTAAAACTGCACAAGTTTCTGCATCGAATCCGTATTTTGCACGAGTGTAACCGATTCCTTGGATTGTTTCACGAACGATCTTTGGAATATCTACATAAGTAGAAGTCGTAATTTCCCCCGCTACCAATACTAAACCAGTTGTTACTGTTGTTTCACAAGCTACACGTGCATTTGCGTCTTTTGCTAAGATCGCATCTAAAATTGAATCAGAAATTTGGTCACAAATTTTATCTGGATGTCCTTCAGTTACAGACTCAGATGTGAACAGATGACGTTGTTTTGTCATGTGGTAAACCTCCCTACAGTAATTGTATATATTGTACGGAACTCATCCTTAATTTGCCACAAACTGCGACATTCATTTATTCTCCCACACAAGCATAAAGAAAAACCTTTCCTATTTATAGAGAAAAGGTTTAATTTGCTACTTGCATACTGCTTTTTGCCCTTCGCTCTTATCGTTCGAGACCTTGCGCCTCGCACAGGTTTTAGCACCTATTCACTTGTTTTTACCAATACAAGTGAGGTTGCTGGGCTTCATCGGGCCTGTCCCTCCGCCAGCTCGGGATAAGAGAGTATCCGTCCCAACCTATACTAAAGAAATGATATTCATTTGTCAATTAATATTCACATATTCCTACAAGTTTTTCGCATTTCTTGTCGAACAAAATATTAATAGGAAAATTATACATTCACACAAACAAAAATAAATAAATAGTATACATTATTTATATGATTGTGTTATACTCTTGGTGGGGATTACGAGAAATATTTCATTAAAATGAAAAGGATGGTATATAAATATGAGTACTGTGAATGTCCAAATTGGATTACACGAATTACTGAACGGAAGCAATGCACAGATTCAACTAAGCGTTCCACAATTAGTGGAAAAAGTACTAATGAGAAACGAAGGGAAATTAACTTCTACTGGTGCCGTCTCTGCTTCTACAGGAAAGTATACAGGACGTTCTCCTAAAGATAAATTCATTGTGAAAGAAGCATCGGTTGCAGATAAGATTGCTTGGGGATCTGTAAACCAACCGATTTCTGAAGAACATTTTAATAAATTATATACAAAAGTATTAGAGTACTTAAAGGAAAAAGACGAATTATTCGTGTTTAAAGGATTCGCTGGTGCTGATCGCAACTATCGTCTTCCATTACAAGTTGTTAACGAATATGCATGGCACAATTTATTTGTACATCAATTATTTATTCGTCCAACTGAAGAAGAATTAGCAAATCATGAATCTGAATTTACAATCGTTTCTGCACCAAGCTTTAAGGCAGATCCAGCGATCGACGGCACAAATTCTGAAGCATTCATCATGGTTTCATTTGAAAAACGCATCGTATTAATTGGTGGTACGGAATACGCTGGAGAAATGAAAAAATCAATTTTCTCTATTATGAACTTCTTACTTCCAGAACAAGATATTTTATCAATGCACTGCTCTGCAAACGTAGGTGAAGAAGGCGATGTCGCTTTATTCTTCGGTTTATCTGGAACAGGTAAAACAACACTATCTGCTGACCCACACCGTAAATTAATCGGTGATGATGAGCACGGTTGGTCTGATAACGGCGTATTCAATATTGAAGGCGGTTGCTACGCGAAATGTATTAACCTGTCTCATGAAAAAGAGCCACAAATTTTTGATGCAATTACATTTGGATCAGTGCTTGAGAACGTTGTAATTGATAATCAAACACGTATTGCAGATTATAATGATACTACATTAACAGAAAATACACGTGCTGCATACCCAATTGATGCGATTGATAATATCGTAGTGCCAAGTGTTGCAGGACATCCAAACACAATTATTTTCTTAACTGCTGATGCATCTGGAGTATTACCTCCAATCAGTAAATTAAATAAAGAGCAAGCTATGTACCATTTCTTAAGCGGTTACACTAGTAAACTAGCTGGAACTGAGCGCGGCGTAACTTCTCCGCAAGCAACATTCTCAACTTGCTTCGGTTCTCCATTCTTACCACTTGATGCATCTCGCTATGCTGAAATGCTTGGTGAAAAGATTGAGAAACATGATGCGAAAGTATTCTTAGTAAACACTGGCTGGACTGGTGGCGAATACGGCGTTGGAAAACGTATGAACTTAGGCTACACTCGTGCAATGGTACAATCGGCATTAAACGGCGAGCTTGATAACGCTGAAACAGCGAAACATGACATCTTCGGTCTTGAAGTACCACTACATGTACCAGGTGTACCTGATGAAGTATTAATGCCTGAACAAACATGGGCTGATAAAGCAGCTTACAAAGCAAAAGCAATCGAACTTGCAGATAAGTTCAAAGAAAACTTCAAAAAATTCGAGAACATTTCTGAAGATATTATCAAATTGGGCGGTCCAATCGCTTAATTTAAAACCTTTACTGTCTGAATGACCTTTACTCATATGAATAAGCATGTTGTAACCTAAAAGGATCGCGTACTCACCGACAAAACCCATGCGGCTTTGCTGGTTGCACATACTTACAATAAAAAAGAAGCTTACGATCAAAACGTAAGCTTCTTTCTTTTACTTTCGTGGTACTCCTAATGCAAATTTCCTACTCACCTGCTCCTTTTACTTTCACACGGCATGAAGCGAAAAAAAGCACTGACCGCCTTTATCCATGGCCGGACGTTCTCTCCCTACTCAAAAAGAAAAGGGATATACCAGGAGGGAAAATTTGTATATTTTGATTTCCCAACATACACATCACGGCTTCAGAAATAAAAATGGATTCCCCTCTCACTTGCTCCCTTTGTTTTCACACACGGCATGGAGCCAAAAAAGCACTGACCGCTGCTACACATCGCCGGACGCTCTCTTCTCAACTAAAAGAAAAGGTTTTTGTATTTATTTCTTCGCATCTCTCATGCTATAGTATCCTAAATTAATAACAATTAAAAAGTAACCACCCATAATCCCAACAGCAAACGCCCACATAACCATATGGTGTTCAATCTCATACATAATAATCGCACCGAGAATCGCTGCTGCAAAGCGATTAATCATACCAAGTGTTGGTGCTTTACTCTTTTTTACAATACTATCTCCAAGCTTTTCAATACGTCTTCCTAAAATCCAAACACAATACATACTAACAAGTAAACCAATCCCCGCACCTAGAAAGTGTGCAGAAAAAGGTGTCATCGCCCATCCTAATAGCATCGCACCTAACAAATAATACATTTGAATTTTAAATGACCTTAGTGACATACTAATCATGCAGTTCTCCTTTACCATTATCATCTTATTTACATATCATCAGACTTTATCTGTTATATTCAAAGAAAAACAACATAAACACTACACTTATGTTGTTAAAATATTTTTCGGAAATAATATTATACAAGATTTCTAGTTTGAAGGCAGGCGCAATTTATGACTTTTTTTCAAACATTTTTTCATAGTTTTACAAAAAAGTGATATCAATCTATAAACATATGGATATGATGTAGTAAGTACACAAGTAAAGGGGGCTTCTAATGATTTATTTTTTAATGGCTCTCATCCACCTCATTATCCCTGCACTTATAGGACTCTCGTTATATTGGTACACAAAAAAACATAGTATTTTCTATGCTGTCCTCGGTGTTCTTCTTCCTGGGATTATTCTCATTGCACTGTTTCGCATACCTTTTCTCAACTTACTTCCACTTATTACTGCTATTTTGTTCCTTATATTTCTGCCCAAAATAAAAAAATAGGAAAGCAGATCATAACTGATCTGTTTTCCTATTTTGATATATGTTCTGGCGCAATTGACTGCGTTTCAAACTTTTCAGATTTCACAAACCATAAACCGAGAAAAATAATCCCCCCGCCGATCATTTGTTGCAACGAAATATATTCCTTCGCCCATACCGCCGCAAATACAACTGCAACAAATGGCGTAATATACATATACACCATTGTATGAGAGGCCCCATTTTTTTGAACTCCAATATACCACATAACTAAGCCAAATACTGTGACAAAGAAAATAGAATATAATAGCGCAAACCATGTCATTCCTTGTTCAATTTGAAACGGCAATGAAAAAATATGCCATCCGCTTAGTATAGCGAGTGGAATAGCTCCAACAACTGCTGACCATGCAGTCACGCGAAGTGCTGAATATTTTTTAATCAGTGGTCCTGCTAGAACTGGATAAAGCCCCCAGCATATCGATGTAATGAGTCCAATCCCATTTCCATAAAAGGAACCAGCCAGTGAATGCCCAGCTAATAAAACAAGAGCAGCACCAATGCAAGCTACAATAGAACCGACTAGCTTTCGCTGAGAAAACTTCTCTTGTTTCAAAAAAACTGCAAACATCGTTGTAAAAATAGGTGATATAGAAATGAGTAAGGAAGCGTTCGTAGCAGATGTATATTTGATAGTTTCCATAAATAATGTTTGATACAGCACGATTCCCACAACACTAACTACAATGAGCCTCGGTATATCCCGTAACTCCATATGCAATGACTTTTCAATATACAATGTAAGTAATAATAATAGCGGTGCTGCTGTAATCATACGGAGCGCAGTAAACTCAATGGCTGTAAATTCTACAAGCCCGTATTTTCCAATTGTATAATTGACACCCCAAATTATAACTACACTTAAAAGTAATAATTCAATCCCCCATCTTCTCACACGTATCCCCTCCGCACGGAAAGTTATACAGAAAATTCAATCATATGTACATTTCATTACATGAAAAATTGCATCAGAAAAAGGAGCATTCAATTTGCTCCTCCTTAATAAGTTATACTCGAATATGAAGTTTCATATTTGGATTATAAAATTGACTTGGACTTTTCAATTGAAAATGTCCTCCTGATTCATGTAAATCAACAGTCAACTTATCATCCATAAAAACAAGCTTCGTACGATCCGCAATAAACTGCAATTGATTCGATTCAATATCTACATCACGTTCATCTTTTTCTGATACAGCTACTAAATCAATAATGCCACTCATCACGCAGCCGCACCCTTCATTATCGTAAAATAATTTGATAAACTTCGCTTCATTCGGAATCATATCCATAATTTTTTTATATGCTGCATCTGTTACAGTAACGTACATTCAATAGTCCTCCTACCTCTATACATCATTCTTATATTGTACCATTCTTTTTAAGAATTCTATCCATTTGTTGTATACAGAAAATTTCGACTACCATACAATATATGCGATAAAAGGGGATGTATTATGCCAGATTTAACACATTAGACTCTTTATTTCAAAGTGAACTCCCCACCACTTAACGACCTTACAGTCTGTTTGAATTGGGGGCTTCAAAAGTCAAAAGACTTTCTCTTTTATTGCTAATTCATCCACAAGCCTACTAGCTCATGTAACACTTCCCCTGAAGACGAATTAAAGAAAACGTGTGGGATCAATTATCTGAACATACGAAAGAAGAACTAAGTGACGGCTGGAAGAATGCTACAATTACAATCGAAACATTGCAAGCCGGAATATCTTCTGTCAAAGATTCCTCTTATATCGGAAAAAACGTCTATCGTGTTTCGTTTCCATCTGATCGTTCTTACACACTTGGAAATGTAGATGTTTTTGTTGATATGGATACAAAGAAAGTCATTAGATTTTATATGCGAGATTGATTATAAAAAAGGATTCACTAAGAATCCTTTTTTTGTTTCATATACATGTAACATCTTAAGGCTGAATCATTTTCAAATTAACCTTTTTTACACGTGACTTTCTTTCTTCTCTCTTGTTAAACACCCACCATAAGGGCGCATATATGAAAGCAAATATGATAAATCCAATTAATGTTTTAACACTGAAAAAACCGGAATCTGGTATTTCATATACATAAACAAGTACACTTAATACGATATCTTTTACTATCAAAGAAAAGAGCATTATAAAAAATATAGGCCATATGCCTTTAGAAAACATCTGTCTCCCCTCTCACAAAATACAAATTATTCTAATGCAGTTATTTATATATATATACTATAATATTTGTATTTTTCACAATAAGTTTTTTAACAATAGTAATTTTATATAACAAGAGATATGTAGCTAAGCCTACATATCTCTTGTTACTACCTGCAAAATTTCATGAGGAATTTGAAAAACATAATCAGCTTCTTCAAATCCCTTTGTTGTTTTTGCTCCCCAGAGTGCTAAACCAAATTTTGCCCCCGCTTGTTTTGCACATTGTAAGTCATACAGGGAATCACCTATATAGATTGTTTCGCTAGCATTGATATTTAGTCGTTGTAAGCATGTTAATAATGGTTCCGGATGTGGTTTGTGATTGCTTGTGTCTTCCACACAAATAGAATGCTCAAAGTATGAATGCAATTCAAATGGTTCGAAATCATCAACGAATTCTTGTCTTGTTTTCGAAGTGACAATCCCTGTTCGAATATTATATGGAGCTACCGCTTGTATCACTTCTTCGATTCCCTCGAAAACCTTTATTTCATTTTTAAATTCCGACATATTCTTAGTCCATTTCTCATGAACCCTTCCTATATTCGCTACCCTTAATTTCTGTAACGCAGCAATCCCCGGAATCCCTAATGCAAACCGTAAATCTTCTAAGTCGTACTGACCCCCTTCTTCCTGCAATGTTTTTCGTAATGAATATAAAACTGCCTTCTCCGTATCTAAAATTGTGCCATCAATATCAAAGATAATTCCCTTCATCTCCATATCCCCCTTTTTCTTGCACTACTCTCCCAGCACGACTTCAATACCATGATTTCTCACAACATCACTTAAACGCTCTGGAACGTTATCATTTGTAACAATCGTGTCAATCGCTTCTAACTGCAACGCTTTAAAGCTTTGACGCTGGTTAAACTTTGTAGCATCAATGAGTAAAAATACTTGATTCGTTTGTTTGATTAACTCACGTTTAAAATATATATCCTCTTCAAATGCATAGTAAACACCCTCTTCTGTAATTCCAGGCGCTCCAATAAATACTTTATCAAAATGATAATCCTTTAATTTTTCCATAGCTGCAAACCCTGTTACATGGCGCGATTGCTTATTCAAATGTCCACCTAAAATATGAATATTTACATTAGTAGTATCTGCTAAACGATTTACTGTATCAATGGAATTTGTTACAACTGTCACATTGTTTGCTTCTAAAAACGAAGCCATACAATTAACAGTTGTGGAAACATCAAGATAAATAATTTCATTATCTCGCACGAAAGATGCTGCTGTTTTTCCAATAGATTGCTTATACTCAGCCTCTTTCTCTTCTCGATTTACGTAATCCGAAATTTTGTGGTGAAAAGAAGGCAAAGCTACCCCACCATGCGTTCGAACAATTTCTGTTTCATTTGTTAGCTTCACAATATCCCTTCGTGCTGTATCTCTTGAGACACGAAACAATTCACACATCATTTTCAAGCTCATTGTTTTATGACCATTCAAGTATTCCGTTATTCTTATTAATCTTTCTTCCTGATTCATTTTATCACCTAATTCTATTTACTTTTAAGTTCTTTTAAGTTATTTTAAGTATAACACACAAACAAACAATCAATTATACTTATTTTAACTTAACATTAAGAAAGACTCATCAACAAATATGCTTGAAGGAGTGGGAAAATGCTACGTACAATTATTCTAGACTTTGATGGAACATTAGCTGATACATTGCCTTTATGTTATTATTCGTTTCAAAATGTATTTCAAGAATTTGACAATAAGATTCTAACAGACTCAGATATTCTTTCGATGTTTGGTCCGAGTGAGGTTGGGATTATTCATTCCAACTTACTTTCACATAATAAAGAAGCTGCTGTTGAAAAATATTACAAGTGGTATAAAGAAAAACACCATGAGTACGTAGATAAAAATATTGAAATAGCCAATCTTTTATTAGATTTAAAGAGAAAGGGATTCCAGTTAGCTATCGTAACTGGGAAAGCCCGCAGAAGTTTAGATATTTCTTTGGAAGCATTAGAACTAGATTCCTTATTTGATTACATTATTACTGGGGATGATGTAATCAAACCAAAGCCTAATCCTGAAGGAATTTTCCACGTCTTAAACGCATTGAATATAACAAAAGAACAAGCAGTATTCATAGGGGATAGTGATGCAGATATACTTGCAGGCAAGCAAGCAGGTGTACTCACAATTGGTGTCCAATGGTTATCAAACTATCAATCTCCAGAGTTCTCTGTACAACCAGATTATTTTATAGAAAGCATACAGGATTTTGTTCCTTTACTTGATACAAAACTAACCACAGTATAAAAAGAAAAGTACATCACTTTTAGCTAAGTGATGTACTTTTCTTTTTATCTTGTTCTAAATCTAAAACTCCCCACAAATCTCCCCACTCCCTCATCGCATCAAAAATCGAACGAAGTGTTTGTCCCTTTTCTGATAAAGAATATTCCACATGAGGTGGCATTGTTGAATAAACAGTTCGGTCTATAATGTTTTCATTCTCTAATTCTTTTAAGCGTAATGAAAGTGTTCTTGGACTAATACCAATTAGTGATTTTTCTAATTCTGCAAATCGCTTCGGTCCGTAAAATAAGTCTCGTAAAATGAGAAACGTCCACTTGCCACCGATTACATTCATCGTTTTTTCAATGGAACACTTTGATATGTTTTGCTCTTCTTTTCCGCACATTGTATCCATCCCCTTAACTATACAAAAGTGAAGTAGCTATATAAAAAATCAGTACTTCCATAAATAAAGCACTTTATTTATTATAGTGTTTAGGGAAATATTAGTAAATATCTATTAGGGGGCTTTGACATGAGTACACACTCAGTAGCACATGTAGAAACAAAACAAGTGAAACCTTCTAGCATCATCACTTTACTTACGCTCGCAATGGGGTTTATTATGGCCACGCTTGATGTGACTGTCGTAAATGTTGCGATTGTTGACATTCAAGACCATTTACATGTAGAACTTTCTAGTGCACCTTGGATTGTCGATGGATACATTTTATCATTTGCATCTTTCCTTCTTATCGGTGGGTCACTTGCAAATTGCTTTGGTGCGAAACATATGTATATAATTGGACTCGTTTGTTTCGTTCTTGCTTCACTTTTCTGCTCTATCGCATCAGCTGGAAATACTCTTATTATCTCACGGATTTTTCAAGGTGCAGGTGCAGCACTATTTATGCCAAGCTCTCTTAATCTTTTGGCTGCTTCTTATTCTGATGAAAAACAACGTGCAAAAATGTTTGGGCTATGGTCTGCTATCGTTTCAGTCGCTTCAGGAATTGGCCCTTTCATTGGAGGAGTACTCGTAAACTCCTTTGGGTGGCGGAGTATTTTCATCATCAATCTACCAATCGGGATCATTGGTATCTTCATGGCTTACTATGTTATTTCTGCTTCACCACGCCAGCAAATGAAACTAAATCTTCTCAGCCATGGATTAGGAGTGATCACTTTGGCTATCCTAGCTTTTAGTCTAATTGAAGGTCCCTCCTACGGCTGGACTTCACCTCAAATACTGGGAGGGTTTCTTTTTACAATTGTAACTGCTAGTTTATTTATCATCGCTGAGCGTAATTCAAAGCAACCAATTATTCCATTTTCATTATTTCGTAATTCACAATTTTCTCCGGCAAATATCGTCGGTTTTTTAATTAACTTTGCATTGTTTGGTGGGATTTTTATGTTCGGCTTATTCCTTCAACATGCGCGAGGCGCTAGTCCTTTTCTAGCTGGACTCGAGTTATTACCAATGATGGCTGTCTTTGTAATCGGGAATCTCTTATTCGCTAAGCTAGCACCTCGCTTCGGTTCCAAATTACTGATGCTCATTTCCTTACTTATTGCAAGCTTAGGCTCATTCTTTTTAATTTTTGTTTCACCAGACACACCTTATTGGTTGTTAGCAATCATATATGCGATTGTCAACCTTGGAATAGGTATCTCTGTTCCTGCCATGACAACGGCTGTTATGCAAGCTGCTGGTCGTGAACATGGAAATATAGCGGGGGCTACTTTAAATGTAAATCGGCAAGTAGGCGCATTAGTTGGGGTAGCAATTATGGGCATCATTCTACATGAATCTTCATCATGGTATGTGGGTGCAAAATATAGTTTCTTAGCTATGGGAATCTCCTATCTTTTTGCTAGCTTTCTTACTTGGCGATTTCTAAAAAGATAACCGCTTCCTTTTTTCTACGTAAACATCTACCTATCAATTGACTACGTTGTTCTAAACGATAATATGAAATATTGCATATCATTTCTTGATACTTTATATGATATAATCCTAAAGCAATCTGTCAGTAATCCTTCTTCTTGCAAATTGCTATCTTGGAAACTTAAGGACTACTAGAACCCTAATAATATGTAAGGCTTATGACATCAAAAAAGAGAAAATTCGTTTAGTGGACGAATTTTCTCTTTTTTTGTTATTACGAAATTGGGAGCACAATCTCAACCGTAGTCCCTACACCAACTTCACTCTCAAATTGTATTTTCCCTTGATGTTCTTCAATAATCTTATATGTAACCATTAATCCTAAGCCAGTTCCATCATCTTTCGTTGTATAAAAAGCTTCACTCAGTTTAGGAATTTTGTCTTTCGGTATGCCGCATCCTTCATCTGTAATCCGAATAATCATAGCATCTTTTACAGCTACCTGGGTTATAATTGTCCCACCCGTATGCATTGATTCAATCGCATTTTTTATTACATTTAAAAACACTTGTTTTAAACGTTTTTCGTTACATGTTATACTTGGTAACTCACCTTTATAAATGGTATGTATTTTAATTCCTCGTTCCGAAGCAGGCTGCCCCATAATTCTTACAACGTACGAAAGAATGTCTTTTATATTATGATTCCCGCATTCCATTGGCTTAGAAATTCCAAGCTCTACAAGTTCGGTGGCAATTGTATCGATTCTTTCGATTTCTTGCTCCATAATATCACAATATATTTTGTCCTCAGGATACTTTTCTTGTTGTTTGCTAACAAAGCTTTTTAATAGCATTAGTGGATTACGCATTTTAAACCCGATAACCGTCGCCATTCTTCCAATTACAGTCATCTTCTCCGATTGTTGCAATTCCTTATGCATCATTTCAATTGTGCGTATATAAGATTGGAACCTCAATAAAATTATCCATCCTATAATGGAAAATAAGCTACAAAGGACAATAGGAATAAGAACAATAAAAGAATTCACAACCAATCCCATTAACGCATACTTTACTATTGTCCCTCCCGTTACTAACCAAAAATAGCGTTTGTTCACAAAGAGTGGTGCAAAAAGGAAGAAAAATCCCTCTACTATATTCCCTGCATCAAACTCTAAACCTGTTCCATAGTAAATGATAAAATTATGAATGAAATCTAATATATTATATCCTATGAAAATAATATATTTCACAGCATATGGATTCTGTCGCTTCGCCACATATATTCCCACAAACACCAATATAACCATGAGAATATACAACCATATCCCTAAACCCCTTTCTAGAATTGGTGCCCCATCTCCTCCCCCTTCTAGCCTAGGCATAATATAATAATATGCAATATCATAAATAAAAAAAGTCGTAAAGAATAAACTTAAAAACAGCTTTAACGTTCGAATCTCTTCCTTTGTTAATTTATAAACACTGTCCATGTAGTAACTCCTCTATTCACAATAGATATGCTTCACCTCATCTTGCATTCTAGGTAAAATAATATCTACTTTCGTTCCTACGTTTCTTGTACTCGTAATATGTATTTCCCCATTATGTTCTTCGATAATTTTACAAGCAACCGTCAGCCCTAAACCTATGCCATTTTTCTTTGTCGTATAAAAAGCTTCTGTTAGACGCTGTAAATTCTCTTCCTGCACGCCGCACCCACTATCTACAATACTTACGATTACACCATCTTCATTTCTTTTGTTTATATGTATCTGAAGTGTTCCGGCATGTTCCATCGCTTCAATTGCGTTCTTTATTATGTATAGAAATACTCCTTTTAATTTACGATGATCACAATCTATTTTTATTTGATCAGGTGCGGCATCATAAGTGAGATACAGCTGTTTCCTCTTGATTTCTACACTCATTTCTTTCAACGCATTTGATACAATTTCTTCTATTAAATAACTATTGTAGGTAGAAGGCTTACAAGTTGCCATTACCATCAGTTCACTGATCATATTGTTTATATGCTCAATTTCATCAATCATCTGTTCATACACTTTATCCTCTATATATTTCTCTTTCTGCAATTGTGTAAATCCCCTTAATGATGAAAGTGGATTTTTAATTTCATGTCCAACAGACGCAGCCATTCTCCCAATAACTGCGAGCTTTTCAGACTCTCGTTTTTCTATCATTACATTGTTTACAGCAGAAAGGTACTGTAAAAATCGATTCAATAAGAGATACGTTACAAATAATAAAAGACTATACATAACCAACGGCATAAATGCCCCTTTTTTTCCCAGGACCAAAAATACACTATATTTCCCCATTAAAATCAAAAATAGCCACAGTAAATATCTTTTACTCATAAAAATTGGCACAAATAAAATAAAAACAAATTCAAGTATATTCCCATCATTAAATGCTACTTTATTGTGAATTGCATACCAATACAAATTAAAACTTTCCGAAAACATATAAGCTATTAAACATATGTACTTAACACGATATGCCTGTTCTCTTTTTATCAGATACATACTGCATGCGATTAAGCAAGCCCCATACAAAAACTTTGGAACTTGAACATCTAATCTTATAAGTGGTACAGAATCTCCTAGCATAATAGAATAAACTATTTCGTATATACCCCATACAATACTCAATACCCATAAAAAGAGGCAGGCATTTTTCTTTTCTTCTTGAAATGAAATAAAGTTTTCTTTCACTTTAACACTTCCCCAACCCCATATACTTTCAGTATATGATTACTAACACACATTATTATAATAAACGACTATTAGGTTTAACCAAAGCAATATCGAATAATGTAGGAAAATTTAACTTCATTTATACATTTGTGACAGCAATCCGACTAACTCGTTATTTCGTAATCATAAAAAATATGAAATATAATACTTATAATACGGGGGCTTTACACATCGAAGGAAAACCTGATGTCATAACTGGAGAAAAAACTACACTATTTTATACTGAATTTATTACGGCTATAACAAAATAACAATTTGGTGACCGAGTTAAAGAATAGGAAACTATTAAGTTAATGGGAGGCGAGGCAATGTTTGTTAAAGTCGAAAAAGATGTACATATTTTTGTACAGGATATTAACCCTGGCCCTGGCAGCAAGCCTGTTTTTTTTGTTCACGGTTGGCCACTAAATCATCAAATGTATCAATATCAATTTAACGTATTACCACAACACGGGTTCCGTTGTATTGCAATGGATATCAGAGGAAATGGACAATCTGATAAACCTTGGACCGGTTATTCCTACGATCGTTTAGCTGATGATATTGCGATTGTGTTAGACGCCCTTCAAATAGAAAATGCTACTTTAGTTGGTTTTTCTGTCGGCGGCTCCCTTTCAATTCGATACATGTCTCGCTATAACGGAAGACATATTTCAAAATTAGCACTAATAGATGCTGTTTCTCCTTCTTTTGTGAAAAAACAAGAGTCCCCTTACGGTGTTTCTAAAGAACAAGCTGATGCCCTTATTCATCAAATGTATATGAATCTTCCTAAATTTCTTAGCGATGTGTCCTTAATGTTTTTTAATCGGAATCTAGGTTCCGCTACGTTAGACTGGTTTTCCTACCTCGGACTGCAATCCGCTTCCTATGCTCTTATTAAAATCCTTCAAGCAGCCGCAAACGAAGATGTAACAAAAGATTTAAGTCAAATTCATGTTCCAACAATGATATTCCACGGGGTTCATGATCAACTCATTCCTTTCAAAAGCGCTGAGATTACGCAGCAACGAATTAGAGGCTCTAAATTATATCCCCTTACTAACAGTGGCCATGGATCACCAATTGATCAAGCAGATGATCTTAATAAGGTGCTTTTAGAGTTCTTGAACACGTAATGAACAATTCTAATAAGGTGAAACTTTAATCTGCGGGGGGTCTTCATCCCCCACCTAGTTTAGAGAGTCTTACTGCCCATTAATGCGTGAAACAAAAGACAACAGATTCTTGTTTTTGTGTCGCTATTTGCCGAATGGTCGATATCCTTTGTCGAATCGCTGATATATTGTGAGAAATGATCGATATATTTGAAAAATCGCCGATAAAATTTCATTTACCATTTTGCACGAACATCCTCTTCTGCAATATTTCATTTAGTTTCCTTACAATCGTTCATTTTCTCTATGATCTAAAAAAAGTATATGTCTTCGCCTAATCCTCCATAATAAACCATATGAAACACAACAAGGGAAAAGGTGAATGTATGGACTCTTTTCATAAACGGCTACGAGGGAAACAATCTTTTTCTACGCAGAAACAAGCTGACAATGTATTAAACAGCATGATTGCTTCTTCTATTTCCATAAATCTAAATCATTTGTCCAAGCTATTTGACGGAATTCCAGAGCTGATTACGCGAACCTTTCCATTAAAGAATGGACAAGGAGCTGCACTCGTGTATATGGAGGGATTAGTAGATAAAACTGTCATCAATATAGATATTCTTCGCCCCCTCTTATTTCAGGAATGGAATGAGCAAGATTTTTGGAAGTCTTCTGTTTCCATTGGGCAGATCAAAAAGGTTCAGAGATGGTCAGAAATTGAACAGGCTCTTCTACATGGTAAAAGCATTTTACTTATTGATGGTCAGGTAACAGCATTGGAACTCGAAACACAAGGGGGACCAAAGAGAAATATTCAGGAGCCATCGACAGAAGCCTCATTGAAAAGCTCACACCAAGGTTTTACGGAAATAGCTGGCGAAAATATTGCCCTCATTCGTCGTTACATCCCAAATCGTGAGTTAAAGGTCAAAAATTTCAATGTTGGAGAACGAGCAAGTGCCAAGGTTTCTATGCTTTATCTGGCAGATATTGCAAATGAGGATGCCCTTAAAGAGATGGAATGTCGTCTCCAATCTATCAAAATTGATACAATTCTTAGTACTGGTACGTTAGAAGGTCTTATTGAAGATAACTCATACACCCCATTTCCGCAGTTTTCTATAACTGAGCGTCCAGATACAACTGCACACCAGCTGCTGCAAGGTCGAATTGCTATTGTTGTAGACCGCTCACCAGGTGTATTAATTGGGCCTATGACTTTTCCAGCCTTTTTTCAAACCATAGATGATTACAGTGCAAGATCAGCTATCGCTTCATTTATACGTTTGCTTCGTCTTACGGCATTATTTATTGCGATTTTTGCCCCTGCTCTTTATATCGCTATGATTTCCTTTCATTATGAAGTTCTTCCGCTCAAATTGCTGTTAACAATTGGGCAATCACGTGCCAAAATTCCTTTTCCCCCTATATTGGAAGCATTATTAATGGAGTTGGTGCTTGAAATGCTCCGCGAAGCAGCCATTCGGCTTCCTGGTCCCATCGGACAAACGATAGGCGTTGTAGGCGGGATTGTGATTGGGCAGGCGGCAGTTCAGGCTGGGATTGTAAGTAATGTTATGGTGATTGTCGTAGCCATCACCGCGATTGCATCTTTCATTATTCCCAATTTGGAAATGTCATCAGGAATTCGTCTCCTTCGTTTTCCCATGATGATTATCGCCTCTATGTTCGGCATAATTGGGATTATGGTCGGGATGACAGTGATCATTATTCATTTACTTTCTTTAGAATCACTCGGTGTTCCTTATGGTAGTCCCGTTTCTCCCTTGCATATTTCCGATTTGAAAGATGCATTTATTCGTTTACCACAGCGGCTGCTGAAGAAACGACCACTATCTCTCCGACCTAAACAAGGAAACAAGCAAGGAAACATGAAAGAAAAGGGGGATCATAAGTGAACAAATGTGTAAAGCGGGAAATTTCTCTACTACAGTATATTCTAACGATTAGCGGTGTTCAAGTTGGATTCGGGGTACTGACGCTCCCGCGAGAGGTAGCCCAAGGAGCAAGCACAGACGGGTGGATTTCAATTATTATCGGATGGGCACTCACTACGTTGGTGAGTCTATGTATTGTGCAAATCATGGCAAAGCATCCTGGAGATACTTTACTTGATGTGCTGACTCGTTATTTAGGGAAATGGCTAGGAAAATTAGGGGATGATTCTCTGGATTCTATATTCTCTGCTCGCAGCTGTTTCCTTGGTTTTTTCTCTCTTATTGGTGGTTCATATTTGGATTTTACCTAGAACTCCAGGTTATTTAATTATGCTTTTATTAGCTATTCCAATGTATATGTTAACTCACGGAGGAGTGCGGATCATAAGTCGCTATGCAGTCTTTCATTTCTTCTTTACGCTTTGGATGCCACTCTTATTATTTATTCCGCTGAAAGATAGCCATTGGATCTATCTTCTCCCGCTTTTAAAGGAAGGGTGGCTGCCGATTTTTAATACGGTAAAATCAACCATAATTGCCTTTCTCGGATTTGAATTTGCATTTGTCCTCTATCCTTATCTGAATAACAAACAATCTGCAGGAAAAGGCATTTTCATCGCCAATGTAATTACGTTGTTCATTTATCTTCAAGTCACTCTCGTTTGTTTCGTTTATTTTAGCCCGGATGGGATAACAAAATTTTTATGGCCAACACTTTCTCTTGTTACACCATTTCACTTTTCATTTCTCGAACGATTTGAAATTATTTTTTTGTCGTTCTATCTCTTTGTTATCTTTGATTCTTGTATTCCCTACATTTTTACTGCTACGGATGGAATAAATGAATTATTTAATAAAAAAGGGGGACCGTTTCCTATTTGGATCTTACTATCCGCATGTGTTTTCATTTTTTTCTTCTACACACCTTCTTCTTACCAAATAGATGCGTTAAGGGAATTATGGGGAAGAACTAGTTATTTCTTTTCTTTTATATTTCCTGTTGTCTTTCTCTTATACATAACAGTTTGTCAACGGTGGCAAAGGAGGAGAAGTAAATGATACAGTTCATGAAGTTCATCTTGACCTGCTTTCTGTTAACCCTTCTGACAGGCTGCATGGACCGACTAGACTTGGAAAAACAATCTATATCATTAATTTACGGGTTTGATACGAATAAAAAAGGGAAATTGACAGTTTACAATTTAATCCCTAATTTTAATGAAGATGTTGAGAAAAAGTATGAAGTACATGAATCGCGAGTGAATACACCAAGGGAAGCGAAAGAAATGTTTAATAGCTCAAGTAACGGCTTAGTTTCTACTGAAAAATTACAACTCATCTTATTCAGCCAAAATTTTTTAGAAAAGGAAGGAGCTATGCCTTACCTTGATGTATGGTATCGTGATCCAAAAAACACAGGAAATATGCGTCTTGTTGCTGTGAAAGGACCCATTTCTTCTATTATATATAATGTCTTTAAAGATAAGCCGCCACTTCCTGAATACTTGACTGATTTGATTAATACAAACAAACTATATAATCGCACAGTTTTTACTACTTTTCATGAATTCCATCGACAAACTTTTAATAAGGGGATAACACCTGCAATCTCAGAGGTAGAAAAAGGAAAGAGGGAACTCGTAGTCACTGGTTCTGCGCTTTTAACTCGCCGAGGAATCTATAAGATGTCTTTAAATCGTACTGAAAGCGCCCTGCTTCTTATGCTGCAAAAGGAGGCAATCCCGCCCGTTTCCCTTACAATACATATACCTTCTGCACCAGTTGCAACCCATAGTTCTCTTCGGAATACAAAAGGAAAGGACTTTGTAACGATAAATGTTCTTGATATAAACAGGGATATTTCAACTCGCTATAATGGAAATCATTTTGTTTTTGATATGAAAATGAAACTCAAGGCTTCCATCGCAGAGCGTACATTTGATATAGACATGAAAAAAGATGTGGAGAAACTAACTGCACTTATTACGAAAAAGCTAGAGAAAGATTTCAATGACTTAATCCATAAGGTCCAAAGACAGAAGCTTGATCCATTCGGGTTTGGCGATTATGCACGTGCCTTTCAATATAAACAATGGAAAGAAATTGAAAATGAATGGCCCAATACGTTCTCAGAAGCAAGTGTTAAAGTAACACCCACTCTAAGAATTCTAGAAAATGGAATTATTGAATGAAAGATGTTACAAAAACGCAAGGTTTTACTTCATAGCATGCAGGTGCATACACTTATTCAATTGAACTATCCCCACCTACCTCTACACAAGCTTGAGGTGGGTGATTCTCCTGTTTTGGTCATAGTCCGGGGATATTCGCAAATGCATGATTCTTAACAAAAGAAAAAACATCAACTTCTTCTCTTTTCGCAGAAATTCCTTTCCATTTCACTTGTATCAAATTTAAAAACAATAGCTATTCCTAAAAATAGAGAAAATAAATTTAAAAACCAATCTTTATTGTTGTTTCTTGTTCCTAGACACTTAAATATTTCCTGAAATTGAATTCTTTCATCCGCAGCAACAATTGGAGCTGCACCAAAATATTTTAAAACCATATCAAATTTAAGATGAACCGCTAATACTAACATATCGTTTAAAATTTCAGTGTAATCTCTAATATCTTTTTTGTTATAAAGGTTTATGAGATTTCTGTGTATTTTGGAAATAAGTAATTCTGTATCAACCTCTGTTACCTTTATCATCTCTAACATTTTTTTGATATCCATTACTGCTCCTCCTTCTTTTTTATATCTTTATATGATTGTTTAATTGTTATAATCTTTAAAGAGTCTTCAAAGGCTAGGGTTTCATATGTAAACCCTAGCCTTATCATTTCCATTCTAAGATATAAGTCCATTGTTATTCAAAATGATAGATAATCATTCTCTATGAATAGTTTTGTCAAATACATAAATAGTCATTGCTGTATCAGTTTCTATATCAATATCTGTAAAGATATTCACAACTTTTGCTTCTGTTATTTCCTCAATTTTTTTCAAAACCACAGGATTCTTGTAAATCTGTTTTACTAACTTCGTTCGTGCCTCATGAACGACTCGTTTTCCTTCCGTTGAACCCATCATAAAATGTTCCACATTCGTCAGATTGCCTTTCATCTCACTAATAGCCCAAGGGCCTACAAAACGAGTCGTAATTTCTTTTGGCCCATTTCCAACATATTCTTTACGTATTTCACGAAGTAACATATTGAATTGATGTTCCACATTTTTTTTCATTTCATTTCTCCTATCTAATCCTTTAATCTTTTTTAGCTTCTGTAGTAGGTAAAATTATATAACTTATTGTAAGTACAAAAATTACTATAGATAACCAGAAATTTTGAATTGGTTCTCCGTTATTTACTATAATAAATCGAATTGTAGCTGTAATCCCAATGTATAGAAGGTATCGTAATGGAAAATGGTAATCTTCTTTGAAATATCGTACAATCATAGAAATAAAAGCGAAATATAAGAAAAATATTAGTATTTTACCAAAAATCTCATGAATATTCCCATTACCCCAGAAAATATCTTTTACAATGTAATAAAGTTCTCTAAAAAGAAAATAAGCAAGCATAAAGCTAAGAAAAATCAATGCTGCATTCAATATCGTTTGATATAGTTTTATCAGCCACTTCCCCTTTTTTAGCTTATCCGTTCCAAACATCAGTATCCTCCATCTTTATTATCCCCTTTCGCTTTGAATGGAATTTCCCCCAAAGACAACTTAATCTATTTTTTATTTCCATTTTTTACACCATGTATAAAAAGAATAATATTAGAAAGAATAAGTATGGAATGGATTCGGTGAAAGAACATACTCACAGAACCCTAAATAATATAGTCCATAAATATGAACTTTAGAAAAATACATCATTAAAAACAAAGATTAAAACTTTCCCTCATCTGTATCCAGAAATTACCGAAAACAGATGAAGAAAAATTCTTGAATCACAATCTAAGAGCCGTATAGAGCCAATTATGAACTTTCTATCCTGGCTACTAAATTGTTGTTTCTAATTATGAGTCCCCTACTGAGGCTAATCCTTTAGTCCTTCACCTAAGCCTTTTAATAAATCAATAGAAAATTTCAGAACACGATTCACATCAGGATCTCTCATTAATTTTACTAAATCAAAAACACTAACTTTTTTATTCTTCTGTAACCCTTCCTCTGCTTTTTGAAGACCTTTTGATAGGCCTCCCACCAATTTTTTTGTTGTTTCAGGGTTCATTTCTGTTAATAGTCCACCTGCAGCCATCGCATTATTAATAGCATTTGTTACAGGGGGACGTAACATTTGTCCTACTGCTATTTTGGCTACTTGTTCTTTTGCTTCAACGAGATTGTTAATTGCCCCAAGAATTCCACTTTCGTGGAGTTCTTGGAGAAGTTGCATAGTCTCTTTAATCCCATCAGCATTTTGGGATAAGTCTTGTAAAACCTCTTTCAGTGATTGATCTTGTTTTTCCTTTTCGGTAAGGATTGGCTCATCTATCTTCGTAATTGGCTTTGCCATTATTTTTTACCTCCTGATATATTCAAATCCGCAATTGCTTCGTAATCTTTGCGTGCCCATTTGCGTTCCACTTGGACACCTAGCTGAGGATTACGTTTTGCGTAACGAGGATTATACATCGGAAGCGGTCTGCGTCCTTTCGCTGGTACTACCTCCATTTTTACTTTGCTCTGTTTATAGGCTGGAGTCTGTGTCCGAACGTCTCCAACACTTCCAGTTAAAAGATTAATCGCATTTTCATGACTTACTGAGTGCATAGGAACATACAATTCTTTACCCTGAACTCGATCGGTTACAACTGCACGAAGCTTAATCGCACCATATGGAGAAATAAGGCGTACTAATGATCCATCTTCCACCTTCCGTTCCCTAGCAAGTTCAGGTGAGACTTCCACAAACACTTCAGGTAATTTATATTGAAGACCTTTTGATTTATTTGTCATATTTCCAACGTGGAAATGTTCTAAAAGTCGTCCATTGTTCAATGTAAGATCAAAATCTTGCGCAAATTCAATAGGCGGAATATATTCTGTAAGAGAAAAACGCGCCTTTCCATCAGGGAAATTGAACCGCTCTGTATAAAGAAGTGGCTCATCTGTGCCATCTTTTTGTACCGGCCATATTAAACTATTCCATCCTTCAAGTCTCTCGTATGATACTCCCGCAAAAGTCGGACAAAGATTAGAAATTTCGTCCATGATTTCGCTTGGATGTTTATAGCCCCAATCCAATCCCATATATTTAGCAATTTGTTGAATAATCCACCAGTCTGGTTTTGATTCCTCTAGTGGCTCAAGTGCCTGATATAGACGTTGAATACGTCGTTCTGTATTGGTGAATGTTCCATCTTTTTCAAGAGATGGAGCTGCCGGTAACACAACATCCGCAAACTGCGCTGTTTTTGTTAAGAACACATCCTGTACAACAAAGAACTCTAACTTACTAAGCGTTTCATGCACATGATTGGCGTTTGAATCTACCCATGCCATGTCTTCCCCCATAAGATACATCGCTTTTAGTTTTCCTTCTTCTGATGCCTTTAACATATCAATGTTCGTAAGTCCTGGTTTTTCAGAAATTTTTACGCCATAAGCTTTTTCAAACTTAGCGCGTGCTGCGCTGTCTGTTAAACGCTGATTTCCTGCGAGCCACTGTGGCAGAGACCCCATATCACATGAACCTTGCACATTGTTATGACCACGAAGTGGAAATGCTCCTGCTCCAGTACGACCGAAATTACCTGTTACGAGTAGAAGATTAGCAATCGCACCTGACGTATGAGAACCTGCGACATTTTGAGTCACACCCATTCCCCATAAAATACATGTTCCATCTGCTTCATGAATCATTTTAGCTGTCTTCATTAGTTGTTCTTTTGGAAGACCTGTCACTTCGACTGCGTAGTCGAGTGTATATTTTTTAAGAAGCTTTATATACTCTTTGTAATTATTTACACGAGCTTTAATAAATGCTTCATCGTGCCAACCTTGATCAATTATATATTTCGCAATAGCAGTTAACCAAACGAAATCCGTTCCTTGTTTCGGATGTAAAAATAAATCAGAACGCTCTGCCAGTTCATGCTTACGAAGATCTGACACAATCAATTTTTGTCCACGTAGTTTCTTCGCACGCTTCACCCGTGTCGCTAAAACAGGATGCCCTTCAGTTGGGTTCGCACCAACCGTGATAACAAGACCTGCCTTTTCAATATCTCGAATGGTACCTGAATCTCCTCCATACCCAACAGTGGCCAGTAATCCATCTGTTGCAGGAGATTGACAGTAGCGAGAACAGTTATCCACGTTATTTGTACCAAACACTTGACGAGCTAATTTTTGCATCAGGTATGATTCTTCGTTTGTTGTCTTCGATGAACTTACAAAGCCAATCGCATCTCCTCCAAACGTTTCTTTAATGGAACCCATTTTTTCCGCGATTAATGTAAGTGCTTCCTCCCAAGTAGCAGGAACAAATGCTTCTCCTTTTCGAATTAAAGGAGTCGTAAGACGTTGTTCACTATTCACAAAGCCCCATCCGAATTTCCCTTTCACACATGTTGAAACACTGTTTACAGGACTATTTTCAGTTGGTTCAACTTTTAAAATCTTGCGTCCTTTTGTCCATACTTCAAACGAACATCCTACACCGCAAAATGTACAAACTGTTTTTGTCTTTTTCGTACGTTTATCACGAGCAGCTGCTTCCACTTCTGATAATGCAAAAATTGTTTTATAATCCGGTTCGACTTCTTTAATAAGGTCAACCATAGGGTTTAGTAAGTCCTTTGGAATCGCGGTCATAAGCCCCGCTTCACCTAACATTGATTTTTCCATTAATGCATTACATGGACAAACTGTGGCACACTGTCCGCAAGATACACAAGACGATTCGTTGATAGACTTACCATCATCCCACACGACACGTGGAATTTCACGCTCCCAATCAATCGATAAGGTCTCATTTACTTGTAAATCTTGACATACTTCTACGCAACGTCCACAAAGGATACATTGATCTGGATCATATCTGTAAAAAGGATGCGACATATCCACCTCGTATCCTTTTTCCCTAAATGGACGAGTTTGATGTTCAATTTCTAACAGTTCTGCTGTGTTATGAACACGACAATTTCCATTGTTATTATCACAAACGGTACAATATAGTAAGTGATTCTCTAAAATGCGATCCATTGCTTCTGTTTGTGCATTTTTGGCTCTTTCTGAGGAAGTTAAAATATTCATGCCTTCTTCAAATTCTGTCGAACACGCTCTCAGAATTTTGCCATCGATTTCACACATACATGTATCACAAGTTTGAACGGGACCTAAAACTTCTGAATAACAGATGTGTGGATGTTCCACTCCTTGTTCTAAAAGATAATCAAGAATTCGAGTCCCTTCTTTTACTTCATGTTGCTGCCCATTAATTCTTACTCGTACTGTTCCTCCCATTGTTCATTCTCCTTTTTAAAGAAATCAAAAAAGCCCGCCATAAAATAGAGTGTATAATTGAAATACACGTTCTATTTTATGGCGGGCTAATAACTAAGCAGTTTGATCCTACTAGCAATCCTTCTCACCACGTATAATGAAAAGAAACAGGATGTTAAAGCAATTTGTCGTTACCCAACATCAATGATTTTTTTCATATTTGCGTTTATATTTTCATTATAATACTTTAAACATTTAACCTCAACAACAAATTCTTCTAATAGCTAATAAAGAAGTCCCCGTCTTATCCCCCGCTTACCGGAGGGATAAATGCAATGATATCTTCATTTTTTATCGTTTCATCATCTGCTACAAAGCTTTCGTTGATAGCTGTCATAACTTGATTAAAAGATGAAAGAGAATACTTATTTTGAAGATATTGTTTTAGTTGATGAATCGTCATATTCTCCGCTTCGACTACCTTTAATTCATCTAAGCCAATTTCTTCACGCATTCCTGCAAAAAATAAAACCGTAATCACTTCTTATTCCTCCTTGCCTGGTTGTCCTTCTGGATATTTAGTGGTCTCTAATTGATCTCCAATCCACATCGTTCCGTCTTCCCAAAATTCTTTTTTCCAAATAGGCACAATTTGTTTAATTCGTTCAATGGCATATTCATTTGCTTGGTACGCCGCTTTACGATGCGGGGAGGAAACCGCGATAACGACAGCAATATCTGTTATTTCTAATTTACCTATTCTATGCGTTATAGCGACCTGTGTATCCGGCCATTTCCCCTTAATTTCTTTCCCGATTTGGCTCAGCATTTTTACTGCCATTGATTCGTATGCTTGATACTCAAGAGATAATGTTCTCTTCCCTTTTGTAATTTCCCTCACAGTTCCAACAAAAATTGTAATTGCACCAGCTTCTCTTCTTGAAACTTGATTTGTTACTTCTTCTACAGATATCGTGTCATGTACAATTTTAAATAACTCTTGTTTCACCTGTTTTCACCACTTCTTCCATTCATGTTGTTTTGCCACTATTTTGAAACCCTATGATCTATAGGATGGAACAATGTTTTCCCAAGGCCATTCACTTCCTTGTACATCTTCTAATAGCAACACATCAACAACCATTCCCTTTTTATACCCTCTTGAGCCTCCTGGTAGAACAATAAATGCATCTGCTCTAGCTAAAGAGGAAACAGCGCCAGATTTATTAAAACCTGAAGGAGAAACGATTAACTGGCCCTTATTATAGGAAAGAGTTCCTCTTACAAATCGAGTAAATGGATTAGGTTTTACAAAATCCTCTCCTAAATATGCGCTTTCTCTTTTCAGATGTGGTTTGTCATTGAATAAGTACGTACGAATAACAGGACGAACAAATAATTCACATCCTACGTAACAAGCAGACGGATTTCCAGATAAACCAAATAATAGTTTCCCGTTCAATTGAGCTACTGTTGTTACACTGCCCGGCCTCATCGCTACTTTGTTAAAAAGAACCGATGCTCCTAACTTTTCATAGATAGCTGGTAAATAGTCATAGTCTCCTACTGACACGCCGCCTGTTGTAATGAGTATATCTACTTCGGATAAAGAGTTTTTGACAGCAGCAAAACAGCTATCAAATTCATCACTTAATTTTCCGAGATATTTAACATTTCCTCCAGCTCTTTCAATTTGGGCCAGAATCATGTACGAATTGCTATTTCGAATTTTTCCTAGCGCTAGTGGTTCACTTACGTCAAGAAGTTCACTTCCAGTCGCTAAGACTCCCACAACAGGCTTTTTAGCAACAGGTACCTGATTGTATCCGAATGTTGCTAATAGCGCTGAAATACCCGGATTGATATAAGTCCCTTTTTTCACTAAAACTGTTCCTTTTTTTGCATCTTCACCTGCAAAGGAGATGTTATCACCTTTATTAAGAGACCGCTTCATCTCAATAAACTTTCGATTACCCTTTGTATATTCTTTCACTAATTCAAGCATGACAACCGCATCACATCCTCTTGGAATTGGAGCACCCGTCATAATACGAACCGCTTCAAATGCCCCAACTTGTCCATGAAAAACTGTACCTGCACCGATTTCTCCTACCACTTTTAATGCTATTGGCTGATCAGAACAAGCTTTTTCGGTATCTTCTGCTCTTACAGCAAACCCATCATATGGAGAACGATCAAACCAAGGAACATTGTGATCAGCTATTAAGTCTTCCGCTAAGAAACGACCATAGGCGAATTCAAGCGGTATCATTTCCTTCATGCCATTTTTGGCATATTCCATTACTTTATGAACACATTCGCCTACAGCAATAGGGATTCGTTTTGTTATCATCATTCTCACTCCTCTTATTAACCTAATAGGCGATAATAAAGATTTTTAGCAAGCTGGATGTTGTTTGTTCCATGAATAAAAACACGTCCATCCCGAAATATAACCATCCGATAGTCTTGAAGCTGACAAGATAATAAATACGGATTTTTCGTGACTGTACCGTAAGCTTTTAATGATTTCTCTACTTGATCAAAACTATATTCGATACTTTTAGTAGGTCTAATTTGAACTGTATTTCTCCCACATAATACTTCTGTCTTTGTTTGATTTTCGTACGATAAATATGGATATGTTCTAAATGTTCCACAAGATGGACAACCTTCTGTTTTTATTTTATCTACATGGATAGAGTGGTACTGGTTACTCCATACATCAAATGTCAAAAATGTATTCCTTAATGCTGCAAAATCTTCTACAAGAATTTTGAATGCTTCTGTTACTTGATAAGCAGAAACAATTTGAACAGCCGGACTAATAATTCCTGCTGTATCGCACGTTGCACCTCCAGTAGGAACTCTTTTCAAGATACAATTCAAACATGGCATTCTTCCAGGAATAACTGTATAAGTGGCTCCATAACTTCCTACGCATGAACCATAAATCCATGGAATGTTATACTTATGTGAAAGATCATTTACAATAAATCGAATATCAAAATTATCTGTACCATCGATAATAATATCAACACGATCTAGCAAACTTTCTAAATTATCAGACCCCGCATCCATCACAAGTGCTTCAATTTCAACTTCTGAATTTATTTGTTCCAAATGCTTTTTGGCAGCAATTGCTTTTGGGATCTTATCATTCGCATCTTTTTCAGTATATAGTTGTTGACGTTGCAAATTGCTCCATTCAACATAATCACGATCAATAATCGTTAATTTTCCAATACCTGCTCTTACAAAAGCTTCAGCGCCAGCACTGCCCAATGCTCCAGCCCCTACGATTAGTACATGCTTATGTTTGATTTTTTCTTGCCCTTCAAAACCTATTTGTTTGAACATCTGCTGTCGTGAATAACGCTCAGTCAACGACCTCTCTTCCTTTCTTTCAAAGATTACATACATCAACCATGTATATCATTCATGTATGTAATCTTTGATAATCTACGTGTTAATTAGATTCATACTTTTTCTCTACCAATATTTTATTTCTAATCAAATTTCCATTTTTTCATTCATTCCAACCATGGAAGCGAATCGTTCTCCTTCATAAAGGTAATCATGTTAACCACCAATATGAGACATCTCTACTTTTGATCGGTTTATGGAATGGTTACCATTTGCTCTTTCATCAGAATAGCGGTCACCACGATGATTCCAAATATCGGTAATCATGTGAGTAATCACATCATCCGACTCCCCTGAACGAAGCAAATGACGAAGATCATACCCCTTTGATGCAAATAAACATGTATATAATTTCCCTTCAGCAGAAACACGAGCCCTTGAACAGGTTGAACAAAAAGAATCCGTTACAGATGAAATAATTCCAATTTCTTGCTCACTACCTATATAACGATATCGAGTTGCTACCTCTCCTTCATAATTTGGCTCAATTTGTTCAAGTGGCATAATTGCTCCAATTTGCTTTAAAATCTCTTGTTTCGTCATTACTTCTGTCATTCTCCAGCCATTAGAGTTCCCTACATCCATATACTCAATAAAACGAAGCGTATGTTTATGCTCTTTAAAATATTTCGCCATCGCAATAATATCTTGATCGTTCTTCCCTTTTTGAACAACCATATTCACTTTTACTTTTAGTCCTGCATGAGAAGCCGATTCAATGCCTTCTAAAACCCTTGTAACTTTGCTTTTATTGCCATTTAATTGATTGAAACGTTGATCATCTAAAGAATCAAGACTAACTGTCACCCGTCTTAACCCTGCATCAAACAGCGCAGGGGCGAATTTTTTTAGAAGCGATCCATTCGTCGTTATAGCAATATCCTCTACTCCGTTAATTGATTTCAAGCGATGAATAAGTTCCGGAAGATCCTTGCGTAATAGGGGCTCTCCTCCAGTAATCCGTATTTTTTTGACACCTAAGGAAACAAATATACGGGTTAATCGTTCCATTTCATCAAAAGGCAAAATTTTATCAGAAGACAAAAAAGGATAATCCGCCCCAAATATTTCTTCCGGCATACAATAACGACAGCGGAAATTACAACGATCTGTCACAGATAAACGAAGATCTCTCAAGGGGCGTTGCAATTTATCTAATATACCATTTTCCATATTTCTCTCTCCCTTCTAAGGCAAACGACCAACTACCATTAAATTCATCTTATGTTTTACTGTATTTTTGAATTCGTTCTGGACATGTGTAAATATTGAAAGATTGGTTTCGAATAAACCCTACTGTTGTAATCCCTAAGTCTTCTGCTAACTCTAATGCCAATTCAGTAGGAGCAGATTTCGAAAGAACGATCTCACACCCAATTTTCGCTACTTTCAATAAAATTTCTGAAGATATACGCCCGCTAAACACAATGATTTTATTTCCAATCGAGATGTTATTTTTCAAACAATATCCATATATTTTATCCAAAGCATTATGTCTTCCTATATCCATCCGACTTAGCATAAAACCATTTACATCACATAAGGCAGCATTATGAACTCCTCCAGTATCTTTGAAAATAGTAGCTGAGCCTTGTAACTGATTCATGAAATGAATGCATTCATCTGGAGAGATTTTGACTCGTATTTCATTCATTTTCTTAGCCGTTAATGCATCATTAATGAAAACAAACCCTTGTCTACTCATCCCACAACATGATGTAACATAACGCTTATTCTGGAAATTTTGATAATAAGGATTCAATTTATCGATTTTCACGTGCACATATCCTTCTTTGTCCTGAATCCAAATTTCTTTTATATCTTCATATTTCCGTATAACTCCTTCAGATGCTAAGTATCCGATAACCATATCTTCAATGTACTCTGGTGTACAAACCATCGTAACAAATTCTTGTCCATTAATTTTTACTGTCACAGGAAATTCTGTAACAACTATATCTTCAGCTTCTTTCATGGAGCCATCCGCGAATTTAAGAATCCCTCTTTTTCCTACTACCGGTTTCATATGGCGCCTCATCCTTTAAATTATGTTTTTCATGAAAAGTTCTATATTTTTCTCTGTTAAAATGAATGAACAAGCTTTGTTCTCATTCTATTTTTATTCTCTATAAATAAGGTCTTCAGCTAAAGATGTAAACATCTCCCCAGCAAGCGAATCTTCATCATATATATTTGAATCTTTGTTTTCCTCACGTTTGGCAAAAGGAATTCTTGCAATCACTTCGGATTGTAACTGTTCGGCTAGCATATCACCGCCACCTTTTCCAAAAAGATAGTTTCTTGAGCCGTCTTGCTCTTCATAATATGCCATATTTTCGACGATCCCTAAAATTTCGTGTTTCGTATATTTCGCCATCGCACCCGCTCTTGAAGCAACAAAAGAGGCAACGTTATGAGGAGTTGTGATGATAATTTCCTTCGCTTGAGGAATCATCGCGGCTACATCAATCGCTACGTCTCCTGTGCCAGGTGGTAAATCAAGAAGAAGATAATCTAGTTCTCCCCAATGCGTGTTTGCAAGAAAGTTTTGAATCCATTTATTGAGCATCGGTCCTCGCCACATCACCGGATTGTTATTATCTGTAAAAAATCCCATTGACATGATTTTAACGCCATGGCTGGTAATTGGGATTACTGTCTGATCAATCATAGTTGGCTTTTGTATCACTCCCATCATCGCAGGAATACTAAATCCGTATATGTCTGCGTCTAAAATCCCAACCTTTTTCCCTAAACGTGTCAAAGCAATAGCTAGATTAACAGTAACCGTGGATTTTCCCACGCCACCTTTTCCACTTGTCACAGTAATAAATTGTACACCTGAATCAGGTCGCAACATGCTAGGCATCCCTGTCTTTGTTGTAGAGCTTTTCTTCAACATTTGTGTCAATGCAGCACGCTCTTCTGCTGTCATAGAACCGAAAGTTAGCGCAACACTAGAAGCACCAATGTTGTGAAGCGAGCTTTCAACATCTTCTTTAATTTTTGCTTTTAATGGACAACCTTGAATTGTCAAAACAACTTCCAATTGAACATGAGTGCCATCAACCTGAATATTTCGTACCATGTTTAAATCCACAATACTTTTATGAAGCTCGGGATCTTGAACATGTTTTAGAGCGTTCATAATTTTTTCATGGGTCAACATACCTATCAGTCCTTTTTTAGTTAATGATTTTATCTTCATTATGGTCAATGAATTACTACAGAAAACAGATCAAATAGATTTGTTAAATTTTCTCTATACATATATGGGTACTGTTGATATTGAATTATTATCAGCAAGTATCATGAAATAACGGATATATGTTGCGTATTGCAAGTAGTAGAGACTTTAAAAATCTGTTCTATTTAGTGGTGCTCATTTTACTCGAACTATTCTCAGCATGATAACGCTCCTTTTTACAAACCAAAAAAGCTCACCATAAAATAAAATGTGTACGTACGGATACACAGTCTATTTTATGGTGAGCTAATTACTAAGCAGTTTTATCTGCTAGCGATTCCTCTTATCACATATAGTAAACATAAAAAAACAGGACATTAAGGCAATTTGCCATTACCTAATATCAATGATTTCTTATGCACTCATTATAATACTTTAAATGATTAACCTCAATAGGAAATTATAGTCACTTAGATGTGATTGAATATCTTTTCTGTAGCTATGACACATCGTATAACTTGGTAAATGAAATTTTATCAGCGATTCTCTGAATATATCAACCTTTTCTCACAATATATCAGCGCAATTTCAAATATATCGGCGATTCGACAAAGGATATCGACCATTCGGCAAATAGTGACACAAAAATAGATGTTTACGAGAAAGCTTTACTTACCTAAAGACATAACCTACAGATGAGAAACAATGTTTGAAAAGGTAGCATAGAAGGTTTTATCCCTTTTATGTTACCTTTTCAGTTATTTACAGCAATTCCTCATTCTCCAAAGACGGGAACTTGCGATCCGTTCTACAGTTTTCACATACATGAAGCATTCTTGTTCCAGTCGGTTCATTACCCTCTCGTTCCCTTTTCTCTTCAGAACCACAAACTTCACATACTCTCATCCTATTGCCCCCTCCTCAACTTATTCCTTATTTCTTCTACAAAAAAGCCTAATCCTGAATGTGAAATCCTGTATCTTTAACAGCCTGAAGAAAATCTGCACGTGAGGCAGCTTTCTCATCATAGCTAAACGTAGCCGTTTTGTTTACTAAACTTACTTCTGCTTCTCTTATCCCCCATACTGTATGCAGTGCCTGAAGGATTTTATTACTATCTTGCTCATTCTGTATCCCATCTATCCTAATACTTCCTTTTTCCAATTTACACATTCTCCTTTTTAATGCATCTCTCGCTTATCCCCCTGAAATACTTCTCCCATTCCCTCTAAAAACCCTAACATCGTAACGAGTGATTTCCTTACTTCTTCATTTTGAATACTGGTTCCAAGCTTCCACAAGCTTGCTTTTTCATTTTTATCAATCTTTTCTCCAAATTTCTCAAACCCTCGACTAACTCCGTTTAGAATAATTTGTAATTGATCAGGGTTCAATTGACCAAGGAATTTGAAAGTATTCATTCCATTTTTGATCGTATTATGCATGCTTGGCTGATTAATTTGCTGAATTGCAATTACTCCTACATCCGTACGTTTTTCAAGCAACCCATTCAGAGCATCTAAGATGCCCATATCGTGGAAGTGTTTTATAATTCCAATTGTTGACATGATGGCTTCTCGATTATTTGCTAAGGCGGCTATAATATCTGTAATCGCTTGTGATTGTTCCTGCTCAGGAGTGGGAATCTCTTTTTTAATTTGCTTGATCGCTTTCGCCAAATTCGTCTCCTCCTATTTTGAATAACTCTGTTATTGGAGTAAAATCATCCCGTTTCCACTTTTCTTCCACTCTGACACTGATTTGCGGCATACGATTGCCAAATCGATAATTTACCTTTGGTAACGGAGATTCACCTTTTTCTTCTAAAATTTCCATTTTGACACTCATTTCTTTATAGTTCGGTGTATGGGTAACTAGATCATGATAGCTACTTGTTAGGCGGTTAACAGCTTCCTCATCTTCCCGTGTATTCATCGTCAAATACAATTCCTTTCCTGTTACACGGTTCGTGACAATTGCTCTTACTTTGACCTGACCATAAGGAGACGCTAAACGCACTAACGTACCATCTTCAATTCCTCGTTCCTCTGCAAGTTCCAGTGAAACTTCAAGCCAAGGGTGTGGAACTTTATGTGTAAGCCCTTCAGATTTGTACGTCATATTTCCTTCATGGAAATGTTCTAGCAATCGACCGTTATTTAGGTGTAAATCATATTCCTCTCCTGCTTCAAAAGGAGGCGTCCAGTCCACTGGAATGAGTCGTGCCTTGCCATCTGCAAAAGCGAACCTTTCTTTGAAAAGGATAGGCGTATCTGTACCATCTTTGGCAACCGGCCAAATCTGACTATTAAATCCTTCTAGTCTTTTATAACTCACACCAGCAAAATAGGTAGCAAGACTCGCTGCTTCATCCATAATTTCGCTCGGATGTTGATAATTCCAGTTCGCTCCAAGATGATTAGCAAGCTCTTGGAATATAAGCCAATCTGGTTTTGAGTCTCCAAGTGGTTCAAGGACTCGGTAAAACCTTTGAATTCGGCGTTCTGTATTTACAAACGTACCGTCTTTCTCCAAGCTCGGGGCCGCAGGTAAAATAACATCAGCAAATTGTGCTGTTTTACTGAAGAACACATCCTGGACAACAAAAAACTCCAGACTCTCGAGCATAGAATCTACAAAATTTATGTTGGAATCCACCAATGCCATGTCTTCACCGAATAAATACAAAGCCTTTAGCTTTCCTTCCTTAACACCATCGAGCATTTGATGATTATCCATTCCAGGCTCTTTTGGCAAAGTAACCCCCCACGCCTTTTCATAACGCTTTCTAGCCTGCTCGTCTTGAATAGGCTCATATCCAGGAAGCCATGCAGGCATTGTCCCGAAATCACAAGCTCCTTGAACATTATTATGTCCTCTAAGAGGGAAAGCACCTGCTCCTGCTCGGCCATAATTCCCTGTGATTAAAAGAAGATTTGAGATTGCTGTACTAGTATCCGTTGCTCCTTTATGCTGCGTAACGCCCATAACCCATAGTATACAAGCTGACTTGGATTCATGGATCATTATTGCTACCTTAATGAGTTCGTCCTTTGTTAATCCTGTTGTTTTTGCGGCATAATCTAGTGTGTATTTATTTAAAGATTGAATATACTCATCAAGACCATTTACCCGTTTTTTTAAGAATTCTTTGTCTTCCCATCCCTGATCTAAAATGTATTTTGTTACAGCTGACAACCATATCAGATCCGAACTAGGCTTAGGATGAATAAATAGATCAGAGCGTTCTGCTAATTCGTTCTCCCGCAAATCTGCAACGATGAGTTTCTGTCCATGAAGCTTATGAGCTCGTTTAATACGAGTTGCAAGAACAGGATGGGATTCAGCTGGATTTGCACCAATTACAATGACCAGCCCTGATTTTTCAATGTCTTTTATTGTTCCAGCATCTCCTCCGATTCCGACTGTACGTAAAAGTCCTGCTGTTGCAGGAGATTGACAATATCTAGAACAATTATCTACGTTGTTTGTTCCCATAATAGCGCGAGCAAACTTTTGGAATAGGAAATTCTCCTCATTTGAACATTTGGACGAAGCAATGTAACCAATGGCATCAGGCCCCTGTTGTTCCTTAATATCTGTTAGTTTTGAAGCAATTAATTTCAGTGCCTCGTCCCAAGTTGCTTCCACGAATTCATTTCCTTTACGAATTAAAGGCTTTGTTAAACGCTCTTCACTATTAACATAATCCCAACCCCATTTCCCTTTTACACATGTAGAAATCCCATTAACTGGAGCATGCTCTTGGGGCTCAATTTTTAAAATATGACGGTCTTTTGTCCATACTTCAAAGCTGCATCCAACCCCGCAATAGGTGCAGACCGTTTTCGTACGTTTGACCCTGGCCTTTCTCATAGCTGCTTCCATTTCGGAAATTGCAAAAATCTCTTTGTATCCTGGTTCTACTTCCTTTGTCAAATCAATCATTGGTTCTAACACGTTCGGAGGGATAGACGTTAAATAACCTGCTTCACCTAGCATGGATTTCTCCATCAATGCATTACACGGACAAACCGTTACACAATGTCCGCATGACACACAAGACGATTCATCAATAGATACATCATTGTCCCAAATTACGCGAGGTTTTTCACGGTCCCAATCAATCGTTAATGTTTCGTTTACTTGTAAGTCTTGACAGGCTTCTACACATCTTCCACATAAAATACATTGATCTGGCTCATATCGATAAAAAGGGTGTGACATGTCTGGTGGGTATGGCTTTGCTTCAAATTTATATTTTTGGTGCTCAATTTCCAGATATTCGGCTGTATTATGAACGACACAATTCCCATTATTATTATCACAGACTGTGCAATACAGTTCGTGATTTTTTAAGATCCGTGACATTGCTTCATATTGTGCATCTTTCATAGTTTGAGAGAGAGTATCGACATTCATCCCAGGCTCTGCCTTTGTGGCACAGGCACGAACCAGTTTACCTCCTGCGTTCACAAAGCATGTATCGCAAGTTTGGATGGTTCCAAGATTCGGATGAAAACAAATACTTGGGATATACGATGCATTTGCCTGAGCGATTTCCAAAATTGTTTGCCCAGGGTAAGCTACGAATTCCTTCCCGTTAATTTGAATCGAAAATGAAGATTCTTTCATGCTTTAACCTCCTTATTTGGACTTTATCTTTAGGATGTGCTCTCGCCTGACATAACCTCAAAATTCAGAGAGAAACGCGAGAGAGAGTTTGAGCCGATAAAAGCCCGATTGGTGAGGAATAACCATCATTAGGGGATAAAGAATTCTTCACTGATGGAAGTTTCATTTTTATGTAGTCTCTATAGGATTTCCAATAGGCTACACCTTCAAACATCCTTCCTCCACTAAGGTTTCAGGGATAAAATTCGAACGAGAATCCATCCAACTAAGATGTCCTGAAAAAATAGCGGCTCCAAAACTTCCCCATTCTTTAGGTAAACCTGTCACTACTCGGATGACTAAAAGTTAGCCAATGGAAATATACATGCCTCTCATGCCATTCCCTCCTAAACTAACTTTATATTTACCCTCTTTTACGAATATTAGTAGTTAATGATTAAATTTCTGTATTGGAAGAGAGCATAAAACAACCTATAACGGGTTAATCTTATAAGGAATTATGTATCTCATTTCTTAATGATCTCTTGAAAAATGAATTGGGAAGAAGGTTTGAAAAAGTGGAAAAAGAAAAATTATATCAACGTGTAAGTGCTATGATTATTTCTTCATCAAAAAAACCGAAATATACGGCTCTCTCTACTGTAAAGATTGCTGATTTATTTCATGTGAAACCTGAGGATGTTGAGAAAACCTTGCAGGAATTAGTCAATGAGGGGCGGTTAAATAAATCAAAGCTAACTGATCCACCAAATTATGAAATATATTTACTACCGTAGAAATATAGAAGAAATGCTTTTATAACATTTTTTCAATCTATATATATCATAATTCACATAATTTTCAATAATATATTATCGAAAACGCTATCATATGCTATATACTAAATGTGTCAGGTTAAAGTAGAACTCCCCGTTCTTTATGTTTGAGCTGTTTTGTCTAGTTATAAGTTATACCCCCATTATTCAATATAAACCGAAAAAAGAACTTGTAGCGTATCTACAAGTTCTTTTTTATTCCAAACAATCTACTAAACGATAAAGAATATTTTTATACTATGAAACAAATCAATTATGGATTCACTGCTTTTGCTACAAGCGCAGTATATGCTTCTGCACCTGCTTTTGTTAAATGTACGCCATCTGGTTCAAAGTACGCTTTATTTCCAGCACTTGCTGAGTACCAATCGACTAGCGTCACATTTTGGTAGGCAGATGCGACTTCTTTTAATTTCTCATTCACTAATGATTCCCATGGACGCGGTACCCTCGTATTGACTAATATAATTTTACGTTCATTTCCAATCAATTGCACTAATGATACTAATTGATCCTTTGTAAAGGCTCCATTTGTACCTAATCCAATAATGACATGATTTCCTAAATCCCCTTGATTCTTTAGCTGTTCCACCGTTGGAATTGCTTTAGACAATTGTCGACCAATCTTTGCGTCAATCGTAATATTAGGAAATGTATTTTTTAAATACGGAGCGATATCAATCATAATAGAATCGCCTACAGCTGTAAATGTTTGAGGTTCCTTATTCTGCGTAGTAGCTTCTTGTTGTTCTTTATTTTGAGGCGGTTCTTCAGCTGGTTTTTCCCGAACTGCCACTGGGTGTTTCGGCTTTTCTTTTTGTTCCGTTTGTACTACTTCAGCCTTACCTTTTTGAGGATTATCCTTCGCTTGACTAGCTGTTGATAACCCAAAAACAGCTATCGTAGAAATAAATAATGCACCTACCAAAGCTAACTTGCCACCCAATGCTAAGTTTCTCATTCTCCAGTTCTTCGAGCCAATATTCTTCAATGCCCCTCGCCTGATTGGATCTTCAATAAACTTCCACGAAATTTGTGCAGCAATTATAATAAGAAGAAATTGAAGAATTGCTCGTGTAAGCGAAAACTCTCCAGCATTTACTTTCGGGGTTGTTAATGTAATAATCGGATAATGCCAAAGATAGATCCCATACGATCGTACCCCCATCCAGCGCAGTGGTCTAAAGCGTAAAAATTGAGCAATTCGGCTAGCTGGATGAGCAAGGTTCGCTACTAACAGAGCAGTAGCAAGCGATAAAAGAACCATTCCCCCGCGATATAGAAACGGATCATATTGATTCGTCTTCCAAAACATAGCGAGAATGATGATAAGAGCAATCCCTCCAACTATGTCAAGAACGAGACGTGCTTTTGGAATAATTTTATTCGCAAGCCTACTGCTTGGCCAAATTAAGGCAAGTGCCGCTCCAATCAATAAGGAAAAAGCTCTCGTATCAGTACCATAATAAATTCTACTCGGATCAGCTCCAGGTTCATACAAAATTGCCATCGCTAATGCAGACATGGCTGCCCCTAGAACGACGAATAAAATGATACGTGATTTCTTTTTTATGTAATAAAATGCAAGGCTAATGATAAATGGCCACACTACATAGAACTGTTCTTCAACAGCTAATGACCAAAAATGATTGAGCGGTGAAAGTTGATTAAAACTCTCAAAGTATGATAATTTGTGATAAATATACCACCAGTTACTGAAATACAATAAAGCTGCTAATGAATCCCCTCGCATCTTTCCTAGTAAGGAACTGTGGAAAATTGTAATCCACGCTAACACAATTACAAGCATAACGAGCATTCCAGGAAGTAATCGTCTTGCTCTGCTGAGCCAAAACCTCTTCAAGTCAATCCTCTTGTTTCTCTTCCATTCTATCGCCAGAATATCCGTGATTAAATAACCTGAAAGTACAAAGAATACAGTAACACCTAAAAATCCGCCAGGCATCCAATTAAAATTGATGTGATATAAAATTACACCTAGTATAGCTAGTCCCCTTAGACTGTCCAATCCAACCATATAGCGACCATTTTTCTTTAATGGTTTGGGCATCTAGCAATCACCCCCATGTTTCTCTAAAAATTCTGTAAATACTCACAATATACAACTCTATCAATTTATCCCTAAAAATATGAGCCCAAGCAAAATATTACAAAACTGTTTAATAAACTCTCTCTTTTTTTATGATTACATACACAGTAACTAAAATTTTATCATGTTATCTAACTACATAAAATAGTTTCATGAATAAACTTTAATGTAAAAAAAGAGGTTATCCTAAAAAATTAATTTCAGGATAACCTCTTTTTTATTAACCGACACTTTGAAATCTATCAATTTGTCCATCTTGTACTCTAACCACAAATAAAAATCTATTCCTATACTTGCTATTTTTCATTAAGATTTATTAATCAAATCCTTTTTAGACCTAGCGCTCATACTCGATATCTATACTTATTAAGCCAATTTTTTAATACCAAAAAAAATCATCTTCAACAATACATATAAAGATTTACATTAATAGGAACTTGAGTTAAAATGAAAAACAAACACAGAACATACGTTCCTGATTTTGTTGTACCCTTATATAATTTTACCCAATATACAAAGGAGGAATTTCAAAGTGTCACCTCTTGCATTACAGCTATACGACTATAACGTATGGGCGAATAAACAAATTTTCAATCGATTAAATGAACTTCCACAGAATATTTATCATAAAAACATTCAAAGTGTTTTTCCCTCTATATCTAACGCATTGGCTCATATTTACCTGTCCGATCTTGGCTGGCTAGATGTTTTCTCTGGAAAAAGTATGAATCATGCGTTGAGATTAGCTGAACAATTGAAAGAACAAACAGAAGCAAAAGGAATCAAGGAAATGGAGGCAATGTTCGCTGAGTTGGCTGAACGATATAAGATATTCCTTAATAAACAAGAAAATATAACAAAGACTCTTATAATTGAACATCCATCTGGTGACCTAATGAAAACTAGCGTCTCTGAATTGGTACCACATGTTGTAAATCACGGAACATATCATCGTGGTAATATCACTGCTATGTTACGACAACTAGGTTACTCTTCTGTTATGACGGATTATGGCTTTTATTTATATTTAAAACAAAAATAGCTTATTTAAATACACCTCCCAGTTTTAGTAAAATAATATGAGAAATGCTATCCTTCTTCTTAAAATATACAAAAAGGATGGCATTTCTTTTAGTGCACATATATTTAATGATTCATTTCATATACTCAAATTCTCCCTGTTCTCTGTAATACAAAAACAGAAAGCTCAGGCTTACTTAAAAACCGGACCGGCATTCTAGTAGTCCCCATACCACGATTCACATACAACTGTAATGGTTTACGCTTTCCTTCTAATGAATAAAGCCCTTCTACATATTTATTTGCTAGTGAAGTAGTAATAATAGGACCTATGAATGGAATCTGGACTTGTCCACCATGACTATGGCCGGATATTTGAAGATCTACTGGATATTCCAATATTTGATCGACAGCATCAGGTTCATGCACTAGTAGCAAGTTAAAATCCTCTACTCTAAGATCCTTCAAGGTTGGATGAATTTTAGGTTTTCCAAGTAAAAAATCATCGAGACCAGAAATAGTAATAGACTCACCATTCGCAGCTTTAATTTTTTTCGTTTCATTATTCAAAACTGTAAAGCCAGCTTTCTCCATATACTCTTTATATAAGTAACTACCTCCACCTCCTCGGTCATGATTACCAAACACAGCATATTTTCCAAGGGGAGCATGAATTTGTGCCAAAATAGTTTGTGAGTACTTTCTTTCTGCAGCATATTCTCCAAATTTATCAATTAAATCTCCTGTAAATGCTACAATATCAGGATTCAATTGATTAATTTTATCCACTAACATTTGTTGTTGTTTATGAGGAAAATTTGGTCCAAAATGTGTGTCTGAGAACTGGACGATCTTCACACCATGAAAACCGTTCGGGATATTTGGATTGTCAATATCATTCCATGTAACTGACAATGCCTTTGTTTCGAAATGAAAAGCATATACGTAAATTGTTATCGGAAGAATGAATAGTATGAGGGAAATCATACCTATTCGTCTCAACCACAATAAGGAAGTACCTTCTTTCTCTTGTTCTAAAGGAGGTACTTCCTCGTTCGAGTTCATTCTATTTGTTTTGGCGTGTTCTAAGTTCGTTTTCATATGTTCACCTCTAAATTCATCTTCATCAAAAGATACGCTTTACATAAAGTTGTAGCATTTCTATGTTACAAACGTATGTCTTTTTGAAAATTGAAGTGAACATGAACAAGCTACTCACATGCATCATGTAGTTCTTCTGTTAAGGGGGAAAATGATAGAATATTTACTACTAATACGATTAGAAGTAGTTTGGATGATTTTATAGATTTTACCTTATGAGAGGAAACAACCAAATTTTCCATATGATACATACAATTAGTATAAATGTATAATCACCAAAATCTAATTTCGGCCCTTTCTTTACATGCATATCTAGCCACATATGCATAAGTTTTACTTCCTTATATTTATGGATATTCTTTTTGGCAAAGCGATAAGAAAGTAACTGTAATATCATACAACCTGCTATAAATATAAGTAACAAAACGAGAAAGTCACTCACCTTATTTTTGTACTACCTTCTCTAATATCCGATGCTCTAAAATCCATTCTTCAAACTTGGCACTTCCAAATTCCCAGCTTAAATCATGGGCCTGTACAGAAAAAACATGATATCCTGAGTACGCATCCATGTATGCGTCTTCCTTTAATTCAACTTGCTGGATCCCATAAAAAGCAAAGTTAAAAAATACATCCCACACATCTTCATATTTTCTTTTATAAGCAATCGATTCCACATCATATTCTTCTCCAAAATAATCAAGATGTAAATGCAGGCTATCATCATATTCATACTTCATTTTTATCACCCCTTATATTTGTACTTCTTTATCATCCAAAAAATTCCTCCTATGTCCACTCACATCTAGGCACTTCTCTACATATTATGGAAATAGATTCATTTCTAGGAGGTGGCACCTATTGAAAAAATTTATAGCTGTTTTTTGTATACTTGTACTCACTGTTTTTACATTTGTGGCGTGTAGTAAAAAAGACAATACGAAGAAGCAGACGCAAAAGATTCGCATCGGTGAAGTTACCCATTCCCTCTTCTATGCCCCGCTCTATGTTGGAATTGAAAAGGGATTTTTTAAAGATGAAGGGTTAGATATTGATTTACAAACGACAGCTGGTGGCGATAAAACGATGACTGCGCTGTTATCTGGTGGAATTGACATTGCACTTGTCGGTTCTGAAACATCCATTTATGTTCACCAACAAGGAGCAAAAGATCCGATTATTAACTTTGCACAACTCACACAAACGGATGGTACATTTTTAGTTTCACGTAAAAAGTTAGACTCCTTTAATTGGAACGATGTGAAGGGCGTTACTTTCCTCGGGCAACGTAAAGGCGGTATGCCGCAAATGGTTGGAGAATACGTTTTGAAGAAAAATGGTATTGATCCGCACAAAGATACAAATTTAATTCAAAATGTTGAGTTTGCGAATATCGCTAATGCCTTCGCATCCGGTACAGGAGAATTTGTCCAGCTGTTTGAACCAACCGCAAGCATTTTTGAAAAGGAAGGAAAGGGTTATATCGTCGCTTCCTTTGGTTCTGAATCTGGAACCGTTCCTTACACAACATTTATGGCAAAAGAAAGCTTTTTAAAGAAAGACAAAGCAGCAGCCGAAAAATTTACGCGCGCATTATATAAAGCACAGCAATGGGTAGATACACATAGTCCAGAAGAAATTGCCGAGACTGTTACACCACTTTTTAAAGATACTTCAAAAGATATTACGGTAAAAGTAATCGAACGCTATAAAAAGCAACATTCGTATGCCACAAACCCATTATTAGATACGGAAGAATGGAAACAACTACAAACAATTATGAAAGAAGCTGGTGAACTACAAAAAGAAATTCCACATGAGGCGCTCGTTAATACAAAAATTGCCGAAAGTGTTATTAAGAAATAGAGGCGAATACAATGGGTTTCTTACAAATATCTCACGTTTCTCAATGTTTTTTTTCAAAGAAAAGTGCCCGGCTCATCCTTGAAGATATTAACTTACAGGTAGACGAAGGAGAATTCATATCCTTTCTCGGTCCAAGTGGCTGTGGTAAAACAACGCTCCTTTCTATTATCGCAGGACTACTAGAGCCAATTGAAGGTAGGGTCTTTGTGGATAATAAACCAGTAATAAAACCCACAGATTCAATGGGGTATATGCTTCAACAAGATTATTTGTTTCCTTGGAAAACAATTGAAGAAAATATTATGCTTGGATTGCATATTACAAAAACATACGGACAAGAAACGAAAGAACATACATTGCAACTTTTAAAGCAAGTAGGCCTGCAAGGCATAGAAAAACAATATCCTTCAGAATTATCCGGTGGTATGCGCCAACGGGCGGCACTCGTTCGTACACTTGCGACAAATCCGAAAATTCTTTTGCTTGACGAACCATTTTCAGCCCTTGATTATCAAACGAAATTAAAATTAGAGAATCTCGTATTTACTTTATTACACAAGTATAAGAAAACTTCCCTTCTCGTCACCCATGACATCGAAGAGGCTATCGCAATGAGTGATCGTATTTACTTACTTCGATCAAACCCTGGCAAAATTGCCAAAATATTTATCGTACCAGAAAGCATTCGCTCTCTACCACCATTAGAGGCAAGACACCACCCTGAGTTTCCAGCTCTTTTTCAAGCCATATGGAAGGAGCTTGAGAACCTTGGATAAAATAAAACAACTACATGAACAGTTTCGAAAAAAAGAGCGCCAGCGCACTTGGATAGTTGCCTCTTTACAATTATTACTTCTTATTCTCTTCTTTGTATTATGGGAAATTTCTAGTAAACAAGAGTGGATTGATCCTTTACTCTTCAGCTCTCCTTCAAGCATTTGGGAACTATTTTTAAGCAAATGGGGAGATGGATCACTTTGGATTCACATATGGACGACATTATTAGAAACAAGTATTGGATTTATTCTCGGGACAGTGCTCGGGACAATTATCGCAACCATCCTTTGGTGGATACCTCTTATCGCTCGTGTATTAGATCCATACCTTGTTGTGTTAAATGCGATGCCGAAAGTAGCACTTGGTCCAATTATTATCGTTATTTTCGGCCCAAATATCTCCTCTTCAATCGCAATGGGCGTCATTATTTCCATCATCATCACCATTCTTGTTATTTACAGTGCATTTCAAGAAGTGGACTCGAATTATGTAAAAGTAATGGATACGTTTGGGGCTAATAAATGGCAAACCTATCAACAAGTTATTTTACCTTCTTCCTTTCCAGCTATCATTTCAACTTTAAAAGTAAACGTTGGATTATCATGGGTTGGTGTTATTTTCGGAGAACTTCTCGTTTCCAAACAAGGGCTCGGTTATTTAATTAGCTATGGATTCCAAGTGTTTAATTTTACACTTGTACTGCTGAGTGTCTTACTGACATGTGTCCTAGCTACTCTGATGTATGTATTTGTTGAAGGATTTGAAAAATTACTTGTAGGGAAAAGAAAAAGAAGCTGACTCCAAATAATCATGATGGAGTCAGCTTCTTTTTTATTGTAAATTGAATTCATATATTTATTGTTGATCACATACTTTTGTATCGTTAACTACAGTGCTTCCTTGAATCGTGACCGTATGAAAACAATCTTTCACACGTACCTTTACAATATTATCTTGTCGATCTATAACATGATACTCATTAAATTGTTTATTTAACGCTGTACGAATTTGCTCTCCCTCGAAAATCGGAAGCCCATGCGACATGACCCAAATAAGACCAGCAATAGCAAGAATGGTTTTCATACGATTTCTACCTCCTTGAGAATAAATTCATTACATCTTTACTATGTATATTCTAATTGTGTCAATTTTGTGACAATTAATCTTTTATACTCTATTCTATTTGAAATTTCTAGTTCCTTCTTCTACGTAAAAAAAGCAACCTAATTATATTTGGGTTGCTTTTGCTACTTTTATTCTTTTAATTGTTGTGAAACCTCATATAATCCAGATAATACTTCAGCTCTCATTTTGACAAGCTCCGGATATTGATAGAAGAATGCTATCTTTTTATATTTCAGTTCTTGTCCCTCCTTCACTTTCTTTGAATCTTGTAAGATGAATGCTGTAAATGTATCAGCAATATCCTCTGCTATATTTGTTGTTCCATACTCAGAAACGAATTGATCATGCTTTTCTTCAAAAAATTGTATTTGCGCCTCTTCATCTGTTTCAATTTGCTTTTCTTTCCATTCACTTTCAATTGGCTTCCAGAAAGAATCATAGAATTTGTTAATATACGAATCTGCTTTCGCGCACCCTTCTTGCAAGAAAAGATTTTTACACTTATTTTGATAGGAAGAAACATCTTTCTCCGCTTCAAATGCCTTTACATACTTTTCATCTACTGGAATTTGTTTATCACTAAGCGTTAATACATGAGCAGTCTCATGTATTAATGTCTTCATTACTTCATCTATATTCACACCTGAATCAAGCGTATCTAAACTTAACACCCAATCTTTCGGATTCTCCATACTAGGAGTTACATGAGCAACAATTCCATCGTATCCATCTGTCACAATATCAAATTCTTTTATATTCTCTCGATACTTAGACGGAATTAACGTACGATAAATTCCCCACAGCGTTTCATGATAATCTCTATCTTCATGCTGCTCAATTATTTCTTCCTTCGCTTCTATATCATCCGCAAACACTTTCTGTAAACGCTTCTTATCTAGTTTTTCAAAATAAGGATCTACGATTTCTTCCTCATTAATATAGTAAGATGCTAAAAAGAAATAGTTTTCATCATCATCTTTCTTCTGTTCTGCTTCTTTCATGTTGTCTTTCTTTCCAGCGTTCTCTTCTGTATTTTCTTCCAAGCCTTTTACATCTTCCTCTGGTTCTTCCAGCTGAGACAGACTGTCCATTTTTTTATATACTTTTTGAACCATAGCATCTCCAAGCTTCGTACATTCATCTTCGGTTTTGCATATATCTTTCGTTTCCGCAACTCTTACCTCTTTACTGCACCCTGCTGTAACACCAATTGCTAAGATAAAACATAATAGCTTTCCACAAACCTTCCTCATATAAACCTCCATTATTCCATTCTACAAAGATATGATACAGTGAAACTTTAATCAGTGGGGGAATTTTTTCATCCCCCACTGATTATTAGCCCTCACCAATCAGGCTTTTACGGGTAGTTTATCTCCCACCTAACTCCCTTGCTTTCACTTAAAATTTAAGGTGGGAGTATTACTGCCCGCAAATAGCGGGTAATCATTTTCTGACAAATATGCGATAATTATTTTTAGGGAGTTTTTTACTTTTTGAGGGGGAATGTATGATGATACGCGCTGCATTATTTGATTTAGATGGAACATTGTTAGATCGACGTCAATCTTTGGAGAGTTTGATTAGCGATCAATATGAACGTTACACAGGGCATTTTACTGAGATAGAAAAAAACGAGTATTGCACTCGTTTCATTCAGCTTGATAATAACGGCTACACTTGGAAGGATAAAGTATATACTACTTTGCTCAACGAATATAACATTACAACTCTAACAGCCGATCAACTCCTGCATGACTACATAACAGAATTCAAAAATCACTGCATTCCTTTTCCAAATATGCATGAATTGCTACAACAACTGCAAAATCAAAATATCGCAATCGGAATTATCACAAATGGCTTTACCGAATTCCAGATGAACAATCTTTGTGCCTTACAGCTACATACTTATACAAATACAATTCTTATTTCGGAAGCAGAAGGCATTAAGAAACCTCATCCAGCTATCTTTGAACGTGCCCTTCAACAATTAAATGTAACAGCGAAGGAATGTATCTATGTTGGAGATCATCCTGAAAATGATGTAATTGGAGCTGAAAATGCCGGCATTACCGCTATTTGGAAGAGGGATTCATTTTGGGAGGGGTTTGAGCATTCTCGTGTGGCTAGAGATTTGCTTGAAGTACTTTTTTTTCTATAAAGTGAAACTTTAATCAGTGGGAGTTTTCTTCATCGCCCACTGATTATTAGCCCTCACCAATCGGGCTTTTACGGGCAGTTTATCTCCCACCTAACTTCTTTGCTTTCACCGAATTTTAAGGTGGGAGTATTACTGCCCGTTAGTGCGGGATAAATAGGTCATCAACCTTAAAAATTCACTTTTCATGTTAGTACAAAGCTAAAGTTATAATAAAAACGCCATCCTTTCCTAATCCTAGAGAAAAAATGACGTTTTTTTATTTTAATAGTGTATTTCTTTTTCCTAACTTAATCGTGATGTTACGCTACCTCTAATTAGAAAAATATTGTAAAGTTCCCTCAAACACTGATTGTGCCAATATATTTTGATATTTGTCAGAAGTCAATTTTACTCTTTCATTCACATTTGATAAAAATCCTGTTTCTACCAATATAGGCGGTGCACTATTATCAGCCTTTAACACACGAAGATCTGGTCGATCTTTTATGCGTCTATCTTTGGCACCTGTATTTTTAATTAAAGCATTCTGTACAGCATTTGCTAAATTAAGTACTTCTTTACTTTTTGGGTGTTCCGAATTATATAATGTTTCAATTCCTTCTGCCACAGTCGTATCAGCTGAGTTTACATGTACACTAACAAAAATATCTGCTTTGTTTTCATTTGAAATATGAACACGATCTTCTAATGGAATAAAAATATCTGTTGCTCGCGTCATCACAACATTTGCACCACTTTGAGCTAGTAAACTCTTTAACTTCAATCCTACTTGCAGGGCAATCGTTTTTTCATATATACTTTCATATAATGTCCCTGAATCATATCCCCCATGACCTGGATCCACTATAATTGTTTTACCAAATATGACTGGGTTTTCTATCCAAACACCATTTGTGTCAAAATAGTATACCTTACCATTCTCTTCTAACCATCCGATTTTCATTGCCCCATTGCCTTGCAGGTAATACCATGTTGCGTCTTCCTGTAGCCAACCTGTTTTCATCGCTCCATTGCCTTGCAGATAGTACCAAGTTGTTCCTTCCTGTAGCCAACCTGTTTTCATTGCTCCATTGCCTTGCAGATAGTACCAAGTTGTTCCTTCCTGTAGCCAACCTGTTTTCATTGCTCCATTGCCTTGCAGGTAATACCATGTTGCGCCTTCCTGCAACCACCCTGTTTTCATTACTCCGTTACTTCCTAGATAGTACCAAGCAGCTCCTTCTTGCAACCAGCCTATTTTCATCTCACCATCGCTTTCGAAGTAGTACCAAGTTGTTCCTTTCTGTAGCCAGCCTGTTTTCGCTGCTCCATCGCTTTCTAAATAATACTTTTTGTCCCCAAGCTGCAGCCAGCCTGTTTTCATTGCTCCATCGCTTTCGAAGTAATATTTTTTATCCCCAAGCTGCAGCCAGCCTGTTTTCATTGCTCCATTACTTTCGAAGTAATATTTTTTATCCCCGAGCTGTAGCCAGCCTATTTTCGCTGCTCCATCGCCTTCTAAATAATATTTTTTATCCCCGAGCTGCAGCCAGCCTGTTTTCATTGCTCCATCGCTTTCGAAGTAATATTTTTTATCTCCAAGCTGCAGCCAATCTGTTCTCATCGCTCCATTACTTTCGAAATAATATTTTCTATCTCCAAGCTGCAGCCAGCCTGTTTTCATTGCTCCGCTACTTTGCAGGTAATACCACGTTGTTCCTTCTTGTAGCCAGCCTGTTTTCATTGCTCCGCTACTTTGCAGGTAATACCACGTTGTCCCTTCTTGTAGCCAACCTGTTTTCATTGCTCCGCTACTTTGCAGGTAATACCACGTTGTTCCTTCTTGCAACCAACCTGTTTTCATTACTCCATCTTTTTGCAAATAATACCATGTTGTTCCTTCTTGCAGCCACCCTGTTTTCCTTGTACCATCTGGCTGAATATAATACCACTTATTATCTATATTTACCCAACCTCTTTGTGTTTTAGGTGCTTCTTGTACTGTTTTAACATTCACCTGGTTTATTTCACTAGTAACTAGTGGTTGTTCATTTTTTACATTCGTCTCATTCATTTTTATTTCGCTAGCATCTAGCGATTGTTCACTTTTTACATTCGTCTCATTCGTTTTTATTTCGCCAGCATCTAGCGATTGTTCACTTTTTACATTCGTCTCATTCGTTTTTATTTCACTAGTATCTAGTGATTGTTCACTTTTTACACTCGCTGTACCTTCATCTTCAGACTTTCTTGTTATGCTTGTCTGCACTTCCTTTGGTTCTTGCTGTTTAGATTGTTCTCGTTGCTCAGTGCTAGTTGTTTGTTCCGAAGGTAGCTGTTCATTTTCTGTTTCTGCCAAAGTTTGCATCGGGCTAAACACATAGCCTAATGTTAAAACAGCTACTACAGTCTTTTTCAACATGTGCAGTTCACCTTTCCTTACTTGATTGATTTAAAAATAAAAAATCTAATTCTAGTAAGATAATAAAAGACTCAACATTTTTATTCTATAAAAATAGTAAATAAAAAAAGCAGCCCTCAAACATTTTAAGACCCTATGTAGTGCGATATGACTACATAGGGCCTTTTAGTTTAGAGATTGCCATAAGTCAAGTCCTCAAAATCTACCATAATTAGGTATTACTATACAACTAATTTCCACAATTCAATTTAATTATAATGCTATAATATCAATATTCTAAATGCAATTAAAAAGATGAATATTCCTTTTTGAGTTTTTTGTTTCTATCTCATTTAACACTTCATACAATCCTTTCCACGAATATACATTGGTAGCATTATATTACAAATACTTCACTGGAATATATACCGAAATAAGTATAATTTTAATAACAAAAAAGAACTCGGCTCCTTTACTTCGTAAAACAGCCGAGTTCTTCTATATGTTTCATCGTACGCGCTAGTACATCATCGCGCATAATAAAGCTAAATTTTCTATCAGTTTTAATATTATCAGGAATGTTTTTTAATAGAACAGACCCTTTTGTCTCTTCGTAGTGCGTATGTTGTTCTACTGCACTAATTGTTGCGAAATAAATGTTTTTAATGATTATTTTGTCTTTTCCAGATACTTTATATTGTCCTAAGTAAGTTAATTCAGAAACAATGCCGCCGGTTTCTTCATGAACTTCCCTGACTGCCGCTTCTTCCGGTGTCTCCCCAATTTCTACTTTACCACCTGGAAATTCAAGACCGCGACGTAAATGATGCGTTAATAACCATTGATCCCCGTACCGGCATACAACCCAAACATGCTTTGGCTCAGGAGAAAATGGGTAACGTTCAAACGATAATTGTACAGTGTTGTGGTAATAATCTTTAAATTTGTACATGCCATTACTCCCCTATAGATGGTTACAAGTTTTTCCTACCACAAATTGTAGCACAATTCGCATTCATATGCATAATGTTATCCAACTATAATCCATTGATTATTCCCATTTGCGCGACTAATTCTTTCGTTTCATGATTGCCTAAATCATAAATCATCTGATATGCTTTCTGCAGCTCAGCATCATATCGATCATTATTTGAGTCATGATGATACTCAACATATGGAACGTGAGAACGTACAAAAGAGCCCAAGTCCTCGCGGTATGCTTGATCGAAATACTCCCGAAGCTGAATAATTTCCTCATCATTTGCCTGAATTTCAAAGCTATATGTATCTGCCGTTTTCACTTGCGAAATCTGTCCATTTCCTACTGATATATAATAAGTTTTCTTGTTCTCCATATAACACCCTTCTTTCACCCTTTTAATTTCTAGTGTTTTCAACAATTACAAATTTATGTAAAACGAAGTTTCGTTTAATGATAAAATGGAGAAAAGGAGGGTTCTATTTGAGTGAACTACCCACCACTTAACGACCTTACAGTCTGTTTGAAGCGGGGGCTTCAAACAGACTTTCTCTTTTATTGCTCCTTCATCCCCCACCTACTCGCTGGGCCACGCCCTTCTCGCTCCTTGAGGAAGGGGACTTCTTTTCGGAAAATATGTTAAAGAAGGGATAAGTTTTTTTTCATCTGTTAGCAGGAACTCACCTAACCTCAATTGGCCTTCTCACAATAAACCAATAACAAAGCGCCCCGCATCCAGCAATGATTCCACCAGAGATAAACGCTAATGCGTAAGAACCCGTTGTATCAACAATCATTCCAGCAACAACAGGAGAGAATGCTCCACCAAAGTACCCACCAAAACTTTGAATCGAACTCACAGAGGCTACGGAAGATGCAGGAGCTACATCACCAGCAAGTGCCCAAGCCCCACCTGTAATAGAAGAAATAAAGCAGATAGCTAACGTCATGAGTGCAACTGTAGATACAATATCATGTACAAATGGCAGAATGATGAGGACGATTGCTGTTAAAACTGCACTAATGCTAATTAACATACGTTTTGAATTAATAGGTGAAGCCATTCCTTTATCCACCATTTTTTTAGTAAGATAGCCACCAAATATATTTCCAAACACCCCTCCAAAGTAAGGAATACTCGCATAAATTCCTAGTTCTGTTAAAGAAATATGATAGGATTCGACCAAGTATAATGGTAAAAATACGAGAAAGATATTCCAGCTCCAAATGGTACAAAAATACCCTAGAATAAGCCCCCACATCGTACGATACGTAAATAGTTTCCCCCATTTAATTTTTCCCTTTTGATTTACCTCTGATTCTTCTATACTGTCAGATTGAATATAATCTAATTCTTCTTTTGAAAGTTTACGACTTTTCTTCGGTTCGTGATAAAACATAAGAAATATAATACCGAAAATAATCCCAATTAATCCTGTTACAAAAAAGAGGCCGCGCCAGCCAAATGTCACCATGAAAAAAATAAGAATCGGCGGTGAGATAGCTGGTCCCCATTTTGAAGCTGAATCCCAAATTCCGGTCGCCAGTCCCCTTTCCTTCTTCGGAAACCATTCAGAAGTAATTTTTGCTCCCGTTGGCCAACAGGGTGCTTCTCCTATCCCGAGTAAAATACGCGCGATAATAAACATGAAAAAACTATTGAGAATACCTGTTAAAGCAGTGGCTACACTCCATAACATAATAGCAATAAAATAAATTCTTTTTGCTCCGTATTTATCAATAAGCCAACCAGCTGGCAGTTGTATCGTTGCATATACCCAAGCAAATATCGTACCTAATAGGCCAATCTGTGTTTTTGTGAAATCTAAATCTTTCATAATTTCGGGAGTAGCAATTGATAAATTCGTGCGATCTAAATAATTAATAATCCCACCTGCCAAAAGCCAAAAAACAACAGTCCATCTAAACTTTTTTGTTGTGTCAGCTGGATGCACATCTAGTTTTGGATTTATTCCCCTCTCCATCATTCAGCCTCCCTTTTTGAACAAAAAACAGACATATATTTTTGTATAGAAAAAGGATATGGTATCCATATCCTTCTCTCAAACTACTCCAAACTCACCCAAATACTCTTCACTTCTGTATAATTATCAAGCGCATACGAACCCATTTCACGGCCAATACCAGATTGTTTATATCCTCCAAATGGCGATGCAGCATTTTCTAAGTTATAACTATTAATCCACACTGTACCTGCTTTTAATTGGTTTGCAACTTGATGTGCTGTTTTTACATTTTCCGTCCATACGCCAGCTGCTAGTCCGTACGGTGTATGATTTGCTCGTTCAATGACTTCTTCTATCTCATCAAAAGGGAAAATAGAAACAACTGGTCCAAAGATTTCTTCTTGCGCAATTTTCATATTATCGGTTACATCTGCAAATACAGTTGGCGCTACAAAATACCCTTTTTCAAATTCCTTCACGCCGCCCGCTACCAGTTTTGCACCTTCTTCTATGCCGCTCTTAATGTAAGCCAGTACGCGTTCTTGTTGCTTCTTCGATACGAGCGGTCCCATTTCTACTTCAGGGTCTAATCCGTGCCCTAACTTCACTTCATTCGCCATTTCCCCTAATTCTTGAACAACTTGTTCATAATGCTTACGATGAACAAATACACGCGAACCTGCACTACAGTTTTGCCCATGGTTATACATAATGCCGTTGAATGCCCCAGGGATTGCTTTAGAAAGATCGGCATCTTCTAAAATAATGTTCGGTGATTTCCCGCCAAGCTCTAATGTGACGTGCTTTGTCGTTTCAGCCGCTTTACGCATAATCCCTTTTCCAATCACAGTTGATCCTGTGAAAGCAACTTTATCGATATCCGGATGATTCACAATTGCTTCACCAGCACCTTCGCCAAATCCTGGAACGAAATTGACTACGCCATCTGGGAATCCAGCTTCTTTAAATAACTGCGCTGTATATAGAAGAGAGAGCGGTGTTTGCTCTGCTGGCTTTAGAACAATTGTGCACCCTGTCGCAAGTGCCGCCCCTAACTTCCATGCAGCCATTAATAATGGAAAGTTCCACGGAATAATTTGCCCAACAACGCCAATCGGTTCATGGCGTGTATAGTTCAAATATTCCGGTGAAATGGGGATTGTTTGCCCAAGAATCTTTGTCGCCCATCCTGCATAATAACGGAAATGATCAACCGTACCTGCAATATCATCTTCAAGCGCCTGTTTATACGGCTTTCCATTGTCTAATGCCTCAAGTTGCGCTAACTCTTCTTTATTTTCATCAATTAAATCTGCAAGTTTGTAAATGAAATGGGCCCTTTCTGCTACACTTATTTTTGACCAATCTCCTTCTTCAAACGCTTTGCGTGCAGCTTTCACTGCGAGATTTACATCTTCTTCTCCTGCCTCACTTACGACAGCAAGCACTTCCTCTGTCGCTGGATTCCAAACGTCAAATGTTTTTCCACTCACTGCCGGAACAAACTTTCCATCGATGAATAGTTCCTTTTTTTCATCTAGAAACGCTTGAACTTTCGATTTTAAATCTTGATTTGCCGTTAGCATACTCCTCTCTCCCTTCTTTTTATTTTTGCAATGTTAATAGACTTTCTAAAATCCCTTGTAACTTTTGATCTTCTTCCTCTGTTAATGGCAGGCGTGGTTTACGAGATGGACCACCAGCTTGCCCTTTTAAATCCATGACCCTCTTAATGATTTGAACATATTTCCCAGACTCTTCAATAAAGCTACAGAGCGGTAAAATTTTATCGTATAACTCCCACGCTTGCTCTAGTTCCTTATTTTGCACTGCATCAAATAATTCCGTTACAAGTTTTGGCACCGCATTACCCGCAACTGAAATCCAGCCTGTTGCCCCAACTAAAAAGGATTCTAATACTAAATCATCCGCACCGCAGAATGTTTCAATATCCCCTTTTCCTTTTCTCGTAATATCACGCACTTTACGAATATCACCGCTCGATTCTTTTACATGCGTAATATTTTCTACATCACGACCGACGCGTAGAATCGTTTCTGTACTAATATCCACGCCCGATGTAAATGGATTATTATAAATCATGATTGGAAACTGAACAGATTCCGCTACTGCTTTAAAGTGTTCGTAAATCTCTTCTTCTTTCGGATGGGCGTAGTATGAATTAATGAGTAATGCACCGCTTGCTCCAGCTCTTTCTGCTTGCTTTGTATATTCAATCGCTTCTTTTGTCGTTTCAGCCGCCGTTCCAACAAGAAGCGGAATACGTCCGTTAATTTGTTCCACCGCTGTTTCCACAACTTTGAAACGTTCTTCCTTTGTTAAACTAACGAACTCTCCTGTACTTCCATTCACAACTAAACCAGCTACTCCTTCACTGATAAAATGCTCAATATTTTTCTTTAAGCCTTCCCAATTAACCTCTTCATTCTGGTTCATCGGTGTAATAATAACTGGATATGCCCCTTTAAATGTTTGATACATGTTTCTTCCTCCCATCACTAAATTTAACTAAACGTGAAATAAATTGAAGTGGCACTTCAATTTATTTCGTAAAAAAAACGAATTTCATATCATCTATACACTTACGGTCATTATAATGCAGAGGAAATAGATTTACAACATATTAATATAATTTTCTGAATTTTTATTTAATGACAATTTGCAAAACTCAAAACTTTCCTTTACACTTTTTTCATAAGAAAAATTCTATCTAATATATTAGTCGAGGGATTATCATATGGACGAAAATATCGGAAACAAAATTAAAGCGCTACGCTTAGAAAAAAGAATGACATTAAAACAAGTCTCTGAAAAAACAGATCTATCTATCAGTTTTATCTCTCAAGTAGAGCGTTCGAAATCTTCTATTACACTAGAATCATTGAAAAAAATATCAGAAGCACTTCATGTCAGCCAAAGTTATTTTTTTACAGCTGAGCAAAAAACAAATACAAGTATCATACGCCGCAGGCAGCAAAATGAAGAACATGTAAATTACTCTCATTTTATTTACACGAACCTTTCTGGAAGTGTTTCAAATCCACATTTTGAGCCAATTTTAGTGACACTTCATCCTGGTGAAAAAAAAGGGAATCCGTATTCTCACAACGGGCAAGAATTCGTGTTTGTATTAGAAGGTGTACTCACCATTCTATTAGAAAACGAGGAGCATGATCTACATCCTGGCGACAGCATTCATATGGAATCTGCTACACCACATAATTGGTTTAATCATACAGAAAAGCTGGCTAAGTTTTTATTTGTAAGCTCACCTCCGATGTTCTTTCAGAAATAACTTTTTCGTCACATATATCGACCATTCGATATGACATACCCAAGAACTAAAAAAGCTGCCTTTTCACAGGCAGCTTCCTCATTTTTTATCCGAATACTTTTTCAAGATCCTCTTTATCTTGGCTTAACCAGAAATTCATTAAGCGTTTTGCCCCTTCTAAATCATGAAGCTTCGCTTGACCACACTGCGTTTCGTTTGCAGCTGGAATTTCTGTAATTTGAACCGCATCTTGTAATGTAAGTTCTAATAAATCAATGATTTCACGAACAGTTGGTGTCCCGCTTACCACAAGATAATATCCTGTTTGACAACCCATTGGTGAAATATCGATAATATCAAAATGCGGATAACGATCAATATATTTACGTAAATTAAATGCTAATAAATGTTCTAACGTATGAATGACATCTGGTTTCATTGCTTGTTTATTTGGTTGGCAAAAACGAATATCGAATTTATTCACAATACCGTCGCTACCTACTTTATGAACACCACAATGTCTTACATAAGGTGCTTTTACAATCGTATGGTCTAATTCAAAGCTTTCTACTGATGGCATACAACATCTCTCCCGCTTTAATTTTAATTCCGTTATATCCAATATGATATAACGGAAATCCGAATTAGTAAAGTAATATATAAATCCAAGTTAAAAAACGAAGAACATCAAACCATTCTTTTCAGATGAGAGAGAGCATCCGGTCATGCATAGAAGCGGTCAGTGCCTTTTTTCGCCCCATGCCGTGTGAAAACAAAAAGAGGAAATAAATGGAGAATTATTTTTACTTTCATAGCCGCAGCTCATATGTCGAAAAATCAAAATGGATTTATATATAGAGCCCTCATGCTATAATACTAGAAGAATATGCTGGAAGGGAGACCATTATGAAACAGATTTTTATCGGAATCATACGCTTTTATCAAAAATTTATTTCTCCGATGACACCACCTACATGTCGCTTTTATCCATCATGCTCTCATTATGGATTAGAGGCGTTTCAAAAACACGGTGCTTTCAAAGGATTCTGGCTCACACTAATACGTATATTAAAATGTCATCCTTTTCATCCAGGAGGATTTGATCCAGTCCCAGATAAAAAGGATGACAAAGTAAAACCTTAAGCTTCGTAGCCGTTCACAACTAAATCTAATTTTCCTGTATCAGGGTGAATGACAAGCCCATGAACCGGTACTTCTTCTGGAAGTAATGGATGGTTACGAAGTACAGAAACGCTATGCTCTACACTTTCTTCCACACTAGAGAATCCTTGTAAAAATTTATCTAAATCAATTCCAGAATATTGAAGTGTATCTAAGTTGGCTTCTGTCACACCGCGCTCTTTCATTTTTTCAATTGTACTGCTTGCCTGTATTTTTGCCATACCACAGTCATGATGGCCAACAACGCATATTTCATCTGCGCCAAGTTCATATACAGCAACTAATACACTGCGCACAATACTTCCAAATGGATGCGAAATAACAGCGCCCGCTACTTTAATAATTTTCACATCACCGTTACGCATATTCATCGCTTTTGGTAATAGTTCAACAAGACGTGTATCCATGCAAGAAATGATTACCATCTTTTTGTTTGGAAATTTCCCCGCCTCATACTCTTCATATTTTTTCTCTGCAACAAATTTTTCATTGTACTGCAAAATCTCTTCTAATGACTTCATAGTAAAAAACCTCTTTTCTTTCATTTCCACTACATACTTAGTTTACCAAAATCTAAAAAATCCCAAAAGGATATTACTTTATTGCAAATATACAATTTTCCAGATAATCGACATAATTCTTTCATAATATCCACACACCTCTGTAACAACTCTTCTCTACTTTGCTCATATTTCCACTATAAACTAAATGTAGATAATGTTAAAAAGGAGTGAATCTTTATTATGTCCGACGTTCTGTTACTGAGTCGTTTTCAATTTGCAATTACTATTTTTCATCACTTTTTGTTTGTACCTTTGACAATCGGACTTGTTATTTTAGTAGCGTGTATGGAAACACAATATGTACGTACATTAAATCCCACTTATCGAAAAATGGCGAATTTCTGGGGTAAGCTATTTACGATCAACTTCGTAATGGGGATTATAACCGGTATTACGATGGAGTTCCAATTTGGGACAAACTGGTCAGAGTACTCAAAATACATGGGGATATCTTCGGTTCACCACTCGCAATCGAAGCACTTGTTGCTTTCTTCTTAGAATCTACTTTCATGGGAATTTGGTTATTCGGTAAAGATAAAATCTCACCAAAGTTCCGTGCTTTTTGTATGTGGATGGTTGCACTTGGAACAAATATTTCTGCGCTTTGGATTATTACAGCAAATGGATTTATGCAAAACCCTGTTGGCTACGTGGTGCGTAACGGCCGCGCTGAATTAAATGATTTCTGGGCACTTGTTACCAATCCTTACGCATGGCACATCTTCTTCCATACAGTTGTTGGTTGTTATATCGTTGGTGCTTTCTTCATTATGGCAATCAGTGCGTACCATCTATTACGTAAAAACGATGTGGAGTTCTTTAAAAAGTCATTTAAATTTGGGTTAGTTTTAGGATTATTAGCAGCAACTGCAATACCTTTCATCGGTCACCAATCCGGTGCTTTCGCTGCGAAAATGCAACCTGCAAAAGGCGCTGCAATGGAAGCAGTTTGGGAAACTGGTAAAGGTCAAGGCTTCTCAATCATCCAAATTCCCGATGTGAAGAATGAGGAGAACTTTGAATTATTAACAATTCCAAAACTCGGCAGCTTCTTCTATACAAACTCATTTGACGGAGAAATTGTCGGTTTGAAAGATATTCCGAAAGAAGATCGTCCGAATGTAAACCTTGTTTACTATAGCTTCCGTTTAATGGTTGCACTTGGCGTATTCTTCATGGCATTAACTTGGTTTGGTTTCTATTTAAACCGTAAAGGAAAACTAGAAAACTCAAAACGTTTCTTAAAAATTACAATGTGGTCTGTCTTACTTCCATATGTTGCGATTAACGCTGGATGGATTGTTGCTGAAGCAGGTCGTCAGCCGTGGACGGTATACAAATTGATGCGCACAGCTGAGGCTGTCTCACCAATTTCCGTTCCACAAATTTGGTTCTCATTAATTAGTTTAGTATTGTTCTACACATTGCTCTTAATTGCCGATGTATATTTAATGCTGAAGTTCGCGAAAAAAGGACCTGCAGCATTAGAAGAACCTACTAAGGAAGGTGCAGCTCATGTCTCATGATATGCTTGCAGTCATTTGGTTTGGTTTATGGGGCGTGATTTGGACAGTTTACTTTATTCTCGATGGCTATGCACTTGGTAACGGAATGATTTTCCCATTCGTTACGAAAGATCGAAAAGAACGAAATCAAATGCAAGAAGCAATCGGACCGTTCTGGGGCGGTAACGAAGTATGGTTAATTACAGCAGGCGGTGCAACATTCGCTGCCTTCCCAATCACATATGCAAATATGTTTAGCTACTTATATACACCGTTATTTTTAGTATTACTTGCTCTTTTTGCTCGTGCAGCAGGGCTTGAATTTATGCACAAAGACGATTCACCAGTTTGGCAAAGTACTTGTAAATGGGCGTTTGCAATTGGCAGCTTCCTTATCGCCTTCTTATTCGGTGTGACATTTGCAAACCTATACTACGGACTGCAAATCGGAAAAGATGGTTACGAAGGAACATTATTCAGCCTATTAAATCATTACGGTATTTTAGGTGGTCTCTTCTTCACCGCAATCTTTATCGTATCCGGCGCACTTTGGGTGATGATTAAAACATCTGGTGAAGTATCAGAACGTGCTTATAAAATCGCAAAACCATTTTCAATGGCAGCGGCGAGTCTTTTAGCCATCTTCTATGTGGCAACTGCAAACCGTACAAACTTATTCCAAAACTTTACGGAATATCCTGCATTATTCATTCTTCCGGCGCTTGCGATGCTAATGAGTGTCCTAGCAATTATTATGGTCTACAAACATAAAATTGGTCTTGCATTCACATTTATTTGTCTAACAATCGCAATGTTTATGACAACTGGCTTTGCAGGTATGTTCCCAAGAATGTTACCATCACGCATTAACGATGCATATAGTACAACGTTATACCAAGCAGCAGGCAGTGAATTAAACTTAAAAATTATGTTCTTCGTCGCAATGGTAATGGTACCGATTGTTATCGGATATCAATTATGGAGCTACACAATCTTTAAAGAAAAAATTCATAAAGACTCTGCGAAAGGGTATCACTAGAATAAAAAAGGCACTCAAAACGAGTGTCTTTTTTCACTTCAAGCTCATAGTGTAAACTGTATTCCTTGGTCATTCACATCTTTATCATACACATCTGTAGCACTAATTCCATTAAAGGCTCTCACAGAAAAACCTGAATTAGACGATCCAGAACCATTATATGATTTTTCTTCAAATATCGGGCGCACATTGTATTTATCCCCTAGATTAATTGTTCCATTGCAATTTTGTATGATTACACCATCAATAACAGCTGGCATCGTATCACTCACTTTCCTTATGTTATTTTCATTTTATGAAGAGAGCCTAGAAAAATAGCATGTTTGCAGCAAAAAAGAAAAATACATTCTCCAACAATGTTTATCATGAATTTTTTTTCAATTACGTTATTTACAAAATGTAATATATAATAAATGAGGCAATTATTCATAAAAAAATTGAGGTGTTTACAAAATTGATGTTTTTTGGAAGTATTACGCTTATTTTATTCCTTATTTTTCTATTCTTTTATTTTAGGGATCCTAGAAGTTTAATAATCGGATTTTTATTTAACCTGTTTTTTTGCTCATCGCTTATTCTTTTCCTTTATTTAGGTTTCAGCTCAAATTCTGAGATATTAAGAATTATTGCAATTATACCGTTTATTATCATCTTCTTAATGCTAACTTTTGGTGTATTCGCATTAATGATTGGACTATTTCTTAACGCAAGAATCTTAATGAGAAAAGAAGGACGTCGTTTATCGAACTGCTTAACCCTAATTGCTGGAATGGGTATGTTACTTGCTATGATATCCTTAGTAGTTGATCCAACTCGATTTTTCTCTCCTCATTTCCAGCCGATTTTTGCAGGAGTATCTTTAATCATGGTATATTTCTTTTTCCATATATCAACTTTCTTAACAGCTTATTTTTTATATCAATTTAACAGACCACGACGCAATCAAGATTTCATTATCGTTCTTGGCAGTGGATTAATTAATGATAAAGTACCACCGCTTTTAGCAAGTCGAATTAATAAAGCAATCGAATTTTACCATAAACAAGCTGCTGTCACGACTCCGCCTACAATCATTTTCTCTGGTGGACAAGGGCCCGATGAAAATCTTCCCGAGGCTGAAGCGATGCAAAATTATGCTGTTGAAAAGGGCATTCCTATCGAACATACAGTGCAAGAAAATCGTTCTGTCAATACGTATCAAAATATGCTCTTCTCAAAACAAATTATGGATTCGCTAAAAGACAAGTACCGAAGTATCTTTACAACGAATAATTTCCATCTATTCCGTGCTGGATTATACGCAAGACAAGCTGGGCTCAACAGCCAAGGAATCGGTTCAAAAACCGCTTTCTATTACTGGCCAAATGCGATGATTCGGGAATATATTGCAATTGTTGTAATGAGCCGAAAGTTTCATATGAAAGTGGTAGGCGCTATTTTAGGGTTCTGTGTCTTCTTATCTGTCATTAGCTTTTTAGTTAGTTAATTCAAAGTAAGCAAATCCTTTTGTACAGCAAAAAAAACATCTAATTACAAATTAGATGTTTTTTATATTTCTTGCGCTCTAATATTCATGATATCTTCAAATTCCTTAAAACTTATAATTCTTATACCTTCTGCTTCTAGCTGAAACTTAACAGTTTCTAAATCATCGCTATTATTCGTTACCATATAATCAACTTTCTTAAAAATAGCAGCCTGATAAAGGTGAAAATCATCTTTATCCTTGAGAAAACGTCTTAACTCTAAATCGATATTTGAATATGAACTTATACAATAAAAACAGGGTTCCATAATATCCATCATTTTCTTACTACTCTCTGAGAGTTTTTTAGCATGTTCGAACCCTAATTTCTTCAGCTTTGTCATTGTCACCGTTCTATACAACTCACCAATAATATGGGGTGACCAATAACATTCACATAACTCTTCATAAGCTGCATCATAGATAAATTTACGACATTCATGTCCGAATAGGACATTTGTATCAAATAACGCTGAAATTATTTGTTTCATCCCCTGATTCCCTTTTCTATACGAAATTATCCTTCAATCTCATCTTCTTCAATGTTTAACCAAGCAGTTGTCTCTAATTCCATTCTTCTTTTTCTTGCACTTACAAATGAAACATCTTCTTGTTCTATAAAGTTTTTAACAGACTCTATTAGGACAATAGGCTCTTCTAAAATTGCAGTAGTTCCATTTAATTTTTCTGTAGTTTGGATTTTTCCCTCTTTAATCCATTTAATAATAGGAATGCAAGAATTAACACTTAACAAATCAACCAAATCCTTAACTGAAACAGCATTAGAATTGAGCTGAGTTTCCTGTAATTTTTCAATTGTTGTAGGAGTCATCAGATTTTTCTCCTCCCCGTTTAGAAAATCTTTATTATACTTAGGATTATTATACATGATTTACACACCACCGTTTAAAGGCTTTTTTAGAATTTTCCCCCAATTCACTCGTGGTTAATCAAATATATTGTGAAATTAATTCTCTCCCTATTTCATATTCCCCTTTTTCTTACTTTAGAAAGTGAATTTTCATTCTCTTATTTTTATCCATGTTGATAGAAGAGCTTCAGACGCAAAACAAGCTGTGGAGAAGACTTTCTCCACAGCCTAGAAAAGCTTTCCTTTCGTAAGGATACTTTTCTTTCTAACTATGCTTAAGCACAATTTCTTTTATTTCCTTAACTCTCTCTAACGTAATCCCTTCTCTTTGTTCAACTGCTAAAGGATGGTTCGTTGGTTCTAATTCAATTAAAGGCCTAACTCCAACGGCTCTTGTATGAACGTTCGTCTTCAAGTTTAATGTTTCTGGATAACCTGGAAGTGACGTAGAAAGCCAACCAAAATAAGGCTCTTCTCCCTCTCTTCCTTCCGTTTCCCATAACTCCATTGTTCTATCAAAATTCGCTTCACTTAAAGAAACCCAAACATCCCACATGAATACTTCATTATCATCTAACACCGGTATTTCAATGCACCCTCGAATGAAATAATGTTCTCCATCCATAATACAAAGATCATCATTTAATTCAAAACGCTTTTTTCTTTCTTCCTCAGGAGTAACGTCATAGTAAAAAGGTGTATCACTTCCATAGCACATTGGTAATTCTGATTGCAAATGATTACATGTGAATTTTTGCTGAGGCATTTCTTTTTCATTCTTTCTCCCATATGTTCTTCTGCGCATTCTTGTTCATCTCCTTATGTACTCCTACGAAGAAATCGATAATTGATTACATACAAGAAAAGCATCAATGATAGGTGATCTTTCTTTAAATGCTAAATGAATATGACGATATTGTTTCTGCTTTAATTTTTTCATGTCAATATTTTTATGTGATTTAAAAAATAGCTCAGGCCCCATTGTAATTCCAATATTTTGCGAGACCATGTTCACAATCGTTTCGCAATTTAGTACTTCTAATATAATATTTGGACGTACTTGATAATCAGCTAAATTTTTTATCACTAATGGCTGATACGGACCTTTTGGCATAATAAAATCCATTCCATCAATTTGCTGAACATCCGCTACTTTTTGATTCATCAATGAATGATTTTTCGGTAACCCTAATACGATTTCATCTTTGCTAACCAGGATTGATTTTATTTGTTTCTTTGTATTCGTTTCTAATATAAACCCTATATCAACTGTACCATTATCAATCCATTCCGCTACTTCTTCGTATGTCCCTTCGAATAATAAAACTTTCACACCTGAGTAACTCTGTTTAAGATGCAATAACATGGCAGGTAATATTTGAGCTGCTGCACTTGTAAATGCTCCGATTTTCAATGTGCCTTCCAACCGGTTATTTTGCATAGATACTTCTTGTTTAATAGCCGCTTCGTTCTTCAATACATTTTGAATATGAGGAAAAAGACGATTTGCAAACTCAGTCATTCTAATCTCAGATTGCTTATTCCGGTGCAACAAAGGATATCCTAATTCTTTTTCTAAACTAGCAATCGCATGACTCACAGCTGATTGCGTCATATTCAATTGTTCTGCTGCTCTAGTAAAATTACCTAACTCTACTACCTTTTGAAACACTTCATATCTAGCTATCGTCATGAATCTTACTCATACCTTTCATGTAAAATATGAATTTCACTAATTTCATTATACTCGTTACGATGAGATTAGAACAAATCATCAAAAGGGGGACTCACATTGAATAAAATTTTTTTATTAACATTTGGGATGTTTGCACTAGGAGTAGATGCTTATATAATGGCAGGAATCTTGCCTCAAATCGCCGATGACTTTCATGTTTCAATTGGGACTGCTGGACAAACAGTAAGCATCTTTACAATTTGTTATGCGATTGCGGCACCTTTATTTGCTGCATGTATGAAAAAGACAAACACAAAACATACATTATTAGCAGCATTATTCCTTTTCACATTTTCTAACTTTCTGACCGCTGTAACTCATCATTTTATGATTCTCTTAATTTCTAGAGGCCTAGCTGGCATAGGTGCTGGCCTCTACTCACCATTAGCGTCGTCAGCTGCTGTTACATTAGTTTCTGAAAAAAGAAGGGGTAGAGCTTTAAGTACTGTTTTACTTGGAATGAGTGCTGGCACCGTAATTGGCGTTCCATTTGGCATATATATCGCTTCCATTTATGAATGGCGTATAGCGATGTGGTTTATTGTTGTGATTGGGACAATCGGGATATTTGCTCTCTTTGCTAAATTTCCTATGATAGAATCTAAACCTTTACCAACGCTAAAAGAGCGGCTAAATATGTTTAAAAATAAAAAGATTTCACTCGTCATGCTTATCACAATGGTATTAAGCTTTTGCAGTTTAGGTTTATACACATACTTAGATACTATCATTACTGCATATGGCTTTCAAAAATCTATCATGTTTATTTGGATGTGGGGAATTGGTGGTATTGCCGGAAGTTTTATAATTGGGTTTATAATGGATTTCTATAAGAAGCCAAAAATCATATTACTGTACTTAATGGGAATCATGTTTTTCTCGTTTATATGTATGGGGATTTTCCATGAAACTGCATTATTGTTAGCTATCTGCTTCATTCTTTGGGGAAGTACGGGGTGGGCGGCACTCGCTACTCAGCAAAAGACACTCTTAGAAATTAGCCCAGATCACGCTACCATTTCAATCGCTTTGCTTAGCTCTATTAATTATTTTTCTGGTTCTATCGGGACGGTGACAAACGGAATGTTTTTAGAAAAAGGAATAGCTCCTATTACTTTACCCTATATAATAGCTGGTGTATTGCTTTTTGCTATAGGAGGCCAAATTTTTTTTATAGGTAAGGAAATTGTAAAAGCACGTGAACTTCACTAAATTATGATTCAAAAATAAAAGTCCCTATCTTCTAAGATAAGGACTTTTTCTTACGCCCTTCCCCATTTCCCACCACACTTCACCCACTCCACATACTTATGAAACATAGGTACTTGTTCTCGAAATTGAAAAGGAACATATAAGAAAAGAAGATATAGCGGTATATACATAATTACTAACACTAAAAATCCGGTTCCAACATTTGAAGCTACTGTTGTACTTGTAAACAGACTCATGAACAATACGAGGAATAACACGAAACTAAATCTTTTATAAGTAGTCATGAATCATCCCTCCTCTATAACTTTATAGTAGCATAAAAAAAGCCCAAGAAGCATCTACTCTGCTCCTTGGGCTTTTCTCTATCTTCTCTTCGTAATTTTCCCTGAACCACCAACCCTTGTTTTTGGGGGAGACGTATTCCTTGGCGGGCTTTTAATGGATGATTTTGGTTTAACATCAGATCCGCTAGAACCACCAGGTGATTTTGTGATTTTCCCTTTTTTCTCTGTAGATGGTGGAACCGTCTTTGTTCCTTTTTCGACAATGCTTCCTTGGTCTCCTACAGATGGTTTCGGCTCAATCTTATCACTTCTTTTAATAATAGAACCCTTACCTTGTTTTGTAATAGGCGGTGGTGTTTGTTTCTCTTCTTTTGTAGGCGGCCTGTCTGGAATAACCGGTTTATGATCTTTCCGATCTGTATATCCTCGGTAATCACCATGATACGATTTACGTGAATCAAATATATCATTTAATATACTCGCCATAATATATCCTTGTAAAAAGGACGGGTGATAATTTTGACGAACGTATTCTTTATTACTAATTTCAATTAATGTATCAGACGGTTTTTCTTTATCCTTCTGAAGATTATATAACTTATCAGAATAGACAAGGAACATCTGATTTTCATCTTCTTTAGATACTTGCTTCGGCTTTTTCTCATCAATCAGTTCTTTTGCAACTTCTGGAACTGACCGATTAGCAGCCCTATACACATAAGATTCTTGCTTACCATCTTTTGCGACGGATTCTAGTGGATAACGATCTTGAATCGATTTTTCACTTTGACACCCTGATAAAGCATATCCAGCAATTACAAGTAATGTAACGATGGCAAGTATAGGGATTACGAATGATTTAATCATGGTAAACAATCGGTTTGACATGATTACGCCCCCTTACGTTGCCCTTATAATTTGTACATCAGCAGGAAGAATCGATTCTCCCTCATACATCATTGTACGTCCGTCTTGCCACTCAATGCGAAGTAGCTGCCGGTTATCAGATTGAAACTCCCACACATATTGTTCATCAGAGACAGCAAACGGTGTTTTTCCCATCACAACAACACGTCCGCTATATTGTTCTTCCATATGATACTCGATATCATCCATTTCAATTGTCGTTGGAATCTCATCTATCGAATCTAACCGGCCATCAATTGGTGTATACAACTTATAATACGTACTTTCACGATTTTCAATTTTTAAATAGCGAATTGTTTTCCCGTCCTGTAATGTTAAGACAATTTCATTCCGAGAATGCATGCTTGTTTTTCCGATCAATTCATACATCACTAATGAAACTTCAATCATATCGCCAGGGGCTAACGTGAGTAACGATTTCTCTGGTTTCACAGGCTCTGGACTTTTTATTATATTTTTAATACGTTTAAATAAACTCATGATGTATCCCTCCTTTTCTCGTTATAGACAAGCTGCTAAAATGAGGGCTCCAACAATATGTAACGAACCAGCTAATAAAGCATGTGCGACATGACCTTGCTTCGTTCCCTCTTCTAAATCTAAACCTGCTACTTTTTTCAAAATCAGTTCAATAAACATCTCTACAACTAATAAAATAACGAATGAAACCGCTGACGCAAGGAGCGCCTGCCATAAATCATTTGCTTTCGTAATTGATTGTGACAAAATATATCCTTGTGCAAAAAGCTTCATAATAAAACGTGTTGTAACCGCCATATTACCTTTTTTAATCTCTGTCAAATCGTTATATTTCGTAAAAATAGAATCAACCCACATAAGTGCAAATAAAAGAACAGCACTTGCTCCTGTCCATACGAGCATGGCTAACACATTCATCCATGTCATACAAAAACCTCCTCCTAGAAAAATAATAAGAAAACCGACATGATTGCTTTCCATGACATGCCGGTTTCTTTATCTACTATATATCTATTTTGATTTCCCGCATCTAAACTACAGCTTTGAAAATAAAAACAGGTTTCCTCTCATTCCCTATTTCTGTTCTCACACGGCATGGGATCCAAAAGAGCACTGACCGCTCCTACACACGGCCGGACACTCTCTTCCACCCAAAAAAGAAAGGTTTTTAGTCCTTCATTTATATATTATTATTTCTCATACTGCTTCATAATACGTGCTAATTCATCATCCACAGCTGAATTTTTATTTAAAGCTGCAAATTCCTCATCTAACGACTTTTCTTTTTTGTAAATTTCGCCGCTTGCCTCTGCTTCAGCTTCTAATTGAAGAGCTTTTTCTTCCATACGGCTTAGGCCTGCTTTTGCAGTATTGGCATCGAATCCAGACATTGCTTGATTAATGCTCTTTTGCGCCTTCGCAGCATTCACACGCGCTACAAGTGTTTCACGTTTATTTTTCAGCTCGGTTAATTGCTTACGCATTTCTTCTAACTTCGCACGAAGGTTATCAGCAGCTGCTTTATTTTGCTCATAGCTCGCTTTATATTCATTCATCTTTTGCTCTGCATTTTGCTTTTCCTCTAAAGCACGGCGCGCAAGATCAATATTATTCGCTTGAACAGCCATATGTGCTTGTTCTTCACGTTTCTTTACAAGTGCTTCTTGCTCTTCAAATAATAATTTAAACTTTTTCTCAAGCGCGATTTGAGCTGCTACACTCTTCTCAGCTTCTTGTACATCTTGCTGCATATCGCGTAAATATTGATCTGTCATCTTCACTGGATCTTCAGCTTTTTCAATTAGTGCATACACATTTGACATCGTTAAATCTCTTAATCGTTTAAATACAGACATTCATATTCCTCCTATGGATTACCTTATATTTCAAATTTACTTCCGGAAAAACTTTCCTTTACAGTAAGAATATTCATTTCCAAAGCCTACGTGTACATTATATCAAAACTAAGATGTCCTTACATGTTATTTACTAAATATACACCCTATAATCTGACATTGTTATTGCAATATGTACCCAACACCATAACTTTCATCTATATATTCTCTCCTTTCCATGATATTTTCAGCTCTTTTCAATACATTACATAATTGTAATGTTACTGTAAGCTAACTCGATAGTTAGAAAAACGTTATTCTTATAAAATGAAATCAGAAGCGAGATGAAACAAAAAAACAATTTTGCTTCTCTAAATTTAAAAAACAATACATTTGTATTTACTATAACGTATAGAAAAAGGAGACAAGAAAATGAAAAAATTAGTAGGAATCGGGTTAGCAGCAGCAATTTCATTAGGAGCGTTATCAGGTTGTTCTTTATTAGGTGAAAAAGCAAATGGCTTAGTATTATACGGAACGGATCAACAAGTCGAGCAAATAGCAGATAAGAATAAAAAAGATGTAAAAGAAAAAGATGTATATAAAATGAAACTTGCAATATTAGAAGATAAGAAAGTACTTGTAATGGACAAAAAGACTGGTGAAGAACTAGTGAAAAAAGAACTACTTAAGAAAGTAGAAAAAGATGACACAAAAGCAATCGATAAACTACCAGCAGTAACAGCGGATCAAGGTGTATTATTTGCGAAAGAAAAAGTAGAGAATGCGACAATTGATGGAGCGAAATTAAAATATGAGAGTAACACAATCATCGGTGATGGTCGTTCTTATGCAGATATGTTTGCAATTGTTGATGATGCTGCATATGGTAATGTGAAGGGCGAAGAGAAGACTGTAGGTGTACTAAAATTTGATAAAGACCCTAGTAAAGAATTACCTGGAGCAAACGGAGTAGAGGCTTCACAACTTGTAAAAATTAAAAAGTAGGTCATAAAAAAGCTTTGCGAAATTCGCAAAGCTTTTTTCTATTTATTCACGACCTGCTCCATATCGGGACTACAACTCTTTGACTGACATGATTTATTCAAGGAACACGCTGCACATTTCCCTTTTTTACTTCTCTTTACAAAATTGAATAATGTATATCCTGCATAACCAAAAATGACAGCTCCAATTACAATATTGACTATCATTATGATACATCCCCTTCTAGAATCCAAGCATGGATCCGACTTGGTATATAACGAGCGTTAATGCATAAGCAATGATAAGTGGATAAACAACAGAGAAAATCGTCCATTTTATAAACCCTGTTTCACGACGAATCACAGCTACTGTTGCTAAACATGGAACGTATAACAAAATGAAAAACATGAACGCATAGGCTGATAATGCAGTATAGTGCGCCCCCATTACATTTCCAAGCACATCTTCTTTCACTGCATAAATAATCGCCATTGTTGAAACAACAACTTCTTTTGCTAAAAATCCTGTTAAAAGCGATGCTGCCGCTTGCCATGTTCCAAAACCGAGCGGTGCTAAAATTGGTGCCACGAACCCACCAATCATCGCTAAGAAACTATCTCCCATATCTACACCAAATCCAGATGGACCAGCATAGTTGAGTAACCAAATGACAACAGACCCACCAAAAATAAATGTACCAGCTTTACGTACGAAACCTTTTCCTTTTTCCCATGTGCTCAGCCACAATGTTTTTGCTTGTGGCATACGATAAGGCGGAAGCTCAATCACAAAAATAGACTTTTCTTCTTTTAAAACAGTCATAGACATTACCTTTGTAACTAATAGCGCAAGTACAATCCCTGTAATGTATAAAGAGAACACGACAGTCGCTTGGCTATTCGGAAAAAAGACTCCCGCAAATAATGCATACACAGGTAACCGTGCTGAACAAGACATAAATGGTGTTACTAAAACAGTAAGCAGCCTCTCTTTCTCTTGTTCAATTGTTCTTGCTGCCATAATGCCTGGTACGTTACAACCAAAACCGATAATCATTGGAATAAACGCCTTCCCATTTAAACCGAAGAATTCCATAATCCGGTCCATAACAACTGCAATTCGTGCCATATATCCTGAGTCTTCTAGTAATGAAATAAAGAAAAAGAGTGCAAAAATTTGTGGGACGAATACTAATACAGCACCAACACCAGCAATAATCCCCTCTGTAACAAGCGCTTGAATAAAATCAGAGGCACCAATAGTTGTTAAGCCCGCTGTTACCCAATCGGTGAGTTGCCCACCGAAAAATTCATCAAGCATATCCGACAAAGGCGTCCCAATCCACGTAAACGTAACCTGAAAAATAAAAAACATAACTGCTAAAAAGATTGGAAGTCCCAAAACTTTATGTGTAATTAACTGGTCAACTCTTTCCGAAAAAGGAACCTTTCCTTCTTTTTCATGCTGAATGACATTTGTTTTGAACTTTTCAATATACGCTGCACGTGTATTATAAATATGCTGCTCTAATGTACCATCAAGTTCTTCTTCCAGATTAGAGCGAATTGCCACAAGTTCCTTATAAATCGGTAATCTACTCACTTCTTGTTCCACTACTTCATTATTGCTTAAAAATTGAATTGCAAGCCATCTTGGGTGTTCATAATTTTCCTTAGTTAAAAATCCCATAATCTCTGCAATTCCTACATCTATTTTTTCACCATATGAAAGAACGAACGGCTTTTTCTCTTTTTTATCACTCTCATGCAAAGTAGCAAGTAACTCTTCACAGCCTTTCCCGCTTCTCGCAACAACAGGAACGACCGTTACTCCTAATATTTCTGATAATCTTTTTACATCAATAACAATCCCGCGCTGCTTTGCAACATCGATCATATTTAACCCAATTGAAACTGGCTTACCAAATTCCAGCAGTTGCAATGTTAAATGCATATTGCGCTCAAATTGAGAAGAGTCAACAATATTCAGCATATGTTGAAATTCTTCTTTTAATAGAAAGTTTGTAACGACACCTTCATCACGCGAGACAGGATTTAAATCATATACACCTGGTAAATCAATTAATGTCCCTTGCTTATTCTTTAACTTACCAATCTTTTTTTCTACCGTTACCCCGCTCCAGTTTCCCACGTATTCATAGGAACCAGTTAACGCATTAAATAATGATGTTTTTCCTGTGTTCGGATTCCCTAGCAATGCAACCTTATTCACGCTAATTCCACCTTTATCATTTTCGCGTCACAATGACGAATACTAATTAATTGCCCACGGCATTCTAGTGTACATGGTCCCTTGAACATCGCTTTTTGTTTTACACGAAGTTCACTTCCTTCAGAAAGACCAAAAGCAGCTAATCTCCGCTTTAACAACTTATCTAACGCCTGTATATTTTTCACTAGTGCCTTTTCACCTATTTTGATGTCAACTAGACTCATAATCCCCCTCCTCAAAAGAGAATGATAATTATTTTCAGATAAATTATATCATATTGCATGAATCACTCACTATAGCATTCCCCTACCTATTTGTTAACATTTTTGAACAATTCTATTTTCATACTTTTTCCGTTATATAAATACCCATTTGCCATTCTCATCCATTTCAATTACAATGAATCTAACAATCAAAGAATCTCGTTATCACAGGGGGAGCCTCGTTGCTGAGAGGGAATATAATATTCCGACCCTTAGAACCTGTTAGTTAATGCTAACGTAGGAATTGTGCAAACGTCGAAATACATCTACCCCATCATTTTTTATTTACGTATTTCATATCTCCCTATGATACATTATTCTTTTTTTGTGCAACTTGGATTTAGGGGGAATGACAATATGCGTAACACCAATTTACAAGCGATGATTGAATCTGCAATCCTGGCAGCCTTTGCCTTGATCATCGACATTTTACCACTATCAATTAAACTTCCAACAGGCGGTTCTGTTTCATTTGCTATGATTCCTATTTTTATTATCGCTTACCGCTGGGGATTCAAAACGGCTTTCTTAGGAGGCTTGATTTGGGGACTGCTGCAAATTGTAGTCGGAGATGCTTATATTTTAACGCCAGTGCAAGCATTCATTGAGTACTTCGTTGCCTTTGCTTTTGTCGGCTTTGCCGGTTTATTCTATCGTCCCATTCAAAAAGCACTTGGAACATCCAGTCCTAGTAATGAACCATCTAGTCTAGGTAGTCGCAAAGATAAATCTTCACCAAAAAACAATCAGGGGAAAAAAGTGGTCGCTTATATTATCCTTGCTACATTTGTTGGTAGCTTTGCACGTTATTTCTGTCACTTTATTGCCGGTGTTATCTTCTTTGGAAAATACGCACCGCCAGGACAGTCAGCTGTTCTTTATTCATTGATTGTTAACGGTAGTACGATGCTTGCTTCTTTCGCTTTATGTACAGTATTATTACTCCTTCTATTTACAACAGCGCCACGCTTATTCAAAAGTGCAGGTGTATATAATATAAACACAAAAAAGAAGAGTGCTTAAATGGCGCTCTTCTTTTTAATTTAGTGAGTTATATCAATGCTCTATTTCACATTCTCTCATTCTAAATAGCTAAAGACAAAAATACTGTAATCTCATTTTGAATCAGTAGCAATTAATTTTGCCTCAATAATATATCGATCCGGGGCATCGCCTATGTAATCAAATGGATAACAAGTCGTCAATGTTAATGTTGGTGCTTCTTTCTTTACAATAACTGTGCGATCATCAGCATCTGTAATCCATATTTTTTGAATTTCATACGAGTAAATTTTATTATCATATTCCACGATAAGATGATTTTTTTCTTTCAGCTCTCCTAATTCTGTAAATACAGTATCACGATGTCCACTTAATACAGTATGTCCTCCTTGGGGTGGTACTGTTGTCATATCACTAACAAACATACCTACACCTTTTTTCAATGTAGTATTATTCGTCCCCCAGTATACCGAAAATTTCTTTTTGATTTTCGGTATACTTAATATAGCTACTTTCTCTCCTTCTTTGTGTTGGATTTGAGAAGAGGGTACTTGAGAATTTGCATTTGTTTCAGTAGCAGTGTCTTTTGATGTTATCCTTTCAAACTGCTTGACCTCTTCTATCGTTAAATCTTGCGCCGAACTTTTTCCTTTGTACCATTCAAAAGAGTAATAAGCACCAACAAGAATACCAATTATCATGAAGGCAACTCCAATACGATTTAGAAATGTCACCTTTAATCCCTCCATTCCTCATTATTATTTCTCTCCTTATATACCCTTTTTAACACCACTTCTCATGTATTTATAAGATATATCCGAGATGCAAAGATAATTTACAAAGCAAAAAAGCTGCCAAAAGTAGCTATTCAACTACTTTCGGCAGCCTCTTATTCAAAATATTTAAAGCATAACGCCATTATCTTTAAATACATACCAAGTACCATTAATCAAGTGTTTGCCTGTTGCCATTGCACCATCAGATTTTAAATAATACCATTTTCCACTCTCTTGTAGCCACCCTGTTTTCATCGTGCCATTCGAATTCATATAATACCAACCTGTATCAGTTCTTACCCATCCAGTTCTCATTAATCCACGATGGATGTAATACCACTTATTTCCTTCTTTTAACCAACCAGTTTTAAATGCTCCATCTTGGTTTGTATATAACCAGCGATCTTCATCCTGTATCCAACCAGTTTGCATAATACCATCTTGACCTAAGTAATAATCTCTTCCATTTACTCTAACATAATCGTTTTGCACCATCATTCCATCTATACAGTAATACCATTTTCCGTTATAACTTAACCAGCCTTCATGAGCTTTTCCATCTTTATCAAAGTAATACCATGCATCTCCAGTTTTTACCCATCCCATTTTTTGTATAGCTTGTTCTTCTTTCGGGATAGCCTGATTCACATTTTCACTTGTTTCTCCATAAGAAACGGCAGGTACTAAAAACATTACAGACATTAAAACTAGCAAAATAATTTTTTTCATTTTTCCCAGTCTCCCAAATAATAATTTATTTTGGTTTCTACCTCTATAACCAAATTATATTACGAATTATAAAAACAAACAACATTTTTGTAATATAAATGTAATAATTTTATCTTTTTTGTTACTTTAGATATTTTATCGTTACTATTTTCCTATTATATTCTTAAAATAATATATATATCCGTTTTGATTTTTCGACATATAAGTTACGGTTATGAAAATAAAAGAAGGTCTTCACTCCTTTTCTCCTTCTGTTTTCACATGGCATGGGGCTAAAAAAAGGAACCGATCGCTTCTACCTATGAGCGGATTCTCTCTTCCCCCTAAAAGGAATGGTTTTATTTCGGTTTTTCAATCCGTATTTATATAGATGTTTATCTTCACTAAAAAAGCATTGTAGATTCCCTCTACAATGCTTTTTCTGTGTCTCAGTATTTAATTGTTACTTTCACGTGAATGTAAAGTAAAAGGATCTGGAGTAATAACTAATTGTCTCGGCTCAGTTTTCTTTAAGTGATTAGTGACGTTACACTTACTATGTTGAAAGGACCATGCTTTAATAGGATTTGTAAAGATGATTCTTTGCTCTTTATTAGGGGTCTCTTCTTCAAAATTACAACTTTCGCTCCATTTACACCATTTCATTGTAAATTGTGAAGAAGAATGATCTTCTTTTCGATCAAATAAGTGCGAAAGGCTCATCTCTTCATCTAGTATCATAGTGTTACTAGCCGATAATAAAGCAATGGTCATCCAACGTTTCTCCATTCCCTCCTACTCCTTTTCACATATAATGCCTAAAGCGTATTTTACCTAAAATGTGCTTGCCTTTTACCTTACACCTATAAGTTTATCCAAAATATCACTACTCCACTATCGATTTGTCTTACAAATTACCTTACATTTTTGTAAGGAATAAAAAAACCTCCATTTAAATGAATGAAGGTTTTGAAATCATTTTTTATCTATATATTCTTTCATATCATCTAATCCAGCTTCATACAGTTGGAGCAGCATTCCATGAGAAATCGCACCAAGAACTAAAGTCATTCCAATCAGTGAAACTCGAATAGCAGGAACATCAATTATATAAGCCAACATACCAAGAACGATTGTTAGAAGCAATGCTTTTATAAATGTAATACTTGAGTACTGTTTCTTTTTCATGATTATCACCCTTTATGGAAGCGTTTTCTTAATATAGTTATTATATCATATCATCAGACCTTTTTGTGGATATTTTTGTAAAAAGACTTCCGTTTTTAAAAATAAAAAAATGACCTGCACTCGTTCTCTCCTTTTGTTTTCACTTGGCATAAAGCAGGAAGAAAGTTTGACCACCTCTATGTATGGTCGGATGCTCTCTCCCTCCTAAAAAGAATGATTTCATTTCGTTTTTCAAATTTGCATTTATATATTATGTCTATATCCGTTTACTACTTTCGTCATACAAAATAAAAGAAGCATATAGAACAGAACTGGAATTATAATCACTCTTGGCTCTAGCATTAATTCGCCATAGTAATAGCTAATTAAATTTGCCCAGTCATTTAAGTATGGAAAATATATATGAAATTGATCATGAGCTTGCCCAGAAACAATTTTTGTTCCCCCTAAAAATAATTTAAAAATGGCAAGATGTAACATGATTAGTAATACTTGCACCATCTGTTCTCCAATTTGAAATATAATTTGTGGTTGCAATACTTTCATAATATGAGTCCGAAATATATGCCATCTACTACCTCCTAATACAAGGGAACTTATCACATACTCTTGTCTCCAAATGTGCTGAACCTCTTTTTGAAAAAATCGTGTCATTCCTGGAACTGCCACAAACACAAATACAATCAATTGTATACATAATAATTCTATATTTGTGACAATAGGTTTCGTTCGTAGTTCATACATGATAAATGGGGTTAGAAATAAAATACAAAATAATGTTTGGGGGAAAAATTGCAAGCTAACAGTAACACGTTGTAAAAAAGAAAATCCCCACTTATCATTACGAACCAACAAGCTCATCAATAAAGAAATGGTTACTCTAGCAACCGCCACAAAAAATGATATTAAAATTGTATACTTAGCTCCTTCTATTACTTTATAAAACAAATCTTCTCCTTCTCGATCCGTTCCAAACCAATGTTCAGAGGACATGGAAAAAGGGGCCGCTTCAACAATTTCTCCTTTTTCATTGTATCGATATTCCACTACCTTAGGTTCCTTCTGAAAATATGGAAGTGCAAAACTAATAATTAATAATAGAATAATAGGAAATAAGAAGTATATATAACGCTGTTTACGCATACAGCTTCCTCCTTAACCAATTCAATAACAATATCACTCCGTGCATAGGTACGATAAACAATATCAGCAAATAAACGATAACTGCTGGATCTTGACCGCTAATCAAAATTGAAAACAAACCTCTAATATGAAACATGTACTCAAAAACAAATAAACTCGTTATCAAAGCTAATAATATTGATTCCATATGATTCACAACTGAAATCACGATATTGCTAACAATATGCTTACATAAAATATACAGACTACTAAAACCTTTCGCCTTCACAAACAGAACATAATCTTTTTTCTGCTCTTCCTTTATAAGTAGCATTTGGAATTGTAATAAAGAAATGGTAGGAATAATAGCTAAAATGAGAATTGGTAATACAATCGATGAATTTTGCATTGTAGAGAATGGATGTAATAATAAAACTCCGGTATACCTATATATTGTTACCATTATAAGTTGAAGAAAAAAAATCAGAAAGATATCTGGGATTGTTTTAAGAAAACATACAGCTTCTTCTATCACTCTCTGTACACGCCTTGGTATAATCGCTGTAATCATACTACATACAAAAGACAAACAGAGCGAAACTACGAGTGCTCCAAATATAAGCACGAGCGAATATGCATATGGCTTAAAGATAAGTGGAAATAAGGGAAATTCCCTTTCTTGCATCTTAAATATTTGCACATTGTTTGAAACAGTCGCTACTTGTGTAGCCATTTTCATCTTTAACTCTTCTGGATGTATGAGTGCAGAGATAACATGTATACATTGTGTAAAAAAATGCTCTATATGTATCCCAACTTGCTTCCCCTTTATAAATAACATAGGAAGACTTACTATCACTACAAATAGCATGATCATAATAAATAATTGAAAAATGATTGAAGATATTTTTTTTAACATTCCATTCTCCTCTCAATTTCTCGAACATGAATCTACCACGAAACACTAAAATCAAATTGTCACTTTATTTTATTCTGACTTTGCTAACATAAACCTTTATCAAATATATATCCTTTTGACTTTTCCTCCTCAATCCTTTACAGTCGAAATGTTCACAAGTTTTACAACGTAGGAGGATCTCAATGAATATTGAAATAAAAGACACTTTAATTTCTGAAGAAGCATTACAAACGAAGGTAAAAGAACTTGCACTACAAATTGAGCGCGATTTTGAAGGAGAAGAAATCGTAGTGATTGCTGTATTAAAAGGTTCTTTCGTCTTTGCTGCGGATTTAATTCGTCACATAAAAAATGAAGTAACAATCGATTTTATCTCAGCATCTAGTTACGGTAACCAAACTGAAACAACAGGGAAAGTTAAATTATTAAAAGATATCGATGTCAACATTACAGGTAAAAATGTCATTGTTGTAGAAGACATTATCGATTCAGGCTTAACACTTCACTTCTTAAAAGACCACTTCTTCATGCATAAACCGAAAGCATTAAAGTTCTGTACATTACTTGATAAACCAGAACGTCGTAAAGTCGATTTAACAGCAGAGTATGTAGGCTTCCAAATTCCAGATGAATTTATCGTTGGTTACGGCATCGACTGTGCAGAAAAATATCGTAATTTACCATACATCGCTTCGGTTGTAACAGATAAATAAAACCAAATAAACTTCCATCGCTTTCTGATGGAAGTTTATTTATATCGTTCACTACTTCTAAAACACAGGGAGGGATTAGAATGACACAGACAAAATTTGAAAAAGTTCTTCTCATCGTAAACCCAAAAGCAGGGCAAGGAGATTTACAGACAAACTTATCCAAAATCGTTCCACCGCTTGCTGCAGCTTTTCCTGATTTACGAATTCTTCATACAAAACAGCAAGGCGATGCCACAAAGTATTGTAGGGAGTTTGCAAACAAAGTTGATTTAATTATCGTCTTTGGCGGCGATGGAACTGTCTTTGAATGCACGAATGGACTAGCACCTCTTAAAACCCGCCCAACACTTGCAATCATTCCAGGCGGGACGTGCAATGACTTTTCTCGTACGCTTGGCGTTCCGCAAAATATTGCCGAGGCTGCCAAATTAATTGTAAAAGGTCATACGAAGCCGATTGATATCGCTCAAGCAAACAACCAATATTTCTTAAACTTTTGGGGGATCGGTCTCGTTTCCGAAGTGTCTAATAACATTGATGCTGACGAAAAAGCAAAGCTTGGGAAGATTGGTTACTATTTAAGTACAATCCGCACAATTAAAAATGCAGAAACCTTCCCTGTGAAAATTACGTATGATGAAGAAGTATATGAAGATGAAGCTGTCCTTGTTATGATTGGAAACGGTGAATATCTAGGAGGAATCCCTTCCTTTATTCCTAATGTAAAATGTGATGATGGTGCACTTGATATCTTTGTTGTAAAATCAACAGGTTTTCAAGCATTTAGAGACTATATCGGAAAGAAACTATTTGAGGATACAAATAACAATGATATATTCCATGTGAAAGCAAAATCAATCCTTATTGAAACAAAAGAACAAAAAGAAGTAGATACAGACGGAGAAAGCTCTCTTCATACACCGTGCCAAATTGAATTATTGCCAGGACATTTTACAATGATTTATAATCCAGAACTAGTATAATAGATTCCTTGTTGTAATTTGGTAATTTATAAAGTTCGCATTTTTATAAAATAAAGATTATAATTAAAAGTATAAAAGGTTGTTAACAAAAAACGTTAACAACCTTTTTATTTTTTTTAGAAAAATTCCCCACTTTAGAGGAGTGATGATATGTATTGGAAAAGAAATAATAAGCCTGTCGAAGATCCAGAAGAAATAGCTGTATGGGAATGCCAGTCAGAAAGCTGCCGTGGATGGATGCGCAAAAACTTTTCTTTAGAAGAAGAACCAAAATGTCCTTTATGTAAAGGTGATATGGAGAGCGGAACACGACTACTACAAAAATTGTAAAGATTAAGTTCTATTTCCCCTACATTCCTCAATTACGAAATCAAATAAAGAGAAGATCCTCCCTCTCCTTATCTCCACTATAACTACCTTGCCTAAATGTGAATCGAAAATAAATAAGGAAGAAGGCAGCTATTACTTAAAATAGCTGCCTTCTTCCTTACTGCCTGCGAATATTTGGACAAGTAATCTATCCCATTACCTGATTTTTCTTTTGCATATATAAATATGAAATACTTGCTATGACGACAATTGTGCCACCAAAATAGAGGCCATACTTCGTCGCAAGTTCTACAATCGTCTCGATATGTTTACCAAACATAGAACCAAGCATAAAATAAAGCAATGTCCATATGAATCCTGTCGTGTATGAATACAAAGCATATGTTTGAAATGACATACGATTCATACCAACTAAATAAGGAACGATATGTCTAACGACAGGTATAAAATAACTTGTTGCCAATGCATAATGTCCGTATTTATGAATCAGTTTTTGTGATTTTAAAAGGTACTTTACTTTCTTCTTTTTCATTAATTTATCAAGTACTTTAGAACCAAATAATTTTCCAAGTATATATCCTAATGAAAGACCTGACACTACACCTAAATAGGTTAACAAAAAGGCAGGAATTACACTTAGTATGCCCACCGATGATACAAACCCACCACTCATTACAATCATTTCATCTGGAACTGGCATGCCTACAATCCCGAGCCATAGACAAAAGAATAAAGCCCAATAACCATACTGCTCAATATATGATAACAATTCATGTAATTCCATTACATACATGCCTTTCTACAACTAAGAACATGCGCTGGTGGAAGATTCAACCAAACCTTTTTTAATGAAATTTCCTGAAAAAAGGTTTGGATAAATGCTTTCTTTGCAAGCGAGTATTGAAATGTAATGAATTCACCATCCTCACTTAATGATTCCATGACGCTAGATAAAATACGAGATGATACTTCTCTTGGTAAAGACGTAAAGGGTAATCCTGATAATACGTAATCAACCTTCTCTATTTGTAAATCCTCGATGTATTTCTTTATATTTTCAGCTGATCCATGTATAACTAAAATATTAGGATCGTCCTTAAACTGCTTCTGTAATTTTTTGAAAAAAACTTCATTAATTTCAATCAAGATAAATATTGTATGTTCTTTTTTTCTCTTTATAATCTCTTTCGTGAATGAACCTGTTCCAGGTCCTAATTCTAAAATGTACTTCGCTTCTTCAAAATTAATCGCGCCTACCATCTTTTTGGCTAATCTATTCGAACTAGGTGCAATTGCCCCAGTATTCTTTGGATGCTTCACAAATTCGGTTAAGAATGTAATAAGTTGCATTTCTAACCTCTCCCATTCATTCGGTATTGTTTAATATAGCTTCAAGTATAACGATCATTTTTTAAAAAATAGCATGGAAATTTCTTAAGATTTTATGAAGAAATAAAAAAAAGCTTTGTGCACATGCACAAAGCTTTCTCTTTACTTACTAACAAAATATCCAATTGTATAAATGATCCATAAATGAACTGGATAGAAAATATAAAACATATATTTCGTGAACGCATTATTTAAACCACGCTCTCCGTTATATAAGAGAATAAATGGTAAAGCAAATACCATCATCCATTGATTATTAAAACCGAACATACCCATTTGAGTGAAGATTTCTCCATCAATAAGTAATGATGGAACTTCTAATAAAGATAGCACCATATATGTGATAATTAACCACATTTTCTTCTCTCTAAAGAAATAGAAGATTAATGTCATGATTACACCCATAAAGCTTGCTTCCGTAAACATTCCTAATGCCGCCGCAATAATAGCGGCTGGAATCCCCACTAAATAATTTTTTGTACGCTTCGTATAATCAATCGCAATTAATAAAACAATTCCTAAACCAAGTGACAAGAAAATATTATTAGATAGTCCACTGTCACTTGGGAACAAATATTGAATAAGTGCTGAACCTGCAAACATAATCGCTGCCCACATAAATACACGAGTCGCGTATTTCGTACGATTACGTGTATAGAAGAATCCTTCTACGACAAAATAGAAGAAAATTGGCGCAACGATGCGTCCTGGATGATGCATCCACATTGGCATACCTGGAATATACGTATACACGTGGTCAATGACCATTAAGATCATTGCAAAAATCTTTAATTGAAAAGCATTTAACCTCATAAAAATAGTAGTCCTCCTTTTTTAAATACTTTCTTACTATAACGATTTTCTGTTAGGAGGACTATCGACTTCTCTTACATTAACATTACACTTTTGTAAGATTTTCATAAAAAAAACAGCTATCGCGCCTAGCGATAGCTGCCTCCTTCATTACTTCACGCTCACAATCTTATAATAAGAGCGAACTGTTAAGAAGTAATATCCAATATAAATGATGCTGTATATACCGATGCTCATTAATAGTGGAATCAAAATTTCATATGGCATTAATGTTGATAAGCCTTTTAACGCGAATAAACTATGACAAATCCCGACTACTAATGGAATCGCAAAGATAAAGCTTATTTGTTTCGCAATCGCCTTTTTCATTTCTTGCTTTGTCACTCCGACTTTACAAAGTACGACGTAGCGATCGCGGTCTGCATTTGCTTCTGTTAACTGCTTGAAGTAAATGATAGAACCTGTTGCGAGTAAGAACACTAGACCTAAGAATAGACCGATAAACATCATTAATCCTGTTGCTTCTAACATACCGTGGAAGCCAGTATAGAAATCATTGAAAGGTAATGCAACTTCTGACTCTCCAGCTGGCATTACTTTCTTTAATTTCTCTGTCAGTACTTTACTATTGTTTTCGTCTTTTACATCTATATTTTTAACGATACGAGTACTAGAGACTGCCTTCACACTGTTATATATTTCATCTGGTACAATAACGAATAGTTCTCCTAAGTTCGTTATATTACGTCCTTCAGCACCTTGAATCGTTAATGTCTTCGTCTCATTTCCAATTGGGAACACTGCTTTATTCCCTTTATATATTGCACTAAATTCATGGCCTTCAATATACATACCATCATATACAAAAGCTTCATTAGCAGCTAAATTTACTGCTTCAACATCCATTTTCTTTGCGATATTATTAAATGCTGATTGCGATACAAGCTGATATTTCTCGGTAACGAAATAATTCGTATTCATGCCCAGATCTGCTTTTTCGCCTTCGAACTTCCCTTTAACAGGAACCATCTCAATTTCAAATTGGTCTGTTACAGGATGATTTTCCTTCTCTTCAGTCAAAATCGCATTTACTTTTCTATCAAGTGCCGCATCTTTTTTCTCGTAAGAATAACTATGCGGTGCATAATCTTTTGATTGTTTAAACGTATTGTAATACATCGTTACAGATGTACCAACCGCTGTTAATGTTACCGCACTTAATACTGCAATGGTTGCGAGCGATTTGGCATTTCCTTTAATGCGATACAATAGCTGCGACGTTGTTACCATATTCATTCCATTATAGAATGACGATTTCTTATGTCTTGCTCGTTTTAATACGAAAACTGTAAAGAACATAAATAATAAGTACGTACCAAGTACAGTGGCAAGTAAAATATAAAATGCAACCATCATAAAGTCAGCATATTTCGCTGCTTTCATAAATGTTAGCGATAGGAAATAACCTGAACCAATTAAGAAGACTGATATCAATGCCATAATAACCGATCCTTTAGGCATTGTCTCTCCTTCACGCTCAGCACGGAACAATTCAATTAACTTAAAGCGATAAATTAAACGATATCCCTGCAATGATGTATAAAGAATAATGACAAAAAAGATAATAGCTGTATCAATAATTGCAGCCATTGGTACTTCAAAGTGAACATTTAAGTTCAGTCCCATCATGCTTACCAATAATTCAAGGAATAGCTTTGAAAGTACACTACCAATCGCAATCCCGATAACCAATGACATTAATCCCATTAGCATGTTTTCATAAAATAACATTTTACCAATTTGTTTTTTTCGAATTCCTAGCAGTGAATATAATCCAACTTCTTTTTTGCGTTTTCGTGTAAAGAATCCGTTAGAGTATATAATAAATACTGCTACGAAAATAATCAGCATCACACTGGAAACTTGGAATGCCCCGCTAATTTTCTTAGAGCCTTCCGCTGCTTTTTCCATTTGTGAATTGTACTGAAGTGCCTTAAATGTAAAATAAATGACGATACTAAAGATCATCGATGCAAAATATAAAAAGTAATCTTTAAAGTTCCGCTGTATGTTGCGGAGAGCAATACTAGATAACGTCATCCATTGCACCTCCGGAAATTGCGGACATTACGTCAACTACTTGTTGGAAGAACTGTTTACGCGTTAACTCCCCGCGGTGCAATTCTTTATATAACTCACCATCTTTAATGAAGATAACACGTTTACAATAACTTGCTGCAAACGCATCATGCGTTACCATTAAAATGGTTGAATTATCATATTCATTTAATGACTTCATACTTTCTAGTAAATCTGTTGCTGATTTAGAATCAAGCGCTCCTGTTGGCTCGTCCCCGAAAATCATACTTGGATTTGTAACGATTGCTCGTGATGCTGCGCAGCGCTGCTTCTGTCCGCCAGATACTTGGTATGGGAATTGACTTAAAATATGATCAATGCCAAACTTCTTCGCAATCTCAAGAACGCGGCGATCAATTTCATTTGCTTTCACTTTTGATAAAGCAAGTGGCAAAGCAATATTCTCTTTCACCGTTAGCGTATCTAATAAATTATAATCTTGGAAAATGAAACCTAAATGATCACGGCGGAACAATGCCAATTTATCATCATTCATTTTGACAATGTCTTTTCCATCAATTAAAATTTCACCGTTCGTCGCGTTGTCAATTGTAGAAAGAACATTTAAAAGAGTCGTTTTACCAGACCCAGAAGGTCCCATAATGCCAACAAACTCACCCTCTTGTACTTGTAAGTTAATGCCTTTTAACGCTTCAAATTTATTTCCACCTGTATCATATACCTTTTTAATATTTTTCGCTTCTAATACCGTTTTCATCTCTATATCCCTCTCTTCTTCTATTCTCTATTTTCACTATATCTAACTTCTACTCTTGCCACTATCGATGTTTCTTACACAAACATGACAGTTATGTAAGGGGGCTTAGCAGAAGAAAACGAAACTTAACTTTATGAAATAACTACTTTGCTACTATAGCACCGGGGTAACATACCAGCCATTCATTCTCCTTACAGAAACATTACAATTCTGTAAGGTACAAAACTGTCCTACATACTTGTGCACGGAATGTCGGATGAGGTTATTTCATTCTTGCTATTCTATTTACATAAGGAGGTCATATCATGAATTCGCTTAAAAACATGAATGCAGCAATACAGTATATTGAAGATAATCTTGCGAATGACATTGACTTTAAAGAAGTGGCAAAGCTAGCCCTCTGCTCTGAATATCATTTTAAAAGGATGTTTTCCTTCCTTGCAGGCATTTCACTTTCAGAATATATTCGCTGTAGACGTCTTACTCTTGCGGCATTCGAACTAAAAGATAGTAATGTAAAAGTCATTGATATCGCTATGAAATATGGATACAACTCACCAGATTCTTTTTCACGTGCATTTCAAAACTTGCATGGTATAACACCATCAGAAGCTAGAAATAGTAGTCATTCTCTTAAAGCTTACTCACGAATGACCTTCCAGTTATCTATTAAAGGAGGACATGAAATGAACTATCGTATTGAAGAAAAAGAGGCATTTCGCATCGTTGGCATACAAAAACGAGTACCAATTATTTTTAGCGGTGTAAATCCAGAAATCGCTTCTATGTGGCAAAGTTTAGACAGTCAATCGATCCACACATTAAAGACACTTTCAAATGTTGAGCCTACTGGACTCATTAGTGCTTCTACCAATTTTTCTGAAGGTAGGATGGAGGAAAAAGGAGAACTCGATCACTATATTGGTGTAGCAACAACGAAAGATTGCCCAGACCAGTTCACACAACTTGAAGTCCCAGCCTCAACATGGGCCGTATTTGAAGCAATCGGACCATTTCCTAGTGCATTGCAAAATGTATGGGGACGTATTTATTCGGAATGGTTCCCATCTTCAAATTTTGAACAAATACAAGGACCAGAAATTCTATGGAATGAAAATAAAGATGTAACCTCGCCAACTTTTAAAAGTGAAATCTGGATTCCCGTTTTGAAAAAGTAAATCATGCATAAGATTAATAAAAGAAGCTATCCCAAAAGGTCGTTTTGAACTACCTTTTGGAGACAGCTTTTTTAGACTAACGTTTCACTTTATCCTTCTTTTAGACTCATTGTTATACAATACTGCAGTCATAATCAAAATCATTACAACAACTACAAGAGTAAATAACCTATAGTTCGATATCGCACCAGTACCTACTAATAAGGCAGGTATGACAGCCACAATCATGCCTCCAAACATACCAAGAACAGACCCCATACTCTGCTTCACCACCTGTGTTTCTGATACCCAATCATAATAACCAAATCGATTATTAATAAAAATCCCCCACACTGCTGAAAACAATGAATATGTGATCGGGGTAATGATGATAAAAATAGAAGTCCAAATATCCGTCTTTAAACCTATCATCATAAGGATAGCGCTAATAATTGATGTAGGTATGCTGAGCGAAAGGTTCATGAGAATCTTACTATCATAAATCATCTTAGGTGTCAGAGGTAATGACTTGATAATCCATACATTTTTCCCCTCTAACGATAATGAAACACATGTTGTACATGTCATTGAAATCATTGCTGAAATAGCAAATGGCGCAACCTTTTGTAAAATTATTTCGATTCCAGGATACCCGATTAATTTGCTTGGTCCTACTATAACCACTGCAAGTGAGAAGATAACTGCCATGACAACGCCCATACCAATATTAATCACATATACGGTAGAAGAAAAGAAACGCTTCCGTTCTTTTTTATATAACGCAATTAATACTTTTTCTTTCTTCATCCAATCAATCTTGTAATTGGAACGCATATGATACGTAGAGATACCTGTATTGATTTGCTTATATTTCAGAGCGAGTATTTTTACAAAAAGACAATACCAAATAACTGATATGCTAACAAAAAGGATAAAAGCTACAATATTTGCATCAACAATTGCTTTTTGAAAAATGTTAGCTAGCGGATACACTTTAGCTAATCCCTCTGAAACAATTGCTCCAATCCCTTCTAAATCCGTAAAACTATATTTCGTATTTCCCTGCTTGAACATAAAGTAACCAAAGCTAATCATTGCTATAAAACTTAAAATGGTAGTGACTTTATTTGCATGTCTAAATTTAGAGGCAATTGCCGTAATACATGCACCAAAAATTGCTGCAATTGTTGTTGGGATTAAAGATACTGTAAATAACGTAATGAACCACATCAAGTAGAAAGAAACTGATGGCTTCTCATATATGCAATAAACAACGCCCATCGGCAGCATAATGATCATTGAAAAGAGCGTATTTAGCACGTATAAATACAAAAATCTACTAGCTATAATTGTATCTACACGAATCGGTAAAGACATCACAAAATCATAATCCTTAAAAGCAAAAATCTCGCCATTTGCCTTAAACATAGTGAAAAATAAAACTAACATACTGCTAATAACAAATGCATAAACCGGAATGACTTCTCCTATTCCAAGTTTTATCAATCCATATGCCGCGCTTCCACAATACAACATCAACATAACAACAACTAAAGCAATTGATACTGAAATTAAAATTTTATTCTGCTTCTTTTTCTTATCTTTTTCATACTTAAAAGTATTAAGACCAAGCTGTGTTATGAAACGGATTTTTAAAAGGGCTATCGTATTATTTTTCATCAGCAAGCACCTTCATAAAGAGCTCTTCCAATGAATGTTCCTTTATGAGAGACTTTACTTCCCCTGAGATTGCTAGTTTTCCTTTATTGATTATCGCTATCTTATTGCATAACTTTTCTGCCACATCTAGTACATGAGTAGAAAAGAAAATGGCACTACCTGATTCGCAAAGCTTCTTCATAATCCCCTTAAGTACAACAGCCGCCTTGGGATCAAGACCAACAAAAGGCTCATCTAAAACTAATAATTTTGGATGATGCACAACTGCCGATATAATCGCTACTTTTTGTTTCATACCGTGTGAGTAGGAGGATATTAAATCTCCTAAATATGGTGTAATCTCAAAAGCATCCCCATATTTTTGTATCCGTTCTTCTCTGTCTTTTGCCGATACCCCAAAAACATCAGCAACAAAGTTCAAATATTGAATTCCTGTTAATTGTTCATATAAATCTGGATTATCAGGAATGTACGCCATGATTTTCTTACATGCAATCGGGTCCTTTTTTACTGAATGCCCATCAACAAAAATTTCTCCCTCTTCGAAATCTATAACACCTACTAGTGACTTAATCGTCGTACTTTTCCCAGCACCGTTATGTCCGATAAACCCGAAAATATCTCCTGCTTGAACAGTTAAACTCAAATCATCTACTGCTTTTTTGCCACCTTTGTAGGTTTTGCTGAAATTTATGATTTCTAACATATTCTCTCCCCCAAATAATCTAGACTGATCTATACTCAGTTCAATATGTGTAACCTTTTCTTGTATTTCATCATGTAACATCCCTATTTATAATTACTTTTTAAATATTCAGACTAAAAGATCGGAATCATACGCAGTAAGACTTCCCTCCTACTGCGTATGATTGATTCTAGTATTTCCTAAAGAACGATAGCTTCTAAGTTATACTTGCATTTCTTTTTTATATAAAATATAAGAATATAAATTCGTCAGCACTACAGCAATTAATATCATTGCAAGCATCATATACGAACGCAAGTTAGCTGGCAGGGCAATACTTACAATCATAAGAAGTCCTAAAGCTACAAACACTTTTCCGCTAAAGCGGTGTGTCTTCCGCCATACTTCTTCACTGCTTAATGTCCATGGGTTACGCATACCCACAAAGAAATTTGGTTTACACTGCGGCAAATAGTTACCGATGACTAAAAATAAAATACCGACAAGTAATTCTGGTACCCGATTGATGAACAAATTATATCCTAAGCCACTTGTAATAATATCGATATTCCCTACAAATAAAACAACTAGCAATCCATTGTTTATCATCATCAAAGCTTTAGAAAACTTTTCATAGTTTTCTTTCTTTGGATCAATCTTTTGTAAAACATTAAGAAGCACATAACAACCAATCATGATACCAACCATAGACATCATTCCAGTTAATTTCGATGAAAATCCATCAGCAGTCCCGCCGCTAAAGTGGGTTGCAATTGTATCCGGCAAATGCGGCCAAGAAATCGCCCATGCTAGGCAAGTTGTCAAAATTAATATAATTGCAAAAAGATGTTTTTTCATTTCCCCTCTCCCCCTTTATTCGTAAACGTAAACACCCATGTTAATAAATCTTGAAAAACCGTTGTGTTTAAAGAGTACACAACAAATTGGCCTCTTTTTTCATCTTGAATAAGTTCAGCGTTTTTTAGCGCATTTAAATGATGCGATATGCTTGGCTTTGTCATATTGAAATGTTCTGCAATTTCACCAGCGGTTAAATCACCTTCTTTTAATAAGTCTAAAATTTTTCGTCTTGTTGGATCTGCTAATGCTTTAAATGCTTGATTCAATACCTTTCTTCCTTTCAATAATTAGACATTTAGATATTTATCTAAATTTTAAAATAAAAAATATTAATTGTCAATTCTATCCATAACCTTTTTACTTTTTCCACTTTTGACCTATACTGTTTACTAGCACTCGTTTCAAGCTAATGAAAAGACACGAAACACATGGTACACTATAGCTACAATTGTTTTTTAGGAGGAATATACATATGTATAAAATTTTAATCGTTGAAGACGATCCAAATATCTCATCTTTACTGCAATCTCATATTCAAAAATACGGTTACGAAGCTGTTGTTGCGGATAACTTTGATGATATTATGGATTCTTTTAATAGAGTGAAACCACACCTAGTGCTTCTAGATGTAAACTTACCGAAGTTCGATGGTTTCTACTGGTGCCGTCAAATTCGTCACGAATCTACTTGTCCGATTATTTTCATTTCTGCTCGTGCTGGTGAAATGGAACAAATTATGGCAATTGAGAGCGGTGCGGATGATTATATTACAAAACCATTCCACTACGATGTTGTTATGGCGAAAATTAAAGGTCAATTACGCCGTATTTATGGTGACTATGCACCAAGTATTTCAGAGCGAATTGTTGAAGTGGAAGGTTTAAAACTATACCCAGAGCGACCAGAAATCCACTTTGGAACACAGCAAGTTCTTCTTACAAAAAAAGAAGCAATCTTGGCAGAAATGTTGTTATCAAAATTCCCCCGTACAGCAAGTCGTGAAGATTTATTAGCTGCGCTTTGGGATGATGAAAGCTTCGTTGAAGAAAATACATTAAACGTAAACATTACACGTCTTCGTAAGAAATTTAATGAGCTTGGTATTGAAAATGCAATTGAAACAGTACGCGGATTAGGGTATCGTTTTAACGCAACTTGGAGTGAATAAACATGAAGTTATTTTTGCGTGATCATTTTGCATTTTTTCTATTATATGCATTAAACTTCGGTATCATTTTTATTCTCTATGATGCAGTAGACGGATTCCAAAACAATAAGTTCTACTTTATTGTATTAAGCTTATATTTATTTATTTGCTTCCTTGCTTATCGTTATGTTCGTAACCGCAGAATGTATCATAGGTTGAGTGAGCCCCCAGAAAAAATGGAAGATGCGTTTATTGAAAGAGCGACTGCTCCTATGCCGCACGGCGTCAACGAACTTGTTAGGGCGCAGTATCGCCTATTCCAAAAAGAACTACAAACATATGAAGTAAAGCAACAAGAACATCAATTATTCATTAACCACTGGGTGCATCAAATGAAAACACCGGTTTCTGTTATGCAGCTTATGGTTCTTGAAATGGAAGATGAACATCTCATTCCTAAGTTTAAAAAGGAACTAGAAAGATTAAATCAAGGGCTAGATATGGCATTATATATGGCAAGGCTTAATAACTTCCATGAAGATTTCCATGTAGAAACTCTTTCACTAAAAGATGCTGTAACAAAAAATATTAATGGCTTAAAGGAACTCTTTATTCGTAACGGTGTATTCCCAGTTCTAGAAGTTCATTCTGATCTTAAGGTTGCTTCTGATGCAAAGTGGCTTAAGTTCATTATTTATCAATTAATGACAAATGCGGTTCGCTATTCTGGTGAGCGCGGAAAGAAAGTCTTCTTGTCTGGCTATCGAAACGGCAAAGATATTATTTTAGAAGTTCGTGATGAAGGTGTCGGTATCCCGCAAGAAGATATTCGAAGAGTCTTTGAACCATTTTACACGGGGAAAAATGGACGTACTTTTGGAGAATCAACTGGTATGGGACTTTATATTGTAAGTAAGATTTGCTCTTATTTAGGTCATTCTGTGAAATTAGATTCCGAGGTTGGTAAAGGGACAAGCATCAAAATCATCTTCCATAACGCTGCGAATAACCGAGCAGATGAATCTGGGACGGTGACAGAGCAATGAACATAACACATTTCAGCAAAATGTATGAGAACTCACTCTCATACATTTTTTGCAGCATGACTCAAACGATATCTTCTATTTGGAGGTATACATCATGACATTTTGGCAGTTTGCATTTAAAAACGTAACGCGAAACTCAAGAGCTTATTTCGCCTACTTTGTAAGCAGCGCGTTTTCCATTGCTGTATTCTTTTCATTTGCGGTGTATTTATTTCACCCTCGGTTACAGAATTCTAGCCTAGTTGATGGAATTTCAGGATTAATGATATTTTCAGAAATAGTCATTGTTGGTTTTTCCTTTTTCTTTCTTCTATATTCTATCGGTACCTTCTTAAAAGTTCGCAAAAAACAATTTGGTATTTTAACCGTTTTAGGGATATCAAGAAAACAATTAAAACGCCTTGTTTTCATGGAAAATATGTTAATTGGAATCTTATCAATTTTCTTTGGTATTCAATTTGGACTTGTATTTTCACAATTTTTCTTATTGGTAACAGCAAAAATTACATATGCTCCTGGACTCTATTTATATTGGCCAACAAAAGCGATTATTTTAACAGCGACAATCTTTCTAGGACTCTTTATCGTTGTATCAGCTTTCACTCCTATGCTCATTCGAACAAGAAAAGCGGTTCGACTTCTAAAGGAAGGGAAAGTGAAACAAAAAGAAAGAAAACCATCTATCCTGATTTCACTATTCGGTGCTATTTGTTTATTATCAGGTTATGTATTAGCTGGGAACCCAAAATACTTTATATCACTCGGTTCAGATATAGGAGCTCTATACATTGTTTCTAGTATTTTCGTTATTCCATCATTCGTTGCAATTGGAACCTATCTTTTCTTTTCTCAAATTAGTTTCCTCCTCATTCGCATACTGAAAAAACGAAGAAAATTTTATATGAAACGAATTAATATGCTTTGGATTTCTGATTTAGCAAGCCGCATTCGTACAAATATTAATATGCTATTTATTGTAGCAATGCTTTCTACTCTCGCTTTTACGATGATCACATTCATATATGGATTTGGGAAGTTTATGAAATTCGATGTTACTAACAATAGTCCATTTCCGTTCACCTATCTTTCGTACGACGCCAATCCACTTGTCACGCAGCATATGGACTGGTTAGAAAAACGGCTTAGTGAAGAACAATTTTCATATAAAAAATTCAAAACAGACTTATATGCAGTTTCATTACAAAAAGATGAAGTTACTCCCTATGAACAAGAAGCATATGTGTTAAAAGAAAGTGACTATAATAAACTTGCGACTGCTTTACATCGTAAGCAACTTTTTGTACAAAAGAATGAAACTTATATATTACCTGGATATGGCTATCAAAACATATTAAGTCCAATGCAAGAAGAATTTAAACGAAAAAGCGTCACAATTTCTCCAAATGCGCTGACACTGCATGTACAAGATTATGAAAATATTAACGTGATACCAACTGGCTGGACATCACAAATATTGATTTTATCTGATGATACAGTAGACGCTTTATCAAATAACATGAAACATATAACGCTTTATAATTTTCAAGTAACAGACTGGGAAAAGACAAATGAAATTGCTGCGGAGTATCTTGATAAATTCGCAAAAGATCGAAGAAACATCCCATCTGAAGAACCATTATTTATCATGAACGAAGCGAGTAACACGCTATACGAGATTAAATTAGGTGCCGCTTCATTCTTCTTAATCGGTACGTTCCTAGGCGTCATTTTCTTCATTGGAGCAGGAAGTGTCCTTTACTTCCGCATGTATACAGATTTAACAAATGAACAGGAAAAATATATTACCATTACAAAAATTGGTTTAACAGAATCTGAGATGAAACGCTCCGCTACGATTCAGCTTGCGATTTTATTCTTTGTTCCCTATATTATGGCATCTATTCATACGATGTTTGCCGCAAAAATGTTACAAGAAATTATGGGCCTATCATTATTTGCTGAAGTAACTGTTGTTCTTATGATTTTTGGAACGGTTGAAATCATCTTTTTCTTATTAATTCGTTCCCTATATATGCAAAAATTATCACAGCATATTAAGCTTTAAAAGATAGAAAGGTGAGTTTTATGGAAGAAGTATTACACATAAAAAATGTCTCAAAAGTGTACGAGGGCAAAGTCCCTCATACTGCTTTAAAAAATATTAATTTACATGTAGATAAAGGTGAGTTTGTCGCAATTATGGGCCCTTCAGGAAGCGGGAAGTCCACTTTCTTAAACGTTATATCTACAATTGATTCTCCTACTGCTGGGGAGGTATTTATTAATGGAAAAGAGCCTCACACATTCCGCCGTGAAAAGCTAGCCGTTTTCCGCCGTCAAGAATTAGGGTTTGTTTTCCAAAACTTTAACTTACTAGATACGTTAACAATCGGTGAAAATATTGTATTGCCATTAACATTAGACAATATTCCGTTGAAAGAAATGGATGCGAGATTAGATACAATTTCAAGGAAACTCGGAATTGATCATATTTTAGACAAGCGGATTTTTGAAGTTTCTGGTGGTCAGGCGCAGCGCACCGCAGTGGCTCGTGCTGTTATTCATCATCCATCACTCTTGCTTGCTGATGAACCTACTGGAAATTTAGACTCAAAAGCTGCCATTGATGTAATGGAGCTATTTACAAAATTAAATAAAGAAGAAGACGCAACCATTTTAATGGTAACACACGATCCGTTCGCAGCGAGCTATTGTAACCGTGTGATTTTTATTAAAGATGGTGAACTTTACAATGAATTACACCGCGGTCTATATCGTGAAAAATTCTATCAAGAAATATTAGATGTGTTGGCGTTATTAGGAGGAAGACGTGGATGACATTTTGGCAATTTGCTTTTAAAAATGTCTCTCGGAATTCACAGGCATATTTCGCCTATTTTATAAGCAGTGTATTTTCGATTACAGTTTTCTTTTCCTTTACTGTATATTCGTATCATCCACGCTTACAAGATATAAAAGAACAAGGGCCGCTAATGAATTTAATTGGAATGGCACAATTCGTCATCGTTATGTTCTCGTTCTTTTTTTTACTATACTCGATTGGAACATTTTTAAATGTACGCAAAAAACAATTTGGGATTTTAACCGTTCTCGGTATTTCTAAAAAACAGTTAAAACGGCTTATTTTTCTGGAAAATATGATAATTGGGATCTTAGCAATTTTTGCTGGTATTCAAGTCGGTCTTGTTTTTTCTAACTTTTTCCTACTCGTTACTTCCAAATTAACAGGTGCAACAGGAATCTATTTATATTGGCCAACAAAAGCAATTATCGCAACAACCGTAACTTTTATTGTTCTATTTTTTATCGTTTCTACGTTCACACCTATGTTCGTTCGTACACGTAAAACAGTTCGTCTCATTAAAAGCGATCAAAAGCAAGGAAAAGAAAAACGGCCTTCTATTCTTATTTCTTTATTTGCTTTAGCTTGTTTAGGTCTATGTTATTATATCGCTGGATATCCAAAAGGATATGTCACCGAAAAAAACGTACAGGATGGCTCTGTAATCTTTATCATTTTATCGATTTTGCCACTTGTAACCATTGGAACATATTTATTCTTTTCTCAAACGATTCTTCTCTTTATATCTATTTTAAGAAAGAGAAGAAAATTTTATATGAAACAAATAAATATGTTATGGATTTCAGATTTAGTCGCTCGCACGCGTGGTAATATCAATATGCTCTTTATTGTTACTATGTTATCTGCACTTGCTTTCACAATTATTACACCGCTCTTTGCTATGAATAATTACACAAAAGCATCTATTTTAGAACGCTATCCTGTTCCGTTTACGTATACATCTAAGCCTGGAAATTCATTCGAACAAAAACATATTTCAAAAATAGAACAAGAGCTTACAAATCACGCATTTCAATATCAAAAATATGCATTTACACTTTTAAAAGATACAGCTCACGAAGAAGCTATTGTGCTTATGAAAATGAGTGATTATAATACACTAGCTAAACTGTTAAAAAAACCAGAAATTCAGTTAGGTCCAGACGAAGCATATATAATTTCTAAATATTCACCAACGCTATTAAATTTAATTGCAAATCCATTTGCAAAACAAGAAACAATAACTTTGGAGTCTAACAAAAAAGAGTTTCACATTAAAGGATTTTTAAAACATAGTGTAGAGCCACAATACGCTCTTCCGCATACAATTGTGTTGCAAGATCACGTAATTGACAATATGATTCCGCATATTGAAACCATTACCATTTATAACTATCTTGTTGAAAATTGGGAAGACACTCTAGCCCCTACTACAAATATGGTAAATAGCATAGATAAAGATCGAAACGATTTATTGGAGAAAACAAAGCCTGAAGAACAACACATTACTATCCCATTCAGTCTTTATACATCTAGTGATGCATTAGCATATAGTAAAAAAGATAATGTCTCTAGTTTCTTTATCGGAACATTTCTCGGTATTATCTTCTTTATCGGTGCAGCAAGTGTCTTATATTTCCGTATGTATAATGATTTAACGCGGGAAGAACAAAAGTATATTACCATTACAAAAATTGGATTAACAGAATCTGAAATGTTCCGTTCCGCAACAATTCAATTAGCTATCTTATTTTTCGTACCTTATATAGTTGCAGCTATTCATACGATATTTGCAATTCAATTTTTACAAGCAGTGCTTTCCCTTTCTTTACTTAAAGAACTATTATTTGTACTCACTTTATTTGGGATTATCGAGATCATTTTCTTCTTTTTAATCCGTTCCTTTTACATGAATAAATTATCACAACGTCTTAAATTGTGAATGAAATAGCCTCGTGCGTGTGCACAAGGCTATTTCAATAGTTTTTAAATGTTAGCAGCAGAACCCACCGTAGCCGTCAAAACCGCCTCCATAACCACAGTAATCGCCGCCTCTACCACTGAAGCAGCTAGCACCGATGATGATCAATAAAATAAACAATACAATTAAAAGCGCAAAACCGCCGCCGCAGCCGTGTCTTACAGGTTTGTGATCGCAATTTTCACTCATTACTCTATTCCTCCTTTAGTATCATTCGCAACAAGATCATCTTGTTCTAAATGAGGGGATTCCATTTATATTATGTTTATATGGAAAATCGGGAGCTTGTTTTGCCTAAAAACAGGCTTGTTTCGTGGGAATGGTCACCCTATATAACGAAAGAAAAATTTGCATCATTACACAAAAAGGATGCTCTAAAAAAGAGCATCCTCTCTACTTTAAACGAACATATCGAGTTAATAACGCAAGCCCAAATGAGATAAATGACAATAGAGTTTCCAGTACTGTCCACGTCTTAAACGTTTCTTTTACCGTTAATCCTAAATATTCTTTTACAAGCGAAAAACCAGCATCATTTACGTATGAGAACATTAATGATCCTGCCCCTACAATGTTTTTCCAACTATTATTAGACACTTAACCATTGTTTTTTCATTTAACATCCTTATATAAAAATTTTCATTACCATCATTACTAAACCAGCTAATAATGCCGATATTGGCAGTGTAATAACCCAAGTCGTCACAATTCTTATAGCGACTCCCCAATTTACACCCCGAACACGTTTAGCGGAACCAACGCCTAGAATGGCAGATGAAGATACATGTGTGGTTGATACTGGTAGCCCTAAAATAGTAGCACCTTGTAATACTACAAATGATGTTAAATCTGCAGCAAATCCATTGATAGGTTGAACTTTAAATATTTTTTTAGCCACCGTTTTAATAATCCGCATTCCACCCATCATTGTTCCTATACCAATTGTCGCTGCACAAGTAACTTGTACCCAAAGTGGTACATCTAATGTGGTTTGATAACCACCTGCTACTAAAGCAAAAACAATAATTCCCATTGTTTTTTGTCCATCATTTCCTCCATGAGAAAATGCAGCTAAACCAGAAGCTACAACTTGAAACCCTCGAAAACCACGAGTCGCACGGCGAGGATTTACGTTTTTAAAAGCAATTGCTAATATTTTCATTAGAATAAATCCTACTATAAAAGCTAAAAAAGGAGAAATGATTAGGGCTTTTATAATATCTGTGAAACCTTCCCAATTTATAGAATGTATTCCTGATCCAAAAATAACAGCTCCGGCAACAGATCCGATTAAAGTGTGTGACGATGAAGAAGGAATCCCATAGTACCATGTAAACAGATTCCAAAATATAGCTGCAATAAGAGCGGCAATGACGATTAACAAGCCATTTTCAATCTGAAAAGGATCAGCAATTTTACCACCAATCGATTTTGCTACAGCTTCTGATATTAAAGCACCTATAAAATTTAATACACCTGCATAAATAACCGCGAATCGTGGTGATAAAGCCTTTGTAGAAACTGACATTGCAATTGCATTAGCTGTATCATGAAATCCATTAATGAATTCAAAAATTAAACCAAGAATAACGATAATAATTATTGTTGTCATTAGAGCCTCCACATATTTTTTGACTATGTTAATTTTCACTCCAGAACTATATTAATACTGCTTGAATACGGTTAAGCATTCTTCATGATAATGCTTTCTAATGTGTTGGCTACATTCTGACAAAAATCCGCAATATTTTCGAGCTCTTCATAGATTTCTTTATATTGAATAATACGAATAGGATCTTTTTCATTAGCAAACAGATTTTTAATGGATTCACGCAAAATCTCATCACATTTTGATTCCAACTCTTTAATTTTGATAGCATGATCCCTCATGTTTAGTAATTTCTTTGTTGCCAACATTTCAACCGCTGCCACAATTTCAGCAGTACAATTACGGATAGCATCAACAAACTTAAGCATATAATTATCAGCATTTACTATAGAATACATTTCAAATAGAGCAGCAGTATGTTCTAACCCATCTAAAACATCATCCATGCTCAAGCTAAGAGATAAAATATCTTCTCGTTCAATGGAAGTGATGAAAGCATTGTGTAAATCTTTGATAACTTCATGAACTAGAGAATCCCCCTCCGATTCATATTCCTTCATTTTTTCAGAAAAAATTTTAAGGTCATTAATATTTTTTAATTTATAGTCAGCGAAATAATTAGCACTTTCTTTTAAATTTAAGGAAATATTACTTAAATGATTTGTAAACTTGTCTTTTTTTCTTACAGCCATGCTATTACCTCCACTTTATCTAATGAGTTTAAATATCAAGGGTGAATCATACAACCTTAATATTTCCTTATAGCGCAATTCAATCCATGAATGTATATTAAATTAAGGTGTCAAAACAATTAACCTTACATTAAGCTAACGGGTTGCGTTAGTTGAAGAAAACCTATAAAAAGTCATACCGTTTATAAAAATGATGAACCGAATCTTAATAATTGAAAGGATTTCAGATTCCCTTATTTCACTAACAGGGAGGTTTACTAAAATAAGAAATGTTTGGCATAAAAAAGAGCACTATTGCGAGTAAATAGTGCTCTTTTTTATGTCAACCGTTGAATAAAAGTCGTGATTTTTCTTATTTTCAGGCGGACAAATATTTCTTTCGATATTTGCTTCTAGATTTTCTAAAATAAGGTTTCGTTATACTATCCATCGTATCACCTTAACATTATTAGTTATTTTGATTATACTCTTTACGTGTTCTTGTAATTTCTTTTAATCTTTCCCGGTTCACGTTATATCCAAACCCAGGCTCTTTCGGAACAATCACTTTTCCACCTTGCAATGTTACTTCTGGTGAAATAATATCTTGCTCCCAATGTCTACCCAAAGCTGAAATATCGCCTGGAATTGTAAAGTTCGGGAGTGATGCTAACACAATATTTTGTGCGCGTGAAATTCCCATTCCCACCATACCACCGCACCAAACTGGAATAGCATGTTCCTTGCAATAATCATGAATTTGGATTGATTCTGTTAGTCCGCACTCGTCCTACTTTAATATTTATGATGCGGTAGCAGCCGAGCCTAATAGCTATTCTTGCTCTTTCTTATTCACATAAGGAGTTCATAAAACACCGTGTAGATTTATTATTCATGTACGGTCAAAATTACTCCATCCATATTGTTCCCTGAAATTTCATAATGCTTATTTACCGGAACATTAACACTGATACTCTTTGAAATTTTATAATAAGAAACCGTATATTTTTTCCCTTCAATATTAGTTGAAATCACTTTTTTTTCTTTCAGAAAATCTAAATATTCTTCTAAAGTAAAGTTCTTTTTCTGCATAATCGCACTATGAGGCAAACCGACATAACGTATATGCCACGGCTCATATTGAATTCCTGTAATATTGCTTTTATTTTTCGGATAGCGTAAAACAAAACCGTATTTCCACACCTCTTCTTCAATCCATTTTCCTTCAGGAGCTTTCTCCATTTTCATTTGAGTAGACCCGACATCGAGTGATAGTCCTAAATTATGCTCACTATACCCTGCTGGTAACGCATAATCAGAACCCATTTTTTGATATAGCTTCCTTTGCTCTTCAAAATCTCGATACCCACTGCTGATTAAAAAATGACGGATACCTTCTTTTTCTGCTGCATCTACGATCTTTAAAAATTTTTTCACAATATCCTTTGATAAACGAAGGTTTCTATCAAGCACTCCATAACCTTTTACCAATTCTTGATTTTGAAGTATATTTACAATATCAGGCCTTATACTACCTTTCTGAACGGGATAATTTTTATTGACTAATAATAAATCACCTTTATAAATTTGCTCTTTTGTTATCTCTTTCTTTTCAGTATTCGTCCAATTTACCTTATCCTCTTTTTCTACAATCTTAACATCTACCTCATTTAGGAATAATGGCGCTATATAAATACCAACACATACTGTGCACAATATAAAAAACAAAATAAATACCCACTTTTTCATTTCTAGTTCCTCCTTAATCTTACTTACGTATAGAATAGAAAAAACTATTTAAATAAAAAGTGGGGTAAACTTAAAATTTTTATTAAATTATTAAATGAGATTCGTTACCATCACTTTTCGGTAATCTCACTTCAAATATTGTCCGTATTACACTACTTTCCACAGAAATCGTTCCATTATGTTGCTCCACAATGTTTTTCGCAATAAATAAACCAAGCCCTGTACTATTTTGCTGCTGCGTTCTTGCTTTATTGCCTGTATAAAACATATCAAAAAGATACGGTAACTCTTCTTTCGGAATGCTATCTCCATAATTAATAATTTGTACGACAACTTCTCCATTATCAATATGTCCATTCATATCAACAAATTGTCCATCATATCCATAACGAATCGCATTCATTAAAAGATTTTCAAATACTCTTGCCAACAATTTTCCGTCACCATAAATATTTAAATAGGGAGCAATATTCATTCTAGCTACTAAATCATATTTCTCTAATAAAGGATATAACTCCTCATCTAGCTGTATAAGTAATTCACTTAAATCAATCAGCCTTTTCTCAACCTTTAACCTGCCATAATTCATTCTCGTTATTTCAAATAGTTCATCAATTAAATTCTCTAATTTTTGAGACTTCGTAAAAGCAATAGTGGAAAAGTGTTTAATTTGTTCCTTTGTCAAATTCTCGTCTTTAAGAATTAAATCTAAATAACCTAAAACAGATGTTAATGGCGTTCTTAAATCATGGGCCAAATTTACGACTAGCTGATCTTTACTGCTTTCTGCAAAATCGCCTCTTTCAACAGCTTCTTTTAACTTTTCACTCGCTAGATTGATTTCGTGTGCGATATCTCTAAACTCATCATTGGATGAAACATGCACTCGATTTGTAAAATCACCATTAGCAAGATGATGAATTCCATTAGAAATTTCACTGAAATACTTTGAATACGGTCTGGTGAGAAAGAAAAAAAACAAAATAGATAAAGGAGTAAATATAATTAAAAAGAAATTAATATCTCCAATATCTCTTATTGCTGACCGAAATTGTGCTAAAGGATCTTCATAACGAACCATAGTTTTATAATACAGCTGCAACCCTTTATAAATTATATACGTCACACTACCAGCTAGTATAATGCTTAAAGCAAATAGTGCTATCATTTTTGAACGAAAGCTTCTTATGATTTTAGCCATTGAATGTATAGCCGACCCCCCAAACAGTTTTTATTAATTTATTCTTCCTTTTATCTTCTCCAAGCTTTTTTCGTAAGGTGCGAATATGTACCATAACTGTGTTCCCACCTTCATAATAATCTTCTGCCCACACTTGTTGAAAGATATTTTCCACACTGTAAACTTTCTTCGGATGACTCGCTAATAAATATAAAATATCAAACTCTTTTGGAGTTAATTCAATTCGTTCTCCGTACACACTCACAGTCCGTTGCTCTGGATAAATAACGACCCCACCAATTTCTAAAATTGATTTACTTTCCTCTTCCCTCGGTTGATTTAACATGAAAAATCGGCGTAATTGTGCATTTACACGAGCAACTAATTCAATCGGAGTGAACGGCTTCGTCATATAATCATCTGCACCTATTACGAGCCCAGTCACCTTATCAAAATCAGATGTTTTCGCACTTAAGAAAATGATAGGCATATAATATTGCGCGCGAATTTGCCGCGTTACTTCATACCCGTCCATTTTAGGCATCATAATATCCAAAATTACTAAATCAATTGGTTGAGAGTGAATAACACGAATAGCTTCTTCTCCATCAGCTACTTTAATAACATGATAGCCCTCTTTTTCTAAATGTATTGTAATTAAATCCGCAATTTCAGCCTCATCATCAGCTATCAAAATTGAAATACGCTTCATTTTATCCCCCCTACATCATTCCATTTTCACACGCTCGATTTTAAACTAGTCTACCCTATTTGTACAATAAGAAAAGGCTACTCTCAAGAGTAACCTTTTCTATTTCATCTTCCATACACAATCCGCTTTTTCATTATTTCTTCTAATCTTCCACGATTTACTTCATAACTGCATTCAGTATGTTGCGGAACCATTACCTTCCCGTCTTTGAGCATCACTTCAGGTGAAATAATATCACGTTCCCAATGTCTACTAGAAGCTGAAATATCGCCTGGAATTGTAAAGTTCGGGAGTGATGCTAACGCAATATTTTGCGCACGTGAAATTCCCATTTCAACCATACCACCGCACCAAACAGGAATAGCATGTTCCTTGCAATAATCATGAATTTGAATTGATTCGGTTAGTCCGCCAACTCGCCCTGGTTTAATATTTACGATGCGGCAGCTGCCTAGTGTAATTGCGACTCTTGCGTCTTCTAGACTATGAATACTTTCATCTAAACAAATAGGTGTCTCAATTTGTTTTTGAAGCTTGGCATGATCAAGAAAATCGTTATCCGCTAATGGCTGCTCAATCATCATTAACTGAAACTCATCTAATCTTTTTAACTGCTCCGTATCCGTTAACGTATACGCTGAATTCGCATCAGCCATTAATGGAATCTCTGGGAAAGCCTTTCGAATTTCCTTTAACAACTTATAATCAAGCTCTGGTTTGATTTTCACTTTAAAACGCTGATATCCTTCTTCTGCATACATTTCAATTCGCTTTAACATGTTGGGAATGGTATCTAGTCCAATTACAACACCGACTTCAATTTCTCGCTGCGCTCCTCCAAGTAAAGTCGCTAATGATTTGTTTTGACGTTTCGCATACAAGTCCCATACCGCGCCTTCTATTCCCGCTTTCGCCATCCGGTTCCGCTTGATATGCTGAAAGAGACCGGGAATTTCATTTGGATGCATAATTTCAGCTTTCAGTAAATCTGGCAATAAAAAATCTTGAAGCATATGAAGTGCCGTTGTTACGGTTTCTTCTGTGTACCATGGCTCTCTGAAAGCAACAACTTCCCCAAAACCAATATATCCGTCCGTATCCTCTAACTCAATGACGATACTTTCACGTGTCTTATACGTTCCGTAACTTGCAGCAAAAGGAGTAACCAGCGGCATTTCCGTTATATATAGCGTCACCTTTTTAAATTTCATCTACATTTCCTCCAAAAGCTGCCTTAGTTCCCGTCTTAACAATTTTTTCGAAGCATTACGTGGTAATTCTGATAAGAAATGCACTTCTTTTGGTACTTTATACTTTGCTAATTTCTCTTTACAAAACTGAATCATTTCCTCTTCTGTTACATTGCTCGCTCTAACGATAAAAGCAGCAGGTACTTGGCCCCACTTTTCATCCGCTTTCCCAACAACACCAGCCTCCCCTACCGCAGGATGCGCAAGCAATACTTCTTCAATTTGCGCTGGATAAATATTTTCCCCGCCTGAAATAATTAAATCACTGCGACGATCTAATACATATAAGAACCCTTCTTCATCTAAATAGCCAAGGTCTCCTGTATGAAGCCAGCCATCTGTTATCGTTTCACGCGTTGCGTCTTCCCGTTTAAAATAGCCACGTGTCACATTCGGCCCTTTTACAACAATCTCACCTTCAACATTCGGCGGCATAACCTTACCATCCTTCTCGATTCGAAGCTGACATGGGAAAAGAGGTTTTCCTGCTGAACCAACTTTCGTTAACATGTAATCAGCTGATAACGTACAAATTTGCGAAGATGTTTCTGTCATTCCATACGTTTGATATACAGGAATTCCTTTTGCAACACATACTTCTAATAGAGGCTTCGGTGCTGGCCCTCCGCCTAATAACATGCAGCGTAACGAATTCGGATATGTCTCCTCTCCAAGTCTTTCTAACAAGTCCGTTAGCATTTTAGAGACGACCGATATGATTGTTACTCCTCTTGTTTTGATGGCTTTATGAATAAAATCAGGATCATATTTCGGAACAAGCAAAACTCTCATACCGTACATTACATTTTTCATTAAAAGAGATAATCCGCCCACATGAAACATTGGCATACACGCTAACCAACAATCGTCATCACGAAGCCCTAAATTAAGCGATGATCCAACAGCACTTGCCCAGTGATTACCGTATGTTAAAATAACCCCTTTTGGCTTCCCAGTGGTTCCTGACGTATAAATAATTGTCATCGCTTCTTCTAAAGAGAACTCCTCTTGAATCATTGCCATTTGCTTCGTTCCGTTCATTACTTTTTCAAATGCATATACTGGTACCTGCTCTGTTTCAAGTTCTTGGTCCGTTACTAAGCAAACAACTTCAGCATCTTTCATTTGCCAAAGTAGCTCTTCTCTTGAAAGACGCGTATTCAGAAGTACAGCTACTGCCCCTATATAAGACAAGGCATGAATTACCGTAATCATCTCCGTACCATTTTTCATCAGAACAGCCACTTTTTGCCCCTTTTCTATCTGTAAGTAGGAAAGGTGTTCACAAACGAATAATACTTTTTTATGCAGTTCTAAAAATGTAATTGTTTCTTCTTTTGTCTCGATTGCAATGCGATCTGGCGTTAAAAAAGCACGTTGCATTAACCAATTGGGCATCGTCTTCATTACGTAGTCTCCTTTCATCAAAGAAAGAGACTTGATGTAGAATCAAGTCTCTTTTTTGCTTCCGCTTTTGATCTTATCTAGCTACAGCGGCTAGAACAGTCGGTCGTTTCACGCCTTCCTGCGAGGCAGACTACGCCTCCTAGACCCTTGCTTCTAAGAACCTTCCGCACGAGAAAGTAAAAATCACTTTCTGTGCGAAAGAACCTTAGCCGACGGGTCTAAACAGCCGGCTTCGCTTTAATCACGGAAAACGAGGGAATTGTCCGAAGTCCGGACGGCGTTTTTCTTTGAACGCGTCGCGACCTTCTTTTGCTTCGTCAGTTGTGTAGTACAATAACGTTGCGTCTCCCGCTAGTTGTTGGATACCAGCTAAACCGTCTGTATCTGCATTGAATGCAGCTTTTAAGAAACGTAGTGCCATTGGGCTCTTTTCTAGCATTTCTTCTGCCCATTGTACTGTTTCTGCTTCTAATTGATCTAGTGGTACAACTGTATTAATTAAGCCCATATCAAGTGCTTCTTGTGCACTGTATTGACGGCATAGGTACCAAATTTCACGAGCTTTCTTATGTCCTACCATGCGAGCTAAATAGCCAGCACCATATCCACCATCAAAGCTACCTACTTTCGGACCAGTTTGTCCAAATACAGCGTTGTCTGCTGCAATTGTTAAGTCACATACGATATGAAGTACGTGTCCACCACCAATTGCATAACCTGCTACCATCGCGATAACTGGTTTCGGGATTGCACGGATTAAACGTTGTAAGTCTAATACGTTTAGGCGAGGAATTTTATCTCCCCCTACATATCCACCATGACCGCGAACTTTTTGGTCGCCGCCAGAGCAGAATGCACGTCCACCTTCACCAGTTAAAATGATAACGCCAACATTTTCATCATCGCGCGCATGTGCGAATGCATCGATTAACTCCATTACCGTTTCAGGACGGAATGCGTTATGTACTTCAGGACGGTTAATCGAAATCTTTGCGATACCATTGTATGTGGAATAAATAATATCTTCGTAATTGCCTTCTTTTACCCATTCAATAGCCATTACTCTTACCTCCTTTTTATTTGTGCTAATGTTTTTCCACTAGCCGCTCTATGAGCGCTACTTCCCTTGAAGGAAGTAAGCATCACTTTATGGTTTTTAGAAATCCCTCTACTATTGTACCAAACTTTTGCGGTTGTTCCACATGAATTGCATGACCAGCTCCATCAATTTTGACAAATTTCGCGTGCGGGATGCATTTTTTCATGCTTGCGAGGATTTGAAAAAACTTTTGATCATACTCTCCATTCATTAAAAGAACGGGCATTTTGAGTCTTTCAAGCTGATTCCACCATGAAGGTTGCACCCCTGTTCCCATGCCCCTAAGACTATTGGCAAGTCCTCTTGGGATATTGGCTAGTCTCTCTTTTCGAACTGCTTCTTTCATATCATTTGGTAATTTCTTTTGTGTTGCAAACAGCGGAATGTTTTCCCAGAAATTAACAAACAATTCTATACCTTCGAATTCGATTCGATCTGCAAGCTGTTCATCTTTTATGCGACGTGCTTCCCTATCCGCTTCCATTTCAAGCCCAGCTGTACAGTTTTCTAATAAAAGAGACTTCACGCGCTCTGAATACAAACACGCCATCGTAATCGCAAGTCTTCCGCCCATTGAGTATCCAAGTATATGTGCTTTTTCAATATGCAAATGATCGAGTAGTGTCGTCATTTGCAGTGCCACGTTTTGAATATCATAATGCGTCATTTCCTCAGGACTTTCTGTTTTTCCATGTCCAACAAGATCAACTAAGATCACTTGAAATTGCTGACTCCATGAAGAAATAAATGGACGCCACGTTTCCATGCTACCCGTAAAACCATGAAGAAGTAGTAGCGGTTCTCCACTACCTACCACTTCATATTCATACGTTACACCTTCTAGCATTACTTTCATTCCGCTTCACCTTGCAAAATCTCTGTAACAATCTTCGATGTACTTGCCCATAAATCACGGTGCAGCTGTAAGTTCTCGTCACGATTCGTACAAATTTCTACAACGTGTAATCCTTTTTCAATTGTTCCTTTTTGTACTTCTTCACGAAATGCGTCCCAGCCATTTACACGTGCGAATGAACCACCGTACATGTTTACAACATGTTCATAATCAAGTCCAAGCGGCGTCCCGAATAATGATTCAAAATGTTCTTTTGACTCGTATTGCGGTAGGAATGAGAAAATACCGCCACCATCATTATTGACAACAACAATTGTTACATTTAAATCATGTAATTTTGCTGCCAATAGTCCATTTAGATCATGATAAAATGACAAATCACCGATGACTAATACAAGCGGTTCACAAACCATACTAGCGCCTAGAGCTGTTGAAATAATCCCATCAATACCATTCACACCACGGTTTGCCATTACATTGATTCTTTTATCTGTTGTAAAGAAGAACGTATCTGTATCACGAATTGGCATACTATTGCTGGCAAATAAAGTCGCTCCCTCTGGCAGTACATGCACGATATCTGTAATCACTTTTCCTTCAAATGCTGTTTCATATGTTTCGATTTCCCGAAGCTGTTCCTTCGCCTTATCGTTTATATATTTCCACATCCCGTACCAATCATTCTTTTCTTGCTTTTGCATATGATCTATCATTGCTTTACAGAACGAGACATCACTTGCACATACAACTTCCGTCGCTACAAGAGCTGGATCTCTCCATTTTCCTGACTCATCTACAACGATATGGATAGCAACCTCTTGTTTCTTTATATATTGTGTTAATGCTTTTGATACAGGCATACCACCAAAACGAATGATTACTTCTGGCTTCCATGTATCCTTTAACAATTCGTTTCGTAAAAATGTATCATAGCAATCCATTACCATTGATTTATCATGCTCGCCGCTTCTGAGGCCGGAAAGTGGATCTGCTAAAATCGGATAACCAGTTTTTTCAGCAAACTGCGTAATCACTTCAGCAATCTCTGGATGACTATCGTCTCCACAAACAATAAGCCCCTTTTCCATACTTGAAAGGCGCTCTGTAAGAGAACTTACATATTCACTCGTCATCGTCATATTTCCTTGATGAACGGCCCCTGTATATTCACTACGACCTTTTTCCCATAAATTCTCTAAAGAGAAATTAGGAATGAGTGGCTCCCGAAGCGGGAAGTTAATATGGACAGGTCCCTTCGGTGCAAGCGATGCACTTGCGATAGCACGCCCAGCTGTCATACGTGCATAATGATACATAGGATCTCTAGCTTCTGGCAGTGCCATCTCCATAAACTGTTTTACAAAAGAGCCATATAAATTCAATTGATTCATTGCCTGCGGTGCACCAACATCTCTTAGTTCATGAGGTCTGTCTGCTGTTAAAACAAGAAGTGGTACACGTGAATGAAAAGCTTCACAAATTGCTGGATAGTAATTCGCTGCCGCTGTTCCTGATGTACATAAAATTGCTACAGGACGATGCTTGGCTTTCGCAATACCGAGCGCGAAAAAGGCAGCTGATCTTTCATCTACATGTAAATACGTTTGGATCTGTTCATGTTGCTCCATTAATAAGGCTAGCGGTGTTGACCGTGAGCCTGGACTAATGACGACATCATATACATTTAAACGCGCTAGTTCGTCCACAAACGCGCCTAAATAATATGATAATGCTTCTATATGATTATTCATTTCATTAATTCCTCCAAAGCACCAAGCATCGGTCTAAACTTCAAACTTGTTTCTTCATATTCAAGTTGCGGAACTGAATCAATCACAATACCGCAACCGGCAAATAAGGATGCCTTATCACCATTTAATAATCCGCAGCGCAGCGCGACTGCAAATTCACCGTTCCCTTTTTCATCTATCCAACCGATTGGTGCTCCGTACAATCCACGGTCTAATAATTCTACATCACGAATTAATTTCATCGCCGCGTGGCGAGGTGTGCCGCCAAGAGCTGGCGTCGGGTGCAGTTCTTCTACCATTGTCAGAAGGGATGCATCACCTTTCGCTTCCACTGGTGTATATAAATGTAGTAAATTTTTTGTTGTTAATAATCCTGGACGCTCTGGAATAGTAACAAACTCACAATGTTCATTTAATACGCTGCGAATCATATTTACTACATAGCCATGCTCTGCTAAATTCTTTTCATCATGAAGAAGCATCTCGCCATTTTGCTTACTTTCTTCTATAGAGTTACCATGACCAATCGAGCCGGCAAGACACATCGATGTAAATTTCTCACCTTCTTTACGAATTAGCCTTTCAGGTGTTGCTCCTAAGAAACATGCCCCTTTATAATCAAAGGAAAATACGTAACAATCCGGCTGCCCGATGCGGAGCGCTTCTAAAACACGAGCAGAATCAATATTTCGATCCATCACTAGTTTTAGCTCTCTTGCTAATACAACCTTCTGTACGCTTCCTTTTTTCATTTCTTCTTGTACTTTTACAATTGCATTCATCCAGCCCTTTGGATCAACTTCTACTTTAGAAGTTACTGTTAATTTCGCTTCTGTAAGCGGCCCTTTACATTCTTGTAAAATTCTTTCTTCTGAAGAAACAATTTCTTCATAAACCATCTGTACAGAGTCTTCAGCTGAAATAAATGTATTTATCGTTAACCATGCTTTTTCATTTTTAACTGTTAAAAGAAAAGCAGGTAACGATAATGTTGCATCTTTAAATTCTTTCCACAGATCCGTTTGCTTTTTTTCTGGATCAAATGAAAAACCACCAAATAAAAGTGGACCCGTTCCAAATTCATACTCTTCCCTGTGAACAATTGCTTTCTCCTGCACTTTATTCCACTCTTCACAGGCATTTTCAAAGCGCTCGTCAGAAGATTTTGCTATAGTGAAAACAGATCCAATGCCAGCAAAAATAACATGCTGAGCTGGGTCTGCAAAATAACATCTATTTTCGGATGCAACTTTTTTTCCTGCTGCATAAAAAAGAAGCGGATCCATCCAATCTATTTGTTTTACAAAACTGACCAATGTTTTTTCATCAGTCGCAGATTCAATCGCTGCAGTAAGTATTTCTTGTAAATCTTTTTGTTTCGTCTGAATCACAATGTCTCCCCCCTATGGGCGAAAAATAGTCATAAATACGCTTGATTTTAAGATACACCTCAAACGAAAGGCCTGTCAACGTTTAGCATTTCTGAGAAATTCACCTTCTCTTCCTAGAAAAATAAACGTTGACACTAAATGATGCTTTTCCTACACTTAATTGTGTACTTTATGTGAACTAGGAGGATTCAAAATGGAAATGAAAATTGAAACAAATTCCCCTCCTATGCCGCCAAAGCCAAATAAACAAACAGGCTGGCGCATTTGGTGGAGTTTATTACGTCCTCATACATTAACAGCTGCTTTTGTTCCTGTTTTTATCGGAACAGCGTATGCCATGCAAGTAGGAGGTATTAATCAAATACATCTCCCTCTTTTCTTTATCATGCTTCTTGCTTGTCTTCTCATTCAAGCGGCAACAAACATGTTTAACGAATACTTTGATTATAAAAGAGGATTAGATCATGAGGGTTCTGTTGGTATCGGCGGTGCAATTGTCCGCGACGGTATTCAGCCAAAAACAGTACTGAACTTAGCATTTGGATTTTTCGGTATCGCGATGCTATTAGGCGTTTATATTTGTATGAACTCTAGCTGGTGGCTTGCTGCAATCGGTCTTGTGTGTATGGCTGTTGCTTACCTTTATACAGGTGGCCCAATTCCCATTGCTTATACACCTTTTGGAGAATTAACAGCAGGATTATTTATGGGTGTTATTATTATTGGTATTTCTTTCTTCATTCAGACTGGAACTGTAACATCAGAAGTTATTTTAGTATCCATTCCAAATTCGATTTTAATTGGTGCAATTTTACTTTCCAATAACATTCGTGATTTAGATGGAGACAAAGAAAACGGTCGTAACACATTAGCAATTATCGTTGGACGTGAAAATGCAATTGGTGTCCTTGCTTCTATGTTTATCGTTTCCTACATTTGGACGATTGCCCTCATCATTGTTGGAATCGTATCTCCATGGATGTTGATTGTATTCCTAAGTGCACCGAAAGCATTTAAAGCGACAAAAGGATTTATCGGCAAAAGCATTCCAATGGAAATGGCACCTGCAATGGTTGCAACTGCAAAAACAAATACAATCTTCGGATTTTTAATGGGAATCGGCCTATTACTTGGGTATTTCCTATAAGGAAGGGAGCTGTTAGGCAGCTCTCCTTTTTCTTTTTCAAAATATATCGGCGTTTTTTCAAATATATCAACCGTAACTTCAAATATATCAGCGCAAATTGAAATATATCGACGATTCGACACAACATATCGACCGCTCGACATTTTACGACGCCATACACTCCCTAAATTCCCCCTCATAATTCCCGTAATCCGGCTCATACTACATAAAGAAACCGAATTGTAGGAAGGTGGATACAATGTTAACTCCACAACAAGTCAATCACTTTAAATCCATATTAGAAAAGCAACAACAAGAATTAGAACAAACGCTTCAAAATCATGAAAATGAAGATCGCGCCTCTGAACGGGAATCTGTTGGAGAATTATCAGCTTACGATAACCACCCTGGCGACATGGCTACAGAATTATATGAACGAGAAAAAGATTTCGGACTGATTGAATTATGGAATAAGCAGTTGCAAGATACAAAGCATGCCCTGCAAAAAATTGAAGCTGGCACATACGGTGTTTGCGAAGTTTCTGGCAAAGACATTCCACTAGAACGATTAGAAGCAATGCCGACTGCTACAACTTGTATTGAACATACAACAAATAAATTAAACATGAGTGCACGCCCTATTGAAGAAGAATTAGTAGAGCCACCGTTTGGCAAATATGATATGGACAGTGCTGTAGGATACGATGCAGAGGATGCTTGGCAAGATGTTGCTTTATACGGAACATCAGAAACGCCATCCGATTTAGAACGCCGTGACTCAAAAAACTTTAATGAAATGTATGTAGATGCTGAAGAGCCACGTGGTTATGTAGAAGACTTCGAGAACTTCATCGGAACAGATATGTATGGAAAGAACCCGCAAGTATACGCGACAGAAGAGCATGAGGAATATGAACAAATGCTAGATGATTTTGAAGAACGTACTTATAAAGGAGAATTATCTTCTGATGAGTCTGGTTCGAAGGCATAAAAAAAGCATTCCGAAATTCGGAATGCTTTTTTCTCGCTAGCTAATTAGTTTTTTGTAACGTTAGCAGCTTGTGGTCCACGGTTACCTTCAACGATTTCGAAAGAAACTTCTTGACCTTCTTCTAAAGTTTTGAAGCCTTCGCCTTGGATCGCTGAGAAGTGAACGAATACATCGTCTCCGCCTTCAACTTCGATGAAGCCGAAACCTTTTTCGCTGTTAAACCATTTAACTTTACCAGTTTGCATGTCATGTACCTCCTAAATAAAAATGAAACTATGAATCCACATGAAAAGGTGGATATAAAGGACATGAATGTATCTCAGACCTAATGCCTTGAATTAAACACGCTTTATTTCCGTACCACATTATGTAGCTCAATAGTGATTTCACTATATCACGCTCTATCAAAAACGTCAAATGAGAACACTTTCATTTCAGCATTTTTTTCATATTTTTTAAATTCTTCACAAAATCTGGAAAATACACAAATACGAATTGATATAAAACCTTTCTTTTTAGATAAGAGAGAGCGTCCGGCCATGTATAGAAAGATCAGACCCTTTTTTAGATCCATTATTACCAAGCGAAAGGAAAAACAAGCGCTGATTAACTTTCTCTTTTCATAACAGCAACTTATATGTCGAAAAATCAAAATGGGTTTTTGTTTGAAAATTAACAAAACGATAGTTTTTTAATCTCTTTAATTTCTGTACAATATTAGTATCCACTACATAAGAGGTGAATAAAATGAAGGCACATGAAATTGAGTATAAATTATATGGCGATGATATGCAGTTCGTTGAAATTGAATTAGATCCAGAGGAAAGTGTTATCGCAGAAGCTGGCGCGATGATGATGATGGAAGACTATATTGAAATGGAAACAATATTCGGTGACGGGGGTGGAAAGTCTAGCGGCCTATTCGGAAAACTAATGGGTGCTGGAAAGCGTCTCGTTACAGGTGAAAGTATGTTTATGACAATATTTACAAACACAGGTCATGGCAAACGTCACGTATCATTTGCTGCGCCATATCCTGGAAAAATCGTTCCAGTTGATTTAAGAGAATATCAAGGCAAAGTAGTTTGTCAAAAAGATGCTTTCCTTTGCGCAGCCAAAGGGGTTTCGATCGGAATTGAATTTACGAAAAAAATCGGTAGCGGCTTTTTCGGCGGAGAAGGATTCATTATGCAAAAACTTGAAGGTGACGGACTTGCTTTCATGCATGCAGGTGGAACAGTTTATAAACGAGACTTAAAACCTGGCGAGAGATTACGTATCGATACAGGTTGCCTCGTTGCAATGACGAAAGATGTTGACTATGATATTCAATTTGTAGGCAATGTAAAAACTGCTCTATTTGGCGGAGAAGGTTTATTCTTCGCAACGTTAGAAGGGCCTGGAACGGTTTGGCTTCAATCCTTGACATTAAGCCGTTTAGCTGCACGCCTTACAAACCCTGCAGCTCAAAGCAGCGGGGAAGGTAGCGTTTTAGGAGGACTTGGTCGCCTTCTTGATGGAAAAGAGTAAAATTCAAATCGCTACGTCATAAGACGTAGCGATTGTTTTTATTTATCTGTTTTTACTTCATTTGGACTATACATACCCTTTTGCATCATATAATACTCCATCGCTCGGTTTAACCAGTCCTCTTCTTCCGCTGTATATGGAGAAGGAATCATCTGCTCATATTGTTCCTCCATATTTTCTAATGTTCCAAAAGAATACAACGCTTCTTCCCCAACATATGCAAGAGTTGCCTTCATATGTTGATCAACAAGCTTTTGTACCTCCAGATCATGGGCTGGCTTTCCAAATAGTCTCTTTACCTCTTTAGACAACTCGATAAATTCTTTATCCAATGCCACCATCTCTTCTTCGGACTTATCGTATAACCGATCAACAACTTCCTTATCCATATATTCTTCAAGCCATAAGCGTTGTTCATTTTCTTTTTGTATATTCCGAATTAACGTCATCAGAATGTCACTGTCTATTTGTCCTTCGTCCTCTAATAAAGTAATCGTTCGATGAATCGCTTTTAAAGAAGTTTCGATATGTCTCTTTTTTTCTTCAAAAGCCTTTTTCTGACTTTGTAATGTTTCTTTCAAGCTTCCGTTAAAGCTTTTCCTATTTACCATTACACAGATTTCATCTAAGCTATATCCTAATAATTTTAGGCTCACAATTTTTTGCAATGTTAATATATCTGTTTTTTTATAGATACGATGCCCGGAACTAGGATGTTTTTCAGGTGTAAGCAACCCAATTTCGTCGTAATAATGTAGTGTTCGTACTGATGTGCCTGTTTGTTTCGAAAACTCTCCAATTGAATAATTTTCATTGTTACTCATCTGTTATTCCCCCTACATTCTTTTTATCGATATGGTTACTCCCATCATACTCCCTCACGTAACTGTAGGTTCAAGTGTTAATTAGTAAAACATATTCACTTTTCATTACACTTTGTTTTCAAGCCGCTCAAAGAATGATTCCCCATCTCCACTCATATATTGAACTATTACTTCTTCTTAAGGAGGGCTTCCTTGATGCGTGCTCCTTTATCCTTTGATAAAGATACTGCCATATTGTTAGCTTCTTGCTGCGAGTTAACATATGATCAATATAAACAAAATGGTGTTTTTCAAATACCTGATGATTTTCAATATGTACAAGGTTTTCAAGCAAAGGTAATGCAAACGACAGAATGGTTTGGCTTCATATTAGAATCTGAAGATAGCATCATTGTTGCCTTTCGGGGAACACAGACGGATCCTGAGTGGCTGATTGATTCACTTGTAAACCAAAAACCTTATCCATACGCATTAAACAGCGGGAACGTCCATAACGGCTTTCTCTCTATTTATGAATCATGCCGTGATACGATTATGGATATGCTCGTATCTTTGCCATCACATAAAAAGCTGCTCGCCACAGGACATAGCCTAGGCGGGGCACTTGCCACACTGCACATATTAGACGCACGAGTGAATACTGCGTTTGCACAATATGGTCTCTATAACTTTGCTTCTCCAAAAGTTGGCGATATTACTTTTCGAAACTACTATAAAATGCAAGTAGCAAGTAGCTTTCGCTTTGTTAATTTATTCGATGTCGTCCCGCTTCTTCCCCCGCGCAAAGTGCATTTTAATGACCATGACTGGGAGTATGCACATGTTCATCACAACATGACATTTACGAAAAATACAAAATCTATCACCAACAATCATGCCATGACAACATACAAAACATGTCTGACTTCTCATTTTTAAACCGGAAACATTTGGAAATAAAGTGGTAGTATATTATAATAATATATAAATCCAATTTGATTTTCTAACAGGTGAATGATGGCTATGAAGAACAGACAGAGACTTTCACTCATTTTCTCCTTCTGTTTTCACATGGCATGGGGCTAAAAAGGCACTGACCGCTTCTACGCATGGCCGGACGCTCTCACCCATATGAAAAGAATGGTTTGATGTTCGTTTTTCAATTTGGATTTATATATGTAACTAACTTCGGATGAGGGGACCATACATGCTAAAATATTTCTTTGCACTTTTTCTTGTTCTATTATTTGCAGTTACAGGTTTCTTTACATTCTCATACTTTGCTACGGAGGAATATGGGGGAACTGGTATGCTGTATTCGGTGACGCCTTATATCTCTATAGTGAAATAATCAAAAAGCTTGGAAACTTCCAAGCTTTTTGATTTTACCGGGAGCTATCATATTCTTGTTTCAAAAGAGAGTACACCTTAGAATCACAATATCTCTCATTAATTTGCATACTTTGTCTCAATGTTCCTTCATAGGTCATCTTTAACTTTTGCATCACTCGTTCAGACGCTATATTTTTCACATCACACCTTCCTTCAATACGATTCAAACTTAACTCCTGAAAACCAAACTTTATGAGCTTTTCTAAAGCTTCAACAATGAAGCCCTTTCCCCAATACAGCGGACTGATAACCGCTCCTAAAGAAGCACTATTGTGTGGTAATGTCCAAATACCACAAGTTCCTATCGCTTTTTGGTTCTCCTGAAAAATAACGGACCAAACAAAAGACTTACCTTCCTTTGTTGTTTCCATCATCTTTTCCAATAAACTATGAGTCTCTTCTTTATTTTTGTGTACATTTCGAGGTACATATGTAATCGTTTGAGGGTTCGAATAGACTTCAAATAAATCGTCTAAATGAGACATATCTATTTTTGTTAGTAGCAGACGCTTTGTTTCTAATTTCGGAAGTTCATAGCTATTTTGCATACTTCCACCTCAGTTCATAATTATTTTACCCACTTTTTCATATAAAAAGAATTCCATACTAAAATATCCCGTACTTATTTTTATATTCTCCAATCCACAGATAAAAGCCCCTCCAAATCTTCACAAGGGGCTCTATATTATTTCTATATATTCATTTTGATTTTTAGGCATATAAGTCGCTGCTATGAAGAAAAAAAATGACCTCCACTCTTTTTTCTCCTTCTGTTTTCACGTGGCATAGGACTAAAAAGGGATCTGACCGCTTCTACACAAGGCCGGATCCTCTCTCCCAACTAAAAAGAAAGGTTTTTAATTTATATCTTCAACTCACGAAAGCTTAACTCCATCACCAATACCCCAAATCTCACTACTATATTGCAAGATCGTTCGATCACTCGCAAAGTGCCCAGATTGTGCAATGTTAATGATTGACATTTCTAGCCACTTTCTTCTGTTTTCATATGCTCTTCCTACATCTTCTTGACGCTCTGCATATGGACTAAAATCACGAAGAACAAAGTATTCGTCGTTTTGGATGACAAGAGAATCATAAATTGCTTCAAATTCAGCTCCGACATTTTGGAAAAAGCCATTTATTAGCTGATCCACTACTTTTTTAATGTGCATATTGTGGTGGTAATAATCATTTGCACGATAGCCACCATTTTGATAATAATGAAGCACTTCTTCCGCTGTTAAGCCAAAGATAAAACAGGCCTCATCTCCTACCTTTTCCCTAATTTCAATATTGGCTCCATCCAGTGTTCCAAGCGTAATTGCTCCATTCATCATAAACTTCATATTCCCTGTTCCGGATGCTTCTTTACTCGCCGTTGAGATTTGCTCACTTACATCTGCTGCTGGAAAAATATCTTCAGCCAGTGAAACACGGTAGTTTTCTAGAAAGATAACTTTCATATATCGACTCACATACGGATCTTCATTTACCTTTCTAGCAAGTTCGTTTATTAATTTAATAATTTTTTTCGCATAATAATAGCCTGGCGATGCTTTCGCTCCAAAAATAAATGTACGCGGATAAAACGAAAAGCTAGAATCTTCCTTCAAACGATTGTACAAATATAAAATATGTAACACATTTAATAATTGCCTTTTGTAAGCATGCAATCGTTTCACTTGTACATCAAAAATGGAACTTGGATCAACAATAACCCCCATGTTATTGCGGATACGCTCTGCTAAAATATGTTTACGCTCTTGCTTTACATCTTGTAACTTATCTTGAAAAGCAGTGTCGTACCGGTAATCTTGTAGCAGTTGTAATCCCTGCGGCTGCTTCTTCCACCCCTCTCCAATCGCTTCTGAAATAAGATTGGTAAGCTGCGGATTTGCTTTCATAAGCCAGCGTCTATGCGCGATGCCATTTGTCTTATTATTAAATTTTTCTGGGTAAAATTCATAAAATAACCGCATTTCACGCTGTTTTAAAATTTCCGTATGAATTTTTGCGACTCCATTTACACTATAACTTCCGACAATTGCTAAATGCGCCATTTTCACAAGACCATGTGCAATAATCGCCATGTCTTCAATCCGCTTCCAATCATACGGATATCGCTCCCATAGTTCATGACAAAAGCGTTCATTAATTTCTTCAATAATCATATAAATCCGTGGTAATAATGATTTAAAGATATGAATCGGCCACTTCTCAAGAGCTTCTGATAATGTTGTATGGTTCGTATAAGAAATCGTCTGAATTGTAATATCCCACGCTTCTTCCCAAGAGAGCTTTTCCTCATCTAATAAAATACGCATAAGTTCTGGAATCGCAAGGACCGGGTGTGTATCATTAATATGAATTGCAATTTTATCATGTAAATTACGAAGCGTTCCATTTCGCTCTCTATGCATGCGAACAATGTTTTGTAAACTTGCTGATACAAGAAAATACTGTTGTTTTAACCGTAGTATTTTCCCTTCATCATGCGTATCATCTGGGTATAAAAATTCTGATACCACTTCTGTTTCGCGTTTATATTTCAAAATATCTTTACAGTTTTGCGGGAAAGGAACTGGTTCTGCATTCCAAAGACGAAGTGTGTTCACAGTATCTGTTTCATACCCAACAACAGGAACATCATAAGGCACCGCCATAATGACTTCCGCATCAGTATGACGAAATTCTAAACGGTCATTGATTTGCACAGCTTCCACTTGTCCGAAATAACTTACTTCCACAGCTTGATCATGTCTCCTGACTTCCCATACATTTTCATGACGAAGCCACTGTTCAGGCAACTCCACCTGATATCCATCGACAATTTTCTGATCAAATAAACCATGCTTATAACGAATACCACATCCGTGCCCAGGAAGATTTAAAGATGCCAATGAATCAAGAAAACAGGCTGCAAGGCGGCCGAGTCCTCCATTACCAAGCCCTGCATCCGCTTCACTTTCTTCTAATTCTTTCAAGGAAATTCCAAGTTCTGAAAGGCCTTGTTCACATACATCACGTATTCCTAAATTTAGTAAATTACTACCAAGCAAACGGCCAAGTAAAAACTCAATAGATAAGTAATACATTTGCTTTTGATTCCCTGTCCGGTACCTTTCATTTGTTGCAATCCAGTGTTGATTCATATACTCACGTACCATATGCCCAAGTGTATTATACTGGTCACGACTAGTAGAATCTTTGAAACTTTTTCCATACATCGTTTCTAGTTTTTCTAAAAAAGCTGCTTTAAAGCTTTCAACATGAGTAAACATCTTTTCACCACCTAAGAGTGTTTCAGCAAACTTTTATATAATTCCCTGTATTCAAGAGCTGACTTTTTCCAGCTATAATCTTCTGTCATCGCCTGTTTTACAAGCTGTTCCCATACCGGTTTATTATGATAATACTTCAGCGCACGACGAATCGTATGTAACATGTCATGAGCATTAAAATTTCTAAAACTGAAGCCATTTCCAGTCTCCATTTTCTCATTATAAGACTGAACTGTATCATTCAAGCCTCCAGTCTCTCTTACAATTGGAATAACACCATACGCCAGTGCAATGAGTTGTCCAAGTCCACACGGTTCAAATAGTGATGGCATTAAAAACAAATCACTACCTGCATATACTTGATGTGCTAACTCTTCATTAAAACCAATATACACTTTCACTTTTTCTGGATACTCATATGCCATCCACTCAAAAAATTGCTCATACTCAGAATCTCCTGATCCTAAAATGATACATTGTACATCCTCTTCCATCATTTCATGAAAGACAGTACGCACTAAGTCGAGACCTTTTTGCTTTGTTAATCTCGTTACCATTGAAATGAGTGGTGTATCTTCTTTTTCTGGCAAACCAAAGTAACGCTGCAATGCACGTTTATTTTCTTGCTTATCATATAGCGACTCAGCATCATACTGCGCAGTAATAAATGCGTCTGTTTTCGGATTATATACGCTCGTATCAATGCCATTTACAATCCCGCTCAGCTTATCATTATATTTACGCAGCAAACCATCTAGTTTTTCACCAAAAAATTCGTATTGAATCTCTTCCTTATATGTCGGGCTTACTGCTGTAATACGATCTGAAGCGATAATGCCACCTTTCATAAAGTTAACGTTCCCATAAAATTCAAGCTGTTCACTATGAAAATATTCATCACCAAGATCCAGTAAATCATGCATAACTTCACGTGGAAATACACCTTGGAACTGCAAATTATGAATTGTATATACGGTTTTAATATGTTCATATAACGGGTTGTCCCCATATTTTTCACGGAGTAAGAAATTTACCATTGCTGTATGCCAATCGTGACTATGAAGAACATCCACTTCAAAATCTAAATGTGGCATACACTCTAACACTGCTTTAGAAAAGAAAGAAAAGCGTTCTCCATCATCATAATGTCCATACAGAGAATCTCTTTTAAAATAATACTCATTATCGATTAAGTAATACGTAATCCCATCTTGCTCGCCTTTTAAAATCCCACAATATTGGTTTCGCCAGCCAAGCTGAACATTAATTACCTTATGAAGCGTACATGCTTCTCGTAAATGCTTAGGGATAAGACTGTAGTTTGGAAGTATAATCCGGACGTTTACCCCTAATTTTTTCAATTCTTTTGGAAGTGCACCCGCAACATCTGCTAAACCTCCTGATTTAATAAACGGTACGCATTCTGATACTGCAAATAAAATATTCACGTGTTGTTCCACTGCCTGAAAAGCGTGTACACCTTGATCCGCCCTTCTTACAGCTTCCTCCCTTCGGATTTTAAATTCATATCATGATGAGCCAGTGAATCCAATTCCACTGGCTATATAACTCTATTTCGATTTTCCTACTCAACAATTACAGCTCTGAAATCAAAAGAAGTGCTCCACTCATTTTCTCCTTTTGGTTTCACATGGCATGGGGCCAAAAAAGGCTTTGATTGCTTCTCCCCATCGCCGGATCCTCTCTCCCAACAAAAAAAGTATGTTTTAATCCATATTTTCATTTATCCCGCATTAACGGGCAGTGGGGGATGAAGCCCCCCACCACTGATTAAAGTTTCACTTTATATTGAGTTTTCAAGAATAACTAGTAACATTTTGACTTTGGATACTCCCCTTTTCCACAACATGCGGATTATCAGGTGTTCCTGTTAAAACTACACCATCCTCAATCTTAACATCTTTATCAATAATAACACCGTCTAATATACAATTATCTCCAATTTGACTCTTTTGCATAATAATACTATTTCGAATTACTGAACCTTTTCCAACCTTAACCGAACGAAATACAACACTATTCTCAACTTTCCCTGCAATAATACTTCCATTTGCAATCATTGTATTTTTCACCTTAGCATCTTTCATATAACGTGTTGGTGGTTCATCTTTTACCTTTGTAAAAATCGGTGCTTCTTTCGTAAATAACTGTTTCCAAATCGAAGGCTGCAAAATTTCTAAACTATGTTTATAATAACTTTCAATCGAATCGATCACTGCTACATACCCCATATGTTCATATGTGCCGATGTACAATGATTCTCCTCGCTTTTCTCTAACAACATCAAATAAACTATAATGCTCCATATCTTTATACGTTTCAAATAAATCTAATAATAGCTGTTTCTTAAGCACATAGGTTTGTAGGGGAACTCCTTCATGACACACTTCCGTAATATCCGCTTCCGTATGTATATGTCTCTCTAACACTGCTTGAAAATTGATTGCTGTGACAAGATGACTATTTGTAATGACAACGTACTCTTGTCTACTACGTAGAAAATAATCAATATGTCTTCTAAAATGAGCGAAGGAACCAAACTCATCTTGATCACATTGGCAATTTGGAGGAAATAAAAATAAGCCGTCGCGTTTTCTATCTAAATCCCACTGTTTTCCTGATCCGAGATGATCCATCAAGGAACGATTTTTATGACTCGTAAAAATCGCTACGCTATGAATATGGGAATTAACCATATTTGAAAGCATAAAATCAATGAGACGATAACGCCCTCCAAATGGTAGCGCAGCTAGTGAACGGTGTTCTGTTACTTTCTTTAAAGAAGGAAAGCTCCCTGTTGCATTAATAATTCCTAACATTGATTCTCCCATGTATCTCATCCCCTTTTGTCTATTTTCCTTCTGCGATTAATACAATCTCATCTACATTTTTTTCTGATCGAATCACGGTATTATCCTCAATTACCATACCTGAGCCAACAATCGCCTTTTCAATCACAACATTTTTTCCAATTCGAGCCCCTGGCATAACAACGGAATCAATAACTAGGCTACCTTCTCCTACCGTTACACCTTGGAATAAAACAGAATGCTTTACATCTCCCTCAATAACGCATCCTTCATTTATCAATGACTCTTCTACTTTGGCATTCTCAGCTATAAATTGTGGTGGTTCGTTGGGATTAACTGAGTAAACGCGCCAATCACGATCATTTAGGTGCAATAAAGATTCATCACGAAGCAAGTCCATATTGGCTTCCCATAAACTTTTAACAGTTCCAACATCTTTCCAATACCCTTGGAACGGATAAGCAATTAATTTCTTTCCTTCATCTAGTAAAAGAGGAAGAACATCTTTTCCGAAGTCATTCGTAGAATCTGGATTTCTTGCATCCATCTCTAAATATTCTTTTAAGATCGCCCAATTAAAAATGTAAATGCCCATCGAGGCAAGATTACTTTTTGGGAACTGTGGTTTTTCCTCAAACTCAACAATCTCCATCTCTTCATTCGTATTCATAATTCCAAATCTATTTGCTTCGTCCCAAGGTACCTCAATAACAGAAATCGAAACATCCGCTTCTTTTTCAATATGGTAATCTAACATTTTACTGTAATCCATTTTATAAATATGATCCCCTGATAAAATCAGAACATATTCAGGATCGTACTGATGCAAGTAGTTTAAGTTTTGATAAATCGCACTAGCTGTTCCTGTATACCATTTCACTCCTGAAGATTCCGAGTACGGGGGTAATACAGTCACGCCGCCATTCACACGGTCTAAATCCCAAGCATTACCGATTCCAATATAACTATGAAGCTCAAGTGGCTGATACTGCGTTAAAATTCCAACCGTTTCAATACCAGAGTTTGCACAATTACTTAAAGTGAAATCAATAATTCGATACTTGCCGCCAAACGGAACAGCTGGCTTTGCTAAATTTTTTGTTAAGGCACTTAAACGACTACCCTTTCCTCCTGCTAGTAACATTGCTACGCACGTCTGCTTTTGAACCATCTTGTTTTTTGCTCCCCTTTCTCGTTTTCACTGGTCGTAAAATAGATACCCCAAGTGGTGGAATTGTTATTTCTACATGAGCAGACTGGTTATGATACGGCTCATCTATTGCCTTCAGCCGTTTTTTATTCACCTGTCCTGAGCCGCCATATATTACATCATCGCTATTTAAAATCTCGTTATAATACTGGAATTCTGGTACGCCCACTTTATAGTTTTCGTACACAATGTTAGTAAAATTACATACAACGACAAGGATATCTTCATCCTTATCCCCTTTACGAATAAACGAAAAAATACTTTGTTCTCTATTATCAGCATCGATCCACTGAAATCCTTCCTGTGAATGATCCAGCTGCCAAAGTGGCTTAGAGCGCTTATACAATGCTATGAGCACTTTAAAGTAATCATGCATAGAACGATGCATTTCAAAATCATGCAAATTCCAATCTAAATCCTCAAGATCTTTCCACTCATCAAATTGACCGAATTCCCCACCCATAAAGAGCAATTTCTTACCCGGGTGCGTAAAGAAATACCCGTATAATAAACGAAGCTGTGCAAACTTTTCCCAGTAGTCTCCTGGCATTTTATTTAACAATGATTTTTTCCCGTGAACGACTTCATCGTGAGAGAGCGGCAATACAAAGTTTTCAGAGTAAGCATATAGCAAAGAAAACGTCATTTTCTCATGAATATATTTCCGGTACTCTGGCGCACACTCCATATATTTCAACACATCATTCATCCAGCCCATATTCCACTTATAATTAAAGCCAAGCCCGCCTTCATACGTTGGGGCAGTCACAAGCGGCCAAGCTGTCGAATCTTCTGCCGTCATCAAAAATTCTTCGTTCTCTGCAAATACGGCCTCATTTAACTCACGTAAAAAGGAAACCGCATATTCATTACTTTGCTGCTGCCCTTCTTTTTCCCAGTACAGCATATTCGCAACCGCATCAACGCGAAAGCCGTCGATATGGTAATATTTCATCCAAAACAATGCATTTGAAATTAAAAAATTTCGCACTTCCTGTTTCCCTAAATCAAAATTTACTGTTCCCCAAACACGATTCTCCTGCACATCCAAATCTTTATATTCATAGGTTGGTGCCCCATCAAACAAATACAAACCATGAGCATCCTTACAAAAATGACCTGGTACCCAATCTAAAATGACACCGATTCCATATTTATGACATTCATCGACAAAATACATGAAATCATGCGGTGTACCAAATCGACTTGTTACCGCATAATATCCAGTTCCCTGATATCCCCAAGATCGATCATATGGATGTTCAACGAGCGGCATAATTTCAATATGAGTAAACTGATGCTCTACTACATAAGGAATGAGCTCCTCTGCCATTTCTCGATACGAGTACAAAGAGCCATCTTCTTTCTTTTTCCATGATCCAAAATGCAATTCATAAACTGCCATTGCTTCCTTATAAATTGATTTTCGTTTTTTCTTGCGGAACCAATTTTTATCGTTCCATTCGTATCCCCTTATATCAAAAATAACAGATGCCGTATTTGGTCTTACTTCTGCATAATTTGCATAGGGATCTGCTTTTAAAATTGTTTCTCCACCTTTGGTCTCAATCGCATACTTATATATTTCGTTTTCCCCCAAATGTGGTATAAACAGTGACCAAATACCCTTTTCTGTCATTTGTATCATTCGATGCCCTTCAACATCCCAATCATTAAAATCTCCAACTACACTCAAAGCTTTTGCATGAGGAGCCCATACTGTAAATCGTACGCCTTGTATTTCATCCTCTACTGCAAAATGCGCGCCAAATATGTTATAGCTCTCATAACACTTTTTTGTATGAAATTCATACAAACTCTCTTCTATACAATTTGTTACACTCAATATGTTCACCTCACTAAGATGACAGAATTTTTGTTACTTTGTAAACATTCGCTGAAAAACTGAAATATCCTTGTGTATTTTTAAATAAATATACGTTTTTTCGTGGTAATTAAAGGTAATATTTTAATTTTTGATAAAATATATCGAATTTTGACGAATATTCATTGAAAGCGTTTTATTTCAGATGATTATTTCACTTGTAATAATATAATAAAAAAGCACTCTATTTTCATATAGAGTGCTTTTTCTATAAACGATCCTTTTCCAACAAAAGGGGTATATTTTGGGGATATACAAGGGAACTGGAAAAGGAATTTATATTATTTTATATAAAAATTCAGAAGCCGGAAGCAGTTTCCCGCCTCTGAATCATTTATCAATTATATTAAAGTACTGGTGCCATTGTTTCTTTTAATACTTTTACAGAGTGAGCGAATTTCGCTTTTTCTTCTTCATTTAGCTCAAGCTCAACGATTTCACGTACACCTTCGCGGTTAATAACAGCCGGAACACCTACATAAGCGTCTTTTTCACCGTATTGACCTTCTAGGTATGCAGATACAGTTAGCACACTATTTTCGTTGTTTAAGATTGCTTTCGTTACACGAAGTAGTGACATACCGATTCCGTAGTAAGTTGCACCTTTACGCTCAATAATGTGGTAAGCTGCATCGCGTACATTTACAAAGATTTTATCTAAATCATCTTGGTTGTATTGTTCGTTGTTCGCTAAAATTGTTTCTAGTTTTTGTACACCTACAGTAGTGTGGCTCCATACTGGAAGTTCAGTATCACCATGTTCACCAATAATGTACGCGTGAACGTTACGTGGATCTACATTTAAGTAGTCACCTAGCATATAGCGGAAACGAGCAGAGTCTAAAGTTGTACCAGAACCAATTACACGTTCTTTTGGTAATCCAGATTCTTTCCAAGTTACGTAAGTTAAGATGTCAACTGGGTTAGTTGCGATTAAGAAAATACCATCAAATCCGCTATCCATAATACCGCGAACGATTTGCTTGAAGATTTTTGTATTTTTCTCAACTAAGTCTAAACGAGTTTCACCTGGTTTTTGTGGTAATCCAGCAGTGATAACAACTAAATCTGCATCTTTACAATCTGCATAACTACCGCTCCACACTTTTGTTGGTGATGGAGAGAATGGTACCGCATGGCTTAAGTCCATTGCTTCTCCTTCTGCTTTTGCTTCATTTACATCAACAAGTACGAATTCCTCAGCTACACCTTGGTTGATCATTGAGTAAGCATAACTACAACCTACAGCTCCTGTTCCTACTAATACTACGCGATTGATACCTTTTTTCATGGTAATTTCCCCTCTCTATTGTTCACATTTATTATGATTGTTTAAGTAATTAATTAAAGTACTAATTTAATGTTGTTTAACTTCCTTACACTCATATTGTAGCATGAATAATTGTGAATTAATTCACAAATTATGACCTATTTGTGAACTTTTTCACAGATAGGAGAAAGTTATCTTATTGAGTATGGAATCAATCTCAATGTAAGCTTTTTCTTTAGATTGTGAAAACTTTGTTTTATTAGAGATTATGTGTAGTAATACATAAAAAGCTATCCTTTCCAGAGCCTTTCTGGAAAGAATAGCTTTCTATTGTTTCAAGACTTTATCTTTATTCTGGCATTAAACGAGTAGAAACTCCAATTCGATTCCATGCATTAATAGCAACAATCTGCATAATAATTTCAGCAACTTGCTTTTCTTCAAAGTATTTTCTTACTTCTTCATATACCTCATCTGGAACATGAGTTTCCGCTACTAGTGTAATTGCTTCTGTCAAAGCAAGCACAGCACGCTCCTTCTCTGTGAAAAATGGTGTCTCATGCCAAGCATTAAGAGCATAAATACGCTGCTCTGTTTCTCCTAATTTTCTCGCATCTTTCGTATGGAGATCAATGCAATACGCACATCCGTTGATTTGAGAGGCCCGAATTTTAATTAGCTCTTTCAATGTCTCATCAATACTTGTAGTCATCAAATATTTTTCTAATCCTGCCATTGCCTTATAACCTTCTGGATTTACCTTTCCCATTAAAAACCTTGTTTCCATCGTATATTCCCTCCATAAAATAAAATGAGTTTGTACTTTTATACCAGGATATTTAACAAGGTCTTTTATGAATGATTTACAATCACTATCTGCCGTAACATACCTTAATTCATGACAGAAGCTCTAATAAAAAACATACATAGCATCCCTTTTATATCCCGTCACTTATAAGACAAATTAGCTTTTTGTTTTGTGACAAAATAAAAAAGAGATTTTAAAAAAATCTCTTTTTTATAAATGCTATAGAACTGGAATATACTTCAACTTATCAGGATTGACTACAATGAAGATTCTTCTAATGGATTCTCCGCTTTCATTCCATTCAAAACATATGGCTTTCTCTGCACGGCCTTTATTCCTTGCTAAAATACCAAATTGACCATTTATTATAGTTGGAAGAAGATCCAATTGGAAAAATCCTCGTGAAACAATAGCCTCCAAAAACGTCTGGATACGCTGTTTACCCAGAATCGGAAATATAGCTGCACGCACTTTACCGCCTCCATCAGTGACAAGGGTTGCATCTGTTGTCAGCAAATTAATAAATTCCTCAAAATTCCCTGTTTCTGCGCCTCTGATAAAGGTATGTATCATTTTTTCTGTATGATCCGATTGTTGTGGATGTACTGGTATTTCGTGTCGTATCTTCTCTTTGCAACGGCTGTAAATCTTTCGGCAATTTGCCTCTGATTTGTTTAAAATCTCCGCTACTTCTCGATAATCGTACCTGAGGGCTTCCCTTAAGACAAATACAGCTCTTTCAATAGGCGTTAAATTCTCTAACAGTACAAGAAATGCATAGGATACTCTTTCGTTTTGAATTATAGTGTCCATAGGATTTAGTTTCATCGTATCTATTTCCGGCTCAGGAAGCCATTCTCCTGTATATACTTCTCTCTTTTTCTGAGCCGATTGCAGTATATTTAAACAATGATTTGTCGTCATCTTAATGAAATAAGCTTTTATATTTCTAATTGATTCCTGGTTCACATGTTGACTTTTAATAAGTATATCCTGCGCAACATCTTCCGCATCACTAACAGAGCCAAGCAAGCGATATGCTACAGAGTAAACTAAAGGCCGATAGGTTCGATACAAGGTTTCAAAATCCATACCATCACTCCATTCTATAGCGTGTTTCAATATCAAAAATATATGATTTGTTATAACTAAAAGATTATCTTTCTGTTACGAAAGGCTTGTATAATTTAAGAAAGTGGAAAGAGGTGATACTATGGAGAATAACATGCGGGAAAGCAAAACAATAGCTAAACCCATTCTTTGGACTATTTCTTTACTTATCGCTACACTATTTGTTTTTGTAACCTCAAGATTATATCCAAATACTGATTTGCGAATTAGCATTGTTTTATTAACTATCATAGATATTGGATTTATAGTCGCTTAATTTTTGGAGTTAAGACAAAAAACGTTAGTATAATGCTATTCAGTGTTATATCTAATGGCATATTTTTTATCCTGTTATCCATTTTTATTTTTTTACTATTAGTTGCCAATGGTATTTCAGAAATGTGAACGTCCCATCCTTACCACCTTGACTCTTTTCTGCACGTACTTGAGGAAGGAGATTTCTATCTGATTACTGTTAAAAATGAAAAAAGAGATAGCAGATTATGCTATCTCTTTAAGTATGACCCGTACGGGATTCGAACCCGTGTTACCGCCGTGAAAGGGCGGTGTCTTAACCACTTGACCAACGGGCCAATTTCTGGCAGAGAAGAAGGGATTCGAACCCTCGCACCGCGTTAGCGATCTACTCCCTTAGCAGGGGAGCCCCTTGAGCCACTTGGGTACTTCTCTATATAATATGGCTCCGCAGGTAGGACTCGAACCTACGACCGATCGGTTAACAGCCGATAGCTCTACCACTGAGCTACTGCGGAATAATGGTGGGCCTAAATGGACTCGAACCATCGACCTCACGCTTATCAGGCGTGCGCTCTAACCAGCTGAGCTATAGGCCCCCAATGGAAAAGCGGGTGAAGAGAATCGAACTCTCGACCAGAGCTTGGAAGGCTCTTGTTTTACCACTAAACTACACCCGCATGAAATTATAAAATAAATGGTGAGCCATGAAGGACTCGAACCTTCGACCCTCTGATTAAAAGTCAGATGCTCTACCAACTGAGCTAATGGCTCATTTTGAAAGTGGTGCCGGCTAGAGGACTTGAACCCCCAACCTACTGATTACAAGTCAGTTGCTCTACCAATTGAGCTAAGCCGGCTTGCTATTTCAAAATGGTGGCTCGGGACGGAATCGAACCGCCGACACGAGGATTTTCAGTCCTCTGCTCTACCGACTGAGCTACCGAGCCTTTATGTAATGGCGGTCCCGACCGGGGTCGAACCGGCGATCTCCTGCGTGACAGGCAGGCATGTTAACCACTACACCACGGGACCATTTGGTTGCGGGGACAGGATTTGAACCTGCGACCTTCGGGTTATGAGCCCGACGAGCTACCAGACTGCTCCACCCCGCGACGATATAATATTCTTTTTAAAAAATGGAGGAGGTAGAGGGATTCGAACCCCCGCGCGACTCTCGCCGCCTGTCGGTTTTCAAGACCGATCCCTTCAGCCAGACTTGGGTATACCTCCAGGTATTTACTTTAAATGGTGGACCTTGTAGGACTCGAACCTACGACCGGACGGTTATGAGCCGTCTGCTCTAACCAGCTGAGCTAAAGGTCCTTTATGGTAGCGGCGGAGGGGATCGAACCCCCGACCTCACGGGTATGAACCGTACGCTCTAGCCAGCTGAGCTACACCGCCATAATAAAGTTATAAGTGGAGCCTAGCGGGATCGAACCGCTGACCTCCTGCGTGCAAGGCAGGCGCTCTCCCAGCTGAGCTAAGGCCCCATAATGTTTAAAACTATCGGGAAGACAGGATTTGAACCTGCGACCCCCTGGTCCCAAACCAGGTGCTCTACCAAGCTGAGCCACTTCCCGTTAATAAAAGCGCGCCCGAGAGGACTCGAACCCCTAACCTTTTGATCCGTAGTCAAACGCTCTATCCAATTGAGCTACGGGCGCATATGGTGCCGAGGGCGGGGGTCGAACCCGCACGGTGGTCACCCACCGCAGGATTTTAAGTCCTGTGCGTCTGCCTGTTCCGCCACCCCGGCATGTCATATTGAAAATTGGAGCGGAAGACGGGATTCGAACCCGCGACCCCAACCTTGGCAAGGTTGTATTCTACCACTGAACTACTTCCGCAAGACATGTTATGAGATATTTTATTAAAAGTGCGGGTGAAGGGAGTCGAACCCCCACGCCAAAGGCGCCAGATCCTAAGTCTGGTGCGTCTGCCAATTCCGCCACACCCGCATGTTATATTTGTTTTAAAAGAAATGGGGCGACTGATGGGAATCGAACCCACGAATGCCGGAGCCACAATCCGGTGCGTTAACCACTTCGCCACAACCGCCATAGTTACTGGTGCCGGCTAGAGGACTTGAACCCCCAACCTACTGATTACAAGTCAGTTGCTCTACCAATTGAGCTAAGCCGGCATAAATGGTGGAGGATGACGGGATCGAACCGCCGACCCCCTGCTTGTAAGGCAGGTGCTCTCCCAGCTGAGCTAATCCTCCATTTGCCTGGCAACGTCCTACTCTCACAGGGGCAAGGCCCCAACTACCATCGGCGCTAGAGAGCTTAACTTCTGTGTTCGGTATGGGAACGGGTGTGACCTCTCTGCCATCATTACCAGACTTTATTCATTTGAGACAATCATTATTATACTTGATTCATTTTAAATGTCAACAAGTTTTTTATGTTCTCTCAAAACTAGATAACATCTGTATTCATATTATATGGTTAAGTCCTCGATCTATTAGTATTCGTCAGCTCCACATGTCACCATGCTTCCACCTCGAACCTATCAACCTGATCATCTTTCAGGGATCTTACTAGCTTACGCTATGGGAAATCTCATCTTGAGGGGGGCTTCATGCTTAGATGCTTTCAGCACTTATCCCTTCCGCACATAGCTACCCAGCTATGCCCTTGGCAGAACAACTGGTACACCAGCGGTGCGTCCATCCCGG